>NZ_JCALDN010000002.1:0-705503 GCF_059812885.1 Mycobacterium sp. NGS33 | reverse complement strand
CATCAGGTGTACCTCAGCTTTTCTGGCCAGATGACTTCTGCGACGCCGGCTGCGGCGACGAGCCCAGCAGATACTCGTAAGCCCTCAACACAGAATCTACTGTGTCGCCTAGTGCCCCGATCGCTGCGTTGTGCTTGCGGCACAGGATGCCACGGACCTTCCCCGTCCTGTGGCAGTGGTCTACGCAGATATCGTCGGACTCGCCGCATATCGCGCAGCTGTGGTTGTAGCGATCGAGCAAGGCTAGATACTCATCCCACTCAAGCCCGTACCGATTCTTAACTTCCCACTTGCGACCGTAGTGTGTCGCCTTCCGGTACCGGCGTTGGTATTCATTTACCCGCTCCTGTGACCCGTCCTTATCCTTCCACCTCTGCCACCTTCTCCTGGCTCGCTCCCTCTTGCACTCTTCGTCAGGGCAGAACTTCTGGGTGGTAGCCGCCTTCACGAAGGGTGACCCGCAGACCTCGCACTCCAAATCAGTTCCAAGAGGGATCGAGACGGCGTAGGACGCCTCCTCAGCCATACCGCTGCCGATACCCTTCGAGTTGCTCTCGCAGATCGTTGTTTTCGATCTCAGCAAGTGCCAGCTCCGAGATGACCCGGTCCTTCTCGATGTCGAAGCGCTCAGCTTCATCTACCGCCTGGTGAAGCCTGCGGGTTAAGTCGGCGAAGCACCCGTGCAGCGCGGTGATCCACGCAGCGTCATCTTCCCGGACGTACTGTGCGATGTACGTCTTATTCTCCCCCTGGTCGACTGCCACGATGCTGAAGAGGTTCAGGTCCGTGCCGTCCACGTCCTCGCAGTGGTCCTCTTCCGGCATCCAGTAGGTGTCCTTGGCTCCTGTTGTCTTGCTCCACCCTTGGTAGAGGGTGGAGAAGAAGTCGATGTCGTCGATGGTCATACTCCTTCGTTAGTTGTCAAGCTGGCTTCAGCAGGTAAGGGTCCGTGCAACCGGCACGGTCCTCCTTTTTCAGATACAGCGATCCCCAGGACCGCCCTCCGACCTCGGGGTCGGTTCCGATGTGAACCGGTCCCATGTCCTCTGCCATCAGCTCCGCGATGCGCTGAGCACCCCAGTTCGCTTTCCCTTCGGGAATGCTCACCAAGACCTCGTCATGGATGGGAAGACGAAGGTACGGAGTGAATCCCGCCTCGTGCAGCCGAACCAGCGCCTTGCAGGTCACGTCCCGAGACGTGGACTGGATAAGGTAGTTAAGAGCGCTGTACGCCCTGTCCTCGTCCACCGGCAGACGCCGGCCCATCGGGGTGACGATGTACCCGGTCTGGGTAGCTTCCCGCTGCAGCTTGGCGCTGAGCTTCTGCACACCCGGGTAGGTCCGATCGAAGCCGTCGATAACGGCTTTCGCTGCGGGGAAGGTGATCCCGGCAGAGGTGGCCAGCTTCGCTGCCCCGCCACCGTAGACCTTCAGGAAGTTCGCCCTCTTGCCGACATTACGGTCGACGCCGGCAGCATCCGCTGTCAGTTGATGAAGATCAGCATCGTTCTCGAACGCCCGGATCATCGTCAAGTCCCCAGATAGGGCTGCAAGTACCCTTAGTTCCTGGGCTTGGTAGTCGACACTGGCGATTACATGCCCCGGGTCTGCCACAAAACACCGGCGGATCATCCAGTCGCCCGCTGGCAGGGTCTGAGCTGGAATACCGGTAATGGACATGCGGGCAGTCCGCGCGCGAAGCGGGTTGATAGAAGCGTGGCACCTGTTCTGCGCGTCCCTCTCCTTGAGGAACGTGTCCACCCATGTTTTCCTCCACTTCCCAGCCTTCTTCCCCTCGATGACAGCCCTGCAAAACTCCGCTAGACCCTCGTCGTAGTCGTGCGCCAGGTCGTCGGAGCTGGCAAATTTAGATAGCAGGTCGTCGTCCACCTTCCGCCTACCGGAAGGAGTCCGACCGACGATCTTCACGCCGAGTGATTCGAGCACGTCGGCTACCATCTCCGTCGAATTGACGTTCTCACAGCCGAACTTGTCGGCTATCTCCTTGTTCAGGCTCTCTTCGTACTTCAGCCTGTCCGAGAGCTTCTCGGTGTACTCCACGTCCAACAGGAACCCAGTCCGCTCCATGTAGGAGCAGACCTCAGCGAGCTTGTGCTCGTAGGGAATAAGCTTCTGCGAGACGCTCGGCACGAGCGGGGTCAGTTTCTGCGACAGCCTCGCCGCCAGGATCGGGTCCATCCCGGCGTAGAGCTCGTAGTGCGGGTCGTTCAGCGGGACTTTCTTCCATACGTTCGCCTTAGTTGTCTTGTGCTCCTTGGAAAGATCTGCCATCAGAGTCTTGACGTTGTCCGCTACCTCCGCGTCGATGTAGACGCGGGTCAGCTCCTCCAGCGAGTGTCCGTACCCGCCTTCGTCCTTACCCCTGGGGTCGATCAGATGCGCCAGGATGCGGGTGTCCGTGACCTTCGGCCACATCTGTTCCATCGGGACGCCCAGCGTCCTCTCGAAGACCTGAAGGTCGTACGAGGCGTTGTGCAACACAAAGCCCTGGACCCCTTTAAGCGCCAGCCGAACGTCCTCAGCGAACCGGGGACCCTTCTCGACCGGCACTACCCAGGCTTCTGTCGGAGTACCGAACTGGACTAGACGGCAACGGAACTTGTCGTCGTAGATGTCCAGTCCGGTGGTCTCCGAGTCCAGACCGAGGAACCGAAGGTGGCCACGGATGAAGTCGCGGAAGGGTTCCAGATCCTCTTCCGTCTCAACGACGTTGATCTGAACCAGTTCACCAGCCACCACATGCTCGTGTACCTTCATGCTGCCCCTTAGTCGAATTCGTTGCGTACGACGCTTGCCGCTGAATAGACGCGCATCACCGTGTCCCGGTGGGTCACGGGGCCACAGACCCCGGGCTGGGCGGTGCCGTCAGCTCTGAAGCGCGCCGCCAGCAGGTTGTGTTGCCACGTAGAGAGGAGCCCGATGTCACCGCCTAAGTTGACTGTCGCGTCGTCACTCGCCGCGCTGTACCGCACGGTGCTTTCGTCCACCGTGGCGATCTCCTGCATGAGTTCGATTGCGCGTCGGCGCAATCCGACACCCTGGACATCCACGGGGAGTGCTTCGTCCCGAGGAACGGCGATAATTACTTGAATCCTGTCAGCCATCAGAGACCTTTCTTCTTGTGGTATTGACCCCGGATGATTCGGGAGATCGTTGCGGGGTTGACGTCGAAGGCACGAGCCAGATCAGCGTTCTTCCAACCCATCCGGCTGTGCTCGCGGATCTCTCGCACCTCGCGCTCAGTCAGCTTCCGGTTGTTGTTCGGGCGGTTGGGGCCTGTGCGAGACAGGCCAGCGTTGACCCGCTCTGCAACGAGCTCCCCGAACTGAGCTGCCTCGCGCAGCTCCGATGCCATCTGAGACGCAAGCTGTGCCTTCAGCTCGTCGTTCTCAGCGACCAGCTTGGCTAGCGTCTCCTGCGTCTCCGGTCGGTCTTTGTCTGGGATTCGGAGGACGCCAAGGACCTCCATACCCAGCCACAGCCAGAACCGGAACAGCTCGGCCATCAGTCGATCCACCGACTTGTCAATCAGCTTCATGGTTTCCTCTCAGAAGTTTGGTGGGAGGGGGCCTTCGCCCCCATCCCGTTACGTGTCAAGTCGCGCTTGCAGCGAAGCTGCTGCGCTTTCGCGCCGGAAACCTCTGGTTTCCTAGCACCGCTCAGAAGAAGACGGGCTTCTCGTCCGAGCCACGCGGGGGCATCCAGCCCTGCCACGGCTTCCCGTTGCTCTTGCCGACACCGGACTTGTAGACCCAGCCATCACCGGGGCACGGAGGCGAGCCGGCAGGCGGCTGCTGAGCCGGCGCAGGCGCAGCCTGGCGAGCAGGAGCACCCTGCGAGGGCTTCCCACCACCGAGCTTGGCGAAGTGCTGTCCAGCCTTCTGGGACTGCTCCATGACCGCAGCGAGCAGGGTGGCGTTCTCGCCGGAGATCTGCTCGTGAGCGTCCTGCAGGTCCTTCGCGTGGATGACGATCCACGGAGCGTCAAACCCAGTACCACCCTTGAACGTCAGGACAACCTTGCCTTCGTCCAGCGGAAGCAGGTTGGGCTTGACGTCCACCGAGACAGCCCCGATGGACTTCTTGGCGGGAGCCTTCTTGGCCGGTGCAGGGGCCTCTACGGGCTCCTGGGTCGGCTCCGACTGAGCCTCGTCCTCGGGGGCGTCGGCGAAGGGGTCGAACTCTGTCATGTAGTTACCTCTCTTGTTACCTGATCGGGCACGAGTTGCCCGAGCATTCTTCTGAAACACCGTCTGCGACGGCTTTAGCGGTGGCTGCTTCGTACTCAGCCTTGGTGATTCGTTCGTACGGAGACTGCGGCATCGAGGACTCCGGAAAGATGGTGGCTCCCTTGAGGAGTCCACCGAACTTGGTGATCTGCTCCGCCACCAACGCAGGGTCGACACCCTGCTCGACGTTGGCTGTGAAGCTGACGGCGTTGTCAGCCCAGCACATCTGGTACATCGCCTGGAAGGCGAGCATCTGGTTCAGTGTCAAGTCGTCAGCAGACTCGACAATCTCCTCTGCCTGTTCCCGGCCCCAGATCGCCTCTACAGCCTCCAAAAGACTGTCCTTGGTAGGAATGGTCACCACGGACGTCATAGAGGCGTACAGGTCGTCCTCGACCTGGAAGCCCTTCCGTGCGTACTCCACCGCAGTCAGGAGCTGATCAGAGTCGTGCTTGGAGAACCTGATCCTCCGGTTGAAGTACTTCGAGAAGATCGGGTGGATACCCTCGGAGACACCCGGCATCTTCGAGATGGTTCCGGTGGGGGCTACCGTTCTCTTCTTGACCGGCACCGGGATTCGGAGCTGGTGGCAGTAGTCTGCCGCCGCTTCGTCAACCACGGAGGCCATCTCCCGCAGGTACGCGGTGAACGACCTGTCAGCAGGTGTCTCGGAGTACTTCCGGCCGGTCATCGCCAGGAACGAGGCAACCCCGGTGTGGCCCACGCCGATTCGTCGGTTACGGTCCAGCACCTCTCGGGACTTCTCGTCTGCCACGTCGGAGAACGTGGCCCGGATCAGGAACCGGGTCATCAACTTATGAGCCCGGAGCAGGTCGAGCATGTCGACCTTCCCGTTATCCCGGACGAACGCCGCCAGGTTGATGTGCCCGAGGTTGCACGGCTCCCACGCTTCGAGCGTGATCTCTCCACAGGGATTAGTGCAGATAACCTCGTTCGGCTCACCGACGTTCGACAGCGACGAGTCCCAGAACCCCGGCTCCCCGTTGTTCACCATGCCCTCGGTGATCCGCTTCAGGATCTCCGGGGCGTCGCCGGTCCCGTGGTGTGGCCCCCGGACCAGAGACCAGAACTGGCTGTCGACTTCGACCGAGATGTTAGTTGTCCAGTGACAACCGCTGTCCCGCTTGATCCGCAGGAAGTCGTAGATCTGATGGTCTTGCCAGTGCATCAGGGCCATGCGAGCAGACCGGCGAACACCACCAGCCACCACACACTGCGCGATGGCGTGGTCGATCTCCATCGCGTCCAGCCCGGTTAGGCGCTTCCCCTCGTAGGCTAGAGAGGAAAGGACACCGTTAACGTCCCGCAGCATCTTGGCCAGTGGTAAAGGCCCGGACGCTGTTCCACCGAAGGTGCGGAGACGACTTCCCGCCGCCCGCACACGAGACACGTCGTATACACGGTGAAAGTTCTTGACCTCGTCCCGGTAGTGGGTGTCGATGAGGTCGGTGAGGGCAGCGGCCCATCCTTCACGGGAGTCCTCAATCTGGTAGGAGCCCACCCAATCCGAGTGGTACTGGTTGGACAGGACCCCAGCCTCTTCTAAGGCCGCGTAGTCGGGATGCTCTGGGTCGCAGACGATGTCGACCAGAAGGTCCTGCGGGACGATCGGGTAGTCAGCCAGGAAGCTGTTGGAGTAGTTAGCCCCAACACCGCCGCCTTCCATCAGGCGCATGAACGTGAACTCGAAGTGCTCCGACACCTGGTCGGTCCACCCTGAGACCCAGCAGTTGAACAGGTGCTGAGCACCTTTCACACCCGAAGCCCACAGATGCCGTCCAGCCGGGATGATCTTGAACTCCGTCATCAGACGGATTAGCTGTTCCTGCTCTCCATCCAGGTGGTAACGGTTATCGACAAGTCCGAGATTCCCTTCAACAACTCGCTCCACGGTGTCCGGCCAGGACTCTTTGGAGCCGTCTGGCTTGGTCCTTGAGTAGGTTCGCTCGTAGACGAGCTGTCCTGTTGGTCCCCAGTTGATCTCATCCGTTGTCACGCATATCCTCTCGTGTATTCGCCTCCGCAGTAGGCTTCTCGGTCCTCCGCTGACCAGTTCTCGATCAGCATCTTTTTTTCATAGGGGAACAGATCAGGGGTGATCTGATGCCGGTACATCTCAGACCGGCCCATCCCGTTGAATTTCGCATCGAAGATGTTCTGAATCACGGCATAGACTCTTCGGAGTAGTCGTCCTCCAAGGAGTTTGCGTAGAACTTCTCCTGCTTCTTGATGGCCCGCATGTTGTCGTCCCACACCGGGACGGCAGACCGTGGGCCTCTGTCGACCCACCCGTTCCCGAAGTTTTCTTTCATCGCCAACCTCCTTGGTGGTTGTATTCAGACCCTTCCCATCCCTCGTAGTCGTTGTCGGTGATGGCGCGGGCTTGTGCGTTGGGGATGACCTTCCGCATCTGCGCGTCCTGCTCGGCGTACTTGCGCCTGGCGTTGGCGTTCATCGCGTCGGTAAGCGACTCGATGGCGCGGGTCAACATCACCTGCCGGGCACCCTCGCTTGTCACACCGTCGATGTAGCGCTCGGCGATGACAGATTGGTAATCCGGCTTCAACGACCCGATGGACTCTGTGATGTCCGATACCGCTTCGTTCCAGTGAAACTCGTCGGACGTCAGGATCTTGTCCCTCAGAATCTGCTTGACATCGGCCAGCGAGTACTTGTAGTTGCCCGAGTAGTAGGCGTAGTCGTTGCGCTCTTTAGACGCGATCTGATGGCCTACCCCGACGATCGCCCGATACTGTGCCTCGCGGTCCATGTCGAGGATCTTCTCCACGGAGCCTGGGGTTTCCAGCAGCCGCACATAGATCCCTTGCTCTACGTCATCGGCTTCGATGACTCCCGGCCATTGGAAGGCAACAGATTTGGCTGCTCTCTTGATCGGCCTTACAAGTTCCTCCACGTATCCCTCTCGTGTAGGGGAGGGGCCTTTCAGCCCCGTCCCGTTATCTGTCAAGTCGCTAGCAGACGAAAGTCTGCGGCGCTAGCGACTGAACTCTGTTCATCGAGTCAGACCTCCCAAACGTGGCCGTCTACCGTGAACCTGCCTCGGTGAATCGGAACTAACTCCGGGTGGACGTGCTGCCCGTCGATGGTCAGCACAGCGAACCCGAGCTGCCAGTTTCCAGTCCCGCCCTTGAGATACGCTGCTCGCGTCTGATCCATCAGATGCCCAACCTCGACTCCGGTGACCTGTTGGTTGACGTTCCCGCCGAATCCGTAGGTCTGAGAACCGATCCCCTGGCGATGGGTGTGTCCCATCACCACCGAGGCGTTGAACTTCTTAGCCGCGTTCAGCGCGGTGTTACCCGCGATCCTCGACAGCGAGATCTGACCGAGATGCCCGTGGGTGGTGATCCACCCGGTGGCGATCTTGTTGAACGCCGGCAGCAGCTCCACACCGAAACCGTCGAAATCGAGAAGCGTTTCCATGTTGAAAGCGCCTGACTCCGCAAGGGCGGGAGCGTACTTGGCTAGGTACTCCCGGGGGCGTAGGTCGTGGTTGCCCTCGTGGATACCGACAGGCCCGTCGTAAACGGCCCTGAGAGGCCCCAGGAACCGGCGTTTGATCTGTTCCGAGTCCTCGAAGACCGAGCCCTCGAACTCTGCTGCGGTGCCCTTGCTCCACCTAGATGGCTGAGGGAAGTCAGCCAGATCACCTATGTGGATGACCTCGTCAGGCTGCATATCTCCGATCGCCTGGATGACGGCCTTGAGTGCTCTCCTGTCATCGAACGGCATCTGGCAATCGGGAACTATAAACAGACGCTTACTCATGTGTACCTTTCTTCAAGCGGCGGGCCTGAAGTGCGTTCATTCGCCGAGGATCTCGGTGAAGGGAGCGACGTAGTCGTACTCCGAGAGGCTGGAGGTGTAGTACGCCGGCTTCCCCAGGAAGCCCCAGCCGACGCCCCGGGGGCCGTCGTAGTAGACCCACACGTCACCCTCTTCGTCCACGACGCGGACGTCGTGGGGGACATCAGCCAGCGACCCCCATACCCGGGGGATCTGCTTCTGCAGGTCTCGGAACCCCTTGATGTGCTCGTCCAGTTCTCCCCGGTCGATGTCGTGTGGGAACGGCCCCACCGTTCCCGGGGGGCCGGTGATGGTGAACGTCCCACCCACGGCCTGGACAGGCTCCTCGTAGATCCTCTCGGCCACCCCGGCGTAGCCGCCGATGTCGACGTTCGAGTCACGGTGATAACCGGTGGTTTTCATCCGAGACTGCTTGAGCTGCTGCATCATGTGGCACACGTCCAGCGGCGTGACCTCCACGCCGAGGTACGCCGACCACAGCGCAGCGGTGTGCCCGATGTTCTCCCTCGGGTGGCCGTAGTCCTTGTTCCGCTGCCCGTGGATAATCCGTTGAGCCTCTTCGAGAATCGACTCCATTTGTCTCTCTTTCGTTAGTTGTCAAGTTAAACGGCTCAAAAGAGCCTGCTTGCCCTGTGAAACCACCAGATCGTTGACATCAGAACCTGGTGGCATCGGAATCACCTTGGCGTTGAACAGCGAAGCTGCCACTGTGTTGGCGAAGTTCAACCCCGCCTCGTCCCCGTCAGCGAGGATGTACACATCCCGATAACCCAGGAAGGGTTCTCGGAAGTGGGGTTTCCACGCTTGTGCTCCGGGCACCCCTACCGTGGGGATACCGCAGAGAGTCGCTGTGACAGCGTCGATCTCGCCTTCGGTGATGGCGATCTTCGAGCTGTCCCCCAGGAGCGCCAGCGTGTTGTACAGCCGGGGTTTGAAGCCGGCGACGTCGAGGTACTTACCCCCTTCGTCCTCCCGCATGTGGAGCTTGCGGAAGCGGATCTTCACGACAGACCAGCCCAGGGGCTGGGACCAGCGTATGTAGGGGATGGCCATCATCCCCCGGTAGAGCTCATGTCCAGGGAGTGGATCTTCCACGTATCCCAGTCGAAACGGAACGACCTTGTCGTTGGTGGGGAACAACCCCCTCGTCCGCAAATACTCTTCGCCCCGGCTTCCGACCAAGCTCGCGTGGTACCGCTCCGTCGCTGCCCTCAGAAACTTCCTCTGCGAATCTGTCAATCTCTGCATCAGTTAAACCCTTATGCTCCTTCAGAATCCTCCTTGCGCTACCAGACACCGAACAAGCCA
The DNA here is from genome assembly GCF_059812885.1 of Mycobacterium sp. NGS33. Lineage (NCBI taxonomy): Bacteria > Bacillati > Actinomycetota > Actinomycetes > Mycobacteriales > Mycobacteriaceae > Mycobacterium > Mycobacterium sp. NGS33. The sequence goes on along the minus strand of NZ_JCALDN010000002.1, from coordinate 696,096 downwards.
GGCACCGGAAGGCGTTGTACCGAAACGAGATGCCGGCGCTGGCAATCCCATCCCCGTGAAACGGGCACAGACATTTGACCCAGTCCCTACCGGTATCCCTCGGTGGCTCCCACCCGGGGTAGATGCTTTTGATTGCCCTGACGATCAGAAGGCCGTCGTGCATACGCAGTCTCCGTACCGCTCGATCTCGTACTCGCACGCCTCGTACGCGGGGACTTCCATCTCCTCTAGCATCGGTCGCGTGTAGGCACTTGCCCTGCAGTAGGGGTCATGCAGGACCCACTCAACGTCCTGCCAGTACTCCTCCGACTCAAGCTCAAACGGGAGGTGCATCTTCATCCTCGTTAGTTGTCAAGTTTCCGGCCTCGATAGGAGCGATCCGCTCTCCGAGAACCTGAACTGCTGGCGGGTTCTTCAGGTACTCGATGCACCTCTCGAAGAACTCGATCTGATCCCGAGCGTGACCCAGCAGGACGTTGTCCCGCTTGCACAGACAACCCCGGATCACCCCGGATGAGTGGTCGTGGTCTACGGCCAGCCTGCGGACGGCTCCAGTAGCTCTCTGGCAGAGAGCACACTTGCCACCTTGGTAAGCCTTGATCCGCTCGTATTCCTCCGGCAGCAGGCCGTACAGAGCCATCAGACGGCGTTCCCACGCGGTGTCCCGCGTAGCAGTCCTCTTAGCCCGGTGGTGGGTGGCACACCGACTACCGGGCACCGGCTTTCCGTTGCGGACTACCGGCTTGCGGGGGGTGGTGATCCCCTCCTTGCGGCAGTCGATGCAGGCTACTTGTCCAGCCATGCGAACCCGAAACAGACGAAGATGAACATCACGAGGCCGAGCACGGCGTAGGCGTCGGCGGTCATCGGTCCTCGGCTTTGTTGGCTGCGGCCAGCCACCATGAGGCGACCGTTCGAGCTTGGGCAGGTGTCAATCCGTCCCATTGGTCATAGACGAGACCATCGTGCGCGTATACGCCACGCTCTCCTGCGATGTCGGAATCGGATGGGCCTCCATTGAATCCGTAGCCTTTAAGATCTAATTCGGGCTCATCGGTGTAGCTCGGCTCCGGTAGTTCCACGATGGCGATACCGGGCAACGACAACAACATGTCAGCGAGACGATTACTCTGCGGGATTTTGATGCCCGTAGCCTGTAGTGCCTCTGCGAGGCGTGCGCGAAGATCGCTCATGCTGCAACTGCCTTGGCTGCGGCCAGCACTTGGTCGCCATGCCCTGCACCAATCATCTCCAGCGCAGTTCGGCCACCGAATCGGACCTGCTTGGCCTGAAGCCAGATACGAACACCCTCCGGCTCGTACACCTCCGCCAGAACCGATTCGACTGCACGCAGCTCATCAGCGGTGCTTGGCCAGCGGTTCGGGTTCGCTGCCATCAGGAACTCGGTCACCTCTTCGTGCTCGCTCATGCTGCATCTCCTTCATCGTTATCTGTCAAGTCCAAGGCGTCATTGATGACGCTGAGAGCCAGCTCCGGGTCGGAGATCATCCAAGAATGGAAGCGACCACCGAGTAGCCTCAGCCTGGCCCCCGCCACCTTGGCGGCGCTCCATGCGGCATCCCTCGGCACAATGCCATCCAGTGACCCGTGGACCACTACGGTTCGGACGTGTCCTCTCAGAGCTCGCAGAGCGTCCTCGGAGCTCCCGTGCATCACCGCGTTGATAGCCCTCAAGATGCCGGGGCCGGATACGGAAGATGTCAAGCGGGAAATGAGGCTGAGACGCTCCCAGAGCGTCCTAATCGAGCCGGCCTTACGGGCATCCCCGAGGATGTCCCTAACCCCGCCAGCGAGGAACTGAGCCCCGCTACGGAGCCTTACAGACTCGTGGAACTCCCGGCCTACCGCTGCATCGAGCAGGATCAAGGCACGCACCCACCCCGGATGCATGGCTGCGTACTCGGCGGCAACCCACCCGCCCATGGAGTGGCCAACCAGAACAGGCTGTCGATACTCAAGACCGGGAATGGTCCACGCTGCTTGGAAGATAACCTCAGCCATGTCCTTGACGGTGTGGCCCCACGGCAGCGAGTCGCTGCCACCGTGGTCCGGGCAGTCGAAGGCGAAGACGTGAAAGCCGTTGTCGGCTAGCAGCTCCAGCATCTCGGTGTAGGCTGCTGCGCTGACCGAGAGCCCGTGCAAAAATACAAGGGGGATACCAGACCCGCCCTCGGTGACGGCTACTCGGAAGCCGTCAGCCGTCAGGATGGTGTATTGCTTCATAGGATTGTCCCTCCTGGGCTGTCAGCTCCCCGGCAGTCGGAGCTGTACCGGACGAAAGCCTCACGCCGGAACGAGAAGAACACGACGTGGTCTATCTCCCCGCGCATCCACGCGAGGACTAATTCCTTCGGGTGCTTGCCATCAGCTCTCATCAGAACACCCAGACCTTTCCGTCTAGTGAGGTAGCGATCTTGGCGTCTACGCCGTTGCGTAGCGCCAGCAGCCAGATAGTCTCGGCCTGCTTCTTGCCGAAGGGACACAGGTGAATCCCGCTGCGCGGGTAGCGGACTGCGTACTTCATCGGATGACCTCATGCGGTTGATACACATTGGAAAGTGCCCAGCAGCGAACGAACTCCCCCGGACATGCAGCCTCGGACAAGAACACCACGTAGTCGCCGTTAGCTCTGGTCCCCCAGTGGTGTTTGTTCACTTGATCCATCGCCGTGCCATCAGGTCGACGTTCTCGTCGGAGACGTTCCCGGCCAGAGTCGGGACGGACACCGGAACTTCCTGCAGGGTCCACACACCCTTCTTGTCCCGTCGCTCTCGAAGCTCGGTGCGGGTGGTGGTCTTGTTGGCCAGGAGACCCGAGAGGATCTGCTGGTGAATCACATTCGCCTTGCGGGGCATGGCGCTTGGCAGCGGAGCTGCCGACGCAGAGCGACCTTCTTCGATGGTCGCGTTGTTTGGGGTGATGGCCATGTTCTTTCCCTTTTCGTTAGTTGTCAAGTTCGATGCCCGAGTAGAGGCCTTACGTCAGCCGCCGTCGCAGCAGTACATTTGCGTGCAGACGTGCTTTGGCGTCGCAGTTCTAACCCGGTTGACTGCATCGAAGATGCGGGCCAACGTGCTGATTGGGTCACTATCGTCGTATCGGGCCGACATCAACGCTTCAAGCGCCACGCTACGTTCAGCCTCGTTTAGTTCAATCGGTTGTTGCATACGACCTTCCTTTCTTGTGCCGTTACGAATGTGTCTGAAAATCTTTGATAGTCATGCTCTCCCCGATGAACTCCAGAGGGGCGAACGACAGACCAGACGGGTCTCCGTTGCCGTCTCTGTCTTTCACCGTGGAGACGTTCAGCCTGTCCGGGCCGAACTCGGATTGGACGCGGTGCAGCGTCAGCACCAGCTCCGGGACTCGGGTGATCTGACCCTTCACCCCGCCGAGCGGGATCGGGATGTTCCCGTCGTTGTACTTCCCTTGGACGTGGTGCAGCCCGACGACGAAAGCGTTTGTCTTTCGGGCCATGTCGTGGAGGTAGTCCATCATCGCCTCAAGGCCTGAGAATGGGTCGTCCTCGTCCCCGCTGATGCCTCGGACGTTGGTGATGTTGTCGATCACCACCATCGACGGGAAGTCTCCGTAGACCTCGTCGTACGCCTCTAGCGACGTCTCGATCTGGTCGAGCGAGGGTGAGGCGTCGTAGCCGAACCTCACCGGTATCCCGTTGAGCTCTACGCCGGCATCCCCGAGGTCTCGTGAACGGACTTGCTTCTTCGACGCTTCCATCGGAATCCCGGTGTGGATGGACACCATCCGGGAGAGTTGGGTGAACGGATTCGAGTCCGCGCTGAAGTAGAACGTCGGTACCCGGGATTTGACGACGTAGGTCAGGATGAACCCCGACTTGCCGATACCGGGTGCAGCACAGATCAGCCCGAGCTGACCGCGCAGGAACCTGGTGGGCAGGGACTTCCACACCTGGGGCAACGGATCTCCCGCGCTGCCTTTGATTTCGAGGCTCTGTAAGACGGTGTAAATAGTTTCACTCCCTGTCTAAATCGTTGTGGGAGTACAACTCCAAACGCTTCTGTCTCACAACCTCCGCAGCCTCCTCTATGGTCTCGTAATCCTTGAAGGTGTGTAGCTTGCCGTTATGCCTCACCTGTGCGCGCCAGCGCTTTCGTTTGCCTACCCAGGTGACTCCCCTGACGCCGGATCGCCCCAACCCTCCCTCTGGGGTTCGATGCTCTTGGTTTTGCTTGTTGGTTACTGCTCTCAGATGCTTGGGGTTGATGCAGGCGGGCACCCTGCATATGTGGTCAACCAGCCACCCCTTCGGTATAGGCCCAACGTGTAGTTGGTAGGAGATGACGTGTGCGCCAAGTGTTTTCCCTCCAATTACGATGGCGCCATAGCCATTTCCGTTATGCCCCCGGGTCCATAGCTCACAGGGGCTGTCCTCAGGCGTCATGGGTTCCTCTCGTTAGTTGTCAAGTCGAGCTCAGAAAACCTTGGCGCGGCGGATGAGCACCTCGTCCAGCGCGGTGTGCCTAACCTCCCGCCCTCCGTCTAGGACGAACACAAAGTCGGTGAGCATACGGCGGATGCTGACGACAGCACCGCCTTCGGCTACCAGCTCGTCTCCCACCACGATCTGCCGTGCCCGGACCATCTGCGACGGTGCGGCGGAAGCACCGACGAGCTCCCGGCCGGCGCGGGCTGCTTCGCCTTCTTGGGTCAGCGCCGTGCGGAGCTGGCTGACCACCCGGGGCTGGCTGAGCTGGAGCACCTCGGAGATCTGCGACCCGGTCCAGCCGGTGCGGTACATCCGCAGCAGCGCAGCGGTCTCGTGGGTAGCCGGTTTGCCGTGGGTACCGATGCTGAGGTCTTCCAGTATTGCCCGTTCCTCCGGGCTGTTGAGGTCTGTCATTGTTGTCTCCTGGAGGGGGCTGTCGCCCCCGTTACGTGTCAAGTAGCGGTCACGCAGAAAGAGCGCCACAAGGCGCAGAAAACCCACGGGCTGTTCCCCTTTCGCCGATAAGATGGCCTTACGTCAAGTCTCATTGATTGCTGGCCGGAAGTACGTGCAGGACCGAGAGTCGGGGCAGTCCTTGCAGCCGTGAAGCGTCTGGGTGTAGAACTCGTGTCGACTCAGTGCGTGACCACACTTGCAAATACCGCACTGTGTCATGCGGATAATCCTCTCGTCTTATGAAACCGCTTGCACTCGAAGCACCAGGACGCCAGTAAGTGGAAGTCGGCCGACCAGAGGCGGATCTTCTTGCCGCCCTCTGGTGTGCCGCATGGCCCGTCTGGGGTGTCGATGGTGATGACGCTGCCGTTCGGGTCTTCTGTGTTGATGATCTCGCGCATGTTCGCCCTCTCACCGATAATCAAGCGATATGTCAGTCATCGCTGCCTCTGGATCGCAGCTCTCCCATAGCGAACCCAAAGTCCACTAAAGCGTCGTAGTAGGCGTCCTCGATGCGAGCCTGAACACCGTCCCAGCCGAGCCAATCCGACTCCTGCGTCCCCTCTTCGTAAGGGTTACTCATCGGAGCCATCCGGCCAACGATGGTTGCCGCCGCCGTAACTCGGCCCCGGGCCGTTGAACGGGGCCTGCCCGTCGAGGCAGTACCCGCTGTAGTCGGGGAAGGGAATCCACTCCCCCGAGCTGTAGCAGTAGGCAGGTTCGGCATGAGCTGGCGGTGCTGTCAGCAGCAACACGAACGTGATGTCGAACAGCAGCTGGGCAATCCCGAAGAACCACACGGAGACGTGGATAGCCCGAAGCCTGCTCATGGTTTCACCCCCGGAGGGGTGGGCTCGACGCAGGGACCCGTGTTTGGGTAGTGGGCCACGATGCAATCCCGGCACACCGGGTTGTTCCAGACCGTGTCTCTGCCGACCACGCACGCCGGAGGGTCCGCGTGAGCGGACGGGGATGGCACTAGTGTCACTAGAAGCCCAATGCCAACCCCTGTCCAAAGTCCTAATGTCCAATAAAACAATTGCTTCATCTCTTACCTCTCCTGTGATGTGTCAAGGAACTAAGCTAAACGATAGGCGCAGGCATCCGAGACATCACAAAACCGACAAGAATCCTCTGTCGGCTTCGGGTCGAAGTTCTCCGATTGGATGTTCGCCTCAAGCTCGTGGAACGCCTCGGTCACCTTCTCCTTCGTCCAGTCGGTGAGATCGTATGGATACGTAAGCTTTCCGGCTCTACCCATCCAGTAAGCACCTACAGTCGGACGCTCAATCCCGTACGTCTCAGCCAGAGCCAATGCGTAGACACCAAGCTGGAAGTCATCACCAGGCTGGTTGCCCGATTTGTAGTCGACCACCACGACATCGCCACTCTCAGCGAGGATCACAACGTCGATGAAACCTCGAACCTGAACACCGTCCAGGTCGATGTCGAACCCCAGCTCAATACCTGGGGTTCCATCGGGGGCCGTCCAGACGTCATGTCCTGGGGAGTTGCTGACCCAGGCGTAGAACCTCTCGATCTGTTCCATCCCAAGCTGATACCTCCGTGGCAGATCCTTCTTGGCCCCGTAGGGGCCGGACCGAGACCACCACTCGAAGTTCGGGGTGATCTCGGTGTAGCCGGCTACCTCTTTGGCGTACTCCACCCCGAAAAGGGCCTGAGCTTCCTCTAGGGGCATCGTGAACCCGCTCCGGGCTACAGCCTCGAACACGGTGTGTTCCGCGCTTCCCTGGGGAAGCCAGGCAGCAGGACGCTGCCAGGCTCGCTTAACCCTTGCTAGATACCAGGAGTAGGGGCATTTCCGGAACTGGTTGTACTGGCTGACCGAGAGGGAGCGCTTAGGGTCAAACGGGTCGCTCACCTGAAGCCTCCAACCGGGCATAGAAGCGGGCTGTCTCGGCCTCGTGGTGCATTCCGGGATCGACCTGAGTCAGCAGCCAGTCATACACCGCTGACGCCACAGCTGAAGCATCCTCGTCTTTGGGGTCCATTCCGTACCTCTCAGTGTGTGTGCAGCGCGCAGATACGTTCCATCTTCTCCGGGAGGTGCTCGGGGAGCACCAGATCACCCCAGTTCTTGAAGATGTCTACGAACGTGTGCTGCTGCGGGCTGGGCGTCTGCCGCTGGCCTTCCGGGTGCAGCAGCGCAACGAAAGCTTGTAGTTTCCCGCCGATTACACCGGGATCGGGTATCGAACCGTCGAGAATGACCTCGACCTCAGACCGGGCCATCAGATCCGCCAGAGGCGCGTACATCGGATCGGTATCACGCACCAGAGGTATCCGCCACATAATCAAACCTTGCGATGTCTCCAGATTCACGGTCTGGGCGAAGGCCCATCCTGGTTCGTTGAGTCTGGTGACTGCATCGGGTAGGTTGAGGGCCTGGGCCATGACTTGTAGAGGCACTGGATCACTCTCTTTACGGATCGGTCAGCGGTAAACGCCATATCATTCTTCCTTTTTCAGTTAGACGGGTGTGCTTGTTCACCCGGATGAGTAGGTCGCCGTCAGACTTCCTGCGCTTGCGGTAGGCCCAGCCCCCTACGGGGCTGACGCCTTCGATCGGCGGGATGTTCGGGTCGAACTCCACGACGAGGTTCTCGTCCCGAAGCTTTCTGTACCACCCCCGAAGCCTCGACAGCTTGTCGTGGCTCATCCCGATTCCGTTAGTTGCGACGTACTCGCCGTGGTCCCGAAGCCTTTTGAACGGGCCTGTGTTGCCCATCCTTACCGGGACCTGGAACGGCCATTCCTCCATGACCTGCTCACGCGGAGTGAGCCGGCCACCGTACGTGTGCTTGATCCACGAAACATACTGGCGGGTCACGCCGTACATCTCCGCGATCTCAGATTGGTTAAGGCCCTTGCTTTTCAAGGCCTCGATGATGGCAAGCGTCAGCTTGTTGTTGCCGTCCATGTTTTGGTCTCCTGTCGGAGATTGGGTGTCGTTCAGTGCGGCACCTCACGTTAGTTGTCAAAGTGTTATTGGTCAAGGTGACCAACCCCTTTCCCAGGGCCGTTCATAGGCCCGGTGACCCCGTCGGAAGAGTATGCAAATTGTTGCATGGGCAGAGTATTGTACCACCCGCCGACATCCGGGGGCGGTTTCCAACTCTTGGTATGAAAAAACTCAAAATGCCTGATCAGAGTAGTTAAGATACTGGTTGGAACTGCCCCCAGCCGGGGTCGAAACCCCGGCTTTCATTCCTATGAGAGCGTCTCTCTCGACAGCCCGAGCCGAGCCGCTAGGGCGTCTCGATCCTCGGGTGAGTGACTTCGGACACCCTGTCTTGAGCCGTCCTGTGTCAAGGTGTTCATCTCTTTTTCTCTTTTCTGTTGTGTGGCGACGCCCGTGTCGCCGTTGGTTGGGTCTGAGAGCCGATGGCTCAAGCCTTACGTCAGGTGGTGATGTTCCGCCTATACGACGCAGGGACCTCTTCACCAGCCTCTCGGAGTAGCCCTACTGCGGCCCGATCAAGGGTGTTTGCCTGCGCCCTTAGCGCGTCAGCACGGTCGACCAACAGGGCCGCTCGCTCACGTACGTTCATGTCTTTCCTCTTCATGTCTCTCCTCTGCCGATAACGCCGCGCTACGCACGGTTCTCGCAGGTGAAACAGCGGCGATTCCACCCCTGCTCAACGAGCCTTCGCGCTTGCTCAGTCGGAGATTCGATGGCGAAGTTCGCTACCTCAATCTCGTGGGCAAGCTCTGTGATGGCCGCTTCGATCTCGGCGGCTTCTGCATTCCGGTCCATGTTTGCTGTTCAACCCTTTCTTAACCACACCCGCGCGCGTTGCACGGAGTGCAATGCAAAGGGGGCAGCGGCTTTAGCCGCAACCCCGCCAGGTGCAATGGAATCCGGGGTGATCCCTTCGTGGAATCCTCTGGTCGTCATCGCTTTTGTTGTCGGTGTCTTTCTTGTGGTGCGGGAACCAACGCGGGTCGTCCTTCTCGTGGTCCCGGTCGTCAACGTCGTCTTTCTTATCGAGGTTGCACGTCGGTAGGTCACCGTGGAGCTCATGCCACCGAGAGTCCGACTCTCGTGACTCGTGGTGCTGGGCAGCGTGTTCAACGCTGCGGTGGGCACACAAAGGTTGAGCACTAGCGTCAGGTGAGTTGCACGACACAGCAAGTAAGCCGATGATGAACAGCCAGAAGGCTATCCATGACTTTGTCATCGTCAAACCTCTTGTATTACATGGTGTACTGCGGTAGCTAGATCCACCCCGTGTAGGACTGGCAACCACTCGTCCGCTGTGTGTCGGTAGACGCTGACCGTGTCTCGGTTGCTGTTCCACCAAACGATTCGATAGTCGCTGTGCGCGTGTCGATACCCGTAGCCAGTAGTCCACCAGTTCAATTCCAGCTCGGTGTCGATATATGCCATGCTGCTCATGTCAAACCTCTCTTAGTTCAGGTAGCCGTTAGCGGCTAGGACTTCGTACGCAACCGAAGCCGGCTTGCGCCCGTTGTCCCAGGCGTCTCGATACGGGTAGTCGGTTAGGTCGTCAGCGTCGAAACCTGTTATCAGCCGGATAATCAGGTTCACATCCTGCTTCCATGACTTGAAGGTCATCATGCCTCCGTTACCTGTCAAGCCTTTCGCGGTAGGAAACTGGCCGGGATCATCGGCCAGTCATTCATGTCTTCGTCTAGGTAGTCAGCGGGTGAACCTGAGTAGTCGAGCACCGCTGTGTATTCGTCCTCGGGGTCCATGTCAGACCTCTCTGCGACGTCGACCGCCAAGCAGACCGCGCCACAACGCTGTTCGATGTGACATGCCTGTTGATCGCATCAGCTGGTTGAACGACTCGACACGATCCCTTTCAGCGGCGAACCTCTGCGCGATACGCGCAGGGCCTGTCAGTTCGCCTTCCAGGTTGATGATTTCGATCATCACTATGCCTCTCTGTGAATTGTCAAGTCTCGTTACTTGAGAGCTCGCGCGGCTTGGGCGCGGCGAGTTCGTTCCTTTGCACAGGCTGATCGGCGGACACGTTGCCGCCGTTCCTCCGATGTCTTCTTCTGGTGGCAGTCGTGGCATAGAACCTGGCACTTCTTCAGCTCCGCATCTCGGCGAGCTTGAGACCAGCTCCAAATCGCGCTGTGTTCCTTGCTTTCTGGGATGATGTGATCCAGCTCAAGCCTTTCAGCGGACCCGCAATGGGCACATAGCTTGTCCGCAAAGTACGCAGCCCTGCGGGCAGCGATCCACTTACGCTGATAAGCCCGCATGGTCTCTTTGTCGTAGGAACTTGGTCGGTATGGCATCGAACGTTGCCTTTCTCAAAGTTTGTGCCCCCGGCGCGAATCGGACGCGCCACCTGTCATGTCTCAGAGTCCAGTGAGTCTCCGAGGGGAAGATCAGGCAACCATTGGGGGCGGTCTATTCAGTTGGTGTAGGTAACTGAGCCGTCGCCGTGCCGGTAACCATCGCTTGGCTTCCAAGCCTCGCAAGGCCATACCTTGAAAAGCACGCCGCCGTCGTCGTAGCAGCCGGCTGGTACTCCGTTGCTGTTGCCCGGGCCGCAGACGCGGTTGCCATCGTCAACACATGACCAACCCGGTTCGTCTTCCAACGGCTCATCAGCCAAAGCTTTAGCCGTGTCCGCCATGCCGAAGAAGATCAGCGATGCCGCAGCGATCGCCTTAACCTTGCCTGAAACCATGCCTTTCCCTCTCACTTGACGCGGACGCAGCGCGTACCGCGTAGGACGAAAACCTTGCCGTCGATGTAGACGCGCATCATGCCTCACTCTGTTACGTGTCAAGCTCTAGGCGATGCTCAAGCCCATAGCGCCAAGCGCCATGAGGATGAAGAACGTCACGAGAACGATCACGAGCGTCATTGCTCGTTCACTTCCAATCACAAGCGGCGCACCATGTCTTGGTGCTGCCTTGAAAGATCGCACGCCAGGCGGTTCCGTTATCGCTACGAACGCATTCGGAGGTCTCTTACCTGATCTGACCTGACGTGCTGGTGGATAGCCAGGGAATCGAACCCTGGTGTCGTGATGCCGCCATCGCTTTCATGCACCCGTTTAAGGGGTGTCTAGTCGCGATGCGCCAGACAGAGGCAACGCGATCATTCCATCGCACCATGCCTATCCGGTTCGGCAGGCCAGCTCCCAAAATCAAGCTGACACCCGCCTCTGAGAAATCTATGAACAACGAGCCCCTAGCCATCTCGAACCGGGCCTTACCGGCGATGAAGGATTTGCACTCCGGTCGGGGAAGCTTTCGCCACGCCGTCTGCCGAAGGTCTTGCTCGTTTAGTTGTAGTTGAAACCTATCATCTCGGACGTTAGTTGTCAAGTCTTGTGATCCGGTTGTTTGCATGTCGCCTGTGCTGCTCTCAAACCCGCTGGCTAGGGTTCCCCGAACGGACTTTCGTCCTGATCTGACTTGCCTGTCCGCTATTTAGTTGTTCATCGCAGACGCTACACCGAATGGTGTTACGTGTCAAGCACTATTCCCGAATTAGTCCGCTCCCACAGGTAGGGGCCCGTATATAGGGGGGTCGTATATAGGGCCTGTATGGGGCTGTGCTGTACGTGGTGTGCAGGGCTAGGCCCTGGTGTGGGTAGGGCCTAGTACGTAGGGCACAGGGGCACACAGGGGGTAGGGCACTAGGCAGGGTGTGGGTGCAGGGGTAGGGGTAGGGCATGGGGTGTGTTGGTGCATGGGCAGCACCGGGTGTGCAGGCATGGCAGGGCACAGCGTGGGGTGTGCACCGGGTGCGGCGTGCCGGCGCAGGGGTGGGTACCCGGGTGGGGTACCCCCGCCCCCGCACATGATGACCGGTAGGTTATGCGCCACCGACCTCCTGTACGGGTTTGAAAGTCGATAAGCCCAGGTCAGAGCCCTAACAGGCCCCGGGAATCGGCGCACCAGGCCCTCGGGGGGCCTGATGAGCCCCTGACATTAGGTAGTAGGTGTATTTTTTGGAGCTCCCATACTCGCTGTGAGCTTAATCACAAATAGAGGTGTCTGTGTATGGAACCCGAAAGACATACACCTACTACTTAGTGAGGGGGTAAAGAGATATTTGAGGGGTTTGGGGAGGGGGTAAGGGGGTGGGGCAGTCGCGCCCTCAGGCGCTCCCCATAGAGCCGCAAACTGCGGCTCGTGCATCTCCGTGTCGGAGATGCCCTCGGAGCCGTAAGAGCGAAGAGGGCATCACCCCGGTAGTCCGTCTTCTGTTCTTGGTCGAAGATAGATCTATCTTCTCCCGCGAACATAAGAACGTCCTACCACCCCTGTAAACCGCTGCTGACCTCTGCGGATCAGTAGAGCCCCTGGTGACTAGCTATCACGCGAGGGGCGTAACCATGCCCGCAGAATGGAGAAAACATGCCCTGTACCTGGGTAAACCAAGGTGAAAGTTGCTACCAAGAGTCGTCTGTGGCGGCGAATCTGGACCTCTGTCCAGATCATCGCGAGATTATGAGATCTCGCTGGGATTCGAAAGGGAAGCAGGCGATCCTGAGGGCGGTCGACTACCACCCCCTTGAGTCGTTCCCAGGAATCTGCTACATCGTGCTCCTGCCGAATGGCAACTTGAAGATCGGATACTCAAGCACAGAGCAGCTCTACCAGCGGAGACTCCGCAGCCTCTCAAAGCGGCAGGGTGCCCCCGTCATACCGCTTGCGAAGATCCCAGGTGGGTTCGTGGCTGAGACGGTCTTGCATGAAAAGTTCCGCAGCCACAGAGTCCCCGGTCCGGGAGAGGAATTTTCCTACTCGCCAGAATTGGCAGAGTACATCGCGAGCGTGCGATGACCTGGAACACCACCTCACGCAGGCGAGCCGAGCTACCACCGGACTGGCCGGTGATCCGCAGCCGGGTGCTGCGGGATGCCAACTACCGGTGTGCCAAGCCCGGGTGCCCTAACCGGGCGACCGATGTCGACCACACAGGCGATCGAGACGATCACAGCCGCCTTCAGGCGCTGTGCTCGGATCACCACAAGTGGAAAACCTCCAGACAGGGTGTAGCCCAGCGGAGGAAATTAGCAGCCCAGAGGAAACGACCACCGGAACGACACCCTGGAACGCGATAAGCGTTCTGATGGCGTCGGCAGCGAGTCGCTGCCTAGCTGGGATGAGATAAGCGGCCTGGGGCCGCTTTTTTTATGCCCAGGAGGCAAAAATGGCTGGAGGACTTACTGGTCCTATTCCGAAGCGATCCGAAGAACGTGTTAGGCGTAATGCGCCCGACATGGAAATCGACAAAGTGACCGCGATCGGTCCCGTCGCAATTCCCCCGCTGGGAATTGTCGACCCTCACCCTATGGTGACAGAGCTTTATGAGTCGATGAAGAAATCGGCGCAGAAGAAGTATTACGAGCCAACGGACTGGGCTTTCGCCAAAGTGACGTTGCACTTTCTCAACAAACTGCTGTATTCGCCGAAGCCGAGTTCTCAGATGCTTGCCTCGGTGCATTCCATGCTGACCTCGCTCCTGCTGACCGAAGGCGACCGCCGTCGAGTCCGCATCGAGGTCGAGCGGAACGCGAGCGCCGGCGATGCAGCCGTCGTTCCCATCTCGGCCCTCTACCGCCAACGGCTGGACGAGGCCGCAAACCGGGGCTAGCCAGAAGCGCTGCCCCGAATACGCCCCCTGGGGCGGGTTGAGCGCGCCGCTAGGCAGCTTCGCTGCCGACGCTTCGAGGGAGCAGCTCCTCTCCTGCTCCCGCTGCCCGCGCTCCCTGCCCCGGGGAGGCCCTCCAGTCCCGCCATACCACCCGGAAAGGAGACCGATGTCCTACATCGGTGTAAACCTCGGAACGGACCAGCTCGTGCTGACTCGCGGCCGAGACTTCAAGTGGTCGTTCCAGAATCTCGACGGCAGCACACCACCGCAGCCGGTCGACTTCCCGGCCGGCGATCTGTTCTTCGAGCTCCAGACTCGGGGCGAGACCAACGCGCTGCAAGAGGTCACGGTCACCCAGGCAACGGGCGGGACGTACATCCTCGGCTTCAAGGACCAGTGGTCGCCCGCCATCGACTTCAACGACGTCACAGACAACCCGCACAACCTCTCGGGCGACATCACCGATGCGCTGGAAGGCATCCCGACGATCGGCGCGGGCAACGTGGAGGTTCACCCGTCGTCGCTGATCCCGGTCTGGGAGGTCGAGCTCACGCTCAACGCGGGACACGTCCTGTCCGAGCAGCTCGTCAACACGCTGAACACCACGCTGACATCGCTGTACAACACGTTCGCCGGGTTGCTCGGCGTCACCGTCGACTTCACCATCCAGGACAACCTGAACCTGACCGTCAAGGTCACCTCGAACCGCTCGTTTGACGAGGTCGGTCTGATCACCTTCGTGGTCGACGTGACCTCCACGACGATCTCCAACGCGCTCGACGCGGTAGCCGACTTCCTCGGGGTGTTCGACGTGCTGAACGTGAACTTCTACTGGGTCCACAAGTACACCGTCGAGTTCACCGGAGAGCTGGGCCTGCAGCCGCAGCCCACCATCACGGTGGACGACTCGCTGCTGACCGGCATCGACACCCCGTCCGTTTCGGTCGAGGTCCTCGACCCCGGCCGGGCTCCAGTCACGAAGTGGTCCTTCGACATCTCCGAGACGCTGGCGCACCTGAAGGTTGAGAGCGAAGCCGCCGACCAGATCTCCGCGAACACCAAGTTTCAGCTTGTGTTCCTACCCGAAGGCGAAGCGTCGGGCGGCGATCCGATCGCCGAGGGCTTCGTCAAGATCCAGATGCCCGATGCGTATGTCAAGGAGGCGTCGTAATGCTGCTGCTACGCGGATATCCCACCGACGACCCTTCGGTGACGACCCTGATCGGTTCTGTCCCCGGGCATGAGGGACCCAAGGGCGACCCGGGAGACGAAGGCCCTGCCGGCCCGCCCGGTCCTCCGAACTCCCTCAGCATCGGCACGGTCACCGAAGGGGACGACGCCGAAGCGTCGATCACCGGAGAAGCCCCTGAGCAGGAGCTGAACCTCGTACTCCCCAAGGGAGACAAAGGCGATCCAGGCGATAAAGGTGATCCCGGCGACACCGGGCCGGCCAACACCCTCACCGTGGGAACGGTCACCGGGGGTGACACTGCCCAGGCCACAATCACCGGTACCGCGCCGTCTCAGACGCTTAATCTCGTTCTGCCGAAAGGCGACAAAGGCGACGGCCTTCAGATCAACCAGACTGTCGCTAACTACGCCGCGCTGCCCGGCGACAAGGGGCCGGATGACTCCGGCTGGTCGGTCTGGGTGCAAGACGAGGGTGCGCTGTACATCTGGTCGGGCACCGCATGGCCTGCCGAGGGCGACGGCGCTCATCTGCAAGGCGAGCAAGGTCTTCAGGGTGAGCAGGGTGACCCCGGGGCTTCCGCGTACGAGATCGCGGTCGCAGACGGCTTCGAGGGCACCGAGGAAGAGTGGCTGGACAGCCTAGTCGGCGCTCAAGGCGAGAAGGGCGACCCCGGGGAGTCAGGAGTCTCCTCCTGGGACGACATCTCCGATAAGCCAACCAACCTCGTCACCGGCTACTCAAACGGAACCCCGGTTGCCTGGAAGCTCGACGCGCTAAGCGAGGACGAGTTCCAAGCGATCGAAACACCCGACCCCACCACGATCTACTTCCGTTTGGAGGCGTAACCCATGGCGATCTCAGTCTCCCAGGCCATCGTTCCGCTTCAGGCGGTTACTGCGGGGGACTCGCCAGTCACCAAGATCAGCGTGGGGGATCAAGTTGTCTGGGAGGCCCCGGTTCCCAACGACCAGGTCCCGTACACGGTCCCCTTCAATGTTGTGGGACCGCCGTCTGCTCCCCCGCCGCCGTCGTTGAGATTGGTCTCTGCTTCGGCAGATTCGCTATCGGTAACAGCAGCCGGCACCCCCACCGAGGAGGGCTTCGGCGACGTAGCCGGGTATTTCTTCTACATCAACGGTGTGAAGGACAACGCTACCGCCGACGCAGACGGGGTGTACACCTACACCGACCTGGACGACGGCGTCGAATACACGCTTACGTTCTCCTTCGTCAACGGAAGTGGCGTCGAGTCAGCGAAATACGCGACTCTGATGGCCTCCACCGTTGTGTTGAGCAGGCTCCTGCCGCAGGAGACTCAGGATGCTATCGACGGATTCGTTACGCCGAAGCTGAAGCCCACCACCTTGGTAGACGGCTGCCTGGTCGGCATCAGGACCCCCGACCACGACTTCTACCGGGCGTACGGCGGTGACCGCACTGCTGGTCTCACGCTGTCGCTCGACCAGCGGATGCGGTACGGCAGCGTCACGAAGATGTACACGGCCCTTCTGGTGCTGGCTCAGATCGACGCTGGTCGCCTGTCGCTCGATGACAAGCTGGATCAGTTCGTAGACGGGGTCGCCAACGGCGACAAGGTCACCATCAAGCACCTGCTGCAGATGCAGTCGGGCATCAAGGATTACCTGCAACAGGACCCTGCGGTCCAGCAGATCTACTTCCTCCCGTCGAGCACCACAGCGGACTTCGACCCGATGCCCTACATCCGAAGCTACCAACCGCTTTACGAGCCTGGGACGCAGTCCTCGTACTCGAACAGCAACTACATCCTGCTCGGGAAGATCCTCGAATGGGTTGACGCGGAGTACGGGACGGGCCGCGACATCCAGACCATAGTCAAGGAAGACCTGCTAGACCCCCAGGATCTGAACGAAACCGAGTGGCCTGCCGGGATCAACATGACGGCCCCGTATTCCCGGGGCTGGGCGTCCAACCTTGCTCTGCCGACGATCCAGGCGATCCTCGGGCCGTTCGCGTTCCTCGCGGGAGCGCTCGGCTACCCGACCGGGGCCGAGGTCGAATGGACTGCGGTCAACCCGTCATACGGCGGTGCGGCCGGTGCCATCGACGGAACCATCGCAGACCTCGTCAAATTCGGTGAGGTGCTGGGCAGTGCTCCGATGTTGAGCTCAGAGCTCAAGCAGTACCGGGACGAGAACTTCGTCACCTACCTCACGTACACCCCGGCCCACGACTATGAGGGTCCGGGATGGATGGGCTTCGGACTGGGTGTAATCCAGTGGGGCTCTTGGCTGGGGTGGATCGGGAACCTGGCGGGATACCACTCGGTGGTGTTCGTCAACCCGGACGACGGGTCGGTTATCGCCGTGATTATGAACCACATGGACGGCGACCCGCTTTCTGTGTTCTACCAGATCGCCTTCCTGATGTTCCCGGAGACGACGGTCATCAAAGACCAGACGATTCGGGTGGACACCGTCCCGTCAACGACGTCGGTCAACGAGCCGGAGTTGTTCGTCTACCACGATCCGGGCGACGAAGACGGGAATACCGCTGTCCCGCTTAAGGTCCCGTTCTACGTCTAAAGGAAGTTATGTCGAACGAAAAATACGCCAAGTACGCCGAGGCGTGCATGAAGGGCGAAGGCGACCTGATCACCGCAGACGTCCGGTTCTCGATCGTTGATGCAGACGCCTACACGGTGGACATCGAAGCGGACGAGTTCCTCAGCGATATCCCTAGCGAGGCGATCCTTAGCACCTCGGACCTTCTCACCGGGAAGTCTGTAACCGGAAGGACTTTCGCCGCAGACTCGATCACCTTCTCGGACTCCCCTGGTGATCCCGGTAGTCCGGTAGTAGCCGAGCTGCTCGTCGGACACACAGACACCGGGGACGACGCTACTTCGCGTCTCGTCATCAAGATCGACACCGCAGAGTCGCTGCTGCCAATCACGTTGAACGGCAGCAACGTCATCGCCAAATTCCCCGATGGGGAAATCTTCGACCTCTAAGGGAACCCATGACAGACATTCGCACAGACTTCGAGAACAACGTCGGCATGCAGGTGGATGCTGACTACCTGAACGGACTCGGGGCGGCGGTTAACGCCAACACCCACGCCCGCGCCACAGCCGACACCTTCGCCAACCGCCCGACTCCGAGTGCAAGCAACACCGGGGTCGTCTACATCTGCACCGACACCAACAAGATATACAAGAGCGACGGCAGCGCCTGGAAGTTGGTCCGGCTCGGGAGCTTCGCTGCTGCAACCCTGGCCGAACCTCCGTCGACGGGGCTCACCACCACCGCTCTCGGAACGGCGACATTCACATCCGACAAAGGTGACCGTCTGCTGACCGCCCCTGCGGTGTCTGGAGACAACTGGCGCGTCGAGTACAAGGCCCTTTCGCCGACCATCAACTACACCGTCACCGCCTATCTCGATATGGCGTTCAAAGCGGCGAACTACGGCGGCTGCGGAATCATATTGATGGACGGGACTGGGAAGTTCATCGAGTTCGGGATGGACTACAACAGTGGCGTGGTTATTGCGGTGAAGAAGTGGAACAGCGCGACCAGCTTCAGCGCGAACTACACAACCACGTCCATCTCAGACCCTGCACTGTTGCCCAAATGGTTTCGGATTCGTGACGACGGAACCAACCGGATCTGCGAGTACAGCTACAACGGACTCGACTGGACGCAGCTGCACAGCATCGCTAGGACCGATTTTATTACCCCGACTCAGGTCGGATGGGGTGCAAACAACAACAACACCGGGGCTACCGCGCTGCACAGGCTGCGGGCGTGGTCGGTAGCGTAGCTACTTCTTAGCAAGGCCCCAGACTGCCACCGGGTAATTGGGCTCGTTCTTCAACGATCGCCACGGCCAGCGCCATGCCCACCGGTTGAGGTTCGCTCGAACACAGCGCCGGTTTCCCCACGACCCGGTCTGGATCTTGTCGATGTCGAAGCCGGCCTCAGCGAGAAAGTGTTTGAGGCCGGTTTCGGTCCAGCGGTTGCAGTCGCTGTACCAGCCACCGTGGATTTTCACCAGGAACGGAGTGGTGATGAGGAAATGCCCACCGGGTCTAAGCATCTCGCGCACATTCCTCGCGGCACGGTAGGGCCACAGCAGGTGCTCCCACACCTGCTCGGCTAGGATCAGATCGAACTGCTCATCCAGGGTGTCTGCACACACGTCGAACTCTGGGTAATACACCGAACTGTACGACCCGAACCGGGTAGTGCGACCCCACGTATTCCCGGAAATCTCCAAGGCGTCGAGCCGTGCGGGGTACAACCCGTCGATGAGCTGGCGAGTTTCACGGTCCATGACGACCCTCAACCAGTGGTGTCGGGTGCGCCAGGCTGCAACAGCCCACTGAGCATCGACCAACTTCGTTTGTGTTGACTCGGGCAGCGCGTCGAACCAGCCCATCTTCAGCAGTAATCCTGCTCTGAGACTAGATGTTTGATCCCGTCGAGGGCGTCATCAGCAGTCGGTGCCGCACATGACAGGTCGGGAAGCTCGACGCAGGTTCCGACCCATTGTCGCTTCCGGCTGTCGTAGCGGGCGGTGAAGTTAAACCGGTGCTGCATCTGACCAGCATAACTGAATAGCCCTTCGGGGCGTAGGTCTGTAGCTCAATTGGCAGAGCAGTGGTCTCCAAAGCCGCATGTTCCAGGTTCGAGTCCTGGCAGATCTGCTACGCGGGCGGTCCCCCTGTCGAGGGGGAGCCCCCGCCCTTTACTTGACAACTAACGAGGAGCGGGATGACCGAGCACGTCTTGCAGTACGACCACAACGTCACGCCCCAGGAGAAGTACTGGGACTGTGGCCCCGCCAGCACCCAGGTGGTGCTGAGTGGTCGTAGCATCGTCGTCTCCGAGGACGAGCTGATCCCCCAAGAGGGCACCACCGAGAACGGAACCAACGACGTCGATCTCATCGTCCCGGTGCTGAACAAGTACATGCCCGAGGCCGGCTACCAGTCGGTCCACATGCCCGACGACCCGCCGACCCAGGCCGAGAAGAACGCGCTGTGGAACAACATCGTGGAGTCGATCAACTCCGGGCACGGCGTGGTGGCCAACATCGTTGCGCCTCCCTCGAACTACCCACGCGGTGTCAAGAACTCGGTCTCGCCGTCTTACGCAGGCGGGACGGTGTTCCACTACATCGCCCTGATGGGCTACGACGACGACCCGGCGCTGCGCGCCGTCTGGGTTGCTGACCCGGGGTTCTCCCCGTTCGGCTACTGGGTCTCGCTCGACCAGCTCGCCACGCTGATCCCGCCGAAGGGCTACGCATACTCGACGGCCCCCGTCGTGGACACCCCAACGCCTCCACCGGCTGAGGACCCGGCACCCCCGGTAGTAACTCCTCCAGCTCCACCGCAAGCGCCCGTTCCTGGGGCTGTAAGCGTCCTGGCGGCTGCTACAGGCTTGACACAGGACAGAGCCACCGAACTGCTTCCCGCTGTCTCAGCGGGCCTCTCAGCGGCCGAATGCACCAACGTCAACCGGATCGCTATGTTCCTGGCCCAGTGCGGCGAGGAGAGCGCCGGGTTCTCGACCACCGAGGAGTTCGCTTCCGGTGCCGAGTACGAGGGCCGAGCAGACCTGGGCAACACCGTCCCCGGTGACGGTGTCCGCTTCAAGGGACGCACCTGGATTCAGATCACCGGACGGCACAACTACGGGCTGTTCTCACAGTGGGCATTCAGCAAGGGTCTCGTCCCGACCTCGTCGTACTTCGTGGACAACCCCACCGAGCTGTCCGACGAGAAGTGGGCAGGCGTAGGGGCTGCGTGGTACTGGACGGTCGCCCGACCGCAGATCAACTCGCTCTGCGACAACGGCGACATCCTCGGCGTGACCCGAGCGATCAACGGCGGCACCAACGGACTTGACGAGCGCACCCGTCGCTGGAATCTGGCGCTCGCCCAAGGCGATGCGCTGCTCCGACTACTGAACCAAGAGGAAGAGGGACCCTTTATGGCACTGACTGCCGACGAACAGGCAGAGCTGCTGGACCTGGTCCGACAGATCTCGGGCTTCCGCCGCGAGTCCCGCAGCCCGCTGCGCTGGCCGCACCAGGGCGAGGTGGACACCTGCGCCGGGTTCGCTTGGAACGCAGACGCCTTCGGACATGTGATGCAGACCGAGAAGCTCGCCGTCGAGTACGGCGACACCCAGGCCATCACCAACCTGTACGCGGTCACCCAGACCGACGAGCCCGGGCGGGACTCGGATAAGGCTCTGGCGCAGAAGATCCTGGAGAAGTGCGACCCGATCGCGCTGAACCGGGCCAACACCCAGATCCTGGCGTGGCTCAACGCCGAGAAGGCGAACGCCTGATGGTCAAGTGGATCTTCAACCAGATCTGGCCTCTGCTGGAGCCCAAGCTGGAGAAGCTCATCAGAGACGCGGTTGACGAAGCGGTGAAAAGCATCTCGGTTGAGGTCGAGACTCTCCCGGCCAAGATCGTCTCCAACCTGACAGCACAAGTCCCGACTATCGGAAACATCCTGAAGGGACTGTTCTGATGCACTTCCCCCTCATGCCGGATGAAACCGGCCCGGACATCACCCGATGGCAGCAGTGGTTTCAGCGTGCCTACTCGTTCTACGCTCCCCCGGTTACCGGCGTCTTCGACGCCGCGTCGGAGGCAGCGACGAAGGAGATGCAGCGCCGCCTCGGCCTGAACCAGACTGGGCACTTCAACATCCAGACCGCTAAGGCGTCGGGGTACATCGAGACCCCGCTGTTCTTCTCGGTCGAGGGCCACATGTCGAATATGTTCGCCGGCCCGGTGGCAGACACCGCGACGCAGCTTGAGGCTGAGGGGCTGTGCCACCACCTGCCGACCGGTTACAACAACGGGGCCATCCCGTTCGACAACCAGTCCGGTGTTGACGAGCTGGCTCGTCGTCTCTCGCAGACGGTGCAGGACAACGGTGTTCGGTTACCCGCAGGGACTCCGTTCATCTTGGGCGGGTTCAGCCAGGGCATGATCGTGTTGTACGACTTCATGGAGCAGCACTTCAGCCCCGGTGGGGATCTGGAGTGGCGCAAGGACGACTGTCTCGGCTACCTGTTCTACGGGAACCCGTGTCGCGCCAAGAACTCCGGCCCGATCAAAGACGGCTCTCACGGCCTCGACCCGTACAAGCGGTTCGGCCTGGACGGCTGCTACCCGCAGCCGGAGGTCGTCTACGAGGTCTGGCGTAAGGGGGACATCTTCGCGCAGAACACCGACGACATGAAGGGTCAGTTGAAGGCCTCGATCTACGAGGCCGTGGCGCGAGGGGACTTCTTCTCGAATCCCTACGGCCTGGTGTCGGAGCTGCTCGATCAGATGGGAGCACTTGTTACCCAGAACTACTTTGAGCTCCTGACGTTCGGAATCGGAGTGGTGCAGGCGATCGTCAGCGGGGTTGTGTTTCTCGCTGACAACCCGAACCCGCACTATTCGCCGTACGACATCGAGCCTGGAAAGGCATGGGTCAGGAACCTCCTGACGTAGACAACTTGACAACTAACGGAGGTGAGGGTGTTGGTGGAACTGGCACCCTCTCCCCCGCATGTCGTCGGCCCTTCGTGGGCCAGAACAGTCGACGGCGGGTGGCATCTACCCGAAAAGACCCTCGGCTGGGGAGTTCTCGACTGGTGGGCCGAGTACGTCAAGACCCCGGGCGGTGACCACGCCGGGGAACCGTTCATGCCCACGATGGAGCAGGCCCGGTTCACGCTGTGGTGGTACGCCGTCGATGAACAAGGCCGCTACGTCTACCGCGAAGGCTGCCTGCGCAGGCTGAAGGGGTGGGGTAAAGACCCGTTCGCCGCAGCCCTGGCGCTGGTGGAACTCTGTGGCCCGGTCGCGTTCTCACACCTAGATGAGAATGGTGAGCCGGTCGGCAAGACCCGCCACGCAGCGTGGGTTCAGATCGCCGCCGTGTCGCAGGACCAGACGAAGAACACCTTCCGGCTGTTCCCGATTATGGTCTCGGAGAAGCTCAAGGCCACCTACGGCCTGGAGATGCACAAGTTCCTGATGTACACCGCTGCTGGCGGTCAGATGGAAGCTGTCACAGCGTCTCCCGCGTCGATGGAGGGTAACCGACCCACCTTCGTGATCGAGAACGAGATCCAGTGGTGGGGCGCAGGCCCCAGCGGTGAGGTCAACGACGGCCACGCGATGAACGACGTCATCGAGGGGAACGTCGCCAAGATCCCGGGTGCCCGAAAGCTGGCCATCTGCAACGCGCACATCCCCGGCTACGACACCGTGGCCGAGCGGGTCTACGACTCCTGGAACGACATCCAGGCGGGTAACGCCGTCGATGTCGGTCTGCTGTACGACGCGCTGGAAGCGCCGGCCGACACCCCGGTCTCCGAGATCCCCTCGGAGAAGGAAGATCCAGAAGGCTACGCAGAGGGCATCGAGAAGCTCATGGACGGCCTGAAGGTCGCTCGGGGTGACTCGTACTGGCTTCCGCTGGAAGAGATCCTCCTGAGTGTCCTGGACACCAAGAACCAGATCACCGAGTCGAGGCGCAAGTTCCTCAACCAGGTGAACGCCCACGAGGATGCTTGGATCTCGCCGAACGAGTGGAACCGCCTGGCGCTGACGGACCCGATATTCGGTCTGAAGCCCGGTGAGCGGATCACGCTCGGGTTCGACGGATCGAAGTCGAACGACTGGACCGCGTTGGTCGCCTGCCGTGTCAGCGACGGGATGTTGTTCGTCATCAAGGTCTGGGACCCGACCAAGGGTCCGAACGGAGAGGTCCCCCGCGAGGACGTGGACGCCACTGTCCGTTCGTGTTTCGAGCGGTACGAGGTCGTCGGCTTCCGGGCCGACGTCAAGGAGTTCGAGGCATACGTAGACCGCTGGGGCGAGGACTTCCGCAGAACCCTGAAGGTGAACGCAACACCCGGTAACCCGGTCGCATTCGACATGCGAGGGCAGACAAAGCGATTCGCATTTGACTGCGAAAGGTTCCTGGACGCGGTCATCGAGCGCGAGCTGTTCCACGACAACGACCCGGTGTTGAAGCAACACGTACTTAACGCACGACGTCACCCTACGACTTTCGACGCAATCTCGATACGCAAAGCAAGCAAGGACAGCAGCAAGAAGATCGACGCAGCCGTATGCGCCGTCCTTGCGTATGGATCTCGCCAAGATTTCCTTATGAGTCGCAAAAACCGAGCCACAGGAGCAGTGATAATACGATGAGCAGCTGCTCAGCGCCGCACTGTGATGCCCCTGTGCACTCCCGCTCTTTGTGTAAGCCGCATTACCTCAGAGCCTATAGGCGGGGTGAACTGGAGGGAGCACCTTACGCGCCAAAGGTTCGCTGTTGGACCGTAGTTGATGTCCTTGCTGAGTGCCAAAGGGTGGGAGACTGCTACATCTGGCCAGGTACGCCGTCGTCAAGTTACCCAGAGCTACGCCACAACGGCTCAGTCGTAAAGGTCCACCGATTCGTGTACCAACAACATACAGGCGAGGATCTCGCCGGATGCCAGGTACACCACACATGCGCGAATAGCCGCTGTGTCAATCCCAACCACCTTCAACGTGCCTCGAAAGCCGACAACGTCCTGGAGATGCTGTCCCGCAGGGACTACGAGGCCCGAATAGCTGCCCTGGAGGCAAGAGTGAAAGAGCTTGAAGCTGCCTTGACAGCTAACGGAGTGCTGACATGACCACGCCTAACGGGCAGCCTCAGGGTCAGCCGATTGACCCTACGTCGCTGCAGCCGGTTCAGCCTGAATCTGCTCGGGAAGCGATGATCAGCCAGTACCAGGCGAAGGTCCAGAACAACCAAGCGTTGATGGACTACTACCTGTCGAACGCCCGACCGAACGCGGTCGGTATCGCCGTTCCGCAGGAGATGCGGAAGCTGCTGGCGTACGTGGGATACCCACGGCTGTACGTCGATTCGATCACCGAGCGGTTGAAGCTGGAGGGTTTCCGGCTCGGAGGCCAAGACGAGGCCGACACCGACCTGCAGGCGTGGTGGGACTACAACAACCTCGACGTCCAGTCGATCCTGGGATTCTCCGAGTCGCTGGTGATGGGCTCGTCGTACATCACGATCGCAGCTCCCAACCCGCAGATTGACCTGAACTGGGACCCGACGATCCCGAAGATCCAAGTCGAGTCGGCCAACACGCTGTACGCGATTGTCGACCCGAACACCCGGCAGGTCGCTCAGGCGGTGCGAGTGGTGATGGGTGCTGCAGGCACCCCGCAGGACGGGCAGATCCAGTACGTCACGCTGTACACCCCGATGCAGACCATCGCATGGCCGTACATCAGCGGCCAGGCGCAGGCCCCGATCACGATCCCGCACAACCTGGGAGTGGTACCGGTGGTGCCGGTCCCGAACCTGACTCTGCTCTCGGATGTCTACGGCACGTCGGAGATCACCCCGGAGCTGCAGTCGGTAACCGACGCGGCTGCTCGGATTCTGATGGACATGCAAGGCGCTGCCGAGCTGATGGCGGTGCCGCAGCGGTTGCTGTTCGGTGTCAAGCCGCAGGACATCGGCGTGGACCCGGCTACCGGCCAGTCGCAGTACGACGCCTACATGGCAAGGATTCTCGCGTTCGCCGACCCAGAGGGTAAGGCGTTCCAGTTCGCAGCCGCAGAGCTGCGGAACTTCGGTGACGCGCTGGATCAGCTCGACCGCAAGGCTGCTGCCTACACCGGCCTGCCCCCGCAGTACCTGTCGTTCTCCAGCGAGAACCCGGCGTCTGCAGAGGCTATCGAGTCTTCCGAGGCTCGGCTGGTGATGAAGTGCGAGCGGAAGGCTCGCGTGTTCGGCGGGGCCTGGGAACAGGCTATGCGTATCGCCAAGGCCGTTATGGGCGGCGGTATGCAGTCCCTGACACCGGACGACTACCAGATGGAAGCGATCTGGCGTGACCCAGCTACCCCGACGTACGCCTCGAAAGCGGCTGCTGCCGCTCAGCTTTACGGTGGCGGCTTGGGTGTGATCCCCAAGGAGCAGGCTCGGGTCGATATGGGTTACTCGGTCCAACAGCGTCTGCAGATGCAGGACTGGGACAAGCAGGAATCCGCCGCTCTGCAGCTTGCAGGGTTGTACGCGCCTGGGCAGCCTATAAAGCAGCCTGGCACCGGCTCGTCTGAGTCATCCTCAGACAAGCCAACGTCCGCAGCGAAGCCGACTCAGACCAAGACGGCTAGCCCGCAGACATGAACCCCGACGAGTATGCGGCCCAACAGGCTCTCATCTCGGCGTCGATTGTTCGGTACACCCTGACGTTCGGTCAGCTATTCGCACATCCGAAGCTGACCGTCCAGGAGTGGTTGGCGCTGTTGTCGTTTCTCTTCCCGCAGGTGGAGTTTCATCGTCAGCAGTCGGCCACTCTCGCTCGGCAGTTCTACGACTCCCAGCGGGAGCAGCACCACCCTGACCTACCCAGGAACGATCGCATCCTGGAAGGCTACTCGATGGACTCGTTTATCCGAGACATGGAGCCGGCCCGAAAGCGGATGTCCCAGGCGGAATCCCCACAGGATGCGGTTGGTCAGGTAGCGGCGCAAGCCGTCCGGGCGGTGGAAAACGCCGGCCGACAACAGATCATCCACGCGGTAGAGGACGACACCGATCTTGCAGAGCTGCAGGAGCAGGAGGTCGCCAAGCGCGAGAAGCAAGGGAAGAAGCCGGAAGACACAGCTCCCGAGGAGCGAGTCGTCCGTGGTTGGGCTCGGGTAGCCACCGGCAGGGAGACCTGCGCGTGGTGCCTGATGCTGATCAGCCGAGGCCCCGTATATCTCGGCGCTGACAGCGCTGGTCTTGACCTTGCCGATGCAGAGGTCAAAGCGAAATGGGACGAAGCAGGCGCAGACCTGCAAGCGTTCTTCGACTCTATCGACGGGCACATGGAGCAGTGGCATCCCAACTGCGACTGCAAGGTCGTCCCTGTGTTCAAAGTCGAGAGCTGGCCTGGAAAGGCCGAATCAGAAGCAGCTTTGGAGCTTTGGAAAAAGGCAACGCTGCAAGCGAACGAGGAACTCATCGAAGATCCCGATCGCACCCACACAGCCGGGAAGAAAAAGGGCAAGAAGTTCACCGCGAATGAGCGGGCTCTCAACGCACTTCGCAGGGCGTTGGACGACGGCCAGATAAATCCCGCTGACTACGCAGCCGCTGCTCCTACAGCAGAAGCGGCGTAGCCCAACACAAAAGACTCCCTGGAGGGGTCCGTACCAACAACTGCTCTGGAAGGGCAACATGTCTGACAACGAAAGCACGACCCCTGCTGCCGAGGCCCCGGAGGCCGGAGAACAGCAGACCTTCAGCTTGGACTACGTCAAGTCGCTCCGCGACGAGGCAGCCAAGCACCGCACCGCCAAACAGGCGATTGTGGACGAACTGAAGGCGCAGCACGAACAAGCGGTCGCCAGCCTGAAGGCAGAGGCAGACGTGAAAGTCGCTGAGGCTCAGGCTGTTATCGGTGCCAAAGAGATCGAAGTGGCGAAGCTGAAAGCCGCCCTCGAACTCGGTGTGCCGAAGGACAAGATCGAGACGTTCGTAGACAGCATCAAAGGTTCGACGGTAGACGAGGTCCAGGCCTCGGCGAAAGCGTTGTCGGACTTGGCCGGTGGATTCGCTGCACCCGCAGCTCACATGCCGGCGTTCGACCCTACCCAGGGTCAAGGGTCGCAAGCCCTCCCCCTCAACGGTGACCCGCTCCTGCGGGCGCTCAAGCAAAAGTTAGGATAAACTAAGGTGGCATTCTCCACTAATGCGGACCAGGCTGACTTCGCTCAGACCAAGGACGCAATCTTCGAGGGGTTCATCACCCCGGACCTCGCTCAGGACTACTTCGCTGCGGCGCAGCGGACTTCGGTCGTGCAGCAGCTTGCCCGCAAGGTGCCTCTCGGCCCGAGCGGCGTCAAGATCCCGCACTTCAACAAGACCAACGTCACCGCGCAGTGGGTCGGCGAAGCCGAGGCCAAGCCGACGACCAAGGGCGCGCTGTCGATGCAGTCGTTCGTGCCCCACAAGATCGCGGCGATCATCGTTGACTCCGCTGAGGTTGTGCGTCTGAACCCGGGTGCCTACATCACCCACATGCAGCAGGCTGTCGGTGAAGCGATCGGCAAGTCGTTCGATGACGCTGTGCTGCACGGGATCAGCTCCCCCTTCGGGAAGTACCTGGACCAGACCAGCAAGATCAACTCGCTGGGGACCAAGACCCACGGGTCTGCCGCGAACGTCTACCTGGACCTGTCGGTCGACGCGCTGTCTCAGTTGACGGCCGACCGCAACGCGGACGGCAACCGCTACCGCTGGACGGGTACCGCGCTGGACGTCATCACCGAGCCGATCCTGAACGGCGCGGTGGACAGCACCGGGCGTCCGTTGTTCAACGAGCCGACCTACTCGGGTCAGGCTGGACCGGTTCGCCCCGGCAGCATCATCGGCCGTCCGACCTTCCTGTCGGACCAGGTTGAGGCTGGCACCGGAGTCTACGGCTACATCGGTGACTTCTCGCAGGTCGTCTGGGGCCAGATCGGTGGCATCAGCTACTCGGTCAGCAACGAGGCCACGGTCACCCTCGGTGGCGACCTCGTCTCGCTGTGGCAGCACAACTTGGTGGCGATCCTGGTCGAGGCCGAGTTCGGTGTTCTGATCAACGACACCGAGGCCTTCGTGAAGCTGGCTCCGTACGCCTACACCCTGTCCGCTAACGGGACCGCTGGTTCCACCAAGCTGACCGTGAACGGCGTGCAGACCGGTGCGATCACCGTGTCCACTGCTGGCATCAAGGCTGCCGACGTCAACGCCGCTCTGGCCGACGCTGGCATCTCCGATGTCCGCGCTGCGGGCCTGGCTGGTATCAGCGACGCCACGGCGGGATCTGTCTCGCTGATGTCGTCTGCTGCGGTTACCAAGGCTGACACCACCACCACCACCACGCTTACTGCTAAGTAAGCCTTGACACCTAACAGGGGAGGCCCTTCGGGGCCTCCTCTTCTAGGGCTGAGATGCCCTGAGACCGACGAACTTAGAGGAGTGGTATAGATGGCTGCCTACGCTGACGTTAGCGACGTAACGGCGCGCTGGGGCAAAGACCCTGCCTCCCTCGACACCGCGCTGCAGACGCTTATCAACACCCGGCTCGCTGACGCTGAGCGGATGCTGAAGCGGAAGATCGCAGACCTCGCCACCCAAGCTGACGACGACGAGGACTTCCTCGCGGAAGTCAAGCGGGTCGAGTCGGAAGCCGTTCTGCGGCTGGCCAAGAACCCGGACGGCTACCTGTCCGAGGGTGACGGCAACTACCAGTACATGCTGATGAACGACATCGCCTCCGGGACGCTGGAGATTCTCCCTAGCGAGTGGGAAGCGTTGGGCGTTATCAACGAGGGGATGTTCGTCATCACCCCGTTCCCGGTGGTGGGTTCCTGATGGCCACGATTGTTGTCGGCCCTTACACGGTCGACGCCACACAGTGCCAGTGGGATGTTCCCGGCGGCCACAAGTGTGTCCACGACTGGCGGATCACAGGCCCCGCAGGCGTTAAGTCCCTCACCGGCAAGCCGGATCAGTTCTGGGACAACGTCGAAAAGACGGGCGACATCCACTCGGATGCCCAATGAGCCTCCTCGACCGCAGCCCCAGCTTCGAGCCCTGCGTCGTCTACCCGGAGGTCACGAGGATCGACGAGGACGGGAACACCATCACGAAGGCCTCCACCGAGGGGATCAACGCGGTAGCCCGCTTCCAGATCCAAGGGCAGTCGGGCACTTCCAGCCGTCTGGCTGAGCAGGAGGACGAGGGGTTCAGCAGCGAGCGGGTCTACACCGTTCGCTTCCCGAACTCGTTCACCGCAGAGCACGGAGAGCTCGGAGCGCAGGCTGTCATCGAGTGGGGGCTGGACTCCCAGGGTCGGCCGGCTCGGTACCAGATCTTCGGTGACGCACAGCGATACGGCAGCTCCCGCAGGACGCGGCACGTCGTCTACACGATCAAGCGGACCTAGCGATGGTCGAGCTCATCAGCGAGAAGGCGATGAACACCGTCGTCTCCCACCTGGGAGAAGTCAAAGGCAAGGTCCACGACGAGGCCAGGGGCATCGCGGAAGCGGCTAAGGCCATCCTCGAAGAGGCGAGGGCAAGTACCCGGTGGCACAAGATCATCGGGCCTTCCCACCTGACCAACGTCGACTCCAGCCAAGGCGAGGTTGACGCTTTCGCCAACCTCAACGCACCCAACCCGATGGCCATCGAGTTCGGTCACGAACCGTCCGGTGTGTTCGGCCCCGGAGGCCGATACGGGGACACGAAGACCAAAGCGCCCGAGGGCCTGTACATCCTGCACAAGGCATCCGGGTTCGGATTGGAATAGGACATGGCAGACCTAAAGCCCAAGCTGTCTCGGGCGCAGAAGATCGTTCTGCCCATCCTGAGCGCCGCCTTCGCAGACTACGACCGGGCTGTGAAGGTCGGCACATGGACCGAGGACATCGACTACCGGGACTTCCCGTTGTTCAACGTCAAACGCCTCGGCGGGAAGCGCAACGAGAAGCGCCCCTTGAAGTTCGGTCTAACGGTCATCGAGTTGACCTGTTACGACGTAGTAGATCTCCCGACCACGGAAAACCTGTACGACGTTGCCCTGGAGGCCCTGTACACAGCCGTTCGGAAGCAGACGGTGACCCCCTACGGGTATCTGTCGTCAATCAAAGAAACGATGGGAGCCACCGAGTTTGGCTCCCCGTTCCAGGACTCCTGGCGGGTCCAGGGGCTTATCCAGCTAGGCATACGACCCTCTCGGTCGTAGCGCCAAGCGACTTAGGGGTACGACCGCCCCGACCCACCACATAACAACCCGAAAGGAGAGCGCACATGGCGCTCGATGACGACGCTGCATTGGTTGTAGCACAGGGGTTTGTGTTCATCAACGACGTCGCGGCTCTGGCCCCGACGCCGAGCCAGGTGGACACCCTCGACCCCGACACGTTCGGAGCGGACGTTCGGAACATCAAGGTGACCAACACGGCCACCAAGTTCACCCTGACGCTCGGTGAGGACACCACCGATGACATCAACCTGCCGGCCACTGCCGAACAGGTCCAGAACGCCCTAGAGGCGCTGGAGAGCGTCGGCCCGGGGAACATCGACATCAAGGGTGAGTCGGCTACCGACACCGATGGATTCACGATCGCCCTGATCGGTGACAAGATGGGCACCGCCTTTGCTGTCACTGGTACCGCCACCGGAACCGGAACCCCGACCGTCACCGTCACTCAGGTGGCGTCCCCGAACGGCTGGGTCAACGTGGGGCATACCTCGCGTGATGACCTGCCCGAGTTCGGATTCGACGGCGGCAAGAAGCAGATGCGCGGCACCTGGCAGCGCAAGCGTCTCCGCGAGGTCGAGTCTGGTGACCCGACTGAGGACTCGCTGAAGTTCACGCTGGAGCAGTTCGACCGCAACTCGCTGGAGCTGTACTTCGGTGAGGACGCCGCTGACACGTCCGGCGTGTTCGGTGTTGACGGCAACTTCACCCCGGTCGAGAAGTCGGTCTTCGTCGTCCTGGTGGACGGCGACGCCCGCGTCGGGTTCTACGCCTCCAAGGCTGAGATCTCCCGCGACGCTTCGATCAAGATGCCGCTGGACAACTTCGCCGGTCTGCCGGTGAAGGCCACCTTCCTGAACTACGGCACTCGCCGGCTGTACGACTGGATCTCGCTGGACCTGTTGGGTTCTGCGTAGTACTTGACACCTCCCGAGGTGTCTGTTTAACCGGGGGAGCGGGTTCACCTTGGCGGGCCGCCCGCTCCTCCTCTAACACCGCCCGCCGACACGAAAGGTCCGCTACCCAATGACTAACAACGTATTCACCCTGCAGGCGCTCCGAGAGGAAACCAAGAAGCAGTTCGAGCCGTTCGCAATCAAGCTGTCCGATGGTTCGCAGTGCGAGCTGAAATCGACCCTCCGGCTTTCCAAGGAAGACCGTAAGGCCGTGAAGGACAGCATAGATGCCCTGTCCAAGGTGGACTCCGAGGATGACAGCCCGGAGGCACTGGACAAGGTTGTCGAGATCATCTCGAAGATCTTCTACGCGGTGGCTGACAAGCCCGCGAAGCTCCTGTCCGATCTCCACGATGACGACAAGCACATCCATGTTGCCCTGATGTCCAAGGTCCTGAACGCATGGATCGAGGACACCGAAGCGGGGGAAGCCTAGAGCTCGCCCGCCTCATTGACGAGGCTGGCGAGGATCTCATACCGGATCTGAAGCAGTACTACGGGATTGACCTCCGGGATTTGTTCTCGGAGGACAAGCCCCTCTCCCCCCGGTGGGCTCTGATGCATGTTCTGCACCTGCCGATCGAGTCTGCGTTCGTAGCGCAACTGCGCGGTGGGCCTGAGTTCAGAGGCTGGTCACCGGATCGGTACATGGCAGCGAGGCAGATAGACCTCCAGGCCATAGCGAACTGGATGTTCCTGAGCGCCAACCGAGACCCGGACAGTAAAGCTCCCGAGATGCCGGAGCCGTATCCGCTCCCCGACGACATCAAGGTCAAGAAGCAGCTCAAAGACAAGCCAGGCTCCTTCGGATTCATGGCCAAAACCCTGTTGGCGAAAGCGAAGAAACGAAAGGCGGCTGAGGCTAATGGCTGAACGGCGACCCCCCTTGATCAAGGTCACCCCGGACACCGCTGAGTTCCGGAGGAAGTTGTTGGCTGCGCTAGAGGTCATCGAGAAGCGGAAGGGGTCTGATGGCTGATGGCTGGAGGACAGGTAGTCGGCACTATCTCGATCAAGGTCACCCCGGACACCTCGAAGTTCCGGCGTGAGCTGCACGCCGAGCTGGCGGCGATCGAGAAAAGCGAAGAATTCAAGGTCAAGGTTAAGGCCGACTTTGACAAGAACGGCCTAGCCGAGAAGGTTAAGGCGGCAGCCGAAGAGGCTGATGCCAGGGCCAAGGTGAAGGTAGACGTCAACACCGATTACCTGAAGGGCAAGATTGCCCAGGAGCTGAGCGGCTTTAGAACCAAGGTCAAGGTTGACGTTGATGTCGACCGGTCGTTCCTCGACCGCCTCCGTGGCCGGATCGGCGGCGGTGGAGGCGGTGGGGGCGGCTTCGGAGGTGGCGGTGGTGGTTTCGGCGGCGGTCTAGGTTCCGCTGGGAACTTCGGCTCCCCGGCGAACCTGATCGCGATCATGTCGCTGCTCCCCCCGGCCCTAGCCATCCTCGCCCCGGCCTTGGCATCGCTGCCCGCGCTCATCTCGGGCGTGGTGGCACCGATTGGCGCTGTCGCACTAGGCATGAACGGCCTCAAGAAGGCCGCTGAGGACTCAGGCCTGGCTACCACAGACAAGAAGGGCAAGCTGAAGGCGGGACCCGCCCTCAAGGCGCTCACAGACTCCGTATCGGACGTTTTCGCCAAGGGGATGACCCCGGTTCTTCAGCAGCTCCTCACGGTCGCTAAGCCGGTTACCACGGCGATGCGCGGCATTGCCGAGGGTCTGGTCAACGTCGCCTCTGGCGTGGCCAAGACGTTGACATCGCCCGCGATCGTCAACCAGCTCAACACGTTGTTCGCCAACATCGGTGGAGGCCTTTCGGCTGCCGCCCCGGGCATCTCGGCGTTCACGACGGGCTTCGTCAACCTGGCCACCCAGGTGTCTACTCACTTCCCCGGGTTGGCCAACTGGTTCAACGAGCTTGGAGACAAGTTCTCAGGCTGGGTCTCGAAGATCAGCGCGGACGGGACTCTCGATAAAGCGATCTCGGGTATGCGCCCGGTGTTGGATTCGGTAGTCGGGTTCGTCGGCAAGCTGTTCGACGCCGGCATCAAGCTGGCTGCCGATCCGCAGATGCAGAACAGCATCAAGCAGACGCTGGACTCCATCACCAACCTGACGGTTAAGGCGTTGCCCGACCTGACGAACTTCTTCAACACGATCGCCCCGATCATCGAGAAGTTTGTAAACCTTTTGCCCGGAGGGCACACTCAGGCACTGAACCCTGACGGATCTCCGGCGACTCCTGTCCGGCCCGGCTTCCAGCCGTGGTGGTCTGGCAAGCAGGACCCGACACAGGGCGGAAAGATCGGGAGTCCGATGTTTCCGGGGATACCAACGGACGACGCTGGAATTATCAACGGAGCCAAAGGGCTCTGGAACAAGTTCACCGGCATCTTCGACACCAGCGGCGGGTCGCTCGGTCAGAGCTTCCTAGATCAGCTCAAGGACATATTCAACCCGGACAGACTCGGCAAGAAGCCGCTGGGCGTCCTTACGCCTCAGCTCGCCAACGCCCAAGCGGACACCACCCCGTTTAATCCCGGGCCGGTGGCCCCTGGGTTCGCACAAAACCCCTCTGGGGCAGGGCAGGCAGCCCAACAGGCTGCCCAGCAGGCGCAGGGGATCTCCGGTCAGATTAAGGCCGCGTTCGACCAGATACCCCAGCAACTGCAAGGGGTTTGGCAGGCTGTCACCGCAGGCTCCCAAGGTGCTTTCGACGGCCTGGTGAACGCAGCGAAGACCGCTGTGCAGCAGATCATCGCAGAAGTCGGGAAGATCCCCGGCGAGGTAACCAAGGCCCTATCCGGGCTGAGGGCTGCGGGTGAGGCTGCTGGACAGGCTCTAGGCCAGGGTATGGCCGCTGGTATCACAGCCGGCAAGGGAGCAGCCGTAGCTGCTGCCAAGGACCTGGCTTCTGCTGTCGAGGGCGCTGCGAAGGTGCAGCTTGGAATCAAGTCACCGTCAACGGTATTCGCCAGTATCGGTAACTACACAGCCCAGGGCTTCCAACAGGGCCTGGAGGGTGGTTTCCAAGGTGTAATCCAGCGGGCTACCGACCTAGCGGGTCGGGTCTCCGAGGCGATGAAGAACGGTGTGGCCACTCCTGGTCTGGCGAAGAACATCAGCGATGAGCTGAAGGAAATCGGTGCGGAGTACGACCAACTGAAGGTCCAGCGAGACTCGCTCGACCCGAAGGACAAGGCCGGTCGCAAGTCGATCACCGATCAGATGCGCCAACTGCAGACCCTTAGGGATCAGCTCAAGTTGGGGAAGGACTACTTCCCGGACAAGAAGGGAAACTCCCCGCAGGACATGAACATCGGTCAGATGTTCGGTCAGCAGCTCCAGAAGCTGCCGGGTATCGGGTCCAACTTCGCTATGGCGAACATCAACCAGTTCGAGCAGGACCTGGGCATCTCCGGTAAGGGTGCGATCCCGACGATCGCCAACATCGGTATCCAGTGGGCGACTTCGCAGTTGTCCAAGTCGATCGGTAGCGCGTTCGGTAACCAGGCGAAGCCCGGTGGCGGTAACGACACCCACATCCACGTCAACTCCGTGGACGAGGCGATGGCCGTCAAGCAGAACGAGCAGAACCGTAAGGCGCTGCAATACGCCGGTCGGTGAGCGTTTTTCGACGCTCTCGACTTGACACCTAACGAGGGTAGATGAGCAATCAATACGGAACGCACGACGACACCGTCGTAGAGCTCGAAGGTGTCAACGGCGAGTGGTTCACGATCGCCGGCCCGAATGCCGGTGACCGGGGTATGTACCTCGGCACCGGGGTGAAGGGTCTGTTCGACCCTCCCGTCAAGACGGTCTACGAGGAGCCTGGCAACTTCCCGGGAGCCAGGTTCCTCTCCTACCGCATCCTGCGCCGTGACATCACGCTGGCGATCCTGATCCTCGCGGATCGGGACGACCCTTGGTCTGGAAGGGATTCCGCGCTGAGGAAGGCGCTGGCCTTCAACCGGGACGCATACATCCACGTCACCACGCCCGAGTCCGGGCACCGGAAGTTGAAGGTACGTCTGGGGTCTGCCCTTGAGGTAGACCTCGACACCGACCCCCACCTGGGTCTGGTGCTCGACGTCAAGATGACGCTGGTCGCAGCGGACCCGTTCTGGTGGGAAGACGACGTAGTCCACACGGCGAAGACCAAGCGGGACACCCGGTTCCAGCCGACGATTGTCGACGGGATCTTCCCGGCGTTCACCACGCTGCCGCAGGAGACCCTGAAGATCAACGTGGCCAACCTGAACCCCACCGACCAGTACATCTGGTTGAAGTGGACGGTTCCAGGCTCCAAGGAGCAGATCCCCGATCTGCCTTGGCCTTTCCCACCTGGCATCGCCATCCCGTGGGACCAGGCCCCTTACACGCAGTGGATCATCCCGGACTACTCGTTCGAGGACGAGGAGCAGGCCGACAGACGTCTGCAGCTCCCCGGTCTGATCATCGGTGAGGACTGTGTCATCGACACAGACCCACGGGTCGAGCAGATCACTTCTGCCAGCGGCTCTCAGGT
The DNA here is from genome assembly GCF_059812885.1 of Mycobacterium sp. NGS33. Lineage (NCBI taxonomy): Bacteria > Bacillati > Actinomycetota > Actinomycetes > Mycobacteriales > Mycobacteriaceae > Mycobacterium > Mycobacterium sp. NGS33. The sequence continues at coordinate 660,014 of NZ_JCALDN010000002.1, read as the reverse complement.
CTGGGCTCGGATGAACGGTGTCAGGTTCCGCTACCCGGTTCCGCCGTACACCCAGAACAAGAAGTTCGAGATCACCGTCGCCGGATGTGCTCCGGGGCAGATGATCACGCTCCGCATCCCCCGTCCGTGGTCTCGCCCGTGGGGGCTCGAATGATTTACGTCCTTCGCATATTCGGACATCCGGTAGTGACTTTCGGCCCTGAGTACACCGAGGACGAGCTAGAACTGCAGACCCGGATAAGCAACACCGGAGGGCAGTTTGAGCTCGCTCAGGAGGCTTCTGAGGTCGAATACGAGGAAGAGGAGTCTGACTTCAGATTCAGACCTAGCGGAGGCCCCAAGTGAGCCCCGGGCTGGCGACTCTCGAAGAGTCGACCTCGTTGTACGACAAGGTTGTTAGGGACCGAGGGGACATCGGTGCCCCCGGTCCTCCGATCCCGGACATCAAGCCGCCGAAGCTGTACCCGCCGTACGACCTGAGTCAGCGGGCTGAGCACGAGCGGCTCTGGCAGGACACCCTCAAGCGCAGGGATGTGCTGGAGCAGGCGAGGCTTGCTCCCCCTCGGATTCGTCTGTGGGACGGCGACTTCAACCTCCGGGGAGAGGTCGCCGGCTGGCTGGACATCGACTACGAGTTCATCGAGAACGACACCGGGACTGCGGTGCTCCAGCTTCCGCTGGTGCACTACCTGGCCAAGTGGGTGATGAACTTCCGAGGCCGCGCTAAGCGCAACGTGCTGATCACGATCGACAAGCAGGGCTCTCGGTGGTCGGGCTTTATGGATCACTACACGATCAAAAAGCAAAAGGGTGGGATGGCCCACCTGGAGATCACCTTCAAGCACGACTACGAGCAGGCTAAGCACATCGTCTGCTGGGCTAACCCGTTCCTGCGTCCCGAGCTTCAGTTCCCGAAGCTGTGGATCGTATTCGGGCCGGCCAAGTGGTGTTTGCTGATGACGTTGTTCGTCAACATCCTCCGGCTCGAAACGAGCCTGTGGACGCTGCCGGATAACCCTCTCGATCTATCCGAGTGGTTCCCGTTCTCGCTCAACACAGCGACGTGGAGGAACATCGTCAAGCCGTTCCCGTTGCTCGGGGACAACTCCAACCTGACGATCGTCTTCTCCCGGTTCCAGAAGTTCCACGACGTCGCTAAGAAGACGCTCGAAGACGCTCAGCTCACGATGACCTGCAGGCGGTACATAAAGGGTGAAGACCCTCACCCGTTCCAAGACCTTCAGGGTGAGTTCGACATCGAGATCCTCGGGGTCTCGATCTTCGAGGATCTGTTCAGCCACATACCGATTAGGCACGGCTGTCTGGTCTGGGACTGCGTCGACAACTCCGGCTGGGGTACAGAGACCGCCTTCGGCGGTTCGCTGCTCACAGGGCTTATCAGGGCCGTTGTCAACATCACCGACGACGGTTACACCGAGGGCATCGACATCTTCACCGGCGATGCCACATTCCCAGGGGAGTACTACAACCCGGGCTTCCTGGGCACGAGGCCGATGGCCCCGTGGGTGGTATTCGAGGACGGTCCCCTGACCGGGATCGAGTCCTCGGAGTTCACCTACTACGAGGCTACGGATACGTCCTTCCTGACCGGTGGGCACTCGATGCCCGGTGTGAACGAGGCTATCTCGGCCGGTGTCAACATGGTCGGGGACTTCCTCACCTCGCTGATCAACTCGGCGATCGCTGCGGCACCTGGTGCTGCTGCATTCGGCGGGGCCATAGACCTCCCGCCGCTCGGCGGCGTCATGGACGCCCTCGCCAAGATCCTCTACGAGGATGTGTTCCTGGCGTTCATGGAGATCCCCAGTCTGCGTGCGGCTTCGGGCGGTATCACCCTGCCGATCGCTGGGCTTGAGGACAACGCTACGAGCCTCGGAGACTTCCACTACTACGAGGGCTGGGCTGACGGCGCAGACCGCGCTTTCACCCTGTCCGCGATGATGGCCATCCGGGCGAAGATGTGGGCTACCCGTCCGCATACTAACCACGAGATCAAGGTCGCTGACGCTTCCCCGTACATCTTCGGGGAGCAGGGCTACGGCCACTGCTGGGTCGGGAACCGAGTCGGCACAACGGTGTACGACTACCCGATCCCGAATGTGATCTTCGTGGAGCGGATCGGCAAGTTGAAGTACGGCTGGGGTAAAGACGGCCCTCGCGGCTGGCAGGCCGAAGTCGGATACCGGGAACCGCAGGACCCGGCGCTCAAGGCGCTGGACCTGATTCGTCAGTTCAACCAAGTCGGAGGCGGCTTGGGGATTTTGTAACGCTCCAGCGTAGCTGGAGCAGGAAGGCTCGCCATGCAGAAGACGAAACCCATGCCATCCCAATCGGAGTGCAACCCGGGAGACCCAGAGGAGCACTTCCTCTGGGCTCTCCGAAACATGCCTGCATTCGCGGGCTCCGGGGTGATCACCCACTCAGGATTCTTGAGGAAGTGGTCGAAGCACTTGTGGGAGGCGGGTTTCGCTCACCGCGACTATCTGGCGAGTCTCGCCGACGAGGACGGCAACATCCACGTCAGCAAGCTGCCCGAGCAGCAGATCAAGTTCCAAGAAGCATTCCGAGGGCCGCAGCACCAGTACAACGGAGCGGCCCGCTGGGTTCGGGCTGATGAGCCCGAGCCTGAAGTCACCGTCATCCCGGACATCCGGCAGATGACACAGCAAGAGAATTGGGCTCTCGCATACCAGCTCCAGGCAGCCGGCTACAAGATCCCAGACCCGCCACAACCTTCAAAGGCCAGAGTCTTTGAGGAATCAGAGGTTTCCCATGAGCAGTGAGCTTGAGGACACGCAGGCCCTCGACCCGCGAGAGCTACAGGACGATCCCGTCCCCACTCCCCCAGACCAACCGAAAGGCACCGCAGTGACAGAGGACTTTGACACATCCGACGTGCAGGACACTCCCACCGTCGAGAAGATCATGGAACACCTGCCGAGTCCTGCCGAGGTCCGTGCGGTCGCTATCGCGCTGGTTTCCGTTGTGGCAGCGGGGATTGGGCGTGATGTGAACATCACCCCGATCATCGACTCGGCCCTGGCCGTGTACACGCTGATCGTGCCGTTCGGGTTGTCGATCTGGTTTGGCCGCAAGGTCAAGAAGGTCTCGGCTGTTACTCCTCCGTCGACATGAGCCAGGCACTGGAATGGGCGGGGATCGCTTCCGGCCCAACCGGCTTGCTCCTGGGTGCGTGGATTAAGGGTCTGTTCGAGAAGCGCAGCCGCAAGGCTGAGGCCAGCAGGACCGAGGCTGAGATCCCCAAGCTGGACGCCGAGGCGGCGAAGATCATCGCCGACACGGCGGTGGTGTTGGTAGCACCGCTGAAGCAGGAGATCGCCGATCTAAACGAGCGGCTGGACAGCTTGGAGCAGGAGAACAAGGACTCGAAGGCCAAGCTGCAGCTCGCGTTTGACTATATCGTCACGCTGCTGCGCTGGATCTCTCGCCATGTCCCGGACAAGACACCTCCCGTAGCACCGGCACTCCTAGACCTCTGAAAGGAGTCGGCCTGTGACCACACCGAATCAGTCGGACGCCGACGTCTTCGGCAACATCCCCGACCTCGCCTCGCTGGTGGGTCTCGGGGCGTTCAAAGTAGGAGGCGGTGGGTCCACCAACTGGGGACAGGGCGTCACAGAGGACTTCGTCCAGTCGTTGATCAAAGGCCCCGCCATCTCGCTGCCGACCTCGATCAGCGACGTCCCGGCAGCGATCGTCAAGCTGGGTGAGTACCTGGCCACGCTTCCGCTGGAGGCGCTGCAGCTGTTCGAGGGGTTCATCCCCGGCTCGGTGGCAGAAGACTTCGCGGACGTCACAACGGCGGTCAGCACGATCGTCAACGGGCTGCTGGTCGATCCGCTGGGGACGATCGTCACCGTCCTCAACCAGATCATCGAGATCTTCCAGGGTCTGGTTGTCACCCCGGTGAACGAGGGTGTCCAGTCCATCAAGGACTGGGTCTCCGCTCAAGAGAACAACCTGAAGAACTTGGTGGCCAACCTGTTCGGCGGGTTGGCCCAGCAGGACGGAACTAACGCCACCTCTGCGGACGTCGGTAACGCCGCAGCGGACACCTCGACCAAAGCGGATTCTGCCGCCTCGATCGGTGAGCTCAACAGCGAGATCCTGTCGATCCGCAACAACAAGTCGATCATGTCCGGGATTGACGAGACCGAGGAGTCGAACTTCCTGCTGACCGACTTGTTCAGCGGAGGGACCGACCCGACCGACATCATCTCGGCTACAGCGTCTTCTGTCCCCGTCGCCTACTGGCGAGCGGAGCAGGCTGCCAAGAAGGGGTTCATCTCCTGGTTCGGTAAGGGCTTCGACAACATCACAGCCCTGTACATCGACGTGTACAAAGCGAACTACGACACGTCGACCTGGGACCTGATCCACACGTCTCCCAACCAGATTGGCCCCGTCGACACGACGTGGAAGTACCTGGTCTACTCAATCGCGGACGAGGCTGAGCGGCTGGACATCCAGCCCAGCGACGTGCTGGGCGTGGCCTGGCGGGTCGTCGGTACAGGTACCCACTCGATCGCCGGTAAGTCGGCGGGCTCGTGGCTGCCGGATCACCCTACGGTGGTCCCGGCTCGGCCGGCATCCACCCGGACGGGTTCTGGTGCCCTGGCTTTCTCGTCTACGACCTACTCCAGCGACATCCCGTGGTTCGGCATCGGGATCGTGACAGGCGACATCGCGCCGCCTGTCCTGACTCCGCGTAAGCAGACGTTCGCTGCTGCAGGCAACTTCACCTACACCATCCCCGAGCAGTTCCGTGTCAAGGGCAGCCTGATCGACATCGTCCAGTTGGGTGACGGTGGTGGTGGAGATGCCATCCCAGCGGCTCCCGGTGGTGACTGCGGTAAGTGGAAGGGTACGACGCTCGAATACGGCGTCGACATCCCGGACGGCACGACGACCATCACAGGCACAAACGGCCCCGGTGGAGCTGGCGGATCTGTCTCCAACATCAACGGCAGCAACGGCTCCGGCAACACCGTGGTGGTTCCCGGGTACGGGACTCTCACCGCAGCAGGCGGTGCAGCCTCCGGCGCTCCCGGCTTCTTCGGCCAGGGTGTCACCCCGTTCACCTACCAAGGAGTCATCTACCAAGGCGGTGGCGAGGCTACGGTCCCCGGCCAGGACGGCCCATCACCCGGTGCGGGTGGTGGCTCGTGGGCTACCTTCTCCGGCTCTGCCGGTAAGGGTGGCCGAGCGCAGACCTGGTTCGTTGCACGACAACCCTAGCGACACAAAGAATCCCCGGACTGGGCTTATTGCCTGGTCCGGGGCTTTTTTTGTTTGGGTAGAAGAGGTGCTCTGTACAACGTGAAGGCCACCGGCCACGTCGCCAAGCTGCGCCGCGACCTGTCGGTGTAGTCAGCCGCCGATGACGGCGGCCTCGGTGTACTCGGTGATCGGCCGCGCGACCCCCTGTTCGTCGCAGACCCACTGCAGCTTCTCCAGCGTCTCGTCGATCCCCGGGCCCAGCCGCGCTCCGGGCGTGAAGGTGGCCGGGAGGTGCTGCATGCCCTGGATCACGCCGATCGTCGGATAGTGCACGGTGCCCTCGGGGTCGCAGCGGTAGTCGGGCATCCGGTCGAGCACCGCCGTGAGCATCGACTTGAACACCACCCGCGCGACATTGGAACCGATACAGCGATGGATTCCGAGCCCGAAGCTGAAGTGCCGGTTGTTCTTTCGGCTCAGGTCTAGCCGATTCGGATCGGGGAACACCGCGGGATCGCGGTTGGCCATCGCCCAGGACAACCAGAGGCGATCGCCCTCCTTGAACCGCGTGCCCGCTATTTCGAGGTCGGCGGCGATCGTGCGCCCGTCGCCGGGAGCGGGCGTGAAGTAACGCAGGAATTCCTCGGTCGCCGAGTCGAGCAGCGTCTCCGATTCCCGCCTCAACAGTTCGCTCTGCTCGGGATTTTCGCCCAGCCATTCGAGTGCGTGCGCGGTCAGCGCCGTCGTCGTGTCGAACCCCCCGCCGATGATCAAGCCCAGCATCCCGAGCAGTTCGGCGTCGGGCGCGGGTTCTCCGTCGATCTTCAGCCTCGCGAGCGCGTCCACGATGCCGGGTCGCGGGTTCTCGCGGATCTCCAGGAGATGGTTGAACAGGTCCGCTCCCATCGCCATCGTCTGCTCCAAAACCCTTGGGGCGTCCGGGGAATCGGCGGGGGTGTAGACGTTGGCGTGGGCCGGCTCGCAATACAGCTGCCACTTCTTCAGCGGAACGCCCATGATCGCCAGCGTCAGGACGGCGGGCACCACGTTCGCGAGATCGTCGACGAAGTCGATCCGGCCGGTTTCGATCTTCTCGTCGATGCTGGCCCGCACGATCTCGTCGACGAACGGCTTCCAGCGCTTGACGGCCGCCGGCGACAGGTAGGGGTTGAGGATGCTGCGGTACGCGGAGTGCTCGGGTTCGTCCATCTCGAGCATGCCACCGCGGACGCCGGTGCCCTGCGGCAGCGTGGGAATCGTGATGCCCTTGTACCCAGTGCCTTCGCCGGTCACGTCGTGGTCGTTGGACACGTGCGGGCAACGAGCGAGCTCGAAGACTTCCCGGTTGCCCGCGGCGACCCAATGCCCGTCGTAGGTGTCGGTCCACGCGACCGGACACCTGGCATGCATCTCCTCGGTGATCGCGGTGAACCGCTCGCGGTACTCCGGGGTGTGGCGATCAAAGTGGTAACGATTGGTCTTGCGGGCGTCTCCGGCCAGGGTGTTTTCCGTGCTCACGGTCGCGTCTCCTGCGGACGAGTGGCTGCGTGTAGAAGCAGTATGCCGCGAGACTGCCGGTCTCGTTAAGCATTCTGGGGACCAGTCGGCCCAACTGGGAGAGATCCCGCCGACTCGGCAATACTGACCGCCATGAGTTCCCTCGCCGAGAAGACGCTCGCCGGATTCATCCGATTCCACGATCGCGTGTATCGGGGGACCCGCGGGTGGATCGGGCACCGGATGATGCTGATTCCCAGTCTGCTGCTGCACACGGTGGGTGCAAAGACGGGCGAGCCACGCACGGCGGCGCTGGCCTACGGCCGCGACGGCGACGACTACCTCGTGACGGCGTCCAACGGCGGCGCGCCGCGCTCGCCGGGCTGGTATCACAATCTGAAGGCTCGCCCCGACGTGGAAATTAACGTCGGCCCAAGGCGTTTCGGCGCCACGGCGCGACCGGTTCTGCCGGACGATCCCACCTACGATCGGCTCTTCACGATCGTCAACAAGGTCAACAAGGGCCAGTACGCCAGGTACCAGGAACAGACGTCGCGCCCGATCCCGATCGTGGTGCTGACACCCAAGCGCTAGCCCAGGTTGGCCAGCAGCAGCGCCTCGCTGATCGCCGCGCGTTCCAGCACGCCCAGGTGCAGGCTCTCGTTGATGCTGTGGGCCTGGGTTGCGGGGTCCTCCACGCCGGTGACGAGGATCTTCGCCTGCGGAAACGCCTCGGCGAACTCCGCGATGAACGGGATCGACCCGCCCATGCCCATGTCGATCGCATCGGTGCCCCATGCCTGCCGGAAGGCCGCACGTGCCGCGTCGTAGACGCTGCCGCTGGCGTCGATGGCGTAGGGCTCGCCGAGGTCGCCGCGGGTGACGCTGAGCTGCGCACCCCACGGCACGTGCTTTTCCAGGTGAGCGGTCAGCGCGTCCATATGCGCGGAGGCGTCACCGCCCGGCGCGACGCGCATGCTGATCTTGGCCCGCGCCCGCGGGATCAGCGTGTTCGACGCCTTTTCGATGGGGGTGGTGTCGATGCCGATCACGGTGATCGCCGGCTTGGCCCACAGCCGCTGCGGCGCCGAGCCCGAGCCGATTTCGGACACGCCGTCCAGCAGTCCGGAGTCGGCACGCACCCGCTCGGGCGGGTAATCCACTGCGGCGGCGGTGCTTTCGTGCAGACCGGCCACGGCCACGTTGCCCTCGTCGTCGTGCAGGCTGGCCAGCAGCCGCACCAGCACGCTTAGCGCATCGGGCACCACGCCGCCCCAGATGCCGGAGTGCAGGCCGTGGTCGAGCGTGGCGACCTCGACCACGCAGTCGACCAGGCCGCGCAGCGTGACCGTCAGCGCCGGGATTTCGGGGCTCCAGTTGTCCGAGTCGGCGATGACGATCACGTCGGCGGCCAGCGCGTCGCGGTGCGCGGCCAGCAGCCGGCCCAGGGACGGCGATCCGGATTCCTCTTCACCCTCGACGAACACCGTCACGCCCACCGGCGGCCGCCCGCCGTGCGCCCGAAACGCCGCCAAATGCGTTGCGATGCCGGCCTTGTCGTCGGCGCTGCCGCGCCCGTAGAGCCGGCCGCCACGCTCGGTGGGCTCGAAGGGCGGCGAGAGCCATTGGCTGCGGTCGCCTTCGGGCTGCACGTCGTGGTGTGCGTACAGCAGCACGGTGGGCGCGCCGTCCGGCGCGGGATGGCGCGCGATGACCGCCGGCGCTCCCCCTTCGCTGACGATCTGCACGTCGCCGAAACCGGCCTGCGACAATAGATCCGCGACGGCCTGCGCGCTGCGCTGTACCTCGTCGCGGCGGCCGGGGTCGGCCCAAACCGATTCGATGCGCACCAGGTCTTCCAGATCGCGCCGCACCGACGGCAGCAGTTCGCGGACGCGCTCAACCAGATCGCTCATGGGATCGAGGCTAGTCGGACGTCGTCTCCAGGATCGCCACCGCGGCGGCGGTATCGCCCTCGTGCGTCAGCGAGACGTGGATCGTCACGTCGGCCAGGTGTTTGGCGATGTCGCCGCTCAGCCGGACCCGCGGGCGTCCCCACATGTCGGTGACCACCTCGATGTCGCGGTGGATGTCCTCCGGCAGCACCGGCCGCTGGGCGAACCGCGACCCCGACCACGCCTTGATCACGGCCTCCTTGGCCGCCCAGCGGGCCGCCAGGTGACGCGCCGCCGACGAACTCTTGTCCGACGCGTCGCGGCGCTCCCCCGGGGTGAACGTCTCGGAGAAGACGGTGCCCGGCTGGTCGACCTGCTCGGCGAAATCAGGGATGGAGACGAGATCGATCCCCACACCGACAATTCCCATGGGTCGCCAGGCTAACGGACCGACGTCATCCGGCGGAGACCTGGTAGGCGTCGCCGTCACCCAGGCGCGAATCCGGATTCAGCAGCATCGCCGCCTCCTGACGCTTCTCCGACTCGTCATGGTCGAAGCGACGGTTCGGCGGGCGCTCGTACATCGGCGCGCCACCGGCGATCGCCGACGCCAGCCGCCGCTGACCGGCCAGCAGGCGCGCCTCCGCGCGCCGCTGGTAATCCGCGCGCTGCTGCGGGTCGAGCGCGGCGACGAACGCCTGCGGGTGCACCAGCGCCACCAGTCCCGAAACATGGCCGAAGCCAAGGCTTGTCACCAAGCCGGCCTTGAGCGGGAACTTCTCCCCGAGCCGCAGCGTCTCGCGCACCCAGACGAAGTGGGCCGAGCCGGCCAGCTCGTCGTCGACGCAATCCAGGCTGCGGTTCGGTGGGATCACCCCGTCGCGCAGCATCTGGCACAGGCCCATCATCTGGAAGACCGCCGCGCCGCCCTTGGCGTGCCCGGTGAGGCTCTTCTGCGACACCACGAACAGCGGAGCGCCCTCGGAGCGGCCGAGCGAGTCGGCCAGCCGCTCGTGCAGTTCGGTCTCGTTGGGATCGTTGGCCAACGTCGACGTGTCGTGCTTGGAGATCACCGCGATGTCGTCGGCGCCCACCCCGAGCTTGTCCAGCGACCGGGCCAGCGCCGAATCCTTGCCGCCGCGACCGGCGCCCAGCGCGCCCAGCCCCGGCGCCGGGATCGACGTGTGCACGCCGTCGGCGAACGACTGCGCGTAGGCCACCACGGCCAGCACCGGCAGGCCCATCTTGAGCGCCAGGTCGCCGCGCGCCAGCAGGATTGTGCCGCCGCCCTGCGCCTCGAGGAATCCCAGCCGGCGACGATCGTTGGGCCGGGAGAACTTCGAGTCGTGGATGCCGCGGCCGCGCATCATCGAGGTGTCGGCGGTGGCCGCCATGTCACCGAATCCGATGATGGCTTCCAGCGTCAGGTCGTCGAATCCGCCGGCGACCACCAGCTCGGCCTTGCCGAGGCGGATCTTGTCGACGCCCTCCTCGACCGACACCGCCGCGGTGGCGCAGGCGCCCACCGGGTGGATCATCGCGCCGTAGCTCCCGACATAGCTCTGGATGACGTGCGCGGCAACGACATTCGGCAGGACTTCTTGCAGGATGTCGTTCGGCTTGTTCCGGCCGAGCAGGTTGCCGTGATACATCGTCTGCATCGACGTCATGCCGCCCATGCCGGTGCCCTGCGTGCTGGCCACCAGGCCCGGGTGCACCCAGCGCATCAACTCGGCGGGGGTGAATCCCGACGACAGGAACGCGTCGACGGTCGCGACGATGTTCCACAGCGCGACCCGGTCGGTCGAGCTGGCCATGTCCTGGCTGATGCCGAACACGGTCGGATCGAACCCGGTGGGAATCTGCGCGCCGACGGTCCGCGACAGCTTGGTCTTGCGCGGCACCCGAATCTCGGTGCCGGCCTTGCGGATCACCTGCCAGTCGCTGGAGTCGGGCACCGGCCGGATGACGGTGTGTTCCGGATCGAACTCGACGAAGGCGCGAGCGTCGGCCTCCGAGGAGACCACGAACGCGAAGTCCTTGTCCAGGAACACCGACACCAGCAGCGGCGACGCGTGATCGGGGTCGATCGCGCCGTCGTCGACGAATTCACGGATGCCGCAACGCTCCACGACGGTGTCGTGATAGCGCTCGACCAACTCGGACTCGTCGACCAGGTCACCGGATTGCGTGTCGTACCAACCGGGTTGGGGGTCATCCTCCCAGCGGATCAAGCCGGTGGTCCAGGCCAGCTCCAACACGCCGGCCGCCGACAGTTCGTTGTCCACCTCCATCTCGAAGCGGGTCCGCGACGAGCCGTACGGCCCGAGCTCCGCGCCGCCGACGATGACCACCAGATCGGCCGGGTCCACGTCGAGGTCCGCCCATTCCGGGGGTGGCGCCGGGGTGAAGCCGCGCGGCGGGGCCGGCAGCGCGGCAATGGTGCCCTCGGCGGCGGCCTCGTCGGCAGACTCGTCCGACGTTGACGTGGCCTGCTCGCGGGCCTTGGCGGCAAGCTCGGCCATGTCGAGGTTGGCCTCGCCCAGCCCGCCGGTCAGGTCCGCCTTGATCGGCGCGCCCGCCGCGGCCACCTTGGACTCGACGTCGCAGAGCGCCAGCAGCATTGCCGCCATCTCGTCGGTGGAGTAGGTGGTGACGCCGGCCTCCTCGACCGCGTCGACGATGGCGTCGTTGTGGCCCATCAGTCCGGTGCCGCGGGTCCAACCGATCAGCGCGTGCGCCAGGCTGACCCGGGCCGCCCAGGACGACTCGGCGTGCCAGCGGCTCACCAAGGCGTCCAGCGCCGACTTGGCCTCACCGTAGGCGCCGTCACCGCCGAACATTCCGCGGTTCGGTGAACCCGGCAGCACCACGTGCAGCCGGGACGCGATGTCGCGCTCGGCGCCGATCTTCGACAGGCCACCGATGAGCCGCTGGACCGCCCACAGCAGCACCTTCATCTCCATCTCGGAGCGCGAGCCGGCCTCGGAGAGGTCACCGGCGACCCGCGGTGCGGCAAACGGGAACAGCAGCGTCGGGGTCTGCGCATCCTTGATGTGAATCGATTGCGGCCCAAGGCTTTCGGTCTGCTCGGTGCCCACCCATTCGACCAGCGCATCGATGTCGGAGTAGGACGCCATGTTGGCGGCCACCACCCACAGCGCCGCACCGTACCGGGCGTGGTCGCGGTAGAGCCCGCGGTAGAACGCCAGCCGCTCGTCGTCGAGCTTGGACGTCGTGGCGATGACGGTGGCCCCGCCGTCGAGCAGCCGCCCGACGACCGACGCGGCGATCGAGCCCTTGGAGGCGCCCGTCACGACGGCGACCTCGCTGCTGTACGGGCCCGGGTCCGGGTTCTCGGCGCCGGCCGCGATGCGGCCGTACAACGACGCGTGGATCTGGCGGCCCGCGGACAGGGCCTTGCCCTGCCACCAGGTGGCCTGGGTGGCCACCACATGGCCTGCGCCCTCGAACCTTTCGGACAGCTCCACCCACCGGGCATCGATGTCGCCCTCGTCGGCCAGCCACAGCTTGACCAGGTCTTCGCGCGCGCTGGCCCACCGGTCGTCGAACAGCACGGCCTTCTTCGGCTCGAACACCGGTGCCACCAGCCGCGGCCAGTCGGCGCCGAGTTCGGCGGTCACCAGGTCGATGAGCTCGGCGTCGGTGGCCGCCGGCGAGGCGCTGACCGGGTCGTCGAGGCCCAGCTGGTTGAGCACCAGGCGCGCCGCCGAGGCCAGCACGCCGTCGCGGCCGGTGATCTGCTCGGTGAATTCGCCCAGCGCGGCGGCGTCGATGGCCGCACCGCCGCCGCCACCGCCCGAAGACGGCAGCGCCACCGCGATCCCACGACGCGCCGCCACGGAAGCCACCGCGGCGTCAATCGCTTTGTCGACGGAGGCGGCGTCGGCCAGCGCGCCCTCGTGCAGGTGGCCCATGGCGCCACCCCGCACACTGGTGCCCTCACGGGTTCCCAGCGCGACCTCCACCGTGACGTGCTTGGCCCAGCCCTCGCCGAGCTCCCAGGTCTTCTTGACCCGCTCGGCGATGGCGGCCGGCCGCTTGCCGGAGGGCCCCAACACCGTGCGGAGCTGATCGTTAATGGCGTCGGAAAGCACTGGGCCGTAAGGCTTGTAGGTGCGTGCCAGCTTGGTTACCTGCGCGCGCAGCCCGGCCAGGTCGGCTTCGGCGGCGCCGTCGATGGCGCCCAGGTTCAGCTCCGAGCCCAGGTCCACCAGCAGCTGGTTGCGTCGCGACGACGCGCCGTCGGTGATGGATTCGATGGAGTCCAGCTCCTCGATCTGATCGATGCGCATCTTGGCCGACAGCGCGATCAGCGCCAGCGTGGCGTCGGCGGCGTCGAACACGAGGTCGTCCGGTCGTGCCGCACCCGACGGCGCCGTCGGCGCGGCGGGGACCGCCGGGGCCGCCGCGGACGCCTCCGGCGCCGACGCGCTCTCGGCGGGCGCCGCCGGCTCGTCTTCGGGCTCCGGCTCGGGGTCGGTGTCGGTGGCGAACAACACCGCCGCGTCGCGCTCGGCGTTGAGCACTTCGACTGTGCTGTGGGCATATTCGGGCAGCTTGAGGGTGTTGGTGGCCAGGCCCGCGACGGTCGGTGCGGACTTCACACCGATCTCGACGAACCGCTCCACGCCGAGGCCGCCGGCGGCCTCCTCGGTGAACAGCAGGTCCTGGGTTTCGATCCAGCGCACCGGGCTGGCGAACTGCCATGCCAGCAGCTCGATCAGGACGATGCGTGCCATCTCGATGCGCCGTTCGGCAAGCCAGGTGTCGTAGTCGGCGAGGATCGCATCCAGCGGCTCGGCGGGCACCAGGTCGCGGATCTCCTGAATGAAGTCGCGGTCCAGGGTGAACGGACGGGGCACCAGGTTGGGGATGTAGCGGCCGATGATGACGTCGGGATCCTTGTCGCGCGGCATCACTCGGTCCAGCGACCGCCGGAACTCCGCCACACCGACCCGCAGCACGCGCGAGTGGAAGGGCACGTCGATACCGGGCACCAAGATGAACGAGCGCTTGCCGCCGGTGATTTCGCGACGCCGCTCCACCTCTTCCTCGAGCGCTTCCAGGCCGCGCACCGTGCCGGCGATCGCGTACTGGGAACCGCGCAGGTTGAAGTTGACGATCTCCAGGAACTCGCCGGTGCTCTCTGCGATCCCCGCGACAAACCCGGGGACCTCGTCGTCGGGCAGGTCGATCTGCGACGGCCGAATCGCCGCCAGCCGGTAGTTGGACCGGCCCAGCTCATCGCGCGGCACGATGTCGTGCATCTTCGAGCCGCGGTGAAACACCGTCTCCAGCAAGGCTTCCAGCTCGTAGATGCCGGTGACACAGGCCAGCGCGGTGTACTCGCCGACGGAGTGGCCGCAGGCGATCGCACCCTCCACGAAGGCACCTTGCTCGCGCATCTCGGCGACCTGCGCGGCCGCCACCGTGGCCATCGCGACCTGGGTGAACTGCGTCAGGTACAGCACGCCCTCGGGGTGGTTGTAGTGCACACCGCTGGCGATGATGCTGGTCGGGTTGTCGCGCACCACGTGCAGGACCGAGAAGCCCAGGGTGTCGCGGGTGAACTTGTCGGCCTTGTCCCACACCTTGCGGGCGGCCTTGGACCGGGCGCGCACATCCATGCCCATGCCCTTGTGCTGAATTCCCTGACCGGGGAACGCATAGACGGTGTGCGGGGCCGCCAGGCGTGCCGTCGCCGACATCACCAGGTCGGATCCGACCTTGGCGGTGACCTCCAAAACCTCTGCGCCCTGGTCGATTCCGACACGGTCGACGCGGAACGCGACCTCGTCACCGGGCCGCACCATGCCCAGGAAGCGGGCGGTCCAGCCGATCAGCCGCGCCGGCGGGCGGGCCTGACCATCGGTGGCGGTCACCGCGTGCTGGGCGGCGGCCGACAGCCACATGCCGTGCACGATGGGCGATTCCAGGCCGGCCAGCAGCGCGGCGGCCCGGTCGGTGTGGATGGGGTTGTGGTCACCGGAGACGACGGCGAACGGACGCATGTCGACCGGGGCGGTGATGGTGACGTCGCGGCGGCGCCGACGCGGGGTGTCGGTCGCGTTCTGCGAGACGGCACCACCCGCGCGCGTCGGCTCGGTCAGTTCGGCGCCACCGGTGCGACCCAGGATGGCAAACCGCTCGGCGAGGGAGGCGATCACCTGACCTTCGGTATCGGTGATGGTCACCGAGACGGGAACGACGCGCCCCATGTCCGTGTCGATGGCCGCCGAAGCCGTTGCAGCGATTGTCAATTGCGACTGGACCTTCGGCAGCGCGCCGACCATGTGGGCGGCGTGATCCAGATGCACCAGGCTCAGCAGGCCCTCGACCACCGGGACGCCGGCGTCGGTGACGGCCGAGCCGATCGCCGAGAAGACGGCAGGCCAGCACGGCCCGACGAGGGCGTCGGGCACGGTGGTGAGGCTGGGCGCCAACGGTTCTCCGAAGGTGGCCGTGACGCCGGTGTGGTCGGCGACCCGCTCGGGGTCCCAGTCCACCGTGGCTGTGGCCGTGCCGTCGGTGACCGCGGGCAAGAAGTCCGGCCCGTCGACGCCGGCCGCGATGGCCAGCACTGCCCGCATGGCGGTGGCGGCGTCCCCGGTGGAGACCACCGGGGTAGCACCGTCAACGGTGTTGGGCGGCAACGCGAATGGAATGTCGATCCACGTGCCCGACAACGGCACGCTGAGGACGACGCGGTCGCCTTCGACCTGCAGCCGGGCCCCGGTGGACGAATGGGTGGCGCGGCGGCTCTCGGGCCCGTCATGCACAAGCCACTCGGCCGGATCGGCGATCCGATGGACCGGGTTGATCGCGGTGCGACCCGCCCACTGCACGTCCGGGGCGTCCAGCACCACGGCCAGCGGTCCCGTCACATCGGCGCGGCCGGTCCGGCGCGACGTGACGACCACCGGCTCGAGTCCGGCGGCGAGCGCCTCGTCGACGGCCGCCTGCTCGAAGCGGTCCAGCAGTTCACCGACGGGCTCGTCCATCCGGGTGATGCCGGCGACGGCCGCGGTGCCCGGGATGATGCACACCTGATCGGCGTCGTAGCGGGCGTCGTGCGCCTGCCACAGCGAGTCGCTGCGCCACCAGCGGCGCACGTCCTTGTCGATCACCGGCACGAAGTTGACCGGCTTGCCCGGCGTCTTGCACAGCGTGACGAAGAACGGGACGTCGGCCGGGTGCAGCTGCACCGACTCGGCCTCGGGATAACGGTCGAGCAGCAGATCGATCGCCGCCTCGGGGTTCTCCAGCAGCGCTTCGTCGTTGTACATCGTCTCGATAGGACCGAAATCCTGTGCGTGCAACCGGGCTTCGGCCCGCTGCAGCATCTGCTGGAAGCGGTCGCGCCAGGTGTCGGCCAGCCAGGGGCTGCCCGGTGAAGCGGTGTCGGCGGTGGAGTCGCCGTCGCCGATGGCCAGCTCGACGTAGCGCTGCAGCCACCGCAGGTAGGTCATGTCACCGACATCGCCGAAGTACGGCTTGGCGGTGTTGGCCATCGCCGCGATGATCTCGTCGCGACGCTGTGCGACGGCGTCCGCGTCACCGGCGACCTCGTCGAGCAGCCGGCCGCACCGCGAGGCGCTGTTGTCGATCTCATGGATGTCCGCGCCGAGCTGGCTGCGGCTCGATGCCATTCCGCCCGAGGCTTTTCCGGCGCCGATCCACTGGTCGGTGCCCTGGGTTTCGACCAGCATCCGCTTCACCGACGGCGACGTGGTCGCCTCCTTGGCGGCCATCGCCGCGGTGCCGACCAGGATGCCGTCGATGGGCATCAGGGGGAAGCCGTATGCCTGCGCCCAGCGGCCGGACAGGTATTCAGCCGCCCGTTCGGGCGTGCCGATGCCGCCGCCGACGCAGACGGTGATGTTGGAGCGCGACCGCAGTTCCGAGTAGGTCGCCAGCAGCAGGTCGTCGAGGTCTTCCCAGGAGTGGTGGCCACCGGCGCGGCCGCCCTCGATGTGGGCGATCACCGGCTTGGTGGACACCTCGGTGGCGATGCGGATCACCGAGCGGATCTGCTCGACGGTGCCGGGCTTGAAGACGACGTGACTGATGCCGACTTCGCCGAGCTCCTCGATCAGCTCGACGGCCTCCTCCAGATCCGGGATGCCGGCGCTGATCACCAGGCCGTCGATGGCCGCCCCGGACTGCCGCGCCTTTTGCACCAGCCGCTTGCCGCCGACCTGCAGCTTCCACAGGTACGGGTCCAGGAACAGCGCGTTGAACTGGTAGGTGCGGCCCGGCTCCAGGAGCTCAGCGAGCTCCGCGACGCGGTCGGCGAAGATCTCCTCGGTGACCTGCCCGCCGCCGGCCAGCTCGGCCCAGTGCCCGGCGTTGGCCGCGGCGGCCACGATCTTGGCGTCCACGGTCGTCGGGGTCATGCCGGCCAGCAGGATCGGCGAGCGGCCGGTCAGCCGGGTGAATTTCGTCGAGAGCTTGACCCGGCCGTCGGGCAGGCGGACCAGCGTCGGGGCGTAGCTTGACCAGGCCCGCGCCACCTCGGGGACGGCGCCGACGGTGAACAGGTTGCGCTGACCGCCGCGGGTCGCGGCCGGCACGATGCCCACCCCGAGGCCGCGAATCACGGGCGCGGTCAGGCGGGTCAGGATGTCGCCGGGCCCCAGGTCGAGGATCCAGCGAGCGCCGGCGTCGTTGACCCGGGTGATCTCCTCGACCCAGTCGACCGGACGCACCAGGATCGACTCGGTGAGTTGCCGGGCCAGCTCGACGTCCAGGCCGACCTTCTCGGCCCAGCCGCCGACGATGTCGATGCCGTCGGCCAGCCGGGGCGTGTGGAAGCCCACCTCGACCTGCACCGGATCGAAGACCGGCGAAAAGACGTCGCCGCCGCGCAGCTTGTTCTTTCGGTCGGCCTCTTCCTTCTCCGAGATCTGCTGGCAGTACAGCTCGAAGCGGGACAGCTGTTCCGGGGTGCCGGTGATGACGACCGAACGGCGGCCGTTGCGGATGGACAAGACGGGCGGCAGGACGGTGCGCACGTCCTGCGCGAACTCGTCGAGCAGCCGGCCGATGCGGTCGGGATCGGCGTTGGTGACCGACACCATGGGGGGGCGATCGCCGAGGACCGAGATTCCGCGCCGACGGGCCACCAGCGTCCCGGCCGCGCCGATCAGCTGGGCCAACGCCAGCAGCTCCACGTCGCGGGCACCCCCGGCCTTCAGCGCCTCGACGGCGAGAACTCCCTGGGAATGTCCGGCCACGGCCACCGGAGGCGTCGCCTTGAGGTCCATGCCCTGCCGCGCCAGCGCACGCACGGCCGCGATCTGGGTGAGCAGCACGCCGGGTATCGACACCGCGGCGGACGTCAGGTGCTTGTCCGAGGGGACGGGGTCTTCGGCCGCCAGCGCCCGCACCCAGGTCAGCGGCTCGAAACCGATCGGACGGACCACGACGAGCTCTTTGGCCACCGGCTCGAGGAGCAGGCTCACCTCACCGACCAGCGTTGCCAGGTCGGACTCGATGCCGGCCGCCGACACCAACTCTTCGAGCGTCTCCAGCCAAGCGCTGCCCTGGCCACCGAAAGCCACGGCGTAGGGCTCGCCGGCCGTCAGGCGGTCGACAAGGGCGTGGGTGTCCCCGGCTTGTGGGACCTTGCCCTGGCCGTCGCGGTCGGCGGACACCCGGTCGTGCTCGTGGATCGTCACCTTGTCTGTCTCCCCTGTATGCGTCTTTAGGTCTCGTCGTCTGGCGGTCACCACCGCCTGGCGGGGCTCTGTCGATGCGGCGTGGTTCGGCGTCGAATCACAGCCGGAAAAACGGCCGGCCGGTGCGTTGTCGGCGGACCGCCTCAGTGGTGCGAAGCGGCGCGACGGACTCCATCGGCTGTACTAAGAGTGTCATAAGGATCGGCGCTTGTTTCGCGTGCTGATCGGTTACTGGTGAGTTCTACGCATGGGTAACCGTGTCCTGGGTAACACGCGGTTTCAGCGGCGGCACGGACCCGGTTAACAAACCCGCTGCATGCAGGTGGTTACGGTCGAGTAGCTATAACTGCGCAGATCAAGGCAGTCTTGTTATCGAATCGTTATATAAAATTTTTGGGTCGCGGAGCGCCGTCATGGGGCCTTCGGCGGCGACGGGCGACGAATGCCCGCTCGCACCCCTCCGGAAAATGAGCGAACGAGTGTTTGCTGGAAATTTTAAGAGTCCGGCGCCCCGGCCGGTCTAGACGACGGGAGCGGGGCCTAGGCCCACTGCCCGAATTCGGGCTTGAGGATCTCGTTGATGTCCACGCCGACCCCGCCGACGCTGCGTTTGTCGATTTCAACCTGGTGCAGATTGGCCGCCGGGTGGGCGTATCCCTTGGGCGAGCCCCAGTTGTGCTGCCAGAAGTAAGAGCCCAATCCATCGTGCAGCGCCCAGTCGATGGTTTTCGAATTGGCGTACACGCCTGTGCGCTGATGACCGATCACCGACTCCCACGACCGCAGATACGGCGCCACCTGGCTCTTGTACTGCTCGTAGGAGGGGTCGTCGTCGATCGAGGCGTAAATGGGTGCGCTGGCGGGCCCGCCGGCCGCGGCGTGCAGCTGCATCCCGCGCTGCGCGTGCTGCAGGCCGGCGTTGGCGCCGCCCAGCCAGTCCGCGGTGCTGCCCTTGCCGTACTGATAGCACGACACGATCTTGAGCCCGTTGCTATTGAGGTCGCGCGCTTCGGCGACCTGGATCGGCTTGCCGAGCATCCAGTTGCCGCCGGGGCGACGATCCGAGACGTACCGGATCGACCCCACCGCCCCCGCGGCCCTGATCTGGCTGGCCGGAATGACCCCGGCCGCGTAATCCAGCAGGGTGCCGAGCGAGCCCGACGCCGGTGCGGCGCCCAGGGACGCTCCCGCGGCGCCGAGGCCCAGCAGGGCCGGGGCGGCGGCCGCGAGTTTGAGCAGGTCGCGTCGCGAAACGGAGGACACAAACCACAGGGTACGACAGGAGCACCATATGACACGTTGATCACACGGGTCACATCTGTATCACAACGCCGCCTGGTTCGTTTGAACGTGCTCGGGGAGCACGATGACGCTCACGGCCTCCAATCCGCGACGAGCGGCCTGCTGGGCGATCTCCTCGAGGAAGTGCGCGGCCGCCGGGCTGATCGAGGCCGCCCAGGCGCGAAAGCCCTGCACGATCACCGGGTCGTGCTCCAGCAGCGGTCGCACTTCCCGCAGCACAGCGACGACGTCATCGGGCAGCGGGTCGGCCAGCTGCTGGTCGATCCAACGGCGCGCAAGCTCGGCCGCCGCCGAATCGTCTTCGCCGAGCGCGATCACGTCCGCCGCCAGGCTGCGCAACCGGGCGAACAGCACCTCATGGCCCGGCGTCTCGGCCAGCCGCGACAACAAGGTGCTCGCCGCGCTCGGCAGCACCATTTGCCCGAACAAGGCGGGAACCGGTAACTCCCACTCCTCGAACAGGCCCGCGTACATGGCGGCGACCGGCGCCGACAGCGGGGCGCTCAGCCGGCCGATCACGCCGATGCTGTCGCGGTGCGTCGTGGCCAACCGGTGCAGGATGTGTTCGTTGAGGTCCGTGCCGGAACATTCGGTGGCGGCGCAGGATTGGTCGATGGCCCGAATCAGTTGGTCGAGCCGATCACGTTCCTGGATCAGCAGCGTGCGGTGCTGGTCGAGCAGGCCGGCCAGCGTGCTGTGTCCACCCTGCATCAGCCGCTGAATGTCGTTGATACCGACGCCGAGGCTTCGCATCAGGTCGATGCGCAACAAGTCGAGAACCTGCTCGACGCCGAAGACGCGGTACCCGTTGGACAGATGTTGCGCGCGCAGCAGACCGATTTTCTCGTAATGGCGAATACGGCCGGAAGCGATGCCGGTCAAGGCCGTGACGTCGCCGATCAGCAACTGCTCAGCCACCCCTTGACCTTACAACTGTGACAAGGTCTGTACTGGGCGGATGGAACACGGTCAGCTGATCGACCTGACCCGGCGCGCGTTGAAGTTGGCGCGGGACAAGACGACCGACCTCGCTCCCGAGCAGCACACCGTCGACGCGCGGGACTACACGGGCATCGAGCGACACGACCTGGACCGGGCCATGCTGCTCGCCAGTCCTCAACTGGTCGGCTACGTCTCGGAACTTCCCGCTCCCGGCGCGTATTGCACCAAGACGGTGATGGGGCGGTCCATCCTGCTGACCAGAACGTCCGATGGATCGGTCCGGGCGTTCGACAACGTGTGCCTGCACCGCCAGTCGCAGGTGGTGACCGGATGCGGCACCGCCAAGCGGTTCACCTGCCCGTACCACGCCTGGACGTACGACAACACCGGGCGCTTGGTGGCACTTCCGGGACGCGAGGGGTTCCCGGAAGTGACCATCAAGTCCGATGGCCTGACCGAACTCCCAGCCACGGAGTTCGCTGGATTCCTTTGGGTGGCACTGGATCCCGGGGCGACATTGGATGTGGCCACACACCTGGGCCCGCTCGCCGAGGAGTTGGACTCGTGGGGCATCGGGCGGTGGTCACCGCTGGGCGAGAAGGTGCTGGACTCCCCGATCAACTGGAAACTGGCGATCGACACCTTTGCCGAGAACTACCACTTCGCCACCGTCCATCAGCAGACCTTTGCCACCATCGCGCGCAGCAACTGCACGGTGTTCGACTCCTACGGGCCGCACCACCGGCTGATCTTCCCGCTCAACACGATCCTCGAGCTCGACAACGTGCCCGAGGATCAGTGGAATCCGTTCCACAACATGGTGGTGATCTATGCGCTGTTCCCCAACATCGTGCTGTCGGTGACCATCGCCAACGGCGAGCTGTTCCGTGTCTACCCCGGCGACCGGCCGGGCAGGTCAATCACCGTCCACCAGAACGCAACTCCGCAGAACCTGTCCGACGAAGCGGTGGCCGCCGGCGCGCAGGCCGTCTTCGAGTACGCGCACGCCACCGTGCGCGACGAGGACTACCGGCTGGTCGAGGGGCTGCAAGCCAATCTGGAGTCCGGCGTGCGCGATCACCTGGTGTTCGGCCGCAACGAGCCGGGCTTGCAGCATCGCCACATCACGTGGGCCCAGGCGCTCTCGCACTCAGCCGCCGTCGGCTGACAGCACCGCGATCAGATCATCGAGAAGCTTTGCCAGCGCACCGTTTTCGACGGGCGCCGAGCTGAACAGCAGCTCGACGGCGTCCTTGCGCCGCCCGGCGGCCACCAACGGCACCACCTGATCCACCATCGCCTGCAGTCCGGGTTCCGGCGGCGCCAGGTTCGCGACGGTGGTGGACAGCACCTCGACGAGTTCCCAGTCCCGGTAGAGCGCGAGGGAGCGCTCGTTGAAAGCGAAGCCCGTCACCGGTTCTCCCCACATGGTTCCGCGGTAACGGTAGGGGCCCTCCATGTACTCGATCGGCAGCCCGTGCGCGGGGGCGGGCACCAGCGGCTCCCCCACGAGGTCCAGTTTCAGTGTGGGACAGGTGATCCGGTGCCGGTCGGGCATGTACCGCGCCGGCGCGAGCGGTCGCACCAGGGGCCGCACGGCCTCCGGCCATCGCACGTAGCTGCTGACCGTGACCTCGATGTCTTCGGCGCATTGCGGTGCGATCGCGGGGTCGGGGTGACTTGTGGTGATGCCGGTAAACGGCTGCGGCGCATTGGCGTTGACGCGGTCGAACTGGCGCCAGATGCTCAGGTCGACGCCGTTGTCGAAGTTGATCGTGCGCCATTCGTGGGACCTGGCCCGCGGGTCTCCCCCGGATCCGCCTCCGCCGGCGTACTTGGGAAACCACTGCCGATCGACGTGCCCGCTGGCGCCGGATACCTGCTGGACCGTGTCCCCCCACCGCAAGGTGCCGGTCATCGCCATTCCGGTCTGGAAATAGGAATAGGTGTCGCTTTGACCGAAGCAGACGATCTTTCCGTTGTACGTCGATGCACCCACCGGTGTCGGTGCGCGCGTGGGTGTTACGGCCAGATCGAGTCGCATGGGGCGACCGCACTGATCCGTTCCGACCAGGCTGACCCGGTAGGTGTAGGGCAGCAGTTCGCCGTCGCCGCTGCGACCGGTCGTCCACGACGCGGTTCCCGCGCTGCTGTGATAGGTGATGTCGAGATGGCCCGACGCCATCGTCATCTTCGGCTGGGCGCCCGGCTCCATGTTGGCCGGCGGCATGTCGTAATCGGTGAAGGTGCCGTAGTCGCCGGTGTCGAGGTCGAACAGCGCCATCGTGTAGAAGTCGGCGACCACCGTCCCCCCGGGCCGGTTCTTGTTGAAGATGGTCAGGAAGGCAAACGATCGATCGGTCTCGGCGGCGTCGAGCTGGCCGGCGATGAACCAGGTGTCCGACTCCTGGTCGGCATGTTCGCCTTCGGCGGCGGGAAACTCCAACTGGTCGTCGCCGGGCACCAACTGAAACGGGTAACTGCGCCAATCGCTGGTCATATCGGGCCTCGCTGCTTTTTTCGCTATGTTAGCGTGAATAGCGAAATTGCGGTCGCGGACCGATCCCCTGAGGAAGTGCCCCGATGACAAAGACTTCCGACCATCGCTCCTATAACGAGGTGTTCATAGGGGGCCAATGGCGCAAGCCCGTCAATCCCCAGCAGCTCGCGGTGATCTCGCCACACTCCGAGGAGCCGGTCGGGCATGTCCAGGTCGCCGGCCCCGAGGACGTCGACGCCGCCGTCGCGGCCGCCCGCCAGGCGTTCGATCACGGTCCGTGGCCGCGGATGAGCCATGCCGAGCGGATGGCCAAGGTCGAACAGCTCGCCGGAATCTACGCCGGCCACGCCGACGAGATGGCCGACCTCATCACCGACGAGATGGGGTCGCCGCGCAGCTTCAGCCGAATGGGCCAGGGGGCGGCCGCGGCGGCGCTGATGCACCTTGCGCTGGCCGCCGCCCGCGAGTTCCCGTGGGAGGAACGCCGCCAGGGCGTGCTCGGCGAAGTACACCTGCGCAGGGCTCCGGTCGGGGTGGTCGGGGCGATCGTGCCGTGGAACGTGCCGCAGTTCCTGATCATGCCCAAGCTGATCCCGGCGCTGATCGCGGGTTGCACCGTCATCATCAAGCCGGCGCCCGAAACCCCGTTGGACGCCTTGTGGTTGGCCGAGATGATCGAGCAGATCGGGTTGCCCGACGGTGTTGTGTCGGTGCTGCCCGGCGGCCCGGAGATCGGTGAGGCGCTGGTGCGTCATCCCGGGGTGGACAAGATCGCGTTCACCGGTTCCAGTGCCGTCGGGCGCCGGATCGCCGCGCTGTGCGGCGAGCAGCTGAAGCGGGTGAGCTTGGAGCTGGGCGGCAAGTCCGCGGCCATCATTCTCGACGACGCCGACATCGGCAAGACGGTGGCCGGCCTGAAGTCCGCGGGACTGATGAACAACGGTCAGGCCTGCGTGGCGCAGACTCGGATCCTGGTCAGCGACCGTAAACATGACGAGGTCGTCGACGCGCTGGCCGGCATGATGTCGGCGCTGAATGTCGGTGACCCGACCGACGAGTCGACGGACATCGGACCGCTTGTGGCCCAACGACAACAGCGCCGCGTCCAGGACTACATCAAGTCGGGCCGCAGCGAAGGCGCTCGCGTCGTGCTCGGTGGCGAACAGAGCCCGTCCGAGCGCGGCTGGTATGTGCAGCCGACGTTGTTCGCCGACGCCACCAACGACATGCGCATCGCCCGGGAAGAGATTTTCGGTCCGGTGCTGACCGTGCTGCGTTACCGCGACGAGGACGACGCGATCCGCATCGCCAACGAAACCGATTACGGCTTGGCCGGTTCGGTGTGGACCGCCGACATCGAACACGGCCTCGAGGTCGCGGCCGCTGTCCGCACCGGCACCTACGGCATCAACATGTACACCTTGGACATCGGTGCACCCTTCGGCGGCTTCAAGCAGTCCGGCATCGGGCGCGAGTTCGGGCCCGAGGGCTTGCACGAGTACGTCGAGCTGCAGACGCTGATCTGCAAGGGGCAGCTGCCGCCGCTCTAGGGTTTGCGGTTGTCGGGACCGCCGTCAACTACGCGGTAATCAGTGTGTGCCGCAACGTGTTTCGACTTCGATGCCTTGCCGTCGTGGCCGGTGCCGCATCAAGTTAGTTGGTTGGTGGTGGTTGGGGTTGGAAGGGGGTGTACCACCACCACTGGGCGCGCTCGCCGGTTGGTCCCGGACAGGGCGCGACGGTGGGTGGGGGTGTGGTGGGTGGGCGGGCCAGCGATCCCGGGCTCAGCACGCGCCCGGCGTCGTCGCGGACGACCAGTGCGTGTGCGGGTCCGGTGATCTCGAGGCTCCCGCGATGGTGCAGCCGGTGATGGTACGGGCACAGCAGCACCAGGTTGGCCAACTCGGTGGGCCCACCGTCTTCCCAATGCCGGATGTGATGGGCGTGCAGCCCACGGGTCACACCACAACCGGGAACCACGCAGCTGCGGTCGCGATGCTCCAGCGCGCGGCGCAACCGCCGGTTGATCAGCCGGGTCGCCCGCCCGGCGCCGATGACCTCGCCGTGACGTTCGAACCAGATTTCGCCCGTGGCGTCACAGGTCAGGTAGCGGCGTTCGGCGTCGGTGAGTAGCGGACCCAGATGCAGTGCCGCGGCGGGCTTGTCGACATCGAGGTGCACCACCACGGTGGTGTGCTGCCCGTGCGGGCGCCGGGCCGCCTCAACATCCCAGCCGGCCTCGACCAGGCGCATAAACGCCTCCACGGTGTTAGGCATCGGGGGCCGCTGATCCAAGGTCCCCGCGCCGTGGTCGCGTTGCCATTCGGCGATCAGCGCCTCGCGGTGCGAGGCCACCGCGGCGTCGAACTTCGCGGCATCTAGCTGGCTCAGGGTGATCCGATAACAGCTGCCCGCCTCGGTGGCGGTCGCGGTGAACGAACCCTGGGGCTCGGGCCCGGGTGGGGGGTCGGGTCGGGGTTCGAGCTTGATCGCGGTGCGCAGCTGAGTCACCGTGGCCACGTTGGCCAGCTGCTCGTAATGGGCATCAGATCCCGCGCCGGCGCGCGCGGCGATCACCCCGACCTGATCGACCGACAGCCGGCCCTCCCGCAGGCCTTGAGCGCAGCGCGGGAACTCCTGTAGCCGGCTCGCGATGGTGGTGATCGTGTGCGCGTGCGCCGGCGAGCAGCCCGTCTTCCAGGCCACCAACGCCGACACCGACCGCGCCCCGGTCATCCCGCACAACTCGTCGCGCTCGATCTCGGCCACGATCTCCACGATGCGCCCATCAATCGCATTGCGCTGACCGCTCAACTCCGCCAACTCCTCGAAGAGCACCTCGAGACGTTCCTTCGGGGACGCTTCGACGCTGGCTGCAGTCGCGGTCGGAGACATGACGCAGTCATCGCAGCCGGGTACGACAAATGCGGCCCGCCCGATTCCCGACCCCAATGTGGTGTGCGCAGGCGCCCCTATGAGACCCCCGGCCGCCACCGCGGGTCGCGGCCAAGCCGTGCCAAAAGCCTTGCCTGCGCATCCGTCTCGTCGCCGACCAGGATCGGCGCACCGAACATTCCGGTGGCCACCAACACCCGCGGATCCTCCGGCAGGCCGGCGCAAAACAGCTCACACCACTCGAGATCCAGCCGATCGTCGGCGCCCACCGCGCGGGCAAGGTCCCAGGTGTGCACCAACACGTCACGGGTCAGATTCGGCACCAGCCGGTATTCGTCGAGTTGTTTCGGTCGACCCGAATCAAACGCCGTCGCCAGCGCGTCATAGGTCACTTGCCATCGGGCCTGCGGGTCGCCACTTGGCCGCGCGGGTTTCAACCCCAAGGGACGCAACAGAAGTACGTCGTGAAAACCGATCACGTGTTCGAGCACCCCGCGGGCGTCCCACGCATCGCACGGGGACGGACGGTCCCATTTGCCGTTCGCCGAGGCAACCGCCTCGCCGAACCGCCGGCAGGCCGTTAAGTGCCGTTCGCCTACGTCCATCCATCGCCCGAGCACTCTGGTAGCTGCAGCGTCAACTCGACCGGACAGCACAGCGCGCCGTGCTGATTGGTCACCTGGATCTCGATGTCGACCAGACAGCGCGGCGGGTCCTCCGAGGTGTCCCGGCGCTTCGCCACGGCCCGCCCCCGACCGATCATCGTGTCGCCGGCATACACCGACCCGACCAGCCGCATGGACCGGCGCACCACCCGGGAGCGCGGACCCGCCCAGTCGGTCGCCACGCGGTCGGCGAACCCCGCCAGGTGCATGGTGTTGACGTAGATTGTCGGATTACCCTGCGCCTGAGCGTAATTCGGGTCGAAATGGCCGGGGAAATAGTCCCACGTCGCTCCGGCGTTCTCTACCACCCGCTGATAGCTGATGTGGTCGATCACTTCCGGCAGGTCGACGGGGACGGTGATCGTCGCCCAGTCCAGGCCGTCGCCGGTCACGACGCCGCGCCGGGGGTGAAGCGGAACAAGGTGTTGCGGTTGGTGGCGACCACGGTTCCGTCCTGGCGACGATAGGTCTCCAGCGTCTCGACGAAATGGCCGACGCCCAGCCGCGTCCGCTTTTCTGGTGACACCGATACCAGCTCGTCGACTGCGGTCAACACGTCGCCTTCAACGATGGGCTGCGGAAACTCAACCTCGTTGGCCGCGTTGATGAATGTGGTACCGGGCAGCGGCACCCGCAGGGCGATCAACGAGACAGTGCTCCGACCGCCGGGCTGCCACGGCGGTGCGATCAGCCAGCCCATCAACAGCGCGGGCGGTGCGAGCAATCCTCCCCACTGCCGCCGGGCGAACTCGGGATCCCAGTACGAGCGGTTGCCGTCGCGCACCATCGCCGCGAACAATTGGATGCGTGCGGCGCTGACCGCGGTTCCGGCGATGCGCGGCTCGCTCCGCGCGCCCACCATCCGCAGCGCGTCGTCGTACGTGCCGTAGGTCAGCCGCTGACTGAAGTCCTGTTCCACGTATCGGTGCCGCTTACATCACGAGGGGGTGGCGACTCGGGACCGAATCCCACTGCAAGGTACGCGAAGTGAAGTACCAGCCACCCCGCTCATAGATCAAGGTGTCGCGGAAGGTCCCGGTGGCCCGCAGCGTGGTGTCGCCATACATCGCGGCGTAAAGCACGGCGACGCAATGCTGAGTCGCGGTGACCCCGTCGACGCGGATCTCGTGATCGACCGTGACAAGTCGTTGGTCGTCGCCACCGTCGAAGGCCGAACGCAGGTCGCTGAACACCTCACCGTCGCGGGTATAGCTGGCTCCGGCATGGCGGAAGGTGGAGATCCAGCGGTCGCGATCGCCGTCGGAGTAGGCCCGATTGTGCCGGGCATTCAGATCCAGGATGGCGCCGCGTGCGGTGGCGGCTTGCAGCATTTGCTGTTCCTGATAGGTCATGGTCATCGCTTCCAGCCTCTCTCAGAAATGACTGCCGACAATGGGCTGACGGGACATTAAGGCAACTCGTCGACTATTACGTGACATTAACGGAACCTAACGGCGAACGACATACCCACTACTTTCACGATCCCACGCTCCCGTACCGGCGCCCCGTTCGCGCAATAAGTCTTTGCGTATCCGGCCGATCACGTTCTTCGGCAGTTCGCTCACGGTCTCCACGAAACGCGGCACGCAGAAGTACGGCATGCGGGCCGCGCAGAAGTCGAGCAATTCCGCGAAATCCAGTGTGGCACCGGGCCGCAGGGTGACAACCACCAGCACATCGTCCTCGCCCAACTCGCTGGGCACGCCGACCGCGGCGGCCTCCGCCACGGCGGGATGGCTCATGACCACGGCCTCTACTTCGACCGAGGAGATATTCTCACCGCGCCGGCGCAACGCATCCTTGATTCGGTCCACATAGGTCAGATTCTGATCACGATCGAGGCGCCCGAGATCGCCGGTGCGAAACCATTCCGGATGCGGTTTTATCCGCGCATCCGAGCCGACGTAACCCTCGCTCATCACGTGCGGGCGCCTGGGCCGACAGGCGATTTCACCCACGCCGTCGGGGGGCAGTGGATTCCCGTGTTCGTCGAGGATCCGCACTTCGAAATCGGGATTCGGCCGGCCCGAGGTCCCGGGAATCCCGTCGTCGGCGACGGTCTTGACCGCGATGGGAAACGCCTCTGTGAGCCCGTACATCGTGACAATGCGGCAGCCGTACCGCTTTTCGATGTCGCGGTAGGAGCCTGCATCGATCGGCGCGGCGGAGATGAACCGCAGCGGCAGCCGTGCATCACCCGGATCCGCGGGCAGATTCTGCAACATCGTGACCATCGCCCCGGCACCGGCGAATCCGACGGCGCCGCGGGCGCGTACGTCGTCCCACACCTCGCCGGGGTGAAAAGCCCCGGACAGCACCGTCGTTGAGCCGACCAGCAGGGGCACCAAAATGCTGGGTGCCGCGCTGAGGTGAAACAACGGCATCGCCGTCCACAGCGCCTCGCCCTCGCGTAATTGCCAGGCCGATGAGACGGTGGCGGCCACCGAAAACAGGTAGTGCCATGTCGTGGCGACCGCTTTGGACGGGCCCGTGGTGCCCGAGGTGTAGAACAGGCAGGCGAGGTCGTCCGCCCGGCCCGGGCCACCGGTCGGCGCATCGCCGGTGCGTTCAATCAATGCCGCGGTCAGCGAATCACCCTGCACCACAACGTTCGTCAGGCTCTCCGCCGCGTCGGCGACCTCGGCGGCGCGGGGCCGGCGTTCGGCATCGGTCAGCATCACCTTGGCCTGCGACAGGCGCAGGGCGTGCAACAGGAAGTCGCCCTTGTTCGCGGCATTGATCGCCGCGCTCACCGCACCGATCCGCGCGGCGCCCAGCCAGAAGTAGACCCATTCCGGACACGTGCCGGTGAACAACGCGACGCGGTCACCGCGTCCGACACCCAAGTCGGTCAACATGTTTGCCGCCGCGCACGACCGCCGACGCATCTGTTCGAAGGTCACGTCCACATCGGCGATCGACATCATCACCCGATCGGGATGCTGCTCGGCACGCCGATCCAGCACGGCCGGCACGGTGAAACTGTCGACACCGAAATCGGCGGGACCGGGCATCAGGGTTTCGTCAAGCTTTGGCGGCCGCCGGATCCGGCTCCCCGTCGGCGCTGTATCCGAAGTCCGAGGGCGAGGGCTGCTCCCCCGGGTAGAAGCGGTGCGCCCAGCGGCGCAGGGCCGCGTAGTCATGTGCCTCTTCGGGGGCCAGATTCGGCTTCTCCAGGTATTTCATGTTCTCCCACGTGAAGAAGTCCTGTTTGATGACCTCTTGCTGCAGGGCGAGGAACCGGGCGGCACGACCGGTGGGCACGTCACCGCTGTCGCCCGGTTCCCGCACGGACGCCTGCGTGTAGAAGTAATCGGTGTAGTCCTCGTCGACCGGCGTCTGGCCGGTGACCTGCACGGTCGCCACCAGCTCGCTGGGGAAGCGCACCACGCCGAGCCCCAGCGAATAGTTGTCATAGATGATCTTGGCGTCCACCGGACCGTTCGGGGTCAGCCACGTCTGGGCGCGGCCCCCGCCGAAATGGGCGTTGACCGTGGCGTGCAGGTGATACCCGGCCACCTCGAACGACGCCGTGGTGGCCGGATTGGCGGCCTTGTGCACGTATTGGACGTGGTAGGGATCGGCGGCGTTTTCGATGATCATCTGCGGATGCACCTTGACCCGGTTGAGCATCTGGGTGTGCGGGTGCAGCGAGTAGTACTCGTTGGTTTCCAGTTCCGGCAGGACCGGCGGCTGCCAGTACGGCGCCCGGCCGTGCCGCTCGTGCCAGGCCAGGATGAAGCCGTACCACTCCATGCTCGGATAGGTCCGGATGCGAACGTTGTTCTTGCACCCGATCTTGCTGTAGGGAATCAGCGCGTTGGTTCCGTCGCCGCGCCAGTGCCACCCGTGCCAGGGGCAGACGATGTTCTCGCCCTCCACGGTGCCGCCGACCCCGAGGTTGGCCCCCAGATGCTGGCAGTAGGCCTCCATCACGTGGACCTGGCCCGACTCGGTGCGGAACAGCACCAACTCCTCGCCGAAGTAGTGCGCGCGCCGGACCTGGCCGGGAGCCAGATCGGTGCCGAAGGCGACGATGAACCAGCCCGTCGGGAAACGGTAGGTCGACAGCGCGATACCGGCCTGCCCGAACTCCCGTTCCGAAGGGTCTGACCCTGGAATCGTATTCGTCACAAGAACTCCGTTTCCCACGCGGCCGGGCGCATCTGGGCCGCTCTTACCTCACCGCGTTTCGACGACTAAGGTCTATTTTTACTATTTTAGACATTGAACGTCAACGCGGCGCCGACCGGGCGTCGCGTGGCGCCCGAGCCAATGGGGGTTCGCATGACGGCAGCCGCGGTGGACCTTTCCGATTTCGCTTTGTGGCGTAACGGTTTTCCCGACGAGCTGTTCGCCGAGTTGCGGCGCACCAGGCCGCTGTTTCGGCACGACCTGACACCGGGCGTCGCCGACACCGTCCAGCGCCAATTCTGGGTCGCCACCAAACACCGGCATGCGGTCCGCCTGCACCGCGACACCGACTCGTTCACCGCGGCCGACGGCCCGCTCATTCAACCGGTCGCCATGTTCTCGGCGTCCCCCACGATCATCACGCTGGACCCGCCCGACCTGAACAAGCGCCGCAAGCTGATCTCCAACGCCTTCAACCCGCGTGCGATCGCCAAGCTGGAGAACGGCATCCGGGAGCGTGCGGCGCGGATGATCGACGGCCTGCTCGCCCGGGGCGGCGGGGACTGGATCGACGACGTCGCCGACGCGCTACCGATGACGGTCATCGGCGACATCATCGGCATCCCCGAGGACGACCGGCCGCGGATATTCGAGCTGTTCGACCGCATCCTGAAGGCGCTTGCGCCCGAGGAGCACCCGAGCGGACATGTCGAAACCGAGCTCTTCGCGTCGGTCTTCGAATACGCGATGGAGCTCACCGCCGAAAAGCGGCGCAATCCCACCGACGACATCTGGAGCACGCTGGCCTCCGCGGTGATCACCGGTGACGACGGCGAGCAGTTCAGCCTGGCCGAAAACGAGCTCGAGTTCTTCTTCTTCGTGCTGGCCTTCGCCGGCAGCGACACCACCAAGAACGCACTGGCCATCGGTCTGCAGGCGTTCGTCGCCAACCCCGAGCAGATGGAACGCTATCGCGAGCGGGAAGAGCTGCGGGCCGGCGCGGTCGAGGAGGTGTTGCGCTGGGCGTCGCCGGTGGCGTACTGGACGCGCACCGCGAAGGTCGACGTCGAGATGGACGGCCAGCACATCGCCAAGGGCGAGCGGGTGGTGTCGACCCTGCGGTCGGCCAACCGCGACGAGGAGGTCTTCTCCTCGCCGTTCACCTTCGACATCGGCCGACAGCCCAATCCGCACGTGGCGTTCGGCGGCGGCGGACCGCACCACTGCCTGGGCGCGATGCTGGCCCGGGCCGAACTGCGCGCGGTCCTGGACGAGCTGTTCCTGCGTTGCGACGACATCGAGATCGGTCCGGCGAAGGTGGCCCATCCGAACCTGACCACCAACATGTCGATCTACGACGAGATGGCCATATCGCTGACCGAGCGGCGCTGAGTCAGGGGCGCCGACCGACCGGCGTCAGTCCTGCAACCGCAACGCGGCCTTGGGACATTGGTCCACCGCCGCCCGCACGTCGATCTCCAGGCGCGGCGGCACCGGGCCGTCCGCGATCTGCACGACGTCTTCGTCGCCCAGCTCGAACACTTCCGGCGCAAGCGATTCGCAGAAGCCGTTGGCCTCGCACAAGTTCTCGTCGACCGTCACGCGCATCAGACGCCCTCCACTTCTCTAGAGGCCCTTGGGCCGGGTCCCGATCACCCCGCCGGTGCTGAGGCGGGTCAGTTCTTCGTCGGTCAGCCCGCACCGTTCGCGCAGGATCTCCTCATTGTGCTCGCCCAGCTTCGGCGGCGGCCGCAGCAGCCACCGCTCCTGGCCGGCGAGGCGAGCGAACGGCGGGCAGGGGTATAGCCCGAGTCCGGTACTCGCATGGTGCAACGCTTCGAAAAAGCCGCGCTCGCGCAGTTGTGGGTTGTCGGTGACGAGCGACGGCGACACCACCGGCGCGGCGGGAATTCCCGCGCCCGCCAACAGCTCCACCGTCGAATCGCGTGGCCGCCCGACGAACCAGTCCGCCAGCCGGGCATCGATGTCGTCGGCTCGCCCGTGCCGCCCGGCGACGGTGGACAGCTCCTTGTCATCGCACCACGCCGGTCGGCCCATCGACTCCACCAGCGCCTGCCACTGCGCGTCGTCGCGAACCGTGATGGCGATCCACTCGTCGGATCCGGCGCACCGGTAGATGTTCTGGATCGCCGCGCCGTGACCGCGGTTGCCGCGACGACTCAGCGTCACCCCGAACACTTCGGACTCGATCGCCTGAATCGCCGTGGCGTTGAGCACGGTTTCCAGCATCGGCAGCTCGACCAGTTGGCCCGTCCCGGTGCGTTCGGCGAAGTTCAGCGCCGCCAGCACGGCGAACGCGGCGTGCACACCGGCCAGCGGATCGCACGCCCCGCGCGGTGCCACGGGGGGTGCGTCGGGCAGGCCGGTCACCCAGGCCAGGCCGGCGATCTGCTCCATGGTGGGCGCGAACCCGACGCGTTCGCGCCAGGGGCCCTCGACGCCGAACGCGGGCATCCGGGCGAACACCAGGTTCGGGTTGACCTTGCGCAGCGCATCATCGGTCAGCCCGAATTGCTCCATCACCCGCGGCGAGAAGTTCTCGATCACGACGTCGGCGCCGGCGACCAGCTCGGTGAACAGACCGCGGCCCCGTTCGGAGCCCAAATCCAGTGTGACCGAACGCTTGTTGGTGTTCATCGCGTGGAACACCCAGCCGTACTCCCACCAGTCGTCCACATCGGTGCGCATCCCGCCCGAGTACCGGATGCCGTCCGGGCGCTGGATCGACTCGATCTTGACGACGTCGGCGCCGAACGCGGCCAGCAGGTGGGTTGCCGCGGGCCCGGCCCAGAAAGCGGTCAGGTCGACGATGCGAACACCGGCCAGCGGTAGCCCGTCGGGCTCCGGCTCCGCTTCGAGTCCCGAACGCCGCCAAGGGGACTCGCCATCGGCCTCTCCGACAGAGGGCGTATCGCCCACCGGCGTGGGCGCACAGGCCGCCATCAGCCAGGGCGGCCGGGGCTGATGGAACCCGGCGGGATTGGCGACGAAGACCTCGCGATCGCGCACATACTCCAGCTCCCGGATGGTGGAACCGTTGCCCAGCGCCGCGATCGGCAGCCGGAAAAGCTGTCCGAGTTCGACGATTTCCGCGACGGTGCGTTCGGCCAGCCACGGATGGATCTGTTCGCGGATCAGGTCGCGGTATTGCCACCGCCCGATCTGAAACCGCAGCTGTTCGATCTCCTCCAGCACGGGGCACTCCACCATCGCGACGAAGTCGAGCCACTGCTGTCCGGTGACCATCGTGATCCCGACGTAGCCGTCCTTGGCCGGTTCGATCGAGGGAACCTCGGTGGTGCGGCGGATCGGCGGGACGCGCAGCAGCTGAGAATGCAGCCATTCGCTGCTTTGCATCGTCGTCAGCGCTTCCAGCATGGACAGGTCCAGATGCTCACCGGGCCCGCCACGCTCGACCCGGCGGCGCACGGCCAGGGCGCCGAAGGCGGCGAACACGCCGCCCATGTACTCCCCGAGATCGCCGCCGATGGAGATCGGCGGCCCGGCGGGGTCGCCGCGGAAGCCCGGCGAGCCGGCCCAGGCCTGCAAGGTGAACTCGGTGGCGGCCCGGTCGGCGTAAGGCCCGGTCCAGCCGAAGTCGGAGATGGTGACGATGATCGCCCGCGGCGAGCGCTCCAGCAGTTGGTCTGGGTCGACGCCCAGCGCCGCGGCGCCCGCCCGGCCCGCGGTCACCACGATGACGTCGGCACCGGCCAGTTCGTCGCGGTAACGCTGTGAATCCACGGCGAACGTCATGCTGCGCTTGCCCGCGTTGAGGTAACTGAAGAACGGCGCGGTGCGCCCCGGGGCAACCGGGGAACCGCCGGCGGAGTAGCCCCGCAACGAATCGCCTTGCGGCGGTTCGATTTTACGCACCTGCGCGCCGGCGTCGAGCAGCAGTTTCCCGCAGTAGCTGCCCGCTATCCGGTCACTGATCTCGACGACACGCAAATCCTGTAGCGGTGTCGGCCGGCGTTCGGCCCGCTCGCTCAATTACACCCGCCCTTCCGATCGGCATGCGACCAGAGAAGCTATTTATATCATTACTGCTAAAATAGCTAAGCCAGCGAGTTGCTTGTGTTTCGAGGATCGGATGACCGCCTTGGGAATTGGCCCCGACGCCCGGCGCCGGTTGTCGGCGCCGCGGATCGCCGAAATCGTAGCCGATGAGTTGCGCCGTCAGATCATCGACGGCGAACTCGCGGATGGTGATCTCTTGCCGCGCCAGGAGGTGCTCGTCGAGCAGTTCAACGTGAGCTTGGTGTCGCTGCGCGAAGCCTTGCGGATTTTGGAGACCGAGGGGCTGGTGTCGGTGCGGCGGGGCAACCGAGGTGGTGCCGTCGTCCACGCCCCGGCCAAGACCAGTGCCGCGTACATGCTCGGGCTGCTGTTGCAAAGCGAGTCCGTCGAGCTCGCCGACCTCGGCATGGCCCTGCAGGAACTCGAACCGGCCTGCGCCGCCCTGGCCGCCCGCCGGCCGGACCGGGCGAGCACCCTGGTGCCCGAACTCACCCGCATCAACGAGTCGATGGCCGAAAACCTGGACGATGGAAGGCTTTTCACCGAGATCGGGCGTGAGTTCCATGACCACGTCGTTCGCGGGTGCGGCAATCACACGATCATCGCGGTCGTCGGCAGCCTCGAGACACTGTGGAGCAGCCACGAGCGGCAGTGGGCCGACGAGAGCGCGTCCCGCGGCACCTACCCGTCGCTCACTCAACGCCGCGCGGTGCTCAACACGCACGTCAAGCTCACCGAGACCATCGCCGAGGGCAACGTCGACCGGGCTCGCCGCATCGCGGGCCGGCACCTGGCCGACACCCAAACCTACGTCCTGTCCGGTCAGCACGACCAACGCATCTACGCGCTCTCTCCGCAGGCGTTGTCGCGGCCGCGGGACATTCGACACTCCTGAAGGGCGGCCTGGAACGGTCATGCGAACCGCATTGGTCACCGGCGGTAGCGGCGGGATCGGAAAGGGGTGCGCCCGCAAGCTGGTCGAGCGCGGCTACGATGTGGTCCTCTCTGCGCGCCGCGAGGCCCCGCTGCGGGCCGCCGCCGAGGAGATCGGAGCACGCCACCTCGTCGCCGACGCGTCCGATCCGATCGGATTCCCCGCTGCACTAAGCACATTGGAGGCGATCGACCTCGTGGTGCACGCGGCGGGTGCGCTCGGGGGAACCTACGCACGCAAGCAGACCTTCGAGCAGTGGCGGGCCATCATGTCGGCCAACCTGGATTCGTGCTTCGTGGTGACGTCCGCGGTCCTGCCGAAGATGTCGGCGGGCTCGCGGCTGGTGTTCATCTCGTCGTCGGCGGCACACGAGCCGATGCCGGCCCGCACCGCCTACTCCGCATCGAAGGCCGGAATGAACGCGTTCGCGCGAGCCCTTGCGCTCGAAGTCGACCGCGACGGCATCAGCGTGCACATCGTCACGCCGGGCCCGGTGGCCACCGAGATGCTGCAGGACGTTCCCTTCGAGATGTATGCGATTCAGGTGGCGGATGTCGCCGAGGCGGTTGCCTGGCTGGACACCGTCGACCCGTCGGTCGATCTACCTGAGATCCGGCTGTCCGCCGTGGAGCGCGGCCCGTTCGCGCGCCCGCCGGTGGTGCCTACCGAGGCCCGCCGGCGCCGCCAACAAACGCCTTGATCACCGATTCGCCGAACTCGTGCAGCGAGTCCGGGACGGCGAAATCGGCGAACCAGACATAGAAGCGTTCGACGCCTTGAGCCGCCAGGCCGGCGAAGTGTCCGCTCAGCTCCTCGGCGTCGCCGCAGACCAGCCCCGGCCCCAGGTTGCCGAACCGCTTGGTGCTCACTTCGCGCACGGCGGTGGGGTCGCTGCCCGTCCGGACAAATCCCACCATCTGCTGGATCGATACCCGGGCCGATCCCGATTCGGGGGCGAGCTCGGCCAGCCTGTCGAGGTGGTTGGCCGGCACATTCCACCAATCCGCATGTTCGCGAACGAGTTTCATCATCCGTGGCCCGGTTCCGCCCAGCACCAGGGGTATTGGGTGGGACCTGCGCGGCATCTGCGCGGCCTCCCCCGGCGCATCGCCCCAGTACTGCCTGATCAGCTCGAGATGCCCGCCCAGTTGTTCAACCCTGGCCCGCGGATCCTGTTGCCCGACATCGAATCTGGTGAATTCCGAGGGCCACGATCCCGCGCCGAGGCCCAACTCGAACCTGCCCTCCGAGGCCTCCGACAGCGTGACCGCCTGCTTGGCAAGCACGGCGGGATGGCGAAACGCGTCGCACAGCACCAGATGCCCGATCCGCAGGCGCTCGGTCTTGGCCGCCACCCAGGTGGCAATGCCCATTGCCTCCCAGATGCTTTCGTCGGGGAGCCCGGGCGCCTCGAGGTGATCGATGAAAGCGATCCCGTCGAACCCGCTGGCCTCGGCGTGACGCGCCCGGTCCGCGATGTCGGCCGCCGACAATCTCACCTGCGGCAGGAACAGATACCACTGGGCCATGCGCCACCTCTACGTCGGATCCGTGCGATTGCGACGGCACGGCTAGTTTATTATCTTTACTATGTTAGAGGTCTTATGGATGTCGGGCTGAATTCTGAGCAGCTGTCGCTGCGCGACACCGTACGCGACATATTACGTACGGAGTGTCCACCCGACGCCGCGCGTCAAGCGATCACCGATCCCGAGCGCTGGCGCACCCTGTGGAAGACGGTCGTCGACCTCGGTTGGACCGAGCTCGCCGCCCCGGGCGGCGACTACGGACCGGTCGAACTGGCCGTGGTTCTCGAGGAATGCGGTGCGGCGCTCGCTCCAATTCCGTTGCTGGGCAGCGTCGGTCTGGCCGGCGGTCTGCTGCGCAACACCGGGCTCGACTCGGTGCTGACCGACATCGCCGGCGGTGTGGTGGCCACGCTGGCCGTCCACGCCCAGGGGACTCGACTGCCCGGGGCGCCGATGACACTGCGCCAGGGCCGCCTGCGCGGCACCGCGGTCGCCGTCCCCCATCTGTCGCGCGCGGAGCTCGTCGTCACGCTGGCCCGTTCCGACGACGGTGACACCGTAGCCGCGGTCGTGCGCTGCGGCGACGGCGTCACCCTGGTGCCGGCGGCCGAATCCACCGATCCCGCTCAGCCCCTGGCCGGCGTCGAGATCGACGCCGAGCCCGTCGCGGTGGCGCCGGTCGACGTCGACTCGGCACTGACGGCCCCCTGGGTGGCCGCGGCCGCCGACCTTCTCGGCGTGGCGGGCGCCGCGCTGCACCGATCGGTCGAATACGCGAAGTCGCGGCGCCAGTTCGGCCAGCCGATCGGCGCGTTCCAGGGCATCAAACACGCGCTGGCCGACAACTACGTCAGCGTCGAACGCGCCCGCAGCCTGACCTACGCCGCGGCGGCGCGGCTCGCCGACCCGGCCTCACCGGCGGCGGAGGTGTTCACCGCCGCGGCGCTGGCCAAGGCGGCGGCCAACGATGCGGCGGCCAGTTGCGCGCGCACGTCGGTCCAGGTGCACGGCGCGCTGGGCCAGACCTGGGAGCACGACGCCCACCTCTACGTCAGGCGCGCCTGGCAGGGCGCCGCCATGCTGGGTGACAGCCGCTCGCTGTATTACGAGGTCGGCCGCCGATTCTGCGGGGGTGCCGCATGAGCCGCACCGGCGACGATGCAGAGCGCAGCGATGAGAAGGAGCGGTGCCTATGAGCGCCGTGGTGGCGGAATTCGGCGCGTGGCTGGCGGAGTTTCTGCCCGACGACTACTACGCGAACTATCGCCGATACCGCTGGGACTTGAGTTTGCGGCGCGATTACCAGCGGGCCTCGTTCGAGGCCGGCTGGCTGCAGCCGACCTGGCCCCGCGAGCACGGCGGCCGGTCGCTGGGCCTGCGCGACGCCATGGAAGTCCGCATCGAGGCGGCGCTGCGCTCGGCGCCCAAGCTCCCCAACATCCAGGGGCCCGGCGTCGCCGCGCCGGGCATCCGGCAATTCGGCACGCCCGCCCAGATCGAGCGTCTGCTCGTTCCGCTGCTGCGCGGCGACGAGTGGTGGGCGCTGGGCATGTCCGAGCCCGAGGCGGGCTCGGATTTCGCCGGCCTGCGCACCCGCGCGGTGCGCGACGGCGACGTGTTCCGGGTCAACGGCCACAAGATCTGGACCACCCAGGCGCACGTGTCGCGGTGGTGCACCCTGTACGCCCGCACGGATCCCGAAGCGCCGAAACACCATGGCATCTCGTGCCTCATCCTCGACCTGCGGTCGCCCGGGGTCAGGATCGAGCCCATCCGGATGTCGTCGATCTCCGATGAGACGTTCTGCGAGGTCTTCCTCGACGACGTCGAAGTGCCGGCGGAGAACCTGCTGGGACCGCTCAACGGCGGCTGGAACGTCGCCCTGTCGTCCCTGCACCACGAACGCCAGATGATCTGGATCATGAACTGGGTCGAGATCAAACGCGGGCTCGACGCGGTGCGCGAGGCCACGGACTCGAGCCACGACGTGTACGCCGAACTCGGTTCACTGCTCGCGGACGCCGAAGCGTTGCGCGCCACCGGATACCGCGCCTTGGGCAACGAGCTCGCGGGGCAACCCAGCCCGGAAGCCGACACCATGAAACTGCTTGGATCGCTTACCTTGCAGCGGGTTTGGGAGCTCGGCGCGGCCGTCGCGGGCCCCGATTCGGCCACCGACCCGGATCTGCTGTTCGAACGCCAGGACGCGCTGGCCGCGACCATCTACGGCGGGACGTCGGAGGTCCAGCGCAACATCATCGCCGAGCGCCTGCTCGGGCTGCCGAAGGGATGACGACCATGGATTACGACCTCGGCGACGACGCCGGGCAACTGCGCAGCCACCTGCGCGAGCTGGTTGCCAACCACATCCCCGCCGACTTTCTGGGCGCCTGCACCGAGAACCCGCAGGACCTCGCCACCACCGAGACGTTCTGCAAGCTGCTGGCCACCGAAGGGCTGCTGGCGCTGGCGTGGCCGAAAGAGCATGGCGGCGGCGGTGGTTCGGTCTGGCAGCAGACGGTGCTGCGCGAGGAGATGTGGGCCCAGCACGAGCCGCGCGGTCCGCAGTACATGGGGATCAATTGGGTCGGGCCCGCGCTCATGCGATACGGGACGGCCGAGCAGAAGGCCAAGCACCTGGCGGCCATCGCCTCGGGAGACGTGATCTGGTGTCAGGGTTTTTCGGAACCGGAGGCCGGAACCGACCTGGTGTCGTTGCGCACCCGCGCCGTTGCCGACGGCGACGGGTGGCGCATCAGCGGCCAGAAGGTGTGGACGTCGTACGCGCTGATGGCGTCCTGGTGCGTACTGGCGGCCTGCACCGATCCCGAAGCCCCAAAACACAAGCGGCTCACCCTCTTTCTCATTCCGATGGACCGAGCGGGCTTCACCGTCCGGCCAATCCCGTCGATGCTGGGACCCCACCACCTCAACGAGATGTTCCTCGACGACGTGCGGGCGTATCCCGGTGACGTGCTCGGGGAGGTCGGCGACGGCTGGCGGGTGATGCGCGAAGCCCTGGCTTTCGAACGGGTGGGCATCGCACGCTACGCGCGCTGTGAGTCGCTGCTCGAACGGATGCGCGCCCAACTCGGCGACGACTGGGATCGGCTGCCCGAAACCATCCGCACCCGGTGGGTGCGGGCCCTCGTCGACCTGCGGGTCGCCCGGCTGCTGGCCTATCGCGCCGTGTCACTGCAGGACGATGCGGCGGCGGGGGCGGCGGCGAGCGCCGCGCGCATCATCACCACCACGTGCGATCAGCTCGTCGCCGAGCTGCTGTTCGACGTGCTGGGGCCGACGGCGCTGGACAGCGGGACCTCCGCGGCGCTGCACGGAGCGGTCGAAGACCATTGGCGTTACGCGCAGGCGGCCACGGTGGCATCGGGCACCATCGAGGTGCAGCGCATGCTCGTGGCACGAGATGTATTGGGAGAACACAGGTGAAAACCGATCTGCCGCAAGACATCAGCGACTTCGCCGCCGTCGCGGGTAAACGTTTGGCCCGATTGGGCGGACCGCCGGCCGCGTTGCGCGCGGAGACCGACGACACCATCCGGGATGCGGCGCGCACCGCGCTCAACGAGGTCGGCGCCTTCGACCTCGACGTGCGTTCGGAGCCCGACGACCTGCTGGCCGCGGCGGTGCTGTGCCAGGCCGCCGGCGCCACCGTGCTCCCCTATCCATTGGTGGAGGAGCTGCTGGCGCTCGACGGCGCCCGCCTGACCCTGGTCAATCCGAAAGCGCCGCGCATCGACCACGGCGACCTGGCCGGTGACTGGGTCGCCGCGGACCTGGACGGCACTCGCTACCGGCCCCGGCCGGGCTCGCGGACCGGCGCCAAGCTGGGACCCTTCCTGGTTCCGGCCACGTTGGGCGCACCCGAGGGAAGCGTGCCCGCCGCCGACGTTAACCTTCATCTCGTGCTGGGATCATGGCGGATTCTGGGATCGGTGCAGCAGTCGCTGCGGGTGGTCACCGAGCATGTGCGCGCCCGGATCCAGTTCGGCAAGCCGCTCGCGGACTTTCAGGCCGTCAGGTTCGCCGTCGCCGACGCCGCCGTCGCGGTCCGCGGGCTACACGAACTCGCGAAGTTCACCATCTGCCGCCCCGAATCGCTCCCCGCGCAGATTCATTCGGCCGACGCCCTGATCCTTCGGCTCAAGGCCGCGGACACGGCACGACAGGTGATGCGCACGTCGCACCAGTTACTCGGGGCCCTGGGGTTCTGCGACGAGTCCGACGTCAGCGTGCTCGACCGGCACACCCAGCCGCTGATCCGGTTGCCGCTGGGCACCGAGGAACTGGCCTTGCGCCTGATTCCCTGCGTACCGGACGGGTCATTCGAGACGCTGTTCAGCGAGCCGGTATCGGCATGACCGACGCTGGTGACGATGCAGCGCCGAATCCGTTCGACGAGGGAATCCCTTTCGGGGTAAAGCTGCAGCAGCTCGCCGATGAGCGGCGCGACGATGCGGCCGCGACGATCGTCGCGCTGGACGGCAGCGCCACCTCGCTGACCTTCGGTGAACTCGATGCCCGCGCCAACCAGTGGGGCCGGGCGCTGGCCGGCCGGGGTGCACAAACGGGTTCACTTGTGGCACTGGCCATTCCGAACTCCCAACATCTGGTACTGGCGACCCTGGGGTGCTGGAAGATCGGCGCCGTCCCCGTCCCCATGCACTGGGATCTTCCCGAATGGGAGCGAGACCGGGTGCGCGAGGTGATCAACCCCGTCGTGGTCGTCGACGAACGAAGCCGCTGGGAGCTCGACGCCGCCGCGGCCGGCGAATCCGCGGAGGCCCTGCCGGTCGCCGTCTCCCCCACCGCCAACGGGATCTGCAGCAGCGGATCCACCGGTGTGCCCAAGGTGATCCTCAACCTGGCGCCGTCGCTGTGGATCCCGCAGCAGGGCGAACCGTTCCTGTCCAACTGGACGCCGGTGGCCCAGCCGCAGACCATCATGGTGCCCGCGCCGATGTATCACACCAACGGCTTCGCCACCTTCCTGATGATGCTGGCCGGCGACCACCTGGTCATACTCGAAAAGTTCGATGCCGCACTGGTTCTCGATGTCATCGAACGCTTCCGGATCACCAACTTCACCGCCACGCCCACCATGCTGGCGCGCATCGCCGCCCGGCCCGACGTGCGGCAGCGAGACCTGTCCAGCATCGTCTTCATCCTGCAGGGCGCCGCGGTGATGCCGCCGTCACTGCTGCGCACCTGGTTCGAACTGCTCAGCCCCGAGCAGATCGTGATGGCATACGGCATGACCGAAAACCTCGGGCTCACCGCGCTGCGCGGCGACGAGTGGCTGGCCCACCCGGGCAGTGTGGGCCGCGGGTTCCGGGACACCGAGATCCGAATTCTGGACGCCGACAAGCGGCCGCTGGGTCCCGGCGAGGACGGTGACGTGTACCTGCGGGCGCCGATGAGCGCGGGATACCGGTATCTCGGCGGGGCGCCCCCGCTGCCGTCGACCGAGGACGGCTTCCGCTCCGCCGGCGACATCGGCCACCTCGACGAGGACGGCTTCCTCTACATCGTCGACCGCCGCGTCGACATGATCGTCACCGGCGGCGCCAATGTCTTTCCGGCCGAGGTCGAGTCCGCGCTCGCCGGCCACCCCGCCATCGCCGACGTCGTCGTGATCGGGCTTGCCGACCCGCAATGGGGGCGCCGGGTACACGCGGTGGTTCAGCGCGCCGACTCCGATGGGGCCGCCGCACTGACCGAACAGCAGGTGATCGAATACGCGAAGAACCGCCTGGCCCCCTATAAGGCGCCCAAGAGCGTCGAGTTCGTCGATTCCATTCCTCGGACCGCGGCGACCAAGGTCAACCGCTCGGCGATGATCGAGGCACGGGGCGGCTAATCCGGCCGCGGCGGCGGAAATTCGGCCCGCTTCGCGATGGCATCGCGGTAGGCGTACACCCGATCCGTCGTCGTTCCAAGCACCGCTATGGTGTGGCCGTTGCGGCCGTAGGCGGCAACGAACTCCCACGAGTCGGGATCTCCTTCGACGAATTCCAGCGCAT
Organism: Mycobacterium sp. NGS33; assembly: GCF_059812885.1. NCBI lineage: Bacteria > Bacillati > Actinomycetota > Actinomycetes > Mycobacteriales > Mycobacteriaceae > Mycobacterium > Mycobacterium sp. NGS33. The sequence goes on along the minus strand of NZ_JCALDN010000002.1, from coordinate 616,673 downwards.
CGTAATCCGTTGGCACGCCGAGCATCTGGACTTTGACGTCATACTGATCGGACCAGAAGTACGGAACCTCGTCGTAGCTCTCCGCGCGGTCCCTGCCCCCCAGCAGAGTGCGGGCCGCAGCGGCGCCCTGACGTCCGGCGTGATCCCAATGCTCGATCCGCAGATGCCGTTCGTACAGCGGATGCCACCAGCGCGCGACATCACCGGCCGCGACGACATCGGTGCCACCCTCGGCCGTACCCGTGGCATCACAGACCACGCCGTCGTCCACCCGCAACCCCGAGCCGTCGAGCCAATCGGTGGCGGGAGTCACGCCCAGGCCGACGACGACGAGATCGGCCGGAACCTGCGAACCATCGGTGAGCCGAACCGCCTCAACGCGGCCGTTACCAGCGAATGCGTCGACACCCACGCCAACCCGTACGTCCACGCCATGCTGACGATGCAGATCCGCCCAGCGAGGCGCCAGCTCCTGGCCCAAGGCGGCCAACAGCGGGCCGGCGGTCTTCTCGATCAGCGCCACGTCGAGCCCTATCGACCGGCAGCTGGCGGCGACCTCCGCACCGATGAAACCCCCTCCGACCACGACGACGCGCGGACGATGATCTAACCGTTCGCGGATGGCCAGGCAGTCGTCGACCGTGCGAAGCACCAGCACCCCATCGGGAACAGAGCCACCCGGCCATTGGCGCGGGGCTGCGCCGGTGGCGATCACGAGGCCGTCGAACTGCAGCTTGAGATCGTCATCGCCGTCGCGCAGGTGGATGGTCCGTGCAGCCATGTCCAACCCGAGCGCCGTGGCTCCCCGCAGCACGCGGGCCTCGATGCCGAATTGAGGGGCAAGGTCGACGCCCGCCCGGTGCACTCGCCCGGTGAGCAGCTTCTTCGACAGCGGCGGCCGATGGTACGGGGCGTGCCGTTCCGCTCCCACGATGGTGAGCTCACCGTCGTAGCCGTCCTGCCTTAGGGTTTCGGCGGCACGGGTCCCCGCGACGCCGGCACCGACGACGACTACCTGCTTTAGCTGACGACCTGCCGTCATCGGTTCAGTCCTCCACCGAGATCGCCTGAGTGGGGCAGGACACCTCTGCGGCTTTCAACTCTCTGCGCAGTTCGGACGGCGGCTCATCTTGGAGCAGATGGAGTCCGTCTTCGCGCACTTCGAATACCGCATGGCACAGGCTCATGCAGACTCCGTTGCCGTCGCAGGTGTCGAGATCCACCGAAACCTTCATCGCGCCTTCGCCCTTTCCACGCCCGGGGCTGGGCCTTCGTCAATTTTTGTGTGGTCGGGTCCACCGGAGTTGGCCTGTGACCGCGCCCGCTCGCGGGCGGCCTTTGCGACGGGCGAATACTCCAGATAGTCGGTCGCCATCTCCGTCACCGCCTCGGGGCCCGGATGGTGACTGGGCCGCAGATACCGCACGGGCATGGTCACCATGAGCCACCAGGGGCCCGGCAGCCGGTACTGGCGGGCGGCCCGCAGCCAGTCCCGCCATCGCCACTTCTCGTCGCTCGTCGGGTCATGGTTCATCAGGTAACGAGCTCCGGCGATCCACCAGCCGATGAACAGCGGGGCCGTGATGAACATCGAGGCCGCTCGGATCCAGTAACTTCCGCACACATGCTGGTAGACGTCGAACACGAGTGAGCGGTGCTCGACCTCCTCGGCGGCGTGCCAGCGCAGCAGATCGAGCATCATCGGGTCGGTGCCCGCGTAATCCAAGCCGCGATTCTGCAGCACCCATTGCCCTAACATCGCCGTGAAATGTTCCAGGGCGGCCACATCGGCCAGGCGGCGATAGAGCCACCACCGCTGCAAACCAGGTGGGAACAACTTGGGCGGATCGCCCAGCGTCACCGACAACGTTTTGCGGAGGCGCTCGGTGTACGGCTTGGTGTCGATGCCCTGTTCGGCCAGATGGTCGAGCACCACCTGGTGCGCCCAGGCATGCCAGGACTCCTGCTGGATGAACGGCTTGATCGCCGCCTCCAACTCCGGGTCGTCGACCAACGACGAGGCCTCGAGAACGGCCTTGATGAAGTGCCGTTCGCCCTCGGGTAGCAACAGGTGCAAGACGTTCATCATGTGGGTCGAGAAGGGGTCGTCGGGAACCCAGTGCAACGGCGTGTCCGACCAGTCGAACCGGACCATGCGGCGGTACTTCGGGTGTCCGTCGTGATGAAGTTGAACCTCTGGCATCAGGAACTCTTTTCCTCCCTCGGCCAATCGCGCTGCGTCGGTCGATTCCGTTTTGCGGACCGGTCGCCGTTTCGAGGACCGGTCGACCTGCCGGCCGAACGCCGGCCTTCGTCGTACTCGCCGTGCCCAACGTGGAGCCGCGCTTCGCGCGTACAACCGTTCACTAAGCGCGTACCCGTACCGGCGGCCGGCTATTCGTACTAGCGGTACCGGGTTCCTGAGAGTTCTCTGTAGAACCTTGCCTTCGATAAACACCGACACCGAATCGAATGACAACACCTTCGCGAATAGGCCGCGGTGAGCGGTAACCTCGTTCTCATAGCGCGAGCGGCGCGCGAGGGAAGGGACCAATCGCTCATGGCCGACTCCGGCGAGGACGTCGAGGTAACGCGCGGCGACCGCTTCATCAAGACGGCCGTGGCCATACTGGGCGAAACGGGCCGCACCGATTTCACGGTGCAAGAGGTGGTCGCGCGGTCCAAGACGTCGTTGCGCGCCTTCTACCAACACTTCAGCAGCAAGGACGAGCTGCTGCTGGCGTTGTTCGACCGAACCATCGCCCAATCGGTGAAGACGTGGCGCGCCGAGACGACGGGGCTGGACAGCACCTCGGCGCTGAAACTGTTGATCGACCGAGTCAGCCAGCAGCCGGAATCGAGCACCCAGGACAGCCTCAACCGCGCGTTGACGCTCTACAACCAACACCTGGCCGAGACCCGGCCCCGCGAATACGCCCGGGTGCTCTCTCCCCTGCACGGCCTCATTCGCGACATCGTCGGGCAGGGCATCACCGAGGGGGTGTTCAACCCCGGATTGGACGTCGGGGCGGCGGCCGCCATCGTCATGCAGACGATGATGGGTGCGCAGCGATTGCATTGGCTCAGTTCGGAATTGAACGGAACACCGGTCGATGCGGGCCAGCTCTACGACTTCTGCAGCCGCGCCCTGGGCATCCGCGACACCGACAAAGAGTCGGCCGGCGCGCCGTCGCTGGCCGAGCTGTTCGCCCAGATCGGCATGCGGCCCAGCACCCGCAACGGCCAATTCGCCATGACGATGCCGGTCAGCCCCGCGGTCGTCAACACCTCGGGCGCGCTGCAGGGCGGCCTGATCGCCACGCTGGTGGACGTGGCGGGCGGACAATTCGGGCTGGACTACCTGCAGCCGGGCACCACGATGACCACCTCCGATCTGTTCATCCGTTACCTGCGGCCGGTCCGGCAGGGCGCGGCGTTCGCGGTCCCCACGATGTTGCGATCGGGACGACGCGCGATGGTGATGCAGGTGGACATCTACGGCGACGGCGACGACGAGCTGCTCGCCACGGCCACGGTGAATTTCGCCGTCATCAACGGCGATACCCCGACGGCTGGGCTGCGGGCCGACGCCTGAACCGCTATACCGGGTTGCGCGAAAGTGGTAACGTCGTTACCACAAATGCGAATCGAGACTTCTGCTAGGAGATCGCCATGCCGTCTCGGGAACTGCCCTTCCCCGTCTTCGACGCGGACAACCACATGTACGAGCCGCAGGAAGCGCTGACCAAGTTCCTGCCGGAGAACCGCAAACGGGTCATCGACTACGTGCAGGTGCGCGGCCGCACCAAGATCGTGGTCCGCGGCCACATCAGCGAATACATCCCGAACCCGACGTTCGAGGTGGTCGCCAAGCCGGGCGCACAGGAGGACTACTTCCGCAACGGCGCGCAGGGCAAGAGCTACCGCGAGATCCTCGGCGAGCCGATGAAGGCCATCCCCGCCTTCCGCGAACCGGGCGCCCGGCTGGAGGTCATGGACGAGCTCGGCATCGACTACGCCCTGATGTTCCCGACCCTGGCCAGCCTGGTCGAAGAGCGCATGAAGGACGACCCGGAGATGACCCACGACGTCATCCACGCGCTCAACGAATGGATGTATGAGCAGTGGTCGTTCAACTACTCCGACCGCATCTTCGCCACCCCCGTGATCACGCTGCCGATCGTCGACCGCGCGCTCGAGGAACTTCAGTGGTGCCTGGAGCGTGGTGCACGCACCGTGCTGGTCCGCCCGGCGCCGGTGCCCGGCTACAAGGGCAGCCGGTCGTTCGGGCTTGAGGAATTCGACCCGTTCTGGCAGGCCTGCATCAAAGCCGAGCTGCCCGTCTCGATGCACGCCTCGGACAGCGGCTACTCCGAGTTCGCGAATGTGTGGGAACCCGGCGACGAATTCCTGCCGTTCAAGCCGACCCCTTTCCGCAGCTTCGCGATGGGCCACCGGCCGATCCTGGACGCGATGGGTGCGCTGGTGTGTCACGGCGCGCTGTCCCGCAACCCCGAACTGCGGATCCTGTCGATCGAGAACGGCGCCGACTGGGTGCCGGACCTCTTTAAGGGCCTCAAGGGCGTCTACAAGAAGATGCCGCAGTCGTTCAGTGAGGACCCCGTCGAGGCGTTCAAGCGCTGCGTCTACATCACGCCGTTCTGGGAGGACCGCTTCACCGAGATCGTCAAGATGGTGGGCACCGACCGGGTGCTGTTCGGGTCCGACTGGCCACACCCGGAGGGCCTGAAGGACCCCATTTCGTTCGTCGACGAACTCGGCGACTTCAGCGACGAGGACAAGGCGAAGATCATGGGTGGCAACCTGATGAAGCTCATGAAGGTCTCCGCGCCGGCCAAAAAGCCGGTCTCGGCCTGATCGTCTGATCGCTGCCCCACGGCGGTTCGGTGTAGCCGGACCGCCGTGGGGTACTCGTCGGCATGAGTTTTGACGAGTCGCGGCCGACGGCGGATGGATTGCAGATGAGCGCGGCACCGAACGACGGGACGCCGGTCAGCATCGATGACGACGTCGCGTTTCTCACCGAGCAGATCGAAGCGCTCGAACGACTCGGGCAGCGCGACGACGTCGACGACGAAGCGGTCTACGACCTGAACATCCGGTGGGGCACCGCACTCGCGGGACGGCTCCCCCGGGTGGCGCACTACAGTTCGCTGGGCCGACTCGGCGACGACGATCAGCGGCGGTTTGAATCGCTGTGCGATCGGCTACGCGAGTTATCGCCTCTCATCGAGCGATTCGACCTGACTCGGCCGAAGCTGCCCGGATCCACCGACGGTCAGGCTAGCGATCGGAGTCGTGTCCGGAAGCGTCCGTGGCGCCTGGCGCGTAGGTGAGAAAGTCCTTGTCGGACAGCCTGATCGCGGTCCGCGGCTTCGCGCAGTCCGGATTGCGGCAGGTCAGGGCGATCATGTAGGCGTCGGTGTCCTCATCGAGAAACAGAAAACCCAGATACAGGGCGTCGCCGACGGCGAAATCGGTTGCGCCGCAAGTCTCACAATGTCCGCCCTTGGCGGTGACCTGCTCGAGGACGCGATGTCGCGCCACCGAATCCAGGCTGATCAGCTCGGGGCGTACCCCGATCCCCTCGGTCGCCATGTCGGTCATCTCAGATTTCCACGTCCTTGTCGTAGTACACGCGGTCCTCCCGCCACCCTCCGGTACCCATGCCGATCCCGGCGTAGTCCTCGACGAACTCGATCTGGTTGATCCACTTGGCCATTTTGAATCCCACTTGGGTTTCCACCCGCAGACGCAGGGGGGCGCCGTGCTGGATCGGCAACGGCGTGCCGTTCATTTCGTACGCCAGCAGGGTCTGTGGCTTGTCGGCGAACTCGAGGTCGAGCACCTCGTAGAACTGGCCGCCGCCGTGCGACGCCGGCTCGTCGGTGCTGTTGTCCTGCATGGTCAGGAAGCACACGTAGCGCGCCTGGGGCAGCGGCCGCACCAGGTCCACAAGCTGACGCAGGTGGACGCCGGTCCACTCGCCGATGCTGGTCCAGCCCTGGACGCAGTTGTGCATCACGCATTGGGTTTCCGCCTCGGCGAGTGCGCGTAGTGCGCTCAGGTCCAGGGTCACCGGGTTTTCCACCAGGCCGCCCACCCGGAGTCGCCAGTCCACGAAGTTGTGCACCGCCATCACCTTGTATTCCGTGCTGGTGGGCGGCTTTCCGTTGACACGGTGCTGCTTGGAGATCTTGTGCTGCGGATAGTTCTGGCGTGAGTTCAACGGCCGCAACAGCAGACGACGAGCCGCGGTGACCACCGCGCCCAGCACGCGCTGCACCGAGCGCGGGTTGCGCAGGCTCCAGATCGTGGCCGCGACATGGACGCCGATGATCGCCGCGATGATCGACAGCGAGATCGCGGTCGCCCAGTACGTATTGCGAACGGCGCCGAAAATCATTGCCGCCGTGAGCCGGCCCCAGCCCCAGAAGAAAATCATCGACAGGTGAATCGCGATGAACACCAGGAAGGCGACCAGGCCCAGGAAGTGCAAGCTGCGCGCCCATTGCCGACCGCCCCACATCTGCACGTACCACGGGAACCGCGCCTCGATCGCCGGCGACTGAGCGGCGCCGGTCAGGATCTGAAACGGCGCAAGGACGAAGATGACTCCCGCGTACGTCAGCTTCTGCATGGCGTCCAGCGGTTCACCGGGCAGCACCGGCGGCAGGTTGAACGACAGGTACGTGACGACGTCGTCCCACGCTTCGGGAAAAATCGACCATGAGGCGGGCCAGTAGCGGTGCCATTGACCGGTGGCGAACAACAGGATGTAGTACGACAGGCCCAGCAGAATCCAGCCGATCACCACGAAGAAGTGCCAGTGCCGGCCCACGCCCAGCTGCGCGCGACCGGGCAGCGAGATGAACGGGCTGTAGTCCTCTTCCTCGTCAAGGGTGTCGTAGATCCTGTCGCGCGGCATGACCTTTCGGGTAAAGCGGGCCCACTCCGTGCCCGGCTTGCTGTCGTCGTGCCAATACAACTTCGGGTGGGTGGCCAAAATCTCGAGACCACTGCGCAAAATGAGCGTCACGAAGAGCACGTTCAGCCAATGATCGATGCGCAGCCATGCCGGATAGTCCAACGTCGTCATGCCTGGCCCCCGTCAGTCATACCACTGCTGCCTTTGCGGATAGGCCACGTTGATGCCCGATAACACGGTCGTGTGTACGGCGATGAAAGCCGCCGCGCACACCATTGCCAATGTTCCCGGCGCGAAGTCCCATCGGGCGGTCACCGCTCCCAATCCGGGCAGGCCGGCCCAACGGGTGACCAGGTACACGACCAGGAAGGCCGAGCAGATCAGGCTGCCGAGATACCAACCGGCTTGGGGCACTGAGGGTTTGATGCCGATCACCATGGCGCTCGCCGCGATCAGGCAGGCGGCTGCCAACACAAGCACGTAGGCGGCGAAATACCCCGGCAGGTCGGGCCGAGTGCCCAGCACGTAGACGTGCACCGCAACCAGACCCGTCAGCAGCGCCCCGCCCAGCGCGGTCACCGCACGGGGCAAGTTGAATGCCACCCAACCGTTCAAGGTCAGCACCGGTGACGTCAGCAGGCGCCGCCACAGCGCCGACGCGCGTCGAGCCACGAGATCGACCACGACAGCGAGGTACCCGCCCGTACGGGCCGCAAACGGGCGCCGTTTTGCCTTCGACGGCCGCGATTTTCGTAGGCGTCAATTGCATTTGCCAAGCAAATTAGCCGACACAATTCACAGCGGTAACCAAACCGTTGCAATACGCATCCAAGAACCATTGCTAATCTGAACAACTACGTGTGCAAATTAGGTCCACCCATTGACCCGGTTTTCGACTCGGCCCTTCGCTGCGGGCCGCTCGGGGCTGCTAGGAGGAACGGCCAGATGGTGGCCGAGAAGGACTGGGACAGAACCGTCGGTGCGGCCGAGGACGTGCGCCGCGTCTTCGAGAACGTCCCCGCGCTGCTGGTCGGCCTCGAGGGGCCCGACCACCGATTTGTCGCGGTCAACGCCGCGTACCGCACACTCAGTCCGCCAATTGACTCCATCGGGCTTTTTGTGCGCGACATCTATCCCGAGCTGGAGAGCCAAGAAATCCTCCACATGTTCGACCAGGTATATCAAACGGGCGAACAACAGTCGGGCACAGAATGGCGGGTCCAGGCCGACTTCGACGGCACGGGACAGGCCCAGGAACACTTCTTCGACTTCATCGTCACCCCGCGCCGCGCGGGGGACGGCTCGATCGAAGGCGTGCAGCTTGCCTTCGTCGACGTCACAAGCCGGGTGCAGACGCGGATGGCCGCCGAAGCTCGCCTCGAGGAGCTCTCCGAGCGGTACCGCAACGTCCGCGATTCCGCCACCGTGATGCAGCAGGCGCTGCTGGCACCCTCGGTGCCCGTCATCCCCGGCGCGGACGTGACCGCGCAGTATCTCGTCGCCGCGGAGGACACCGCGGCCGGCGGCGACTGGTTCGACGCGATACCCCTTGGCGATCGGCTGGTGCTCGTCGTCGGTGACGTCGTGGGCCATGGCGTCGAAGCGGCCGCGGTGATGTCGCAACTGCGTACCGCGCTGCGGATGCAGGTCGTGGCGGGATACCCGATCGCCGAAGCGCTCGAGGCGGTCGACCGCTTCCGCAAGCACGTCCCCGGGTCGAACACGGCCACGATCTGCGTCGGATCGCTGGACTTCGCCACGGGCGAATTCCGGTACTGCACGGCGGGACACCCGCCGCCGCTGCTGGTGACGGCGGACGCCACCGCACGCTATCTGGAGCCTTCCGGCGCCGGACCCCTCGGCAGCGGCACCGGTTTTCCGGTGCGCAACGAATTCCTCGAGATAGGCGACTCGATCCTGCTGTACACCGACGGCCTCATCGAAAGACCGGGCCGGCCGCTGGGCGCCAGCACCGCCGAATTCGCCGAGCTGGCCGCGAACATCGCGGGCGGACACCGGGGCTTCGTCATCGAGTCCTCGGTGCGGGCGATCGACCGCATCTGTTCGGAGACACTGGAATTACTGCTGCGCTCGACCGGCTACAGCGACGACGTGACACTCCTTGCGGCACAACGCCGGACGCCGCCCGCACCGCTGCACCTGACACTGGATGCGACGATCCGTGCGGCGCGCATGGTGCGCACCCGCCTGCGCCAATGGCTGTCGGAAGCCGGCGCCGACGCGGACGACATCTCCGACGTGGTGCACGCGATCTCGGAGTTCGTCGAAAACGCGGTCGAGCACGGGTATGCCACCGAGGTCGCCGACGGCGTTGTCGTCGAGGCGACGCTGTCCGGTGAGGGCAACCTGCACGCCTCGGTGACCGACCGCGGCCGGTGGAAGGATCACCGCGAGGGCGAGACCGGGCGTGGTCGCGGCCTCGCCATGGCCGAGGCTCTGGTGTCGGAGGCGCACGTCAGCCACGGCTCCGAGGGAACGACGGCCAGTGTGACACACCGGCTCTCGCGGCCGGCGAGTTTCGTCACCGATTCCGTGATCAGCCGGGTGGCCGAGCGTCGAACGGTCAGCGTGGAATTCGTATCCGAGATCAGCGAACCGGGCCGCATCGTGGTCAGTGGCGACGTCGACTCCAACACCGCGTCCACCCTGGACCGTCAGATCGCCGTCGAAAGCCGTTCCGGCATAGCACCATTGACGGTCGACCTGAGCGCCGTCACCCACCTCGGGTCGGCCGGAGTCAGCGCGCTGGCCGCCGCCCGCGAACGGGCGCAGCGACAGGGCAGTGAATACGTGTTGGTGGCTCCGCCGGGAAGCCCGGCGCACCATGTGTTGTCGCTGGTTCAGATCCCCGTGGTAAGCGGCCTCGCCGAAAACGTCGTCGCCGAAGGCTAAGCCCGGTCGGCCCTTTCGCCGTGCCGCACCTGGTTGAATGGCACGCCGCGGTCGGCCGCGTATTCCCGGGGAAAGCCCAGCACCCGCTCGCCGATGACGTTACGGGCCATCTCGGTGGTGCCGCCGCCGATCGCGACGGTCTGCCGGGACAAGTAGCGCAGGCCCGTTTCGAGTCCGCCGCCCGGTTCTCCCACCACACCGGCGCTTCCCGCGATTGCCAGTGCCGTGTCGACATCCGTCGTCGTGGTCTCGGAGTGAAAAAGGCGGATGAGCGTCCCGGCCGCCGGCGGCAGCGCGCCGTCCCTGACGCTGCGATACACGTGACCGATCAGTTGCTCGGCCACCGCGCGGTGCACCAGGGCGCGACCGGCCATCTCCTGCACGCGTTCGTTATCGGCCTGCCCGGTCTTCTCCGCAAGGGCCACGTAGTCCACCGGGATCGCGTTGCCGCCCTCGCTGCCGCTGCCGCTGGCGAACTCGGACCCCTGCCCCACCGCTCGGCGTTCGTGGTAGAGCTGCCGCGACGCCACCGCCCAGCCGTCGTTGACCTCCCCGACGACCGCGTCGTCTCCGACGTCGACCCCGTCGAGGAACTCCTCGCAGAATTCGGTGGAGCCGCTCAGCATCGTGATGTGCCGCAACGTGATTCCCGGATGCGCGATGGGCACCAGGAACATCGTCAGGCCCTCGTGCTTGGGCACATCCCAGTTGGTGCGGGCCAGACACAGGCCGTAATCGGCGGCGAACGCGCTCGTGCTCCAGGTCTTGGCGCCGTTGATGATCCAACGATCGTCACGGCGCTCGGCCCGGGTGAGGACGCCGGCCAGATCCGATCCGCCGCTGGGTTCGCTCAACAACTGCACCAACACCTCATCGCCGCGCAGCGCGGCGGCGATGTGCTGCTTCTTCTGTTCTTCGCTGCCGGTGTCGAGCAGCGTGGCGCAGCAGATGGTGAACGTCGGGGTGTTGAGGATCAAGGGCATCTCGTAGTCGAGGGACTCGGCGTCGAATGCCTTCTGGTATTCGTAGTCCAGCCCCAGTCCGCCGTACTCGCGGGGAAAGCAGATGCCGGCGAATCCCCCGTCGTACAACCGCCTTTGCAGTTCGCGGGCCCGCAACCACGACCGTTCGTCGTCGCGCGGCGCGGCCGGCGGGGCCTCCCGGTCGATGGCGGGCATGTTTTCCGCCAGCCATGCCCTGGCCCGGGCGGCGAACTGCGCGACGGACTCGGTCGACGTCATCGGGTCTTCCTCATTTCGCCGAACGACCCGCCTTCTCGAACTCGTAGACACGTAGATTGTGTTCCTCCGGCGTCCCGAACATGCCGCGGTACAACGTGATCCGACGCAGATACAGGTGCAGGTCGTGTTCCCAGGTGACACCGATGCCCCCGTGCATCTGCACGCAGGCCTGGACGATCTGGCCGGCCATCTCACCCACGTAGGACTTCGCGATGCTGGCCGACAGGTTCGCTTCCGGCGCGCGGGCCGCTACGTCGGCGACCGCCGCTGCGGTGGTGGCGCGACAGGCCTCCAGCCAGAGCTTCATGTCGGCGAACTTGTGCTTGAGGGCCTGGTAGGACGCCAGCGGACGACCGAACGTGTGCCGGTCCAGCGCCCACTGCACGGTGAGGTCGAACACCGTCTGCAGGGCGCCGACCACCTCGGCGCACTGCAGCACCTGGGCGATCTGGCTCTGTCGCTCGATGAGCGCGGCCGTCTCGTCGGCGGTGCCGACGGCCGCGGATCGTGGCACCACGACTCCGTCGAAGTGCACGCGGGCGTACTGCTTGACCAGATCGACCGATTGCTGGGGTTCGATCCGGACGCCCGGCGCGTCCGTCGGCACCAGAAACTGGCCGACCCGCGCGGCGTCCGCGTCGCCGCGCGCCACCACCAGCAGCGCCGCACTCTGGGCCCCCGCCTCGACGCGGTCCTTGATGCCGTCGATGCGGTAGCCCGAGTCCGTCTTGGTTGCCGTCACCGACGGACTCAGCGGCGCCCACCCCTGACCCGGCTCACACACGGTCCAGGACGCCACGGCCTCACCGGCGATCAACGCCTCGATGGTGTCCGCGTGCTCGTCCGAATTCGCGCACTCGACAAGCCCGGTGAGCACGGTGCTGACCGGATACAGCGGCCCGGGCGCCACCGTCTTGCCGAGTTGTTCGGCGACCGTGGCCAGGTCGGCGAAACCGTTCCCCGAGACGCTTCCGCCACCCAACTCCTCCGGGACCAGCAGCGCGGTCCAGCCGAGCTCGGCGGCGCGACGCCACCATGCGGGATCGAACGAGGTGCCCTCGGCGTGCAGCTCGCGCACCCGGCGCAGCGGCGCTTCCTTCTCCAGAAAGGCCTGGGTGGTCGAGGTGAAGAGGATCTTCTCCGGAGAGTCGAGGGTGGTCATGGTGCCGAGGGGATCCTTCTTGACATTCGATCGTTGCGGCTGCAACGGAAACGGTTTGAGTGTTTGATCATCCGCCCGATCGGTCCTCGGTTGGCTGGCGTTTCCGATGTTAGCAACGCGCAATACGGTAAGAGATACCGGAGTTCAGTCGGTAAAAGCGGGGCCGAGCGCTACATGGCGAACACGCGGCGCACCGCCTGCGCGTGCAGGGCCCGATTCTCCTGGGAAACAACCCAATCCGGCACCATCGAGTCGAAGCCGTTGAAGGTCGCGGCGATCACATGCAATTCGGTATGGACGTAGGCGTGCAACAACCGGTTCGCGTAGTCGATGGCCTCGTCGCGGCAGGGATCGATCTCGGAGCAGCTGACGAACGTCGGCGGCAGGCCTTCGAGGTTGGCTCGGTGCGCCGGGACATGCTGACCGTTGGCGCTGGCGTGGCCGAGGTAGTGGTTCCATGCCCGGCTCACCGCCGGACCGTTGAGGCCCGGGGTCCGCTGGAATTCGCGACGCGAGGGCGTGGCGTCGGAATCGAGCATCGGCTGGTGCAGGATCTGCATCCGGATCGCCGGGCCTTCCTGGTCGAACATGCGCTGGGTCAGCCCCGCGACCAGTGCGGCACCGGCGTCCCGGCCCATCACCGCGATGCGGCCGGCGTCGGCGTCCAGTTCCGCGCTGTTGTCGACGGCGTAACGCAAGGCCGCTTCGACATCGTCGAGCGCCGCCGGGCACGGATGCTCCGGCGCGAGCCGGTAGTCGACCGAGACCACCAGGCACGCGCCGTCACGGGCCAACTCCGCGCAGTGCGCGTGGTCGGTCTCGAGGTTTCCGGTGACGAACCCGCCGCCATGGGCGTAGATCACCAGGGGCGCCGGGGATTCGGTGTGGCCGCGGTACAACCGCAGCTCGAGTTGCTGACCATCCGGTCCGGCGATGGATCGCGAATCGATGGTGACGCCGGTGGTGTCCGCCGATGCGGCGCGCTGCGCGGCCAGCAGGTTGGCGTGTTCACGCTCGGCCGGCAGCGTCTCGGCGCGGAATTCGAAGGCGCCCAACGCCACGGCGGCATCGCGCAACACCGGATCGATGCGAGTGAGGCCGTGGGGCCGGGCCAGATTCGTCTGTGTCATGTCCACTCATTTTCGGGCTCGTCGTGCGGGCTCGTCGGCGGTCCCGGAGGGTAGGCGTGCCCGGAACCCACCTTCAAGGTAGACCTGCGCTTTTGGGAGTTGACACACGAGGTGCTCGGCGCCGCGGGACGCCCGACGAGGTCGGCGGGGGCGATGGAAAGCGTCGGGCCGTTGGGCTACGTTGCTATCTATACTATGATAGCTATTTTCCGCTCGGTCCCATCCGCCGTGGATTTCGCGGGCACTTGCTGTGGTCCGCGTGAACGGCCTTATCGGTTGTTTCAGGAGGAGCGCTGATGACGCTCAGCACTGGCCCGAACGGTCAGCCCGTCGTACCTTCATTGGATTTCACCGGCGAAACCAGTCCCTATCCCTTCTTCCAGCACATGCGTCTCACCGACCCGGTGTGGCACGGTTCCCTGAGCGATAACAGCCAGTTGCCGGAAGAGCTGCGGCCCAACGACGAATGGGTCCTGTTCGGCTACGACGGTGTCTCCCAAGCTTTTCGCGACGACCGCATCTTCACCTCGGCCGCCTACGACAAGACGATCGGGCTGGTGATGGGACACACCATCCTGGCGATGGGCGGCCGGGAGCACCACGACCACCGCAACCTGGTCGCCAAGGCGTTCCGCGCGACCGCGCTGGAACGCTGGGAACCGAAGGTCATCGGGCCGGTCTGCGATCAACTGGTCGACGAAATCAAGAACGACGGTCATGCCGATCTGGTGAAGGCGGTGACCTTCGAATTTCCCACCCGGATCATCTCGACGCTGCTCGGTCTGCCCGCCGAGGATCTAGACCTGTTCCGCCGCCTGTCGCTGGACCTGATCTCCATCCCTACCGACATCGTGGCGGGATTGAACGCCGCGACCGAGCTCTACGACTACTTCCTCAAACAGGTCGAGCAGCGCCGGCGCAAGCTGACCGACGACATCATCGGCGACCTGGTCGCCGCCGAGATCGCCGGGGAAAAGCTCACCGACGAGGCCATCATCGCCTTCTTGCGGTTGTTGTTGCCGGCCGGATTGGAGACCACCTACCGCTCCTCGGGCAATCTGTTGTACCTGTTGCTGACCCATCCCGACCAGCTGGCGATGGTGTATCGGGATCGCTCCCTGATACCGATGGCGATCGAGGAGGGCCTGCGGTACGAAACGCCACTGACCATGGTCATGCGGACCACGACCGAAGAAGTCGAAATCGGCGGCAAGACGATCCCGGCCGAGGCCCAGATCGACATGTGTATGGGGTCGGCCAATCGCGACGAAAGCCGCTGGACCGACCCGAACACGTTCGACCTCCGCCGGCCGCGCCAAGCCCACATCGCCTTCGCAGGCGGTATCCACATGTGCCTCGGCATGCACCTGGCCCGCCTGGAAACGCGAGTCATGCTGAACAGCCTGTTCGACCGCGTCGAACGGCTGGCGTTCGTGCCCGACGACGGAACCGGTGAGGAATCCAAGATCGTCGGGCTCACCTTCCGGTCGCCCAACAAGCTTCCGGTCACGTTCGCCCCCGCCGCATGAGAAGCCGCGCAGCGATCCTGCATGACGTCGGCGGCCCGTGGTCCGTCGAGGAATTCGAGCTCGATCCCCCCAAGGCCGGCGAGGTCCTGGTGCAGATGGCGGCCGCCGGCTTGTGCCACTCCGACGACCACATCCTCAAAGGTGACATGTCGGCGCCCAATGAGGTGATGCGGTCCATGGGGCTGCCGACCATGTTCCCGACGATCGGCGGCCACGAGGGTTCCGGCATCGTGCGTGAGGTCGGCCCCGGCGTCACCGATTTCGTCCCGGGCGATCACGTGGTGATGTCGTTCGTCGCCGTGTGCGGCCAATGCCGTTGGTGCGCCAGCGGAATCGAGTACCTGTGCGACGTCGGCATCGGCACCATGATCCCCGGGATGCCCACGGACGGCACGTTCCGCCACCACACCGCCGACGGTCACAACCTCGGCCACATCGCCAAGATCGGTGCATTCGCCGAACACACTGTGGTATCGACGAATTCACTGGTGAAGATCGAGGAACACCTGCCGCTGACGTCGAGCGCGCTGCTGTCCTGTGCCATCCCGACCGGTTACGGCTCGGTCGCCAACCGGTCGAACATGCGCGCCGGGGACACCGTCGCGGTGATCGGTGTCGGCGGGATCGGGACGGGCGCGATCCAGGGTGCCCGGATCAACGGCGCCGCGCAGATCGTGGCCGTCGACCCGGTGGACTTCAAGCAGAAATCGGCGCTGCAATTCGGCGCGACGCACAGCGTGGCGACGATCGCCGAGGCGATGGACGTGGTGCGGGAGTTGACATACGGGGTGATGGCCGACGCGGTGGTGGTCTCGCCGTCCTTGATCACCGCCGAGGACGTCCGTGACGCGGTGAAGCTCACCCGCAAGGGCGGCACCTGCGTGCTCACCGGCATGACCTCGCAGCTGACCCGCTCGGTCAAGATCGACCTGCAGGACTTCATCCTGATGAACAAGACGTTGGCGGGCACCATATTCGGCTCGTGCAACCCGAAGGCGGACATCTCCCGGCTGGCCCGGCTCTATCAGACCGGTCAGCTCCAGCTCGACGAGATGATCACCAAGCGCTATCGCCTCGACGAGGTCAACGACGCCTACGACGATCTACTGGGCGGCAGAATCGTGCGGGGCATCATCGATTTCGGGATCGCCTGAGACTGTGCCTACATCTTGATCGCGGGGATCAGCCTGCTCAGATTCCAGAGCCGGTCTCGTCGCGCCGACAGGCAGGAGATCGCCAGTGCGACAGCGGTTATCCCGGCCAGCACGATGATCGCCTGCCATAGGCGGGCGTCGATGCCGCCGAGAATGAGCTGCCGGAGCCCGTTGACGCCATAGGTCATCGGGTCGAAGCGATGCAGGATCTGGAACGGCCGCGACGTGGTTTCCACCGGATACATGCCGCCCGCGCTGACGAGTTGCAGCATGAGCAGAGCCATGATCAGCACCCGGCCCACCGCTGGACCGACCAGCGCATTGATCGCCTGAGTCGCGGCCACGAACGCGCCGGAGATCAGCACCATGAAGCCCAGCATGGCCACCGGGTGCACGGCGTGCATACCGAGGGCGAACCGGACCACGCAGTAGAGAATGACGGCTTGGAATAGCGCGATCGCGGCGGCGGGCAGGTAGCTGGCGAGCACCACGCGGAATGCGAGCACCTCAGCGGCGATGGCGCGAGTCTGCAAGGGCCGCAGCACCATCCACAGCACCAACGCGCCGAAGAACAAGGCGAGCGTGAGGAAGAACGGCGCCATCCCGGTGCCGAAGTTGGGCGCGGCGTTCTCATGTGAAGCCTCGAGTTGCACCGGACCACCGATGGTGTCGGCGACCGCATCCTTTTGCTGGCTTGTCCAGTTGGGTACCTGCTTGGCCCCGTCGGCGAGTTTGGTCGCCAGCTCGGCCGATCCCGCCTTGAGTTGGTGTGCGCCGTCGTCGAGCTTCGCGATGCCACCGGACAATTCGGCGTTGCCGGTGGCGACTTGCTGGGCTCCGTCGCGCAGCTGGGTGAGCTTGTTGGTCAGTTCCTGCCCCTTGCTGCCGACCTGGTCGAGCGCCGAGCCGAGCGGGCTGCCCGGGTTACGCAACCCCGATGTCATGGCGATCGCCGCGTTCTGCGCGTCCGTGAGCTGCTGGCGGATCTGGGGCGTGAATTGGTGGCCCCGGAGCTGATCCTGGATGCCGCGCAGGTTGTTCGCCAGCGGATCCTGGCGTGCGGAGAGCTGATCGATCACCGATGACAGCGAGCTCGCGGCGGCATCCTGCGCCGCGGCGATGCCACCGAGCTGGTCGTTGACCTGCGCAAGCGCGGCTGCGCCCTGTTGCAATTGCTGCGTGCTGCCACCGATCTGCGACACCGCCCTGGTCACCGCGAGCAGGGGGTCGGTGGCCTGGGTGATTCCGTCTGACAGTTGCTTGGCGCCAGCTGCGAGCGTTGCCGAGCCGGACCGCGCGGAGTCCAGGCCGGACACCAGCTGCCCGGCGCCGTCGTCGAGTTGCGCGGCCCCGTCCGCCGCCTGTTTGATGCCCGATCCCGACGAAACCACCACGGAGAGCATCTGATTGACGGCCTGTCCCGAGATCCTGCTGGAGACGGCGTTGAGCACCTGGCCGATGGCGGTACGACCGATACTCGTCGAGATGTAGTTGTTGGCGTCGTTGTAGACGGCGATCAGGTTGGCCTTCTTCGGTTGCCCGGTCACCGGCGACGCGATCGCCGCGCTGAAGTCCGGCGGTAACTCCACCATGAAGTAGTACTTGCCGTGGTCGACTCCGTTGCGTGCCTCCGGTAAGTCCACGACGTGCCAGTCGAGGCCGCCGTCCGCGGTCAGGCTCTTGGCGATCTCCGCGCCGGCGTTGAACTGCTGCCCGGACACCACGGCGCCACGGTCGGAGTTGACCAGCGCCACCGGCATCTTGTTGGTGTGGCCGAAGGGATCCCAGAACGCCCACAGGTACAGGGCCCCGTACACCAGGGGCAGCAGCATCAGGACGACGATGGCCACGCGCGTCAGTCGGCTACGGCCGAAACGCTTGATCTCTGAGCCAAAGGCGAGTCCAGCCAGCATCTTTCAGCCCTCTCCGGTCAGGATCCGGTGATCGTGTAGTTCGTGGTCGGGTGCGTCCGTGCCGAGCGGGTTGGTCACCCCGACGACGACAGTGCGCTGCTTCGCGATCACGCCGAGCCTGTCGGTCGCGATCGTTCGCCGCGAATTGTCACGAACCTGTTCGAGGTCGCCGACCACGAGGATCGGACGATGCGACAACAGCGCCAGCGTGATGCGCAGCAAAAACAGTTCGAGGTCTGACAATTCGACGATGTAGGTGTCGGCGGTCGGCGGGACCATCTCGCCGAAGACCTCGGTCAGCTCGGCCGGACCCGATTGCAGCGGCACCGACGAATACCACGGCGCCAGCCACCGTCGCTGCTCGGCGAGCACGGTCCCCACGGTCACCGAATCCTCCAGCTCGTCGATGTCGTCGAAGGCCGCGATTGAGCACTGCCGGCGGATCGCGCGCGGGGTTGTTTCGCCGAGGACGGTCAGTGTGCCGCGACTCGGTTTGAAACGTCCCGCGAGCGTCAGCAGCAGCGTGGTCTGCCCCGGCCCGCCGGGCATCTGGATCGCGTGGAAACCCGGTGTGAGGGCCAGGTCGACCCCCGAGAAGAGCGGCCCGTGCTCGCCGTCGACCCCCAGTCCGGTGGCGGTGATCACCGGTGCGACGTCGTCCGGTTCGTCTTTGGCATCCATGGTGTGGCTTTCCCTCATCGCCTTCAAACCGGAATCGATTCCAGCAGTGCGGTGATCAGTTGTGCGAGCAGATCGGGGTTGATGGTTCCGGGACGCAGCACCTCTTCCATCGCGACGCCCAGGTTGAGGGTGACGACGAGCTGGGCGACGTCGGTCAGCCTCCGGTCGCCCGGCACGGTGTCGGTCGATTCGACGATGTGCAGTGCCTGGTCGGCCGCGGCGCGACGGCGCCCGATCAGGCGTTCCCGAAGCTGTGGATCGCGCTGGGCCCGCAGCCAGTACTCGACGAGCAGCACGTAGTAGTCGGAATGATCGCGGACCGAGTCGAGCACCGACCGGCTCACCTCACGCGCGGCCGCGGCGGTGTCGCCGTCGCTGCGGTCCAGCGCTATCGCGATCTGCTCCCCGCGCAGCTCGAACTCGCGGTCGAGCAGGGCCAGAAACAGTTCGTCCTTCGACTCGAAGTTCGAGTAGACGGCACCCTTGGTGAAGCCCGCGGCCTGACCGATCGCGTCGATGGTGGCACCGGCGAAACCCTCGGCCGCGAACACCTTCGACGCCGCATCCAGGATGCGGTCACGAACCTCGCCCCGGGTGGGGCGGGTGCGAAGCGGTTTGACAGGCGACATGTGGAGCAGCATACCGCCCAGTATCGGTTAGATACTAGCAAGTATCGAAGATCACCCTGGAGCCGTCAGCCGAGCGTGGCGGCGGTGCGCTCCCACAGTTCGGCGGCCAATCGCGGGTTATCCGCCAGACGACTGGTTTTGGCGATCTTGCGCTTGGCGTAGTACGCGCCGGGCGTCCACTCCACAACGGGCGTGCTCGACGCGAGCCGCACCAACTGGTCGGCGCCCTGGTCCGGGCTCGAGATGAACAGCACCGCTGGGGTGTAGCGCTGCATGAACACCAGAAATTGCGACCCCGAGGCGACGCCGATGTTGGAGTTGACGTTGCCCGGATGCACGGTCGCGACGGAAAGGCCGCCGGCGTGGTAGCGCCGGTGTAATTCCTTGGTGAACAACACGATTGCCAGCTTCGAGAACGCGTACGCGGCGGCGGGCCGGCGGCGGGCGGTGTTCTCCAGGTCGTCGACGGTGGCCCGGAAGATCAACTTGTGCGACGAGCTGGTCGTGTTGACGATCGTGGCGCGTGACTCCAGCAGCACCTCCAGCAATCGGGTGGTCAGCAGGAACGGCGCCAGGTAGTTGACCTGATAGGTGCGTTCGTAGCCGTCGGGGGTCAGCTCGATCTTGCTGGCCATCCTGCCCGCATTGTTGAGCAACACGTCGATGCGCGGATATTGCGAACGAAGCTTGTCCGCCAGCGCCCGCACCTGGGACAGGTCGGCGTAATCGGCGACGAAGTAGTCCGCGTTCAATTCGGCGGCCACCGCGGCGGTCTTGGCTTGGGAGCGGCCCACCACGACGATCTGGTCGCCGGTGCGGCTGAGCCGACGCGCCGCCGCCGCGCCGATGCCGTCGCTGGCACCCGTGATGACGATCGTCCTGCGCGTCATTGCGAGACCTCCCCGGGGAGTGTATCGACAGTCGGCGCGGCCGCGGTCAGGCGAGCGAGTAGCGCACCGGTAGGTGCTTGAGGCCGCCGACGAACGTGGTGGCGACCAGCTCTGGATCACCCGTCAGCTCAATGGATTTCAGCCTGGGCAGCAGTTCGGAAAAGAAGCTGTTGACCTCCATGCGGGCCAGCGCCGCACCCATGCAGAAGTGCACGCCATAACCGAAGGCCACGTGCTTGTTGGGGTCGCGACCGACGTCGAAGCGGAACGGATCGCTGAAGACCTCCTCGTCACGGTTGGCAGAAACATAGGACAGCAGTACCGACTCCCCCGCGGCGATGGGCACCCCACGCACGGTCGTGTCCTTGGCGGCGGTCCGCATGAATTCCTTGACCGGCGTCACCCAGCGGATCATCTCCTCGGTGGCCAGCGGCATCAAGTCCAGGTTGTCGCGCAGGCGGCGGCATTGGTCGGGATTCTCGATGAGCGCGTGCAGCCCGCCGGAAATGGTCGCGCTGGTGGTGTCGTGGCCGGCGGTGGCCACGATCAGGTAGTAGGACACGGTGTCGATGTCCGACAAGGGTTCGCCGTCGACGCGGGCGTTCGCGATCGCCGACGCCAGGTCCTCGGTCGGGTGCTCGCGACGCGCCGCCGTCACGCCGTTGAAGTACTGAAACATGTCGAACAGCGCGGGCAGCTGATCCTCGTTCGTGGTGCCCCGCTTGAATTCGGAGTCGTCGCTGCCGAACAGCTCCTGGGTCAGCTTGAGCATCCTCGGGAAATCGGCCTCGGGCAGTCCGAGCAACGACATGATGACGTAGAGCGGGTAATTGACCGCGACCTCCTGAACGAAATCACATTCGGGCCCGGCCGCCATCATCTTGTCGACGTAGATCTTGGCCAGCTCGTCCACCCGAACCTTCAACGCCCGCATCGCCTTTGGGCGAAACCAGTCTGAGCCGATGGCGCGCACCACGCGATGCTGTGGATCGTCCAGATGGATCAGCGTGCGCACACCGGCGGCCGCCTGCATCTCGTCGCCTTCGGCGGTCGTCAGCACCGGCCGGGGCCAATTCGTGAAGAGCATGTTTTCGCGTTCGATATCCATGATGTCGGCGTGCTTGGTGATAGCCCAGAACGGCCGGTAGTTCGGGACCTCCACCCAGGACACCGGGGCGTTGGCGCGCAGGTGCGTCAGCGCCGCATGCAGCCGCCGCTCGTCGGTGTACGCCAGCGGGTCCGCCAACAGCTTCGCGGCCTCGTCCATCGTCGTTGCGCTCACTGATGAGACTCCTCGATTTGGGACGCCCCGTCGACCTCCCGGCGAGCGGCGTCAGACATGCGGGTAACTTTACAGTAAGCAATCCAGTATGTGACCCTGCAAAGCGTGGCGATCGCAAGCGCGGCGTAGCCGAGCGCCGGGGGTCGCCACCATAGGACTGTCGCGCGACGAATCCGTATGAGGTAGGACAGAGGCATGGCGAAAGCCCAGGACTGGGGAGAAACGCTCGACGATCTCGAGCGGCGCCGTCAGCAGGCGTGGGGCATGGGCGGGCCGGAGCGGCTCGACAAGCATCGCGGCAAGGGAAAGCTCGACGCGCGCGCCCGCATCGACTACCTGCTCGACCCGGGCACATTCCGTGAGCTCGGCACCCTGGTCGGTGGCGAGATCGCGGCCGACGGCCTGGTTGTCGGCTCCGGTGAGATCAACGGCTCACCGGTGATGCTGGGCGCCGAGGACTTCACCACCATGGCGGGCAGCATCGGCCCCGGTGGCAATTCGAAGCGGTACCGCATCGCCGAACTGGCACTGCGGGACAAGGTCCCGCTGGTGATGCTGCTCGAGGGCGCCGGCTTTCGTCCCGGCGGCGGGCACTACGGCCGCACGCCCACCGACCTACTGGCCCAGGCGCAGTGCTCGGGCCGCGTCCCGACCGTCGGCGCCGTGCTCGGCCCGTCGGCCGGTCACGGCGCGCTGGTGGCCCCGGTCTGCGACTTCCGGATCATGAGCAGGCAGGGCGCGATCTTCACCGCCGGACCACCCGTCGTCAAAGAGTCCACCGGAGAAGACATTTCGAAGGAGGACCTCGGTGGGCCGGATGTCGCCGTGCCAAGCGGGGTGATCCACAACGTCGCCGAGGACGACGAGGCCGTCCTCGACGACGTCCGGCGCTACCTGTCCTACTTTCCATCGAGCGCCTGGTCGTACCCGGCCTCCTTGCCGCAGGACGAGGACGCCGAGCCACGGGCGACGCCCGAACTGCTCGACATCGTCTCCCGCGACAACCGCCGCGTCTACGACATGCGCGCCGTGCTCGACGTGGTCTTCGACCGGCCCGACTGGTTCGAGGTGCAGCCGCAGTACGGCAAGGCGATCATCTGCGCGCTGGCACACCTCGGCGGCCACCCGGTCGCGGTGGTGGCCAACCAGCCCCAGGTGCTCGCCGGCTCCATCGACGCCGCGGCCGCGGACAAGGCGGCGCACTTCATCATGGTGGCCGATTCGTTCCATCTGCCCCTGGTCTTCCTGGCCGACAATCCCGGCATGCTGCCCGGCAGCCGGTCCGAGCGCAGCGGGGTGCTGCGCGCCGGAGCACGAATGTTCGCCGCCCAAACCACGGCAACCACGGTGAAGCTGCACGTGACCCTGCGCAAGGCATACGGGTTCGGCTCCATGGTCATGTCCCTGCTGGGGTTCGATAGTCAATCCGCCACCTTCGCCTACCCCGGCGCGACGATGGGTGCCATGAGCGCGGCCGCGCTGGGCCGCGCGACGCACGCCGGCGAGGACGTCACCGCGAAGTTGCGTGAGGCCGAGTTGCAGGCGTCGTTTCGGTCGGCCGAACACATGGGCTTCGACGAGCTCATCGATCCCCGCGAGACGCGTGACGCGCTGCTCGCGTCGTTGAAGCGCGGCCTGTCCGGCAGGCAGGCCGCCGCCGAACCGGTCACCCGGACCGTCATCATGCCTTGAGAGGCTGCCGCGAAACTGCAAGTGACGGCGCGTTTTCCGAGTGTGAGCGTCGCCAGTTACGGTTTCGCGGTCAAGCGCGGTAGGCGGCGACGATCGGCTCGAGCTCGTCGGGGGTGGACCCGTGCATGATGACCGCGTCGGCCCCGTAGTCGAATTCCTTGCGGATGCGATCCACACACTGCCGCGCCGACCCGGTGGCCGAGGGCTCGAGCCATTCATCGGGAATCAGCGTGGCGATGTGCTCGATCTGCTCGGCGGTGGCTTTGTGATCGATCCCGCCCGCGACCGACGTGACCACCGGATCGTCGCGAAACCGTTGCAGCACAGCGGGATCCCAGTCGTCGGTCTGGACCAGCAGGTCGCCGTAGCCCTGCAGATAGGTCGCCAGCCGCGCCACGGTCTTCTTCAGCCGCAGTTCTTCGGGCAGATGGTCGCCGACGGTGGCGAAGCACGACCACACCCGCACGCTGTCCGGGTCACGGCCGGCCTTCTCCGCGGCCGACTTCACGGTGGTGACACAGCGCTGCACGGTCTCCGGGGTGAAATAGGTGTGCAGGATGACGTCGTCGAACGCGCGCCCGCCGAGCGCGAGGGTGTTGGGACCGAAGGCCACCAGCGCCAGCCGGATGTCCTCGTTGAAATCGGGATCGAGAAACAAGATGGGGTACTTGCCCATCGGCCCGTCGTGATTGAAGATCAGCTCGCCGTGCCATAGCCGCCGCATGACCTGGGCCCAGTCCTCCATCTGCGCCGTCGTGACCGCGGGGATGCCGAAGGCCCCGTAGATCGCGGCGATGCCGCGGCCAACCCCTAGGGTGAACCGGCCGCCCGACAGGCGATGCATGGTGGTCGCCCACGACCCGGTGATCAAGGGATGACGGGTGTTGTGATTGGTTGCGGCGGTAGCGATTTGCATCCTGCTGGTCACCGCGCAGGCCGCCCCGACCAGAGAGGAAGCCTCCTTGACGTTCCAGCGTTCGGAGATGAAGGCGGTGCCGAAACCGAGTTCCTCGCCGCGGCGGGCCTCGTCCATCAACGTCGCCGGGCCCTCCCCGCCGGCCCCGGCCAGCAGGTAGAAGCCCAATTCGTCAAGCGCAGCCTCACTCAATTCCAAACCCCTTGCTGGTAGCCGCAGTTCCAAACCTCGGTTATCTTGCCATCGACGACACGGAACACCTCGATGCTGGCGATGTTGGTCTCGGTGCCGTCCTTGGCGGTGATCGTCGAGTCGTAGACGATCGCCACGTGCTCGCCGTCGTCGCCCTCGATGACGACGTTGAGGTCGAAGCGCAACGAATCGGCCAGCTGCCACATGTCCACCACCCGCTGCACGGCTTCGGCGTGGGTCAGCGTGCGTGCCCCACCGACCTCGTGCCGAATCACGGTGTCGGCCAACAATTCCTCGGCCAGGTCGATGTTGCGTTCGTTCCACACGACGAGGTTGTAGAGCTCGACCACGGTTCGCGCGGTCCACGTAGCTGCCATCAGTCGGGCACCGCGTCGCCCGCTTCCAGCGCGGCCACCTCGCCCAGGAATCGGTCGGTGATGCGCTGCACGCGCCGGGAAAAGATATGCCCGACGTGGCTGCCGTCGTACCAGTACAGTTGGCCGCCCCAGCGTTCCTGCAATTCCTCGGCGGGCTCGCGCATCGCCATCCGGTCGTGCCACGCCCCGACGATGAGCCGGCGCTCCGGCGGCGGGGACGGAACGACCGCAAGGGGATCGATCACCGAGGTCAGCTTGGTGACCACGGGTGATTCCAGCAGCTCGCGGAAGCCCGCCCTCGATGCACCCCACCGCTGTAGGTGCCGCGCGATCATGGCGTTGAGACCCAGGATGGGCGTGTAGAGCGCGACCGCGTCGGTCTGCTTCTCCAAGTGGGAGACCATCGCGGCCACCGGGCTTCCCATCGAAATCCCTGCCACCACAACGACCGTGGCCTGCGGCCGCACCCACCGCAGCACGGCGCGCACCTCGGAAACCACGCGCATCATCCCCGCCACGTTGCCCAGCGGATCCATGTCGGGATAGACCGGCCATTGGCGCCGCCGGCAACCGTGGCCGGGCTGCACCGGCATGGCGACGTTGTACCCCAGCTTGTGATGTATGCGTCCGATCCGGGACAACAGCAGGTCTTCGGTGCCACCCTGGCCCGCGCCGTGCACCCACACCAACCACGGCCTAGGCCCGTCGCCGTGCCGGCACAGGTGCGCCACCGCCCGCGCCGGACCACCCAGACCCTCGGCCTCCAGCGCGGCCGGCAACGCGGGGTCGTGCTCGAAGGCCATCCGTTCATAGGCAAGTCCGGCGATGCTGCGCTTGCGGATGGAGGTCGCCCGCAACGGTTTCGGGTCGGCGTGCGCCCGGTCGATGCCCAAGGATGAGAGTTCCTCGGCCGCCGCGGTACATCCATCCGGCGGCCTCATCGCCGCGGGGGTTCCGCCCAGCAGCGAAAAACCGCTCAGCACAAGTTCATCGAGCATCGCCTCGCCGAACTGGCGCGCACCGCGCGGTGAGAGCGGGGCCCAACCGGTCGACTCCCGCAGGCCGGCTACCGTGCGCGGCATCAGCATTCCCAATTCGCGGGCCACATCTTTGGCCAGGCCCAGCCCACTCAACGCCGTCGCCATGTCGCTCACCTTCGCCAGCTAGACCAGTTTGAACCCGGTGTATCCGCCGGCGGCGACTTCGTCGCAGCGACGCCGGTATTCGGGTATTCCGCCGGTATAACCCATGTACATCCGTTTCTTGCCGGGCACGTTGCCACCGTTGTACCAGGAGTTGCACGACGGATGAACCAGGACCGTCGGCGCGACGAGCGCGGTGGCGTGGTCGATCCATTCCTGCTGTGCGCTGCCGAGCGCCTCGATGGTGCGGATGTCGTTGGCGCGCAGATACGCGATGCAGTCGCCGATCCACTCCACGTGCTGCTCGAGGGCCGCGACGAAGTTGGTGGCGGCGCTCGGGCTGCCGGGCCCCTGAACCGTGAACAGGTTCGGGAAGGCGACCGCGAGACCCAGATACGACAACGGACCTTCGGTGGCCCAGAATTCGCCGAGCGAGATACCGCCGCGGCCGCGGACGTCGATGCGGCTGAGCGCGCCGGTCATGGCGTCGAACCCGGTGGCGTAGACGACGACGTCGAGTTCGTGCAACCGGTCCTCGGTGCGGATGCCGGTCGGGGTGATCTCGCGGACCGGTGACTTCCGCAGGTCGACCAGGGTCACGTTGTCCCGGTTGAACGTTTCGTAGTAGCCCTGGTCGATGATCGGGCGCTTACAGGCGAAGGGATGCACCGGTACGAGGGAGGCGGCGGTATCCGGGTCCTTGACGATGCGGGCCACGGCCTCGCCGTACAGCTGGGCTGCCATCCGGTTGGCGTCGATGTCGAAGAAGATGTCGCCCCAGTTCAGTGCGCCCATGACGCCGTTCTCCTCGATGGCGCGCAGTTGTTCTTCGCGCGTCGCCGATTTCAGCGGCGGCCTGCCGAGCATCTCGAGCAGGACGGAGAAGGCGCTCAGCCGGGCCGCGCCGATCGGGTGCGCGCGTTGGGCCGCCCGGATTTCGTCGTAGCGGGCCTTCATCGCGTCGAGTTCGCCCGGTTCGAACCGATGCACCCGCCAGGGCAGGGTGTAGGCGGGTGAGCGCTGAAACACAGACAGATGCAACGCTTCTCGGGCCACTACGGGGATCAGCTGGACGCCGGTCGAACCGGTGCCGATCACACCGACCCGCTTGCCGGTGAGGTCGACGCCGCCGTCTGGCCAGCGGCTGGTGAACACTGACGTCCCGGTGAAGGTGTCCATTCCCGGGATGTCGGGTTGCAGCGGCACCGACAGAATTCCGGAGGCGGCGACGACGAACGGGACCCGGAAGGTGTCGCCGGCCTCGGTGTGCACCAGCCACCGGCCGGCCCCTTCGTCGAACGCCATCGCGACGACCTTGGTGCCGAATTGGATGTCGCGGCGCAGGTCGAGCCGGTCGGCCACGAAGTTCAGATAGGCCTCGATCTCGGGCTGGGCCGGCATCGACTCGGTCCAGACCCACTCCTGCTGAATCTCATCGGAGAAGCTGTAGGAGTATTCGATGCTCTCGATATCGCAGCGCGCACCCGGGTAGCGGTTGAAAAGCCAGGTGCCACCGACGTTTTCGGCCATCTCCAGTGCCCGGGCGCGCATGCCGAGCTGCCGCAGCCGGTGCAGCATGTACAACCCGGAGAACCCGGCGCCGATGACCAGCACGTCGAACGACGTGTCAGCTCCTACCATCGTCACCACCGGTCATTCTCAGGATGGTTCGGGTCAGGTGCAGGCTCTTGATCTGCCATGCACCGTCCCGCTTCTCATAGGTCTCGTGGTAGTGGCCCGCGCCGTACAACTCGCGGCCGTCACCGAAGATCAGCAGGTCTTCCATCGCCCAGATGCCGGTCGCGGTGGTGGCCGAGGTGAGCGTGAGTTCGGGCGTGTGGCAGTGATGCTTGGTGGCGACTCCCTCGAGACCCCCCATCACCATCGGTGCGAAGTTGTCGACGCCTTCGATCGGCGGGGCCGTTTGGGGGTCGGCACCGGCGGTGGACACCGCCATGTCCAGCGTCACCACCAGGTCGGTGGTGAACACGGCGCGCCAGGACGCGAGGTCTTTGGTGTCCAGGAAACGGCAGTAGCGCGCCTTCAGTTGCCGGAGGGCTTCCAGCTCGTCAGCCGCCTCACTCATCGCACTCCCTTGCCGCTTACGGACCTGACTGCTGAAATCTATACTGTAACGGACTTAGTATCTATCCGGAACTGAGAGGCTTCGCGTGAAAGTCCCATTCACCTGGAAGGTCACCGGCTGGTTCATGGTCGGCTGGTCCCCGGAGTTTCCCGCCGGCGAGGTCCGGCCGCTGCACTATTTCGGCGAGGACCTGGTGGCCTACCGGGATGAGCAGGGCGTGCTGCACGTCTTGGAAGCGCACTGCAAGCACCTCGGCGCCCACCTCGGCCACGGCGGCAAGGTGGGCGGCGACTGCGTCGAGTGCCCGTTCCACGGCTGGCGCTGGGGCCCGGACGGCACCAACAAGTACATCCCCTACCAGCCGGACCGGCCCAACCGCGGGCTACGGCTCAAGGTGTATCCCGTCCGGGAGCAGTACGACTGCGTCTTCGTCTGGCACCACCCGCACGGCAAGGAGCCGCAGTGGGAGATGCCCGACATCTTCGGTAAGTTCCCGCAATTCGAGACCGATCCGGCGCGGTATTACCGGGCGTACCCGGAGTTCTCCCGGCGCGCCGAGCGTGAACCGGTGCATCCGCAGATCGTCGCCGAGAATGCGCCCGACAGCGCGCATTTCGAGTACGTTCACCACGCGACCGTGACGCCAAGGGTGCTGGACTGGAAGATCGTCGACTACGAATGGCAGTTCGTTGCCGGCTGGCCGGACGCCCGCAGCGACAACGCCGACGATCTCGCGTTGCGGTTCCACAGCCACCTGTTCGGCCTCGGCGGCGCGATCAGCGTCTTCGAGGGCGCGCAGAACCATCGGCTGATCTTCACCTGCACGCCGGTCGACGACGAATGCTCGGACCTGTTCTACTCGATCTGGTGGCCGCGGCTTCCCGGCGACACCGCGGACGTCCCCGACGGCAAACTGCGGGAGGTCATCGAGAAGCAGTTCCTGTCCACCGTTTTCGACGACCTGCAGATCTGGCGGTACCAGAAGTACGTGGAACACCCCGCCCTGTCGAAGGTCGACGCGAAAGGCTATATGGCGCTGCGGAAATGGGCGACGCAGTTCTATGACGTCGCGCCGGTGGACACCCCCGCATGACGGATCGACTGGCCGGTCTGACCGCTGCCGCGCACACCGCGATCGTCACCCAGGAGTGCCAGGGCGCGGTGATGGGTCCCGACGCCGGGCTGGCAATGCTGGCCTCCGAAGCCCGCCGCGAGGCGCTGCCCAACATCGCGCGCCTGCTGCCCGCGGCCCGGGCGGCCGGGGTACGCGTGGTGCACTGCCTCGTGCAGCGCCGGCCCGACGGGCTCGGCTCCAACCACAACGCGAAGATCTTCGCGATGGGCGGCGGGAACCGGGTGGACATCACGCCCGGCACGCCCGGCGCGGAATTGTTACCCGAATTGGGGCCGGAGCCTTCGGATTTGGTGTTGCGTCGCTGGCACGGCGTGGGCCCGATGGGCGGCACGGACCTGGACGCGGTGCTGCGCAATCTCGGCGTGTCGACCATCGTCGTCGTGGGGGTGTCGCTGAACATCGCCATCCCCAACCTCGTCATGGACGCCGTCAACACCGCCTACCGAGTGGTCATCCCCCGCGACGCGGTCGCCGGCATCCCCGCCGACTATGGTGCAGCGATGGTCGCCAACACCCTGTCGCTGCTGGCCACCATCACCAGCACCGACGAACTGCTGCGAGCCTGGGACGAAGGAACGCGATGACCGATACCGCGCCGGAAGTTCGCGGCGGATTCCCCGACGTCAGGCCCGTCGAGGACGCCCCGGCGGAATTGGGTCCGTTCGTCGCGGCGCTGCGCCGCCTGCAGGACCTGACGGTGTCCACGCGGCCCGACCCCGCGCTGTGGGCCGCCGCGACCGCGCACCTGGAGAGCGCCTGCGCTCTGCTGGACGGCCACCAGGTCCCCGAGACCGAGGCGGTGGCCGGCCGCGTGCTGAGCCTGCCAGGGCTGGCCCATCCGCTGATACCGCCCTGGATGGTGACGGAGTCCGGTCCCGACGGCGTGCGGATGGCCGGCCATTTCAGCACCGCCCACATCGGCGGAAACCGGGCGGTGCACGGCGGCATGATCCCGCTGTTCTACGACTGGCTGTTCGGCATGGTCGTGACCACCGCCGACATCCGCCCGACGCGCACCGCGTACCTGCACGTCGACTTCCGCAGCATCACCCCGATCGACCAGCCGCTCACGGCCCACGGCCGCATCACCGGCATCGACGGGAGGAAGATTTTCATTGACGCTACTATGATAGCCGCCGATGGCACCGTGCTCAGCGAAGCCAACGGCCTGATGGTCCGACTGCTCCCCCACCAGCCGTGAGAGGCACGATGTCCGACACCACAACGACATTCACGGTTCCGGCCGTCGTGAAGGCCGTCGCCGCCGCGATCCCCGATCGGGAACTGATCATCCAGGGCGATCGGCGCTACACCTATGCGCAGGTGATCGATCGCTCCACCCGGCTGGCCGCATACCTGCATTCGCGGGGGTTGGGCTGCCACACCGAGCGCTCCGCGCTCGGCGGCCACGAGGTGGGCCAGGACCTGCTGGGCCTCTACGCCTACAACGGCAACGAATTCGTCGAGGCGTTGCTCGGCAGCTTCGAGGCACGCGTCGCCCCGTTCAACGTCAACTTCCGCTACGTGAAGAGCGAGCTGCAATACCTGCTGGCGGATGCCGGGGCGACCGCGCTCCTCTACCACGCCGCGTTCGCGCCTCGAGTGGCCGAGATCCTGTCGGATCTGCCACAGCTGCGCGTGCTGATCCAGATCGCCGACGACTCGGGCAACGACTTGCTCGACGGCGCAGTCGATTACGAGGCCGCACTGGCGTCGGTCTCCCCGACACCGCCGCCCGTGCAGCACTCCGGCGACGACCTGTACGTCCTGTACACCGGCGGCACGACGGGAATGCCGAAGGGCGTGTTGTGGCGCCAGCACGACATTTTCATGACGTCCTTCGGCGGCCGGAACCTGATGACCGGCGAGCCGTCGAGCTCCCTCGACGAGATCGTCGAACGCGCCGCCGCCGGGCCGGGCACCAGGCTGATGATCCTGCCCCCGCTGATCCACGGTGCGGCCCAGTGGAGCGTGATGACCGCGATCACCACGGGTCAGTCCGTCGTCTTTCCCACGGTCGTCGATCACCTAGACGCCGAGGACGTGGTGCGCACCATCGAGCGGGAAAAGGTCATGGCGGTCACGGTGGTCGGTGATGCGATGGCGCGCCCCCTGGTCGCCGCCATCGACAAGGGCATCGCCGACGTGTCGTCGCTCGCGGTCGTCGCCAACGGCGGCGCCCTGCTGACCCCATACGTCAAGCAGCGCTTGATCGAGACGCTGCCCAACGCCGTCGTGGTCGACGGCGTCGGATCGTCGGAGACCGGTGCGCAGATGCACCACATGTCGACGTCGGGGGCGGTGGCCACGGGGACGTTCAACGCCGGCCCGGACACTTTCGTTGCCGCCGAGGATCTTTCGGCGATCCTGGCGCCCGGACACGACGGGATGGGCTGGCTGGCGCAGCGGGGCTATGTTCCGCTCGGCTACAAAGGCGACGCGGCCAAGACGGCCAAGACCTTCCCGGTGATCGACGGCGTTCGGTACGCCGTCCCCGGCGACCGCGCGCGCCACGGCACCGATGGCCGCATCGAATTGCTGGGCCGCGATTCGGTGACCATCAACTCCGGCGGCGAGAAGATCTTCGTCGAGGAGGTCGAGACGGCCATCGCGTCACATCCCGCGGTGGCCGACGTGGTGGTCGCCGGGCGGCCGAGCGAGCGGTGGGGCCAGGAGGTCGTTGCGGTGGTGGCGCTCGCTCCAGGTGCCAGCGCCGAAGCCGGCGAACTGGTGGCCCACGCCGCGCAGACGCTGGCGCGCTACAAACTTCCCAAAGCGATCGTCTTTCGCGCCGCCATCGAGCGCAGCCCGTCCGGCAAGGCCGACTACCGATGGGCGCGCGAGCAGGCGGTCAACGGCTGACCGGTAACGCCTCGCATTTTCTGGCGTTACCGCAGACGGACCAGCGCTGACGGCGTCACCGCGTCAACCTGGTCTGCGCAAAGTGGCTGGCGCCCAACTGTTTCTCCGACCTGCATCGACTCCGGCGGGGCAGCTGACGCACGCTTGCCGACATCGCCGAAAGGCATGCGACCTCGCCCGCCATGCCCATATTGCCTACTGTAATAATTACAGTAGGATCTTACGAAGAAGTGTTCGATCGTGCTGAGATCAAGATGCTGGAGATCAGGTGACGACCAACGTGCACACCGCCGCCGGTGCCGGCGACGAAACCGTCAGCCTGCGCGACCCCTACCCGTTCTTCGCCCGGAAGCGCCGGGCGGCCAGCGTGTTCGTCGGCACGGTGATGGACTACTCCAAGACGCCGGAGTCCCTGCTGCCCAAGCAGGAGTACTCCGCGATGTCGTTCGACGCGGTCAACACCGTGTTCCGGGACGGCCGGGTGTTCAGCTCCAAGCCGTACGACAAGACCATCGGCCTGTTCATGGGACCCACGATTCTGGCGATGGAGGGCAAGAAGCACCGTGAACACCGCAGCCTGGTATCCGCGGCATTCAAGTCCAAGGCGCTGGCCCGCTGGGAGCCGACCGTCGTGCGGCCGATCTGCAACGCCCTGATCGACGAGTTCATCGAGACCGGTCGCGCCGACCTGATTCGGAACTTCACCTTCGAATTCCCCACCCGCGTCATCGCCAAGCTGCTGGGACTGCCGGCCGACGACCTGCCGATGTTCCGCAAGCGCGCCGTCCAGTTGATCAGCTACCACGTCAACTACGAAGGCGCCTTCGAGGCGTCGGCCGCACTCAAGGACTACTTCCTCGAACAGATCGAGCAGCGTAAGTCCACGCCCACCGAGGACATCATCGGTGACCTGGTCACCGCGGAGGTCGACGGCGAAAAGCTCACCGACGAAGCCATTTATTCGTTCCTGCGGCTGTTGCTGCCCGCCGGTCTGGAGACCACCTACCGCTCGTCGGGAAACCTCTTGTATCTGTTGCTCACCCATCCCGAGCAGTTCGCCGCGGTGCAGGCCGACCGCGAGTTGCTGGCGCCGGCCATCGAGGAGGGCCTGCGCTACGAGACGCCGCTGACCGTCGTGCAACGCTTCACGACCGAAGACACCGAGGTGGAAGGCGTGAAGATCCCTGCCCGTTCGGTGATCGGGGTGTGCATCGGTTCGGCCAACCGCGACGAACGGCGCTGGGAACGCTCCGAAGAGTTCGACATCTTCCGCAAGCACGTGCCACACATTTCGTTCGCCGCCGGTGAGCACACCTGCCTGGGTCTGCATCTGGCGCGGCTGGAAACACGGGTCGCGATGGAATGCCTGCTCAACCGGCTGACCAACGTCACCCTGCTGACCGACGATGACCCGCATATCCACGGCCAACCGTTCCGGTCACCGAATGCGCTTCCGGTCACGTTCGACGCGAAGTAGGGTCCGACAATGGTCAAAGTCATGACGGGCTTTCGGGTCTTGGAGCTTGCGCAGTTCACCTTCGTTCCGGCGGCGGGAGCCATCCTGGCCGACTGGGGAGCCGACGTCATCAAAGTCGAACATCCGGCACGCGGCGACACCCAGCGCGGCTTCCTGAATATGGGTGGCATTCAAATAGATCCGGAACGCCACCCGCTGATGGAACACCCCAACCGCGGCAAACGCAGCGTCGGCATCGACGTCTCCACGCCGGGCGGTCAGGAGGTCATCTACGAGCTGGCCAAGACCGCGGATGTGTTCCTCACCAACTACATGCCCGCCCAGCGCCAGAAGCATAAATTCGACGTGGAGCACATCCGCGCGGTGAACCCGAACATCGTGTATGCCCGCGGCTCGGCCTACGGCGACAAAGGGGCCGAACGTGACACCGGCGGCTATGACGGCACGGCGTTTTGGACGCGCAGCGGCATCGGGTATGCCCTGACGCCCGAGGAGCTGGGCGGCGCTCTGGGACAGGGCATTCCCGCATTCGGTGATTCGATCGGCGGCATGTTCATCGCCGGCGGCATCTCCGCCGCGCTGCTCCATCGCGAGCGCACCGGTGAGGCGGTCGAGCTCGACGTGTCACTGCTCAGCACGGCCTGGTGGGCGGCCGGCGCAAGCGTGACGCAGGGCATGGAGACCGGCGAGGTCATGCGCACGCCCATGCCGGGATCCGGCGCACCCTCGGTGAATCCCTTCATGGGCAACTACGAAACCTCGGACGGTGGCACCATCAACCTGTGCATCATCAGCCCGACCGGGCTGATCCGCGACACGTTCGAACACCTGGGCATCCCCGAGGCGGCCGACGACCCCCGGTTCTCCGACGTGCTCCCGCTGATCCAAAACGCCGACGCCGCCGCTGAACTGATCGCAAAGGCCTTCGCCGCCAAGCCCTTTGCCTATTGGCGGCAACACCTCAAGACCATGAAGGGCCAATGGGCGCCATTCCAGAGCCTCATCGACCTGGTCGACGACGAGCAGGCGATCGCCAACGACATGATCTCTGAAGTCGAGCTCGCCAGCGGCGGCAAGCCCTTCCGCGTGGTCCGCGGCCCCGTTCAGTTCAACCACGAGCCGCTGACGACGACGCGGGCGCCGCAGGCCAGCGAGCACACCGAGCTGGTCCTGATGGAGCTCGGCATGGACTGGGACCGGATCGAGGAACTCAAG
The DNA here is from genome assembly GCF_059812885.1 of Mycobacterium sp. NGS33. Lineage (NCBI taxonomy): Bacteria > Bacillati > Actinomycetota > Actinomycetes > Mycobacteriales > Mycobacteriaceae > Mycobacterium > Mycobacterium sp. NGS33. Next base: position 582,106 of record NZ_JCALDN010000002.1, on the reverse strand, counting down.
GATGCAGGAGCTATTGCGTGAGGAGCGGCGCGCGTGAATGATGTCGCCATCATCGGCGTGGGCTTACACCCGTTCGGGCGCTTCGAGGGCAAGTCGGCCATGCAGATGGGCGTCGACGCCATCCACGCCGCCGTCGCCGACGCCGGTATCGCTTGGCAGGACGTCCAGTTCGCCACCGGCGGCAGCTGGACGGTCGCCAACCCGGACGCGATAGTCGGCATGGTCGGGCTCACCGGCATCCCGTTCACCAACGTCTTCAACGCCTGCGCGACCGCCGCGAGCGCCGCCAAGGCGTGCGCTGACGGAATCCGATTGGGCGACTACGACATCGGGATCGCCATCGGCCTGGACAAGCACCCGCGCGGCGCGTTCACCGAGGACCCCGCCCTGGTCGGGATGCCGCGCTGGTACGCGGAGAACGGGCAATACCTGACGACCCAGTTCTTCGGCATGAAGGCCAACCGCTACCTGCACGACCACGGCATCTCCCAACAGACCTTGGCCAGGGTGGCGGCCAAGAACTTCCGCAACGGGGCCATGAACCCCAACGCCTTTCGCCGCAAGCCCATCTCCGAAGAAGACATCCTCGGCTCGACCATGCTCAATTACCCGCTAACCCAGTACATGTTCTGCGCGCCCGACGAGGGCGCCGCCGCCGTGGTCATGTGCCACGCGGACATCGCGCATCGGTACACCTCCAAGCCCGTCTACCTGCGCGCGGTGGAGGTCCGCACCCGCCGCTATGGCGCCTACGAGGTGAACACCACCTGCGCGCCCGTCGAAGAGGACGTGGCGCCAACGGTTTATGCCGCCCGCACCGCTTTCGAGAAGGCGGGCATCTCCCCCGACGACGTCGACGTGATCCAGTTGCAGGACACCGACGCCGGCGCCGAGATCATTCACATGGCCGAGTGCGGATTCTGCGAGCACGGCGATCAGGAGAAGCTACTGGCCGACGGCGCCACCGAGATCAACGGTGCGATGCCGGTCAACACCGACGGCGGGTTGATCGCCAACGGCGAGCCCATCGGCGCCTCCGGTTTGCGGCAGATCCACGAGGTCGTGCGCCAACTCCGCGGTGAGGCGGGCGATCGTCAGGTGCCCGGCAACCCGAAAGTGGGATTCACGCAGTTGTACGGCGCGCCGGGCACCGCCGCGGCGACCATCCTCACGACCTGACGGGTTCGCCTGCGCCGAGCGTGAACTGGCGGCGACGACACGCCGAGGCCGGTCACCGTCGGGTCACATTGGACGCGGGCTACGAGGCCTTCTGCGCGACCGGCGCGTACGCCGGCTTGCCCAGACCCAGCACGTACTGAGCGATCATGTTGCGGAACACCTCGAGGGTGCCGCCGTAAATCCCGACCAGCGGGGCGAACCGGTACACGTACTCGGCGGCGCCGTCGTCGGCCGCGCCGTCGGTGCCGATGGGCAGCGAAGACGCCGTGCCCAGGATGTCCATCAGATCCGGGGAGATGTCACGCATCGTCTGGGCCAGCGCGACGCGCCCGAAGATGCTGGGCGCGCTCAGGGAGGCTTCCATCCGCGCGACGCTGCGCCCCAGACGATAGGCCACCGCGGCGTCGTCAATGAGCCTGCGCCCGTTCGGGTCTGGCTGCGCAACTTTGGCCGCGGCCTTGTCCACGGCGTCGGCCATGAAACCGGCCTGGTGCATCATGATCGACACGTCCTGCAGCCCGTCCGGCGCGGCCGCTACCGCCCCGTGCTCGGTGTTGAGGGGCTCGCGCAGCACCGTCCAGCCCGCGTTCACGTCGCCCAGGCGATACTTGTCGTCGACGCGCACGTCGCTGTAGTAGACGATGTTGGTGCGGTCGCCGTCGACGGTGCGGATGCCCTGGATCTCGATGCCCGGCGAGTCCAGCGGAACCAGGAACATCGTGAGACTCTTGTGCTTCTGGGCGCCCGGATCGGTGTTGGTGATGAGGAAGACGTACTGGCAGTTGTGCGCTCCGGTGGTGAACATCTTGGAGCCGTTGATAATCCAGCCGTCACCGTCACGCACCGCCCGGGTCTTGCACGTGGCGATGTCGGACCCGCCCTCGGGCTCGGTGTAGCCCAGGCACAGCCGGACATGCCCGCTGAAGACGCCCGGCAGCACCTCGTCCCGCAACTCGGCGGAGCCGAACTTCGCGACCGAGCGGGCCACCATGGCGGTGGTGCCCCAGGTCACCCACGGCACGTGCGCGCGCCGCTTCTCCAGTTCCCAGATGCGCCGCCGCAACCGGCTGAACCCGCCGTCGGCCTCCGACTTCCATTCGCGTTCAAGGTAGCCGGCGGCGCCCAGCGCCAGGTGCACGCCTTCGTCGAAGTTGTCACCCGTTTCCCGGTCCCGGCGCTTGACGTCTTCCGTCACATGGGTGCGCAGGAAGTCGCGCGCTTCGTCGAGGAACCGCTGATCGTCGTCGGACAGCGTGACCCGTGAGAAATCCACTTAGGCGCCCTTTCCACTCTCGCGCGCGGCGACCAGCTCGCCGACGTATTTGGCGCTGGCGCCGGGATCCCCGCCGGCCAATGACCAACCACGGGCTCGCACCAGATATGCCGTCGCGGCGGCCTCCGCCGAGACACCAAGTCCGCCTTGGATATGCACCGCCATGGTCGCGGCCTTGGCCGCCTCCTCCGCCATGAACACGAACGCCGAGGGTGCAAGCTCGGGGCGCTCGTGCGGCTCGTTGTCCAGGAACCAGGCCGCGCGCCGCGCCAGATTACGGCCGCCCTGCACGGTGATCGCGATGTTGGCCAGTGGATGCGAGATGCCTTGCAGCGTCGAGATCGGCACCCCCAGGGTGTAGCGGGTCTTGGCGAATTCGGCCGCGATCGTCATCGTCTCCTCGACCAGGCCCACCAACGCCGCCGCGCTCAGCACCCGCCACTCATCCAGGGCCCGTTGATATTCCGCCAGCGCCTCGGATCCGCCGGCCAGGACGGTGCGGGTGTCCGCGGACGCGGGATCCACCCAGGCCATCGGCAGCCGGCCGATGTTGTCCACCTTGGTCGGGCGCGTGCCGAACGTCAGCGCGACGACGTCGTCGCCGTCGCGGACGATGATCTGGTCGGCGATCGACCCGGTCGGCAACAGCCGGGCCCCCGGGGCGCTGTCGTGCTGCGGATCGAAGGCGACCAGTCGCTTGCCGTGAACCACGTCGGGTTCGGCCGCGCCGAGGCGCGCGAGCAGCCGTGCGGTACAGACCTGGTCGATCCACGGTACCGGCGCCAGAGATCGGCCGATCTCCTCGGCCACCAGGGTCAGGTCGACGAGCGTCGCACCGTCTCCGCCCGCGGATTCCGGCACCGCCATGGTCGTTGCCCCCATGGCGCACAACCGCTCCCACAGGTTCTTGTCGAACCCGGTTTCCTCCGCGGCGCGCACGGTTTCGATCGAGCAATGCGTCTTGAAGAAATCGCGGTAGGCGGCCTGCAACGCCTCGTGATCCGACGTCAGGCTGTAGTCGAGCCTACGCAATTCATAGCGGTCCATCCTCAGCCTTCCTCCTGGCCACCGAAGAAGAATTCTTGGGCGTTGTTGTAGAGATAGTTGTCGAGCACGTCCGCCGGCAGGTCCAACCCCGCCGCTTCCGGAACCACGCGGTGCATTTTCAGCACCGGCCAATCCGAAGCGAAGATCACCCTGTCCGGTCCGCGGGTCCGCATGTAGTGCAACAGGCTGTCCGGCAACCGCTTTGGCGACCATGCCGATGTCATCAGCCGCAGGTTGGCGTACTTGAGCAACAGCCTGATCGCGACGTCCCACCAGGGGTCGGCGCCGTGAATCATGCACAGCTTCAACTCCGGGAATCGCACGCAGACCCGGTCGAGATGGATCGGATTCTGCACCTCGCCGGGTATCGGCGGCCCGGGAATACCGGTGTTGATGCACAGCGGCAGCTCGAGCTCGGCGCACTTGGTGTACAACGGGTAATAGACGGCGTCGCTGGGCGGATACTGACCGTCGCCCCAAAAGCTCGGTCCCACAGCGGCATAGGCGACCGGCAGGTCGTTGACGATGGCGGACAGTTCACGCAGCGACGGGATCGGGCGCAGCAGGTTGACCCCGCCCATCGCCAGGGCGAAACGGTCGGGCCTTTCCTCGACGAATTTGCGTGCGGTCACCGACGGCTTGGCGACGTTGTCCATCAAGATCGCCTTGCGCACGCCCTGGGCGTCCATCTCGTCGAGCAGCGTGGACAACTCGACCGGCGCGAACATGGACTCCGGCCCCTTGAAGTAATCGTCTCGCACCTTGAGCATCCAGGTCGGCTGCTGCTCGGTCTCGCCGAAGTGCACGTTGACCAGACAATCGATAGCTTTCATGTGGACATCGGCGCCTTTGCTGTTGCGTGACGTTTCGCCCAACGGTAATCGGCCTTTCCGTTGCCCAAGCGCTGAACCCGTTCGACGACGAGGAACTCCTTGGGCGCCTTGAACCGGGCCAGTCGCGACGTGCAGAGCGCGTGCAGCTCCTCGGCGGCCTTCTCCGTGGTGGCGGTGGCTCGGTCCCGCAGTTCGACGAGCGCGACGACCTCTTCGCCCCAGCGGTCGCTGGGCCGGCCGACCACCAGCGCGTCGGCGACCGCCGGGTGGGCGCGCAGCACCTCTTCGACTTCCTCGACGAAGACCTTCTCGCCTCCGGTGTTGACCACCAGCGAGTCACGGCCGTACAACCGCAACGCGCCGTCGGCTTCCAGGGCGGCACGGTCACCCGATATCACCACTCGTTTGCCGTCGATTACCGGAAAGGTCTTGCGGGTGGCCTCGGGATCGTTGAAGTATCCCAACGGAATTCGCCCTTCCCGGGCGACCCAGCCCACCTCCGGCTCCCCGGGGGAAAGGAAGTGGCTGTAGTCCTCGGAAAGGACCAGACCGCCTTCACGCATGGTGAAGGTGTCGGCCTGGGAGCCGCGCCGGCTGTGGCCGAAGCCCATGTTCCCGGTCTCTGAGGAGCCGTAGCCGTTGATGAGGGTGATGTGCGGTAGCAGCTCCAGCAGCGCCTGTTGGTACTTCGGATTCGTTGCGGCACCGCCGGTGCCGATGGCGTACAGCGAGGACAATTCGTAGGAGCCGCGCTGCAGCTCGGCCACCAGCGGTGCGGCGTAGGCGTCCCCGACCATGGTCATCAGGCCGACCTTTTCGCGCTGCGCGGTCTGCCACACCGATCGCGGTTCGAGCTTTTTGCCGGTGTCATACATCACCACGGTGGTGCCCGCCATGATCGCCGAGAAGGCCGTCCACATGCCGGCCGCGTGCATCAACGGCGAGACGGCGAACCAGGGCGCACCGGCGTTACCGCGCACCTTGTCGTGGATCTCTTCCGCGCAGGCATGGTCGGCCCCCACCATCGAGGACACATAGATGTCGGACTGTCGCCACAGCACACCCTTGGGCCTCCCGGTGGTGCCGCCAGTGCAGATCATTAGCAGATCGTCCGGCGACGCCGTCACGCCGCGATCGGTATCCCCCTGCGCCAGTGCGTCATCCAACGCCACCGCGCCTGTCAGTTCGGGTGCTCCGCTTGCGTCGTCGACCGACACCAACAGCTCGGCGCCGGCATCTTTCAACACCTCGGCGAACTTTGCGCCCAGCCCGCGGTGGTAGATCACCGCTCGTGGTTTGACGTAGTCGAGCAGCTCGCCGACCTCGCGGGGCGTGTAGTAGTAGTTGATGTTCACCGGTACGGTGCGGGCCTTGAGGCAGCCGATGACCATGTCCGGGTACAGGTCGTTGTGCATGACCAGCGCCACCCGATCCTGGCCGCATTCCCAGTTCTGCAGGGATGCGCGGTCCCGGTGCGCCCCTAACCCGTTGCCCGCCAAGAAATTCGCCAGCCGGCGGGTGCGCTCGGCCGACTCGCGAAAGGTGCTGCGACGGCCACCGCACACGGTCATCGTCCGGTCGCCGATGACGTGGGCGATTTCGTCGAGAACCGCCCCTATGGTCCATTCGCTCACGGGCGTAGCCGGCCTTGAGTAATCACGCCGATCAAGCGGTCGAGCCGACTTGGACGCCGAGCAGGTCTAGCGCATTGTCCCGCATGATCTTTCGAACATCGGATTCGCTGAATCCCTTCAGCTCCTCGGCGAACGATACCGGCGATTCGAGGCCTTCCCCGTGCGGCCAGTCGGAACCGAACAGGATCTTGTCGACGCCGATAGCGCCGACCAGCTCGGGCAGATCGTCCTCGTAGTAGGGCGCGATCCACACGTTGTTGCGCAACTGCTCCACCGGGTCCACGGGGAAATATTGGGGCTGGGTGTTCGCCGCCTTCTTCAATCGCTTGATCAGCCGGTGCACGAAGTACGAGCCGTTCTCGATGCTGACCGCCTTGAGTTTCGGGTGACGGGTGAACACGCCGTGCACGATCATCGAGGCCATCGTGTCGTGAATGGCGCGGTCGTCGAGCAGCACCTGATCCAGCGGATCCTTGGCGCCGAACCCCTCGAACGTCGCTTTGCCTCCCCACGCCGCCGCGATGTGCAGATATCCGCTGTCGGACAGGTGGAATCCCACCGGCACCCCGGCCTCGGCCAGCCGCGCCCATACCGGGTCGTGGCTGCGATCGCCCAGCGATCGGGGCTTGACCAAGCCGGGCACCGGCGCCGGACGCACCAGCACCAGCTTGGCGCCGCGCGCCAGCACGAACTCCACCTCTTCGACGGCCTTGACCGGGTCGGCCAGCGAGATGATCGGCGCGGCAATGATTCGGTGATCGGGCCGGTCGAAACCCCAGTCCTCATCGAGCCACAGATTGAACGCGTGCACCGACGCCATCGTCGCCTCGATGTCGTGCTTGAGCGCCTCCTCCACTCCGCATCCGAACGTCGGCAGCATGAACACCGTCTCGATGTCCTGGGTGTCCATCACCGCGATGCGGGCATCGCGGTTCTGATACTCGGGGTGCTCCGCCAGCCGCTCGACCTTCATCAGCGAGGCCGGATCGACCCCTTCGGGGATCTCGCCGCGGAAGAGCAGGTCGAGGCAGCCCGGCACGATGATCGGGTCGAAGGTGGGGTTGGGGATGAAGTGGTTGATGCGGCCGCCGATCACGGCCCACGTCCGCTTGCCCTCGTTGACCATCTGCACGCCCCGCCCTTTGAACTTCTTGTCCAGGTGGCGGGTGAACGAGTCCAGCGGCTCGTAGTAGTGATTGTCGACGTCGATCGCCTGGTAACCCAACTCAGCCATGATGATCCTTTCCGCCATTACCGGCGAACACTATGCGTCGGTCCAATCGAGCGACGGGAACTGCGGCGGCCGCTTCTCGAGAAAACTCGTGATGCCCTCGATGACGTCGGGGCGCGGCATGGCCTCGTGCAACAACACCTCGGCGAGCGAATTGGCCTGCTCGACGTCGCGGGTCGCGTCGCCGTATACCTGCCTCTTGATCACCGCCATCGACGCCGGCGAGCAATTCGCGGCGATGTCCTCGGCGTAGTCCAGGGCACGCTTCATCAAATTGTCCGGCGGCACAACCTCTTTGACGAGACCGAGGTCGGCCGCCTCCTCGGCGAGGAACGTCCGTCCGCTCAGCAACAGATCGAGGGCGACGCCCCAGCTGGTCAACCGCGGCAGTATCCAGGAGATGCCGAACTCCGCGATCAGGCCGCGGCGCGCGAACACCGCGCCGAACTTCGCGCCGGCGGCAGCGAACCGGACATCGCACATCAGCGCCTGGGTCAACCCGATGCCGACACAGGCGCCGTTGATGGCCGCGATCACGGGCTTGCGCAGCGTCGTCACAAAGTGTGGCGGACGCTCCCCAACCAGGTCGGCCAGATTCGTCTGGCCGGCCTTCTCCATCGTCTCGCCGTAGCCGGGTGCCGAACTCGGCGCGCCCAGATAGGCGCCGGCGCAGAACCCCCGTCCCCGGCCGGTCACCACGATGGCCCGGACGGCCGGGTCCTGTTCGGCACGATCGATCGCGGCGTAGAACCCGGCGGCGATGTCGGGGCCCCAGGCGTTGAGCCGATCGGGGCGATTGAACGTCAGAATCGCAACACCGGTTTCAGTGGTCTCATACAACACCGCCTCATCGGTGACCACACGGTCGGCGGCGCTCATCAGACCGTCCCCTCATACTGATCGACTGGCGAGTTTGTACCCATACTGTATACCTATCGGTACCGCATTCCACAACCGCCGCGACCTGGCCCCGAAACCCCGACTAAACTGCGGTTTCGCGCACCGTAGCGCCGCCCAGTGCGGGCCGCGGATCGGGGCAGGCAGGCAGAGATTTTGACGCTGGCGCAACCGCGGAAGCCGTCGCGGCGAACTGATTTTTTCCCGGCCAAAAGGTCGGCGACGTGGCAAGACTTCGATCTTGTGGTGTGGGACACGTTGATGTCACGTTTGCACGGGCCGCGCGACCGGGAAACCCAGAACAAGCCAGCCGACAAGGGAGGTAGAGGTAATGGTTGACGTCAAGAGTGGCCCGATCGAACTCGTTCGTGGCATCGTCGAGGATGCCCTCGGTAAGACCAAGCAGGTCATCGGGATCATCATCGGCAACGACAGCCTGGCCGAAGAGGGCAAGGCTCAGCAGGACAAGGCGGAGGCACAGCGCAACGCCGGCAAGAAGGAAGCCGCCGCTGAGAAAGCCCGCGGCAAGGCCAAGGCCTACGAGGAGCGCGAGCGGGCCGAGCAGAAGTAACGCTCAGCTAGTCGAGCGGGCCCGGTCACTGACCGGGCCCGCTTCGCTGCGTAAACCCTTCTACTGCAATACCGTTTCCAGCAACCCCAACCGCCGGTAGGCGTCGTCGATCTGGGCCTTCGCCTCGGCGGGCAGCTCGGCTTGCGGAGGGCGGGAATGCGGATACGCCCCGATGGGCAGGCCCAGCAGCGACGCGGCGTACTTGAATGCACCGCCCCAGTGGGTGAAGTAGTCCGCGCGCCCCGGGTAGCACGTCCACCAGGACCCGATGTCGAGGTCGAACTGGTCCAGACCCGACTCGCGGCCATAATCCATGGCCTCGACGAGTTTGTCGCTCTGGATCAAATCCCAGTATTCGGAGAACAGTCGCCGGGTGGGCGTCTCGAAAAGGTATCCGGCAGTGCCCAATTGCGCCGGACACACGATCCCATCCCGCAGCCAGCCCGCCCGGTAGACGGTCTTGTCGCATTCCCACACCGCGAGGCCGGGTGCCAGCTCATGCAGCATCCGGCTGCTCGCCGGGCGGAAGGCTCCCTCCTTCGTGGCGCACACCGCGGGAACCTCATCGTAGATCCGGGCACTCTCGGCGGGCGTCAAGACATAGCCCGAGGACGGCGAGTTGAACATGCCCAGGGCGATATCCGTCCGCGCCGCCACGTATTTGAAGAAGCGCAGCACGCCGTCACCGCCGTGCGCCTCCATCATCGGCGTCTGGATGTAGGCGATGTCGGCCCCCGCCTCCTGCGCGTGCAGCGTCAGGTCCAGGCAGTCCTTCGCCGACATGGCCGCGGTGCAGGCCTGCACCACCACGTCGCGATTGATGCCGCGGGCTTCCTCGATGGCCACCTCTAACAGGCGCTTGCGTTCATCGAGGGTCAGCGACCAGAACTCCGCGATTCCGCTGGTGCACCACAACATCGGGTGCCCGAGATCACCGACGCAATAGCGCACCATCGTTCGATAGGCGTCCCAGTCGATGTCATCGCCGTCGTCGCCGCAGAACGGGGTGTAGAGGGAGTCGCCGATCCCCCGCAATGCGCCGGGCGCCCACGCGCGTGCCTCCGCTGCCGTAGCCACAATCGACTCCTTTTGTCTGCCAATCGATTTCTTTTCAACCGCCGTCAGGTGAAGTCCGAACCGCCGTCGACGTTGATGTTGGCGCCGGTCATGTAGGAGTTGCGCCTCGAGGCGAGGAACGCGGCGACCGGGCCGATTTCGTCCGGCAAGCCCGCGCGCGGCATGTGCGCGGGATGACCGAAATGCTTGCCGATGGCCTCCATCAGGGCGTACGGGTCGTTGCCGTCGACCCCCACCGAATTCGCCCAGCCGATCAGCGATTCCGAGGCGATACTGCCCGGTGACACCACGTTGACCAGGATCTCGTCCTTGGCCAGCAGCAGGGACAGGTTCTTCGAAACGCTGGTCAGCATCGACTTCGCCGCGGTGTATGCAGGGAGCATGACGCTTTGCCGCTGCGTCGAGTGTGCGGAGAAGTTCACGATCCGAGCCCACGGCGCCTTGCGCAACAGCGGAAGCGCCGCACGGACGCAGCGCACCATTCCCAGCACGCCGTCTTCGACGGCTTGGCGCCACTGGTCGTCACTCAGCTGCTCGAACGTGCCGGCGGCGCCCGGGCCCACCGTGACCACCAACGCGTTGAGTTCGCCGCCCCATCGCTGGGCGAGCTCGCCGAACACCCTGCCCACCGCACCGTCGTCCCCGATGTCGGCGGTCAATCCGACCGCGTCCGGGCTACCGCGTTGCGTGAGATCGCTCAGCGCGGCGTCCAGGGCGTCGCGGCTGCGGCCGACCACCGCGACGCGGGCTCCCTCGTCGGCGAAGCAGCGTGCGGTCGCCAATCCCATGCCGCGACTACCACCGACTATCACCGCCGTGGCGTTCTCCAGCCCTAGATCCATCGCCTAATCCGTAGCCCCAGTCCGGTCATTTTCGCCTGTCCAGCCGGTTTACCAAAAAGCCTACGATAGGTATTACAGTAGCAGAGGGATAATGCGACACGAAGGCGTATACGCAGGTCAAAAGAGAAGTGCCGGTAAATTAAATCGTACCGGCAGCACGGCTGGCAGACCGCATGCACGGAACGGACTTTGATGGAGGTGCCCGTAGTGGCAAAACAGGCAACCGCCGATAAGCGTCAACGACGCGAACGCGGGTCCATCAATCCCGATGACATCATCAGCGGCGCATTCGGACTCGCGGAGCAGGTGTCGATAGACAACCTGAGCATGCCGCTGCTCGGCAAACATCTGGGCGTCGGTGTGACGAGCATCTACTGGTACTTCCGCAAGAAGGACGACCTGCTCAACGCGATGACCGACCGCGCGCTGAGCAAGTACGTATTCGCCACGCCCTATGTGGAAGCCAGCGACTGGCGCGAGACACTGGCCAACCACGCACGGCTGATGCGGAAGACGTTCATGGGCAACCCAATTCTGTGCGACCTGATTCTGATTCGCGCCGCGCTTTCTCCGAAGGCGGCGCGGATGGGAGCTCAGGAGATGGAAAAGGCGGTCGCCAATCTGGTGCAGGCCGGGCTGTCACCGGAGGATGCGTTCGACACCTATTCGGCGATCTCGGTACACGTGCGCGGTTCGGTCGTATTGCAACGCCTCTACGAAAAGAACCAATCGTCGGACGTCGGACCGCGAGCCATCGAAGATGCCGTTTCCATCGACCCGGAAAAGACCCCGCTGCTCGCGCAGGTAACCCGGATCGGCCACCGCATCGGCGCGCCCGACGAAACAAATTTCGAGTACGGGCTCACGTGCATCCTCGATCACGCCAGCCGGTTGATCGACGAGAGCAACGAATCCAAGGGCAGCAAAGCGGCGCCGGCGCGCCCGCGCAAGCCGGCCAAATCGACGACCCCTCGGGGCCGCACCAAGGCGGCGGCGGCCCGCTAGCTGCGCCCGAAACGGATTGTCACCCCTCGGGTTCCGGTACGTGGAAGTGCTCGTCACGTAACCGAAACGCTTCCCTGGCGCCGTGCTGCGCGCGGGTCTTGACGAAGTTGAATTCGCCCGGCCCGAACTGCAGGTTGGTGCCGAACGCGTGGAACAGATAGCTGGCGACCTCTTCGCCCTGGTAGGCCTGGCTCTGCTCGACAAGCCGGAACGCCTCCTTGGCGATGACGACCCCGTCGGCGGGCATCTTGGCCGCCTTCTCGGCCCAGTAGCGCGCCCTGGCCGTCACCGCGCCGGGTGCGCAGGTGTCGGTGAAGATTCCCAGGTGCTCGACCTCGCCCGCCTCGATGATGTCGCCGGTCAACAGCAGGCGCCGGGCCAGCACCGGCCCGAGCCGGTGAAAGAACATGTGCAAGCTGCCAAGCGCTGGGCCCAGGAATCGGGTCGCCGGCATGCCGATCTTGGTGTCACGCGCGATGACCGAGATGTCGGTCATCAACGCCATCTCGAAACCGCCGCCGAGCGCGTAACCGGCGATCTCCCCCACCGTCACCTTCGGGAAACCCATGAAATTGTGGTAGAAGCCAAACGACTTGCGGTCCACCGTAAGTCGCCGCCGCTGACTGGGTCGACGGTTGGCGGCGCGGCCGTCTTCGGCCGCCTGGCCCGGTGCCGTGGACGAGCCGTACCACCCGTAGGCGTTGTTCATGTCGGCCCCGGTGGAAAACACACCCTCGGCACCGCGCAGCAGCACCACCGTCAGGTCGTCGTCCTCGGCCACCCGATCCAGGCATCGGGCGACGGCCTCACGCATGGCCGCGTCGTAGGAGTTGCGCTGCTTGGGATTGTTCAGCGTGATGGTCGCGATGCGCCGATCGGGATCGACGTCGAAGAGCACGCGATCGTCAGAGCTGCTCGTGGCGGTCATGTGTCGGACTCCTTTCGGCGCTTGCCGAATCGCGATCCGGCAAGCTTCTCCGGCCGTGACGCCAACGTGTCGACCTCGCCGGTACATAGGACTTCGTCGTCGAGCGACAGCCGCCCGGTCGACGTGATGCCGCGTTCGCCCTCGGTGCGGGCAATGTCGAAGCGCAGCTCGGTCAACACCGGGGTCGGCCGTCGGAAGGTCACGACCAAGGATCGTGTCTTGCCGGACAGGCCGGTGACGCAATTGTGGTGCTGGATGACGCAGTCGAAGAAGACGCCCAGGAAGCCGCCGTGCACCAGTCCCGGCGGCCCTTCGTACACCAGCGGGAATTCGACACTGCCCGTGGCGGTTTCGGCGTCGAGTCGGTCGAACCGGTACTCGGGAAAGCACGGGTTGTACGCCCCGATGTCCGTCGCGTGGTTGAGATAGACACGGCGGGGATCGTCGGGCAGCTCGCCGATGCGCGGCGCGTTGTCCGTCGGCGCCGCGGCCGCCAGCTCGACTTCCCATTCGGCGAACATCTCCAGCATGGCGTCCACCGCGCGGTGTGGGTGCTCGAGGGATACCAGCAGCGAACTCAGGCGCCGCATGGCGGCGGCCGCCGCCACGGTCTGGGCAAGCGGCGCCTCGCCGAACCTCGTGTGGCCGCCGCCCGCCGACGCGGGCGTGGCATGCCCCTCCGACAAGGTCATATGTTGCCTCTTTCACCCCGGATTGTTTCGCAGGCAGCGTATCCTTGCTAACTTATACAGCGTATCAATCGTATTGCCTACTGTATGGGTAACCGTATCGGCAAGAAAGGCCGGATTCGACGGTGAGTCAGGGGGCCGACACGGCCGGTGCCGAGGGTTCGGTGACAGTGCATCGCGACGGTGCCGTGTTACTGGTGACGCTCGATCGCCCATCGCGGCGTAACTCGTTGACACAGTTGATGATCGGGACGCTGGTCGATGCGCTTACCGGTGCCGCGGCCGACGATTCGCTGCGGGCCGTTCACATCCGCGGAGCCGGCGATGACTTCTGCGCCGGCGCCGACTGGGTGGCCGCGAACGATCCCGGCGGCCAACGCCCCCGCGCCGGTGACCTGGTGCGCCGGATCCCACACGCCGCTCACCGCGTGATCGAGCTCGTCGCAACCATCCAGCTGCCGGTGGTGTGCAGCGTGCGGGGCTGGGCGGTGGGCTTTGGCTGCAATCTCGCGTTGGCCGCCGATTTCACCGTGGCCGCCGACGACGCGGTCTTCTGGGAGCCCTTCATCGACCGGGGGTTCAGCCCGGACTCGGGCTCCACCTGGCTGTTACCGCGGCTGGTCGGCGTGGCCCGGGCCCGGCGAATGCTGCTGCTCGGCGAGAAGGTGGGCGCGCCGGACGCAGCCGACTGGGGATTGATTCACCAGGCGGTCAGCGGCACCGACCTCGATCAGGCCGCCGAAAAGTTGGTGGACCGACTGGCGTCCGGACCGACGGCCGCGCTGGGACTGGCCAAGCAGGCCCTGAACTTCGGCCAGCATGCAACGCTGGGCCAGTCGCTGACCCAGGAGCTGTTCAACCTGGAACTATCCTGCCGAACAAGCGATTTCAAGGAGGGCCTGGAGGCTTTCCGGCAGCGACGGGATCCGGATTTCCGTGGACGCTAACCAGACGATCAACCACTCCAGGAGGCCGAGTGTGGTTGCCATGCACGGCAATTGCCGCGACTCCGTCCATAGGCCCGCCACTCGAGGACCGCACCAGGCGCTGCACGAAGGGATGACCGATGCCCACTGATTCGTTCGACACGATCAAATACGAAGTCGCTGGCCACACCGCGACGATCACGCTGAATCGCCCGGACGCCCTCAATGCGCTCAGCCCGCACATGATCACCGAACTGCGGGCCGCCTACGACGAGGCCGAAAACGACGACAATGTGTGGCTGACCATCGTCACCGGCACCGGTCGCGCGTTCTGCACCGGCGCCGACGTCAAGGAGATTCCCGAAGACGGCAAGGTGATCTACGAGCGGCCCTACCTGTCCACGTACGACCAGTGGGAGGCGCCCCAGGAGGGCACGCCGCCGTTTCGCACCACGGCCAAGCCGGTGCTGACCGCCGTGAACGGAATCTGCTGTGGCGCCGGCATGGACTGGGTCACGACGACCGACATCGTCATCGCATCCGAGCAGGCGACCTTCTTCGATCCGCACGTCAGCATCGGGCTGGTGGCCGGCCGCGAATTGGTGCGGGTGTCCCGGGTCTTGCCCCGCTCGATCGCGCTGCGAATGGCCTTGATGGGCAAGCACGAGCGGATGAGCGCGGCGCGCGCCTATGAACTCGGATTGATCAGCGAAATCGTCGAGCACGACCGCCTGCTGGAGCGGGCCCACGAGATCGCCGACATCGTCAATTCCAATGCGCCGCTGGCGGTCCGGGGCACCCGGCTCGCGATTCTCAAGGGCCTCAACGTACCGCTGCACGAGGCGGAGATACTCGCCGAAACCTTCCGCGAGCGGGTGCTGCGCACCGAGGACGCGGCCGAAGGCCCGCGGGCCTTCGTCGAAAAGCGCACGCCGAATTGGCAGTGCCGATGACGTTCGAAACCATTCTGCTCGAGGTCGACGCGAGCGACCACGTCGCCACGATCACGCTGAATCGCCCCGAACAGCTCAACGCGTTCAACCGCACCATGTGCGAGGAGATGGCCCGCGCGTGGCGCACGGTCAAACTCGACGACTCGGTGCACGCGGTCGTGCTGCGCGCCGCCGGCGACCGGGCTTTCAGCGCCGGGCTGGACATCAAGACGCCGTACGGCCAGCCCGAAAACATCTGGAACCACGAGGATCCCGGCGAAGCACTCAGTCCCAAGTGGCAGAAGATGTGGAAACCCGTGGTATGCGCGGTGCAGGGCATGTGCACCGCGGGCGGGTTCTACTTCGTCAACGAATCCGACGTGGTGATCTGCTCCGAGAACGCCACGTTCTTCGACTCCCACGTGTCCGCGGGCCTGGTCTGTGCCTTGGAGCCGATCGGCCTGATGCGCCGCATCGGCCTGGGTGAGACGTTGCGAATAGCGCTGATGGGCAACGACGAACGGGTCGGCGCCGACACCGCGCTGCGGATCGGATTGGTCTCCGAGGTCGTCGCCGCGGACCAGCTTTGGCACCGCGCCCACGAGATCGCGGCGACCATCGCCGCCAAGCCGCCGACCGCGACGGCCGGCACGGTGAAGGCGATCTGGGAATCGCTGGACAAGCCGTACCGCGCGGCAATGGAGCAGAACCTGATCTACACCCGGCTGGGAAACCCGCTGGGCACCGCGGAGCTGGGCGCTCAACACGATTCCGGCGCGGGCCGTACACCACAGATCCGCTGATGTCGCGTCACCCGCTGGCTCAACGCATCGCCGACGTGCTCGACCTGCAGCCGGACTCACACGCCATCGAGTATGGCGGACAGTGGATCTCCTGGGACCGGGTCGCCACGCTGGCACGCCGTATCGCCGCCGCTACCGGCGGAGCCGAAGTCGGGATGCTGCTGCGCAACCGTCCCGGGCACGTGGCCGCATTCCTGGGCGTCCTGCTGGGCGGTGGAACGGTGGTGGTCATCAACCCCTCTCGCGGTGACGAGCGCATCAAGGCCGACATCGCGGGGCTGCAGCTTCCGGTGATCGTCGGCGAGGCCGACGATCTGAGGGCGCTGGTGCCCGTGGGCACACCGGCCATCGCGATTGCGGGCGGGTTGGACGACGCCGAGGTCTCCGCGCCGCGCCTCGGCGACGCCGCCCCCCAAGCCGGTGTCGCCGTCCGCATGCTGACCAGCGGCACGACCGGGCCGCCCAAGCGGATCGATCTGAGCTACGACATGTTGGCGCGCAGCGTGATCGGCCCCGAGCCGGATCACGCGGTCTCGCCTACGGAGCTGCGCCGCGGCGTCGCGATCGTGAACTCGCCGTTGGTCCACATCGGCGGGGTGTTCCGGGTGCTGCAATGCATCGCCGAGGCGAGGCCGTTCGTGCTGCTGGAACGGTTCGAGCTGAACGCGTGGGCCGAGGCGGTGCGCAAGCACCGGCCCCGCGCGGCGTCGCTGGTGCCGGCGGCGCTGCGCACGGTATTGCACTCCGAGGTCCCGCGCGCCGACCTGGAGAGCCTGCGGGCCGTTACCTGCGGCACGGCGCCGTTGTCGGCCGAGGATGCCGATGCCTTCACCGAGAAGTACGGCATTCCGGTGTTGACCTCTTATGCGGCAACCGAATTCGGTGGCGGGGTGGCGGGCTGGACCCTCACCGACCATCAGCGGTACTGGAAGACCAAACGGGGCAGCGTCGGCCGGGCCAATCCGGGCGCCCAGCTGCGGGTGGTCACCGAGGACGGAACGCCCCTGGGCCCGGGCGAAGTCGGCCTGCTGGAGGTCAAACCGGGCCAGCTGGGACCTGCCGCGCCATGGATGCGGACCACCGATATGGCGCGCATCGACGCCGACGGGTTTCTGTGGATCGTGGGCCGTGCCGACCAGGCGATCATCCGCGGCGGTTTCAAAGTGATGCCCGACGACGTCCAGGCCGCCCTGGAGAGCCACCCCGCGGTGGCCGGCGCGGCCGTGATCGCCCGCCCCGATGAGCGGCTCGGCGAGACGCCCGTCGCCGTGGTCGAGCTCCGAGAGGGGGCATCGTCCGACGCCGACGCCCTGGTCGAGCATCTGCGCGGGCGACTGGCGCGCTACGAGGTTCCCACCGAAATCGTGATCGTCGACAGCATCCCCCGAACACCGTCGGGCAAGGCCGATCTCCTCGCGATCCGAGTCCTTTTCGGCGACCCCGCAGCGCGGCACGACCATGCCCGTTGAGCCGTTGACCGTCGCCGAGGTCCTGCGGTGTCAAGCCAGCCGGCGCGGCGATCACCCGCTTCTGGTGTGCGACAGTGACCGCATCAGCTATGCCGCCGCCGATCACCGGTCGGCGGAGCTCGCCCGCGGCCTGATCGCCCTGGGCGCCGGCAAGGGAACCCATGTGGGGGTCCTCTATCCGAACGGAGCCGAGTTCGTCGTGGGGATGCTGGCCGCGGCGCGAATCGGTGCGGTGGTGATCCCGTTCTCCACCTTCGCCACCGCCCGCGAGCTGCGCGAGCAACTGGTCGACAGCGATGTGGAAATCTTGTTGACCGCCGCATCCTTTCGCTCTCACGACTACGTCCAACGGCTGTCCGAAATTCTCTCGGGCGCCGATCTCGATTCCCGATTGTTCTGTGTCGCAGCGCCGCAGCTGCGCCACGTCGCGGTCACCCACGAGAAGGTGTGCGGGCTCGGTGATTCCGTCGACCCCGCGCTCCTGGCGGCGACGGAAGATGACGTCGCAGAATGCGATCCGCTGACGATCGTGTACACCTCGGGCTCCACGAGCGCCCCCAAGGGAGTCGTGCATACCCACGGCGCCCTGCTGGCGCACCAACGAAATCTCAACCTGATCCGCGGTTTGACGTCCGACGACAGATTGTTCTGCAATTCGCCGTTCTTCTGGATCGGCGGACTCGCGTTCGGTCTCCTTGCGACGCTGCTGGCCGGATCGACCTTGGTGTGCTCCAACGCCACCGATGCCGGGGAGACCCTCGACCTGCTGGAAGCCGAAAAGCCAACCGTGACCAACGGCTTCGCGGCCGCGGTCGCCCACCTGGCCGTCCACCCGAGCTTCGCGCAACGCGATCTGTCGTCGATGCGGCGCGGCAACCTGTACCCGATCATGGCTCCCGACGCCCGCCCGGCCGACCCGGAACTACGGCACAACATGCTGGGCATGACCGAGGCCGGCAGCGTCGTGCTGATCGGCGACGACGAA
Organism: Mycobacterium sp. NGS33; assembly: GCF_059812885.1. Lineage (NCBI taxonomy): Bacteria > Bacillati > Actinomycetota > Actinomycetes > Mycobacteriales > Mycobacteriaceae > Mycobacterium > Mycobacterium sp. NGS33. Next base: position 563,785 of record NZ_JCALDN010000002.1, on the reverse strand, counting down.
TCCGACCAACCCGAGCACCGGCGCGGCTCATTCGGCAAGCCGGCACCGGGATTTCAGATCAAGGTCATCGACCCCGGCACCGCGACCGATCTTCCCGCCGGCGAGGTCGGCGAGCTGTGCCTTCGCGGGCCGTACCTGATGCAGCGCTACTACAAGCGCAGCCGGGAAGAGTGTTTCGATGCCGACGGCTGGTTCCACACCGGCGACCTGGTGCGCGTCGATGCGGACGGATTCGTCTACTTCACCGGCCGGCTCGGCGCGATGATCAAGACGGCGGGCGCCAATGTCTCGGCGGCCGAGGTGCAGAACGCCATCAGCAGGGCCACCGACGGAGCGCCGGCTTACGTGTTCGGCCTGCCCGACGTCCAGCGCGGGCAGGTTGTCGCCGCGGTGGTTGTCCAGCCGGACGGGGCCGCAGCTTTCGACGAAGCCGCTATGGTGGCGCGGCTCAAAACGGAACTGTCCACCTACAAGATTCCCAGGAGGTTCGTCACCCTCCGCGGCGCCGACGTTCCGCTGCAGCCCAGCGGCAAGGTCGACATGCGACGTCTCCGAGAGCTGTTCGATGTCTAACACCATCGACCGACTGGTGCGGTTTCGGGCCGACCGCGACGGCGACAAACCGATGGTGGTCGACCCCACCTCCCGGTTGACCTACCGCGAACTCGATTTCGCCACCCGCGATTTGGCAGCGGCCTTGGTCGAAGCCGGCGTGGGCAAGGGCACCCGGGTGGGACTCATCATGCCCAACGGCACCCGTTGGGTGCGGGTCGCGATAGCGCTTACCCGCATCGGCGCGGTCCTGGTCCCGCTGAGCACCCTGCTCACGGCCGGTGAACTGGCCGCGCAGCTGCGGGTGGCCTCCGTGCAATTCTTGATCAGCGTCGAGGAGTTCCGCGGCCACCGTTACCTCGATGACCTTCGGGCGGAGGGCCGATCCGAACTGCCTGCGTTGCGCCAGGTTTGGCCCGCCGACCGGGTCGATGCCGCGTCCGCGGGTGAGGGTGCCCGCGACATCCTCGACGCCATGACGGCGACGGTCACACCCGCCGACCCGCTGGTCATCATGTTCACCTCGGGCAGCAGCGGATCCCCCAAGGGAGTCATCCACTCGCACGGCAACGCGTTGGGCGCCGTGCGATCGGGTCTCGCGGCGCGGTGCATCACCGATCGGACCCGCCTGTATCTGCCGATGCCCTTCTTCTGGGTGGGCGGCTTCGGCAGCGGAATACTCTCGGCATTGCTGGCCGGCGCCACCCTGGTGACCGAGGAGATCCCCCGGCCCGAGGCGACCCTGAAACTGCTGGAAGACGAACGGGTGACGCTGTTTCGGGGCTGGCCGGATCAGGCCGAGGCATTGGCACGGCACGCCGCCCAGGTCGGCGCCGACCTGTCGGCTCTACAGGCGGGAAGCCTGCAGGCGCTGCTGCCGCCCGGGCAGCGGGCCCGGCCCGGCGCGCGGGCGACGCTGTTCGGCATGACCGAGGCCTTCGGCCCGTACTGCGGTTATCCCGCCGACACCGACATGCCCGCGTCGGCGTGGGGCAGCTGCGGAAAACCATTCCCCGGCATGGAGGTCCGCATCGTCGACGTCGACAGCGGCGCGCCCGTCGAAGTGGGGGCCACCGGGATGATCCACATCCGCGGACCGCACACGCTGCGCGGCATCTGCGGGCGCACCCGTGAAGACCTGTTCACCGCCGACGGCTTCTACCCCACCGGTGACCTCGGCCACCTCGACGACGACGGATTCCTGTTCTACCACGGGCGATCCGACGACATGTTCAAAGTCAGCGGTGCGACCGTCTACCCCAGCGAGGTCGAGCGGGCGCTGCGCACGATCGACGGCGTCGACTACGCCGTCGTCACCAACGTTGCGGGCGGCTCGGGGGAACGCGTCGGCGCGGCGGTGGTGTGCCGCACGCTGACCGCCGAGCAGCTGCGCGCCCGTGCTCGAAGTGTGTTGAGCGCCTTCAAGGTCCCGACGGTGTGGTTACTGCTGGACTCCGACGACGACGTTCCGCGCGGCGGAACCGGCAAGGTCGACGTCCGCCGGCTGCGCGAGATGTTGATCGACGCGGCCCCGCCCTAGGGCACCCGCGTCCACGGCTGGCAGTTCTGCGACTCGAACGCCTTGATCGTGGTGTTGATGTTCGCGAACATCGGACCCACGGACATGTTCGTCTGGACCACATGGTCCTTGTTCGCGTCGGGCGTGCTGTAGGTGAACCACGCGCACATCGAGTCCTGAGTCGGCACGTTGTTGATCCAGACCCCGAAGGTCGACGCCGAGCCGGCCGTTCGGTACAGACCCGGCGCAATGTCGGGGCCGACGACGAAGACACCATTGCCGGGTATCGGGTCGACCGGGTCGGCGACGACCGTCGGCGCGGCGGCGATCGCCGTCACGGTCGCAACGAGTAGGGCCGACGCGCGAAGCATTGCGGGCATCTTCTTCTCTCCGTCCGTGGCCCACCCTGCTGGCAGCGTATGCCCAACGTCGCTGTGCGACAAGAGATGGCGCCGGCTAGCGTCGAGTCCCGGTTACCGCCGAGCGTGGCAGCCGGCCCGCGCGCGAATGCCCGCTCAGGGCGTCGTCCCGCACCACGACGTCGAAATTTAGGTTGAGCCGCATCGGCTTGGTCACCGACTGTCGCCACGTGAGGCGAGTGCCGCCGTCGGCCGTTTCGCACGTAACGTGTTGCAAGGCAACGGTTTCATCTTGTAGGTCGCCGTGCCGGCGACCCCGTCGCGCGATCGGGTGAACGCGTACAGCACCGGCAAGGTGCCGATCGGGGTTTTGATCGTCACGTCCCAGTGGCCTTCGATGCTCAACCTAAACCTCCACCGGTTCGCGGCCGACGGGTCGCCACACCGTGCCCCGCCGCTCGTATTCGAAGAGTTGCTCGACGGCATGGGCGATTCGCGGGCCATAGAAGCGATCGAGCAGATGCAGGCCCAGGTCGAGTCCCGAGGTGACGCCGCCCGCCGTGACCAGGTCCCCATCGTCGACGACGCGGGCCACCACCGGATGCACGCCCGCCGCCTCCAGCAGGTCCAGACCCAGGTGGTGTGTCGCCGCGCGCCGCCCTTCGATGAGCCCCGACATCGCCATCACGATGGAGCCGCCACACACCGCCGCCACTGTCATGTCCGCGTTGCCGAATGCTTTGTGCAGCAGCGGAGTCAGCTCGCTGTCAGCCGCTCGGCCCAACAACACCGGGATGGTCTCGACCCCGTCATCGGGGTCACCGACGGTGGGCCCACTGGCGCCGGGCACGATCACGCAGCCCGGCTCGGACGGATCGAGCCGGGCGGTGGCGGTCAACGCGAGACCACGCGTGCCGCTTGTCACGGTGCGCGGTCCTTCGGCCGCCACCAACGTCACCGCGAGGTCGCCCGAGACCATGTCGCTGCCGGCGGCGAGGACTTCGAAGGGCGCGATGACGTCGAACGGGTCGAACCCGTCGTACAGAACGATTTGCGCATGCACCCGGCCATGGTCACCGGTCGCCGCGCATCACACCAGTGGCTGGATTGCCACCTTCCACCGGTATATTGCCAAGCCATGCACGCCGTCGCGATCCTGGCCGAGCCGGATGTCATCGCGTTCGACCTCGCCATGGCGATCGAGGTGTTCGGCCGTGTCCGGCTCGCCGACGGGAGGCCCGGCTACCGGGTGCGCGTGTGTGGCTGCGAACCTCTCGTGGCGGCCGGGCCGATCGGGATCGCGACGGACCATGGGGTGGACGAGCTCGCCGCGGCGGACACCATCGTGGTGCCCGGCCGCAACGACGTCGCGGCGCCGGTTCACGACGATGTGATTGCCGCACTGAAGTCCGCTTACCGCAATGGCATTCGCATCGCCTCCATTTGTAGTGGCGCCTTCACGGTGGCCGCCGCGGGCATTCTCGACGGCAAACGGGCAACCACTCACTGGGTGGCGGCGGAACTGTTCGCGGCGCGCTATCCGACCGTCCGGCTCGATGCCGACGCGCTGTACGTCGACGAGGGCCAAGTGCTCACCTCGGCCGGGGCGTCCGCCGGATTGGATCTGTGCCTGCACATGGTCGCCCGCGACTACGGTTCGGCCGCGGCCGCCGACGCCGCCCGGCTCGCCGTCACCCCGCTGCACCGCAGCGGTGGCCAGGCACAATTCATCATCCGCAATCGCCGGAGGTCCAACACCGAGCTGGACGACGTATTGGTCTGGATCGAGAACAACGCGCACCTGCCGCTGACCCTGCGCGACATCGCGCGCCGGGCGTCCAGCAGCGAGCGGACGATCAACCGCCGGTTCAAGAGCGAGACCGGCCACACCCCCATGCAGTGGGTCAACAACGTCCGGATCAGGCACGCGCAGCAGCTCCTGGAGAGCACCGGCGACAGCATCGAAACCATCGCTCGCCGAACGGGTTTCGCGTCGTCGACGAACTTCCGTGAGCAGTTTCGCCGACTGGCGGGAGTGTCGCCGCAGACTTATCGGCACACGTTTCGGGACCAGGACACCCGCGGGCGCGACTAGGCCAGCGGGCCGTCGTCGGCCACCACCCCGCGCGCCACCAGGTGATCGATCAACGGAACCGCCCCGGCCGCAAGATGTTCCGACATCGCCGCGCGGGCAAGCGTGCCGTCACGCTTCTTCAGCGCGGACAGGATCCGCCGATGGTCCTGCATCGATTGCTCCGGCCAGCCCTCGATGGCGGGGAACACCGACTCGGGGGCATAACGGGTGATCTGCGACATCAGCTGGGCGAGCTTGGGCGAGTCCGCCGCGACATTGATGGCGCGGTGAAATTCGTGGTTCAGCCGGACGGTGCGCTCGTGTTCGCCGCCGGCGTAGGCGTCTTCGAGCTGCGCCTGGATCTTCTTGAGCTCGTGCAGCTGGTCGTCGGTGATGTTGATCGCCGCCCGCGCCGCCAATTCGCCGCCGACGTGGGCCTGCACGTTCGCCACGTCGGTGACGTCGCGTCCGGTCACCGGCAACACCGCGAAGCCCCGACGGGGTTGCTGGTTGATCAGGCCTTCGGCGCACAGCGCGAACAGCGCCTCACGCACCGGTGTGACACTGATGCCCAACTCCGCGGCCAATTGGTCCAGCCGGACGTACGATCCGGCCGCGTACGTGCCGTCGAATATCCGCCCGCGGATGATCCGCGCGACGTCCTCCGAAAGTTGAGGCCGCGCAGCGAAATCCGGAACGCTCATCTGCCTACACCTGGTACTCGGCGAGCAGTCGCTTGCTGATGATGTTCTTCTGGATCTCGCTGGTGCCCTCGCCGATCAGCAGGAAGGGCGCGTCGCGCATCAGCCGCTCGATCTCGTATTCCTTGGAATATCCGTAACCGCCGTGGATCCGGAAACTCTGCTGGGTGACCTCGGCGCAATATTCGCTGCACAGGTATTTGGCCATGCCGGCGGCGACGTCGTTGCGCTCGCCCGAATCCTTCAGGCGCGCGGCGTTGACCATCATCAGGTGGGCCGCTTCGACCTTGGTCGCCATCTCGGCCAGTTGGAACGCGATCGCCTGGTGCTCGGCGATCGGCTTGCCAAAGGTCGCGCGTTGTTGGGCGTAGCGCACCGCGAGCTCGAAGGCGCGGATCCCCACACCGCACGCCCGCGCCGACACGTTGACGCGGCCGACCTCGATCCCGTCCATCATCTGGAAAAAGCCCTGCCCGGTGGTGCCGCCGAGGACGTCGTCGGCCCCGGCCCGGTAGCCGTCGAAGATCATCTCGGTGGTTTCGATGCCCTTGTAGCCCAGCTTCTCGATCTTGCCCGGGATGTGCAGGCCGGCAACGACTTCGCCGAAACCGACCGGCTTTTCCACCAGGAACGCGGTGAGGTTGCGGTGCGGCTTGTCCGAACCCTCGTCGGTGCGCACCAGCACCGCCACCAGCGTGGAGGTGGCGCCGTTGGTGAGCCACATTTTCTGGCCGTCGATGGTGTAGGTGCCGTCGTCGTTGCGTCGCGCCCGGGTGCGGATCGCGGCCACGTCGGAACCCAGTTCCGGCTCGGACATCGAGAAGGCGCCGCGTGTCTCGCCGGCCGCCATCCGCGGCAGGAACCGTTGCTTCTGTTCGTCGGTGCCGTGCTGGCGCAGCATGTACGCCACGATGAAGTGGGTGTTGAGCACGCCGGAGACGCTCATCCAACCGCGCGCCAGTTCCTCGACGCACAGCGCGTAGGTCAGCAGCGATTCTCCGAGCCCGCCGTACTCCTGGGGAATCATCAGACCGAACAGGCCCATCTCCCGCATCTGATCCACGATCGCCTGCGGGTAGGTGTCAGCGCGTTCCAGCTCGGCCGCGTGCGGAATGACCTCCTTCTCGACGAATTGCCGTACCGTGGCGATGATCTCGGTTTGGAGGTCGGTCAATCCGAGGGTCTGGGCGAGTTTGGCCATGTGCCGTGGTTCCCTTCCGGCTGCTCAGCAGGCGATGGTCTTGGCGTCCGTCAGGCGCGCGATGTCGGCGGCGCTCAACCCCAGACGCGCGAGGACGTCGGCCGTGTCCTGTCCCAGGGCCGGTGCCGGCGCGCTGGGCGGATGGCTGCCGTCGAATGCGGCAGGCAGGCCCGGCGCGAAGTACTCGCCGAGACCGGGCTGGCGCAGTCGGGAAAAGAGCGGATTGTCAGTCACTTTCGGTCCCGCGGCGACCTCGGCGAAGGTGCGGTACCGCTCGAAGAGCACCGTGGTGTCGGCCAGCGCGGCGGTGATCTCGGCGGCGGTGTGGGCGCTGAACCAGGTGGCGAACAGGCTCGACAGCACGTCGCGATAGCGGTAGCGGTCGCCTTCGGACCCGAAATCGGCGCCCAGCGCCTCGGCGAGCGCCGACACCGCGTCGCCGGTGCCCGTCACCGCGAGCAGATCGCGAAAGTGCCGGCCGGTCAGGGTGACCACCATGAACCTGGCCCCGTCGCTGCTGGTGAAGTCCTGCCCGTACTGGCCGTAGATGGCGTTGCCCAGCCGTTCGCGTTGTGTCCCAGTGACTTGCGGCTCGGTCAGCAGCCCCAGGTTCGCCGCGGTGGCCAGGGCGACGTCCTCGAGCGCCAGGCTGATCCGGGTCCCCGCCCCGGACCGTTCGCGGTGGCGGACGGCGGTGACGACGGCCAGCGCGGCGTACAGTCCGCAGCACACATCCCAGGCCGGTAGCACGTGGTTGATGGCGCCGGCATGATCGGCCGGACCGGTGACGAGCGGATAGCCCAGCCCCGCGTTGACGGTGTAGTCCACTCCGGTGGAGCCGTCACCGCGCCCGAGCAACTGAACGTGAATCACGTCGGGGCGCTTGGCCGCCAAGACCTCGTGGCTGAGCCAGGACAATCCCGCGGCGTTGGTCACCACGACGCCGTCGCCCTCGGTGATCAGCCGCTGGACCAGTTCGTGACCGTCCGGGGACCGCAGATCGATGGTGGCCGACCGCTTCCCCTTGTTCAGGCCGGTCCAGTAGATCGAGGTGCCGTCCGCCGCCAGCGGCCACCGCTGGACATCGGACGCGCCGCCGATCGGATCGATTCGGATGACCTCCGCGCCAAGCTGATTCAGCGTCATGCCGCACAGTGGCGCGGCGACGAAACTCGACACCTCCACGACGGTGAGGCCGTCCAGCGGCAACGCCCGATCGGTCATTTCGGCGCGACCCGCTCGAAGACGGCAGCCAATCCCTGGCCGCCGCCGATGCACATAGTCTCAAGGCCGTAGCGCGCCTGGCGGCGATGGAGTTCACGCGCCAGGGTGGCCAGCATCCGCCCGCCCGTCGCACCCACCGGATGTCCCAGCGAGATCCCCGAACCGTGCACGTTGGTGCGCTCGTGATCGGCGGCGCCGAACTTCCATTCCCGCATCACCGCAAGCGCTTGCGCGGCAAAGGCCTCGTTGAGCTCGATGAGGTCGATGTCGGACAGCCGCAGACCCGCCTTGGCCAGCGCCACCTCGGTCGCGGGCACCGGCCCGATGCCCATGACCTTGGGCGCGATTCCCGCCACGCCCCACGACACCAGGCGCACCAACGGCTTCAGGCCGTATTCGTCGGCCTTCTCCGGTGTGGTGACCACGCACATCGAAGCCGCGTCGTTCTGCCCACTGGCGTTGCCGGCGGTGACGGTGGCCTCCGGATCCTCTTTCACCAGAACGGGTTTGAGCTTGCCCAGCGATTCGACCGAGGTGTCGGCGCGCGGGTGCTCGTCGGTGTCGATGAGTTCCTCACCGGTGCGGGTGGGCACCGCGACCGGGATGATCTCCTCGACCAGAATGCCGTCCTTCTGCGCGGCGACGGCACGCTGATGGGATCGCACCGCCAGCTCGTCCTGTTCCCGGCGCGAAATACCGTACTGGCGGCGCAGATTCTCGGCCGTCTCCAGCATTCCCCCCGGCACCGGGTAGTTCCGCCCGCCGGCGGTCGTGCGCCCCCGGGCCAGCCCGTCGTGCACCCGCACACCGGTGCGGGCCCCGCCCCAGCGCATGTCGGTGGAATAGAAGGCGACGTTGCTCATGCTTTCGCAACCCCCGGCGACCACGAGGTCGTTGTCCCCCGCGCCCACCTGCAGGCAGGCCTGGATCACCGCCTGCAGGCCCGAGCCGCACCGCCGGTCGACCTGCATGCCCGGAACCGTTACCGGCAGGCCGGAATCCAGCGCCACCACGCGCCCGATCGCGGGCGCATCGCTGTTGGGGTAGCAGTGGCCGAGGATCACGTCCTGGACGGCGTCGGGCGCCAGCCCGGTCCGCTCCAGCAGCCCATTGAGCGCGGTGACACCGAGGTCGACGGCGCTGAGCGCCTTGAACATTCCGCCGTAGCGGCCGATCGGGGTTCGAACGGGTTCGCAGACGACGGCCTCGACACTCATAGGTGGCGGCCGCCGGTGATTTCCATGACCGTGCCGGTCATATACGACGACAGATCCGACGCCAGGAACAACGCCACGCTGGCGACCTCACTGGGCTCACCCGCGCGGCCCAGCGGCACCTCGGCGACCTTGGAATCCCAAATGCGCTGTGGCATAGCCTCTGTCATCGCCGAGCGGATCAGTCCGGGTGCGATGGCGTTCACCCGGACGCCGAGGTAGGCCAGCTCCTTGGCGGCGGCCTTGGTCATGCCGACGATGCCGGCCTTGGCCGCCGAGTAGTTGGTCTGGCCGATCATGCCGACCTTGCCGGACACCGAGGACATGTTGATGATGGCGCCGCGCTTGTTCTCCCGCATGACGGCCGCGGCCAGCCTGGTGCCGTTCCACGTCCCCTTCAGATGCACGTTGATGACCTGATCGAACTGCTCCTCGGTCATCTTGCGCATCGTCGCGTCGCGGGTGATCCCGGCGTTGTTGACCATGATGTCCAGGCCGCCGAAACGCTCGACCGCGGTCTGGATCAGGGTTTCGACGTCGGAGGACTTGGTGACGTCGCACCGGACGGCCACTGCCACGTCGTCGCCGCCCAACCGCTTGGCCACGACCTGGGTTTCCTCGAGGTTGACGTCGCCGAGCACCACTCGCGCGCCCTCGGCGACGAAGCGCTCCGCGATGGCCAGACCCAGCCCCTGCGCTCCGCCGGTGATTACCGCGGTCTGACCCGTCAGCATCGCCACTGTCGATCACCCATCCTTCACTGTCGTTCGCCTCCACCGGGCACGTCTGAAGCAAATATCATATTTGATATAGGATCCTGCTCTGAACCCGGGTGCCCCCGGATCCAGAGAGGAGTGTGGAGCCCATGGCCACCGCCGAAGTCGCGGAAGTCTCCGACGAGGACTTCCGCGAGATCCTCGCTCAGACAAGGCAATTCGTACGCAGTGTGGTCGTCCCCCGCGAGCAGGAGATCCTGGACACCGACCGCGTGCCCGACGATCTGCGCGACGAGGCCAAGAAGATGGGCCTGTTCGGCTACGCGATCCCCCAGGAGTGGGGCGGCCTTGGCCTCAACCTGATGCAGGACGTCGAGCTGGCGATGGAGCTGGGCTACACGTCGCTGGCCCTGCGGTCGATGTTCGGCACCAACAACGGCATCGCCGGGCAGGTGCTGGTGGGGTTCGGCACCGACGAACAGAAATCCCGCTGGCTGGAGTCGATCGCGTCCGGCGACGTCGTCGCCTCCTTCGCGCTCACCGAACCCGGCGCCGGATCGAACCCCGCCGGCTTGCGCACCAAGGCCGTTCGTGACGGCTCCGAACAAGGCGGGGACTGGGTGATCTCCGGGCAGAAGCGCTTCATCACCAACGCGCCCGTCGCCGATCTGTTCGTGGTGTTCGCGCGCACCCGGCCCGCCGACGACCAGGGTCCGGGGATCGCCGTCTTTCTGGTGCCGGCGGACGCCGCGGGCGTCGAGGTGGGCGCCAAGGACGCCAAGATGGGCCAGGAAGGCGCCTGGACGGCCGACGTCAACTTCACCGACGTCCGCGTCGGTCCCGAGGCGCTCGTCGGCGGCAGTGAAGATCACGGATACCGAGCGGCCATGACCTCGTTGGCCCGCGGCCGGGTGCACATCGCCGCCCTCGCGGTGGGCGCCGCGCAACGCGCGCTCGACGAATCGGTGTCCTACGCCGCCACCGCGACGCAGGGCGGAACGCCCATCGGCAGCTTCCAGTTGGTGCAGGGCATGCTCGCCGACCAGCAGACCGGGGTGATGGCGGGCCGCGCGCTGGTGCGCGAGGCGGCCCGCCTGTGGGTCGCCGGCGAGGATCGCCGGATCGCGCCCTCGGCCGCCAAGGTCTTCTGCACCGAGATGGCCGGCAACGTCGCGGACCTCGCGGTGCAGATCCATGGCGGCGCCGGTTACATGAGAGGCGTTGCCGTCGAACGCATTTACCGTGACGTGCGCCTGCTGCGGCTGTACGAGGGCACCAGTGAGATTCAGCGTTTGATCATCGGATCGAACCTCGTCAAGGCGGCGCAACGATAAACCTGGCCGCGCAACGGTCGAAACCAGCAGAGGAGCAACGATGAGCGGCAGGCTTGCCGGAAAAGTGGCATTCATCACCGGCGCGGCCCGGGGCCAGGGTCGGGCGCACGCGGTGCGCCTGGCTTCCGAAGGCGCCGACATCATCGCCGTCGACATCGCCGGCAAGCTCCCGTCCTGCGTGCCCTACGATCCGGCGACTCCCGATGACCTGAGCGAAACGGTGCGCCTGGTCGAAGCCGCGAATCGCCGGATCATCGCCTCGGTCATCGACACCCGCGACTTCGACGGTCTGCGAAAGGTCGTCGCCGACGGCGTCGCCGAGCTGGGCCGGCTGGACGTCATCGTCGCCAACGCCGGGGTCGCGGCTCCGCAGGCATGGGATGAGATCACACCGGAGAATTTCCGTGACGTCATGGACATCAATGTGACCGGCACCTGGAACACCGTGATGGCCGGTGCGGACAAGATCATCGAGGGCGGCCGGGGCGGGTCGATCATCCTGATCAGTTCCGCGGCCGGTATGAAGATGCAGCCGTTCATGATTCACTACACCGCCAGCAAGCATGCGGTCACCGGGCTGGCGCGGGCCTTCGCCGCGGAACTGGGCAAGCATTCGATCCGGGTCAACAGCGTGCACCCGGGTCCGGTGAACACCCCGATGGGTTCCGGGGACATGGTCACGGCGGTGGGCAAGACCATGGAGACCAACCCCCAGCTGTCGCACGTCCTCACCCCGTTTCTGCCCGACTGGGTCGCCGAGCCGGAGGAGATCGCCGACACCGTGTGCTGGCTTGCCAGCGACGAATCACGCAAGGTCACCGCGGCCCAGATCCCGGTCGATCAGGGCTCGACGCAGTACTGAGCGCCCTTCGGGCGGATCGGGAATAGCTCCACCGCCCGGGCGTTTGCACTCGTCATGAAAGCCTTCACCGAATCCGAGCGCCAGGAATTCCTCGCCGACAAGCATGTGGCCGTGCTGTCCGTCGCCGCCACCGAAGGCCGGCCGCCGGCCAGCGTGCCGATTTGGTACGACTACACCCCCGGCGGAAACATCCGGATCATGACCGGGGCGTCGAGCCGCAAGGCGCGCCTCATCGAGCGGGCGGGGGCGGTGACGGTGGTGGTGCAGCGCGAGGAGCCGCCGTATCAGTACGTGGTGGTCGAGGGCACGATCATCGAGACCACCAAGCCGGCCCCGGTCGACGTGGCGGAGACGGTCGCCATCCGTTATCTCGGCGAGGAAGGTGGGCGCGCATTCGTGCGCAGCATGGAAGGCGTCGAGGAGGTGCTGTTCACCATCCGCCCGGACCGCTGGCTCAGCGCCGACTTCACCGGCGACCTGTAGAGCGTTCAGCCGATCAGCTCCAGCGTCCCGAGCTCGCGGATCGCCCGGCAGCCGCGGCTGAGCATGGCCAGCACCATGTCGTCGCCGCGCTCGGTGGCGGCGGCGAACGCGAACCCGAGCGCGGAGATCAGCGGGGCCTGCAGCACCCCGAGCCGGTAGTCGCGCCAACAGGTTTCGCGGTCGTAGTCGCCGACCCCGCCGGCCGTCAGCGCGCGGTGATAGTCGGCGACGAGGCCCTCTTCGATGTTCGCGCGCAGTTGCGGATTGAGGCTGGTCGCGGTGAAGTACGCGAGATCCCGGGTCGGCAGACCCACGCCGAGCGTCTGCCAGTCCACTACGCTGACCCTGGTCCGCTCCGGATCGAACAGCAGGTTGTCCAGGCGATAGTCGCCGTGTAGCAGGGCGAACCGGTCATACTCGGACAACAGCCAGGGCGCGATCAAACGCATTGCCGCACTGAAGGTATCGCGATCTGCGGCGCTCATCCGCTCGCCCAGCTTGTCCAGCGTGATGTCGGCGCTCACCTTCGCCACCTCGCCCATGCCGTCCGCACCGGCCTCATCCGGCCGGCCAAACGCGATGCCGGGGAAATCGAGCCAGACGGGATCGCACCAACTGGGTGCATGCAGGCCTGCCAGCGCGGTAACCGCAAGGCGCGCCTCGGTTTCCCCGCAGCCGACGAGCTGATCGCCCTGCACCGCCGGCGCCTGATCGGCGAGCAGTAGGGCGAAATCCATTGCATCGTCGGTGATCTCGGAGTAGAAGCATCGTGGCGTGGGCACCTGCACCCGATCGACCACCGAGGAATAGAACGCGCATTCGCTGCGGTACCCGATGACCACCCGGTCGCGCACGGTGTCGTCCTGGGCGGGCAGCTTGATCACGAAGGTCTGCGGCAGGTCCCCAGGATCCGTCGCATAGCGAGCGGTGACCCGGTAGGTCGCCCCGGTCTGTCCGGTGCCGATCGCGACCACGTCGACGTCGGCGACCTCCACGGGTGCGCCGCCGCCGGACAGCGCGGCCGACAACCACTGCGGGGTCACGTCGCCGGGGTATCGCGGGATGGACAGCACAGCACTCATAACCAGCACGCCTCCTGTACGCGGACAGCTCCGTCCGACTGACAAACTGTAAGGCATACCGCAAGAGTTGCGGTCAACCGCGGTGCGCTAGTCGGTCAGAATGCGCCATTCGGCGGCTTCGTGCTGCCGGCGCCAGAATTCGTCGAAACGGCCGCCCGCAGCGAGCAATTCGTCAACCGTGCCATCCTCGGCTACCCGGCCGTTGTCGAGGAACAGCACGCGGTCGGCGTGACGGATGCTGGCCAGGCGGTGCGCGACGATCACCTGAGTGCGTGCGTGCGGGTCGGCGGTGAGTGCGTCGACGACCGCGGCTTCGTTCTCGGTGTCCAACGCGCTGGTCGCCTCGTCTACCAGCAGGATCGGCGCCGGTTTGAGCAACGCGCGGGCGATGCTGACGCGTTGGCGCTCACCGCCGGACAGGGCCGAACCGGCCTCGCCGACGACCGTGTCGGCGCCGTCGGGCAACCGTGCGACCAGCTCGTCCACGCGCGCGAGCGCCACCGCCCGGGCGAACCGCTCGTCGCCGGCGCCGGGATCCCCGGCGAACACGTTGTCGCGGATCGACCCGTGGAACAGGTAGGGGTGCTGGAAAACGACGCTGGCCGCCGCCCGCCGGGCGTCGGCATCCAGCGTCGCCGCGTCCACCCCGTCGATCAGCACCCGGCCGCCGGTGGGCTCGTGCAGCCCGGCGATCAGCGCCAGGATGGTGCTCTTACCCGAACCGGAGGGTCCGACGATCGCCGTCGTGCTGCCCGGTTCCAACGCGAAGCTCACGCCATCGAGCACCGGCGCGCCCGCGCCGTCGTAGCGGAACACGACGTCGTCGAACTCGATGCGTGGCGCCGCGGCGCCGGCCAGCGTGGCGCCACCGGCATTCATCAGCGGCGCGGTGAGCACCGAGCGGATGTTCTCGAGCGTGGCGCGGGTGCTTTCCAGCGCCGGCGCCAGCTCGCTGATGGTGGTGAACGGCTCGAGGTAGCGCACGATGACGACGATCAGCGCGACGGCCTCGGCCACCGTGAGCGTTCCGTTAAGGGTCAGCGCGGTGGTGGCCCCGGCCAGCAGGATCAGCGCGAGCTGGCTGGCGAGGCTGAACAGCAGCTGGCCCGGGACCTGCATCGAGAGCAGGCGCATGGTGGCGCCGTGTTGTGCGGCCAGCGCGTCGCCGACCAGGCTGCGCGCCGGCTCGACGCGCCGTGCGGCGCGCAACGCCTGCTGGGTCCTGGCGAACTCGATGATCCGCTCGGTGAGCGCGCTGTTGGCCTGGGCCGCAGCGACATCGGCGCGCCGAGCCAGGCGCGCCGACGCCCACAGCGCACCCAACAGCAGCGGCAGGCCCCCCAGCGCCGCGGCCCCCAGCTGCCAGGACACCGGCAGCAGGACCACCGCGATGGCCGCGGGCAACAGGACGGCGGAGATCAGCGGCGTCAGCAGGTTGACGACCAGGCCGACGAGCTCCGGTCCGGTGGCGGCGATGGCCTGCCGTGCGGTTGCGGTGTGCTCGGCGGTGAACCAGTCCAGCCGCACGCCGGGCAGCCGATCCGCGACGTCATGTTGGCTGTGGTCCAGCACGGCGAAGCCCAGGTCGAAACCGCTACGCGCCGTTGCGGTGTCGATCACCCAGCCGGTCGCGGTGGCCGCCGTGAGCCAGCCCAGCCAGGCCAGCGCCCGCCGCGGGTCGTCACCGAACAACGCCCCCACCAAGGGGACCAGCAGCACGGTGGCCACCGCCCGCACCACCACGGAGACCAACGCCAACACCGTGTAGGTGATGACCCGGTTGCGGCGATTAGCCGGAACCAGACTCAACCACGTGCGAATCATCGCACCCCCTCGCCGCTCGTGCCCGCGCTCAGCTGATCACGGCGGCTCCGATGGCCGCCGTCCCACAGCCGTCGGTACCGGCCGTCGGCGCTCAGCAACTCGTCGTGCGTGCCGCGTTCGACGATGCGGCCGTGGTCGAGCACGACGATCTGGTGGGCCCGGGTGATGGTGTGCAATCGATGCGCGATCACCAGCACGGTGCGATCCCGCGTCAGCCGGTTGAGTGCTTGCTGGACAAGGTATTCCGATTCCGGGTCGGCGAAGGCGGTGGCCTCGTCGAGGATCAGCACCGGGGTGTCGGCGAGGATCGCGCGCGCGATGGTGAGCCGTTGACGTTCGCCGCCCGAGAGCCCGCTGCCGGCGCCCAGCATGGTGTCGTAGCCGTCCGGCAGCCGCATGATGCGGTCGTGGATTTGCGCGTCGCGTGCCGCCTGTTCGATCTGCGCGGCGGTGGCGTCGGGGACGGCCAGCGCGATGTTTTCCGCGACCGTGCCGTACACCAATTGCGTTTCCTGCAGCACGAATCCGACTTGCGCATACAGCTGATCGGCGGTCATCGACCGAATGTCTTGCCCCCCAACGCGTATGGAGCCTTGCCCGACGTCGTGGAACCGGGCCAGCAGGGCGGCCAGCGTCGACTTGCCGGACCCGGAGGGGCCGACCAGCGCGGTGACCGTCCCCGGCCGCAACGTCAGCGAGACGTCGTGGATGACCGGCACGTCGGGCCGGTAGCCGAAGCTGACGTGGTCGAACACCACCGTCGACGCCGGATCCCCGGTGGCCTCGTGGTGATCGTGCATAGCGAGGTCGGCCTCGTCGAGGGTGTTCTGCAGTCGTCGAGCGGCCAGCATGCCGGCGCGAATGCCGCCCAGACCGTAGGCGATGCCGAGCAACCGTGCCCCGAACGTGGTGCCCAGCACCAAGAACGGCAGCAGGTTCACCGGATTCATCCGGCCCGTGACCACCAGCAAGGTGCCGGTGACCGCGATGAGCCACAGGAACGTCGAGGGACGGGTGACCAGATCCATGAACGTCTTCTTGCCGGCCAGCGGGCGCTGCCAGGCGACCAGGAAGCCGACGTAATCATCCAAGCGGCGCCGGAAGCTGGACGCGGCGGCGCCACCGAAGATGCGGATCACCGGCTGGCCTTCCAGGTATGCGCCGGCCTCACCGCTCATCGTCTCCGCCCAGCGCTGCGATTGCGGGATGCGCGGACCCGACTGAATCGTCAGCGACGACGTCAGCACCAGGTAGACCAGGACCGGCAAGAACAACACCAGCGCCACCCGCCAGTCGACGGCGAACAGGTAGACCAGCACCGCGACCGGCGCGACGGCGGCGGCGACCGCGTCCGGGATGGCATGGGTCACCAGGTAGTGCAGGGACAGCGTGTCGTCGGTCAGCAGCTGCTTGATCGACCCCGACCCGCGTGCGGTGAACCAGCCCAGTGGGAGCCGAGACAGCTTGTGCAACAGGCGCGATCGCAGATCGCGGGCGAACCGCGCGTCGACGACGTGGAGCCACAGCGTTAGGGCGGCACCGAGCAAGGCGCCCAGGCCCAGCAGCGACACCGCCGCGATGCCGATGCCGGCCAGCCGGGACGCGGGCGCGCCCGAGACCAAGAGTCGGGCCAGCTCCACCAGCAACACGAACGGCGCCAGTTGGACCAGCGTGATCACCGCCTGCAGCACACCGGAGACGATCAGCGCCGAGCGCAGCGGCGCGAGCAGCCGCCCCGCGCCCTGGGCGCGCCAGTTCCCCCGGGCCGCCGGGGCGGGTGTGGCCTCTGGCACCCCCTGCGCCGATTCCAGCTGCGCCGCAACGTCTTCCGCGGAGACCGCGGGTGCGACACCGTCGGATACCGCCGGCTCGTCGCCGCGCCGCGTGCCCATGGCGCGCCCGGCGTTCCAGTACGCCTGGGCGTGCACCTCGGACTTGGGAAAGCCGAACTCGTCGCGCAGCCGTGTTCGCACCTGCTTGAGCGTCGTGGCCTCCGGCGTCGCCCACGCGTACCAGTCCGACCAGTCCCGGTTTTCGATCGCCGTGGCCAGCGACTTCTCGTCGTGGCGGGCCACCCAGTGCACCCGGAGCCTGGGGTGCCGCGCGATCGGGATCAGCGTGTCGTCGTCGTCGTGTTGTTCGAGGTACATCTCGATCGGGACGTCGTCGGGGACCACCCCGATGATGCCGTTCATCCCCGGGATGGACGCCGAGTCGCCGATCAGCAGGTAGCCGGCCGGCTGTTCGTCGGGCGCGTCGAACCGCGACGAGCCCATCAACGCCATGACCGCGATGGTCGCCCCGGGCTGCACCGTGCGCGCCCATTGCGACGCCGGTCCGGCGGGATCGTGCAGCACGATGTCGACCGCGAAACGTCCGGCGGGAACGTCCGCCTCCGAGATCGTGTACGCCCGCTGGAATTCCGTCTTCGATCCGTCCGGGTCCGGGAACCAGAACCGCAGCCACGCAGCCGGTTCGGGATCCACGTCCTCGAACAGCGTCGGCGACACCATCCGCACCCGCACGAAATGCGGTGCGATCCGGACGGTTTCGATCACCGTCGCGGTGTGATCGCGCGCGCCGAAGCTGCGCAGCATCACACCGGAGAATCCGCGCGCCATTAACGGTCCTTTCTCGCGGCACCCCGCGCCGCGACGGCCTCGCCGATCTGACGACAAGGCGAGGCCACGGATCGATGCGGCCCGCACACACGCTGGATTCGACACCTGCCACGACCCCGGCTGGGCGCCGAGATCACCGGCCAGCTGGTCACGGCTCGGTACGTTACCCTCACAAACTAAGGGTTGCCTTACCATAGGTCAACCGCGGCGCCGCCCCGTAACCTGGACGACATGAGCGGTGAGTCAGCGGCGCCGGTGCTGCTGTATGACGGGGCGTGCGGCGTGTGCAACCGGTCGGTGCGCACGATCCTGCGGTTCGATCCCACCGGCCCCCTGCGCTTCGCGGCGCTGGAGAGCGTCTTCGCCAAAGCGATCATCGAGCGGCACCCCGAGATCGGCAGCGTGGACTCGGTGGTGTTTGTGGATGACCCGGGCGGGCCCTCGGAGCGGGCGGCCGTCCGATCCGAGGCCGTGCTGCGCGTGGCGCATTACCTCGGCGGACCCTGGCGACTGGTCGCGCTCGCGCGCGTCATTCCCGCTCCGCTGCGCGATTGGCTCTACGACAAATTCGCCGCGGTCCGCTACCGCATCGGCGGCAAGTACGACACTTGTCCGCTGCCGGCCCCGGAGGTGCGTGCCCGCTTCGTGGCGGAGTGATCGGTCACTGGCCGACGTCGGGGGCCAGGTCCGCTTCGGATTCTTTGCGCTTCAGCTCGGCGAGCTTGTGGTCCTCTTCGGCCGCCTGACGGTGCTTGATTGCGGACTGGCGGTGCGCGTCGGCATGGGGCACGCCTTGCTCGGCGGTCCACTCCTGTGTCCTGGCGACCCGCTCGTGTTGGAGCGCGGACTCCTCGAAGCTTCGCGCAGCGGACAGCCCAGCGCGGGCGGCGCGTTCGCGGGCCGCGGCTGCTCTGCGTTCGGCGCACTCGACATCGGCTGCGGTGAAAGCGTTTTCGCTTCGTGGCGGTGGCTCGGTATGCGCGGGCATGGCGTCCCCCTTAGGTCCTGTGGGTTCCAGGTACCCCGCGCACAGGGTTTGATGCCTTTACCGCCGAAAGATTTCGTCCCGGGCGTCGACCAGTGCGGGCGGAGGGACTCGAACCCTCAAGCTCTTTCGAGCAATGGCACCTAAAACCATCGCGTCTGCCAATTTCGCCACGCCCGCGGCTTGCCGATCGTATCGCTTGCGACGCCGCCGGGCTGCCGGCACGGGCTCGACGAATTCGTCGGGCCCCAATCCCAAAGCGGTACGGTCAAGGGGTGTCCACTACGCATCGTCGCAGGCCCGCGCTCATCGCGCTGGTGATCGTCGCGGCGTGCGGCTGCCTGGCCCTGGGCTGGTGGCAGTGGACCAGGTTCAATTCCGTCTCGGGCTCCTTTCAGAACCTCGGCTACGCGTTGCAGTGGCCGCTGTTCGCGGGATTCTGCGTGTACGCGTACCGCAAATTCGTGCGCTACGAAGAGGAGCCACCACAGCCGCGCGGCACTGACGCGATGACGGAGATACCCGCCGGGCTGCTACCCGAGCGGCCCAAGCCCGCCGCGCAGACACCCGACGACCCCGCCCTGCGGGAGTACAACGCCTACCTGGCCGAGCTCGCCGCGCACGACGCCGAAAAGCAGAAGAGGACAACCGCATGACCACACCGGAGACGTCCGGAGCGCAAGTGCCCGCGGTCCCCGCCGACAAGATCCGCACCGCGTTGCTCGGCTACCGGATCATGGCGTGGACGACGGGTCTGTGGCTGATCGCGCTGTGCTACGAGATCGTCTCGCACCTCGCCTTCGGCCACGAGATCCGGTGGATCGAAGTGGTCCACGGCTGGGTGTATTTCATCTACGTGTTGACCGCGTTCAATCTGGCGGTCAAGGTGCGCTGGCCGCTCGGCAAGACGGTGGGCGTGCTGCTGTCCGGGACCATCCCGCTGCTCGGCATCATCGTCGAGCACTTCCAAACCAGGGACGTCAAGGCGCGTTTCGGGTTGTAGGTCACACGCCGGGGCGCTCTAGCCCCCGGCTCGGGCGAGCGTTTCGAGCGCGGGCAACAGCAGCCGCAACGCCCGCCCGCGATGTGAGATGGCGTCCTTCTCCGCTGGGCTCAGCTGCGCCGCCGTGCGGTCGTGTCCGTTCGGGATGAAGACCGGGTCATAGCCGAAGCCGCCGTCGCCGCGCGGCTCGCGGGCGATGCTGCCGGGCCACTCGCCGCGCACGACGACCTCTCCGGCGGCCGAGACGAGCGCGCAGGCCGAGACGAACGCCGCACCGCGCCGGCCGTCGGGCACGTCGCGCAATTGCGCCAGCAGCAACGCGGTATTGGCCGCGTCATCGCCGTGCCGACCCGACCAGCGCGCCGACAGCACGCCGGGCATGCCGTTGAGCGCGGCGACCTCGAGCCCGGAATCGTCGGCCACGCTTGCCAATCCGCTCGCGTTGAAGGCATCCCGCGCCTTGGCCAGCGCGTTGTCCTCGAAGATCGCGCCCGTCTCGGGTGCCTCGTCGAACGCCGCCACGTCGTCGAGCGACACCAACGTCAACCCGGTCAGACCGGCGGCGTCGAGCACCCGGCGCAACTCGGCCAGCTTCTTCGGGTTGCGGCTGGCGACCAGGAGGCGTGACGATCGCAAGCGCGGCGAAGCCGGGCGCGGCGGGTCGTCACCATCAGGCACGGTCAGCTGCCGAACGCCTTCGGCGCCGGAGCCCCCTCCGGGAGCACACCGGGGTAGGGCAACGCCAGCGCCTCGCGCTGGGCGGCGAACAGCTTGTCGCAGGCGGCCAGCGCGACGTCGAGCAACTTGTCCAGCGTCGAGCGCGGGAACGTCGCCCCCTCGCCGGTCCCCTGGACCTCCACCAGCGTTCCGGTGTCGGTGGCGACAACGTTCATATCAACCTCGGCGCGGGAGTCCTCCTCGTAGGGCAGGTCGACCCGGATCCGGCCGTCGACCACGCCGACGCTGACCGCCGCGATCGCACACGACAGCGGCCGGGGGTCCGACAGTTTCCCCGCCGCCGCGAGATACGTCACCGCGTCGGACAACGCCACGAAGGCGCCCGTGATGGCCGCGGTGCGGGTGCCGCCGTCGGCCTGCAAGACGTCGCAGTCGACGGCGATGGTGTTCTCGCCGAGCGCGGCCAGGTCGATGCAGGCACGCAGCGACCGCCCGATCAGCCGGCTGATCTCCTGGGTGCGCCCGGACAGCCGGCCCTTCACCGCCTCGCGGTCCGAACGGGTGTGGGTGGCCGACGGCAACATCGCGTACTCCGCGGTCAGCCAGCCCAGGCCCGACCCCTTGCGCCACCGCGGCACGCCCTCGGTCACGCTGGCGGTGCACATGACCTTGGTGTGGCCGAATTCGATCAATACCGAACCGGCGGGGTGGTCGGTGAAACCGCGGGTGATGACCACGGGCCGCAGCTCGTCGTCAAGGCGGCCGTCTTCTCGTCTCGTCACGACGCCAACCCTAACGCGCTGACTCAGACCCTCTCGGAGCGGCGGATATCGAAGGTCTCCCCGCACACCACCGCGTGCACGGGACCGTCGAACTCAGCCTTGGCCTCGCTGATCACGTCCTCGCGCGAGGTCCACGGCGGGATGTGGGTCAGCAACAGTTCGTGAACGCCGGCCTCGGCCGCGGCCCGGCCGGCCTCGGTGCCCGACAGGTGCAGCGCGGGTGGGCGGTCCGGCGCGTGCGTCCACGAGGCCTCGCACAGGAAAACGTCGGCGCCGCGGGCCAGCTCGACGAGCTGATCGCAGACGCCGGTGTCACCGCTGTAGACGAAGGAGGCACCGGAGGGGTCGGTGATCTTCAGCCCGTAGGACTCCGTCGGATGGGCCACCACCCGCGGGGTCACCGTCAGCGCGCCGATGGCCACCGGCTCACCGTCGACCCAATGCCGAACGTCGAAAATGTCCGAGCAGTCATCGATTTCACCGCCGTAGGGTGACGACGCCGCGCCCAACCGCGACCACGTGTCGCCCGGGCCGTAGAGCAACGCCTTCCCGAGCGGGCGCGTCGGGTGGTAGCGCCGCCACACGAAAAGGCCCGGCAAATCCAAACAATGGTCGGCGTGCAAATGGGACAGCAGCACGTGCACGGAACCGGGATCGGCATAGCGCTGCAGGGCACCCAAAACGCCCCCACCGAAGTCGATGACCAACGGCGGAGTGTCCGGTGCCCGGAGCAGATAACCCGACGCGGGCGAGTCCGGACCCACCACGCTGCCCGAGCAGCCGAGCACGGTTATTCGCACGGACACTACTGTGCCATGCCCGGCAGGACCGTGACGAAAACATCGCCGCATTGGTGTGACGAGAATCTCGTCCGCAGGTCAATCAATGTGCACCCGGTGAACGGACTGGACGCCGGTGACGGCGGGACCCAGGAAGCGCGCCGCCAATGCGGTGAACGCATCGGGGTCACCGGTGGCTTCGAAGACCCGTGTCGCGGGCGATGCATCATGCGGGCGAAGCAGATCCCGTTCGGTCAGCACGCGCAGCACTTCCTTGGCCGTCTCCTCCGCGCTGGAGACCAGGGTCACGTTGTCGCCCATCGCCAATTGGATGAGACCGGACAGGAGCGGATAGTGCGTGCAGCCGAGCACCAGCGTGTCGACCTGCGCGCGCTGCAGCGGCTCCAGATAGCCCTCGGCCAACCCAAGCACCTGACGGCCGCTGGTCACGCCGCGCTCGACGAAGTCGACGAAGCGCGGGCACGCCACCGCGGTGATCTCGGTATCCCGGGCGGCGGCGAACGCGTCCTGATAGGCGTGCGAGTTGATGGTCGCCTGGGTGCCGATGACGCCGATGCGTCCGTTGCGGGTGGTGGCGACCGCGCGGCGCACCGCGGGCAGGATCACCTCGACGACGGGCACGTCGTAGCGTTCGCGAGCGTCGCGAAGGCACGCCGCCGAGGCCGTGTTGCAGGCGATGACCAACGCCTTGACGCCGCGGCCGACGAGATCGTCACCGATGGCCAACGCGTGCGCGCGGACTTCGGGGATGGTCAGCGGCCCGTACGGACCGTGGCCGGTGTCGCCGACGTAGATGATGTCTTCGTCGGGCAGCTGGTCGATGATCGCCCGCGCGACGGTGAGTCCCCCGACCCCGGAGTCGAAGACGCCGATGGGCGCCAGCGCCGAGCTCATGTCTTGGGCCGCGGCACGGTGGTGACGGCTTTCCTGGACGTCCGGCCCTTGCGTTCCGGCGCCGACAACCAGTAGGCGGCCAGGACGCCGGCGATCGCGCCGCACAGGTGGCCCTGCCACGACACGCCACCGCACGTGCCGAGCACCGGCATGGCCCCGAGCAGAACGCCGCCGTAGGCGAACATGACGATCAGCCCGATGACGATGTCGCGCATCCGGCGCACGAAGATTCCGAACACCAACAAGAAGGCCAGCCAGCCGAAGATCAATCCGGAGGCGCCGAGGTGGTCGGTGGGCCCGCAGCTGCTGCCGACGTTGCCGATGAGCCAGGTGCCGAAGCCGCCCAGGATCCACACGATGGCGGTCGCCCAGACGAATCGGGACAGGCCGGCCAGCGTCATCAGAAATCCGAGGATCAGCAGCGGCACGGTGTTGGCCGCCAGGTGCTGCCAGCTCGCGTGCAGCACCGGGGCGAAGACGATGCCCCACAGGCCGTCGACTTCCAGCGGCCGGATGCCATTGGCGTCCAGCGCATGCCGGCTCAGCTGGTCGATCAGCTCGACGAGGTAGAGCAGCGCCACGAAGGTGAGGATGGTCGCCGCGCCGACCGTCGCGGTGGACCGCTTCTTCGGCTGGGCGCCCGGCGCGCCTTGACGCCCCGCGAAGCCGCGAGCGCCGCTTCTGTTCATCGCTCCGCTCTGCCCTTCCAGCGTGTTTCCAGCATCGTCAAGGCTACCGGCGCCGCGGCCGGCCACCCGTCATCGACCGAATGCGCCCGGCAGCACGTCGCGGTAGCTCGGTATGCCGGCGATCGAGTCGGCGGCCAGCGCGCCGCCCAGCACTGCATGGGCCAGGCAGTCGGCGGCGGCGCTGCCGACCTCGGTGGCCAGCCGGGTCTCCGGGGAGAACGCGGCGGGCGCCTCCGCGGGCGGGGGCACCTCGACCGCCCCGGTGGCCAGCACGAACACGGTGTCGCCGTCGACCGGCGTGTGCGCCGGCCGGATGCTGCGGGCCAGGCCGTCGTGGGCGGCGATCGCCACCCGCCTGCACGCTGCGGGGCTTAGGGCGGCGTCGGTGGCCACCACCGCGATGACGGTGTTGAGCGGGTTGTCCACCGGATCCGACGGGGAGGGCAGCCGGGCGAGGGCGTCGATCTGTTCGGCCGGCGGCGGCCGCAGCCCGAACTCCCGGGTCAAATCCGTCATCCACGGCAGGCCGGTTGACCGGTCGACGACCTCGCCGGCGGAATTCACCACCGCGACGGCCCCGACGGTCACACCGGACGGCAGCGTCCTCGACGCGGTCCCGACTCCGCCCTTGAGCGCCCCGGCGCGCGCGCCCACCCCGGCGCCGACGGTCCCGACGGCCATCGCCGCGCCGGCGTCGCTTTCGTGCAAGGCGGCCGCACAGGCCGCGTAGCCGAACTCCGCCGTCGGGCGGCACTGCCAACCACCGACCGGCAGATCGAAGATCACCGCTGCCGGCACGATCGGCACCACCCCGGCGTTCATCGCCACGCCGCGCTCGTGTTCTTCCAGGAAGCGCATGACGCCGTCGGCGGCGGCCAGCCCGAAGGCGCTGCCCCCCGCGAGCAACACTGCGTCCACGAACCGCACGGTGTTGGCCGGATCCAGCAGGTCGGTCTCGCGGGTGCCGGGCGCACCGCCGCGGCAGTCGACGGCGCCGACGGTCCCCGGCGGGGTCAGGATGACGGTGACGCCGCAGGCCCAGCCGGCGCCCAGGGACGCGTCGGGGTCCAGTCGTTGGTAGTGGCCGACGCGGATGCCCGCCACGTCGGTGATGGCGTTGCGCTGCCCGCGCGACGCGGTCATCGGGATCCCATGAGCACCAGGACCAGGTATTCCTGCAGGACGGTCAGCCACTGGTACACGTCGAAGTGCACGGCCAGCGGGTGGTCGGCCGGCAGGCGCTCCGGGCCGTCGGGCCCCACCTCGAGCATGACGCCCAGCGTCAGCCGGATGTCGTTGACGGCCCCGATCCAGCAGTTCGCATCCTCCTCGGTGAGCTCGAAGCGGCCGCCATCGTCGGGAACCGTGCTCAGTAACCGCTGTGCGGCAACGCGTTTGGCGTCGACGATGTCCGGCTCGTGCAGGCTGCGCAGGGCGGCGTTCAGGCTGTCGGCGGCATCGGACGACTCGGCGTCATCGCCGTCGGGCCGATAGAAATCCGGCAGCAGCCGACGCAACGTGGGATCCTTCGGCGGTTCGGCGTTCCCGGTCCTGATCCCGGTGATCTCCTCGAGTTCGTCTGCCGGCGAGGCGGATTCACGCTCGTCGAGCAAGCCGATCATCGCCGTGGCCAGATTCTTGAGCAGCGCGGCCTCGTGGGAGGCCAGCGACGACCGGAAACGGGGACCGTTAGCGGTCTCGACCCGCTTCCATTTGCGCACAGGGAATCGCCAGCGCCTCGACCGTCAGCGGTCCTGCTGCATCGTCGCCCACAGACCGGCGGCGTGCAGCTTGGACACATCGACTTCCATGGACTCCCGGCTGCCGGCGGACACCACGGCCTTTCCCTCGTTGTGCACCTGCAGCATCAGCTTGGTGGCGTGCGGCTCGCTGTAGCCGAACAACTTCTGGAACACGTAGGTCACGTAGGTCATCAAGTTGACCGGGTCGTCCCAGACGATCGTGACCCACGGGCTCGCCGTGGCCTCTACCGGAGCGGACTCTCGTTGTCCTGTAGTGCCCGGCTTAGTGGGCGCTGACATAACAACCATGGCCTACACGATACCGAGCGTTGGACGACGTTTCCGAGCCCCGACGGCAGCCGATACCGTTATGGAATGAACGACCCGGTCGTTACTGGGCTGCTGACCGACAAGTACGAGTTGACGATGCTGGCGGCGGCGCTGCGCGACGGCAGCGCCGGTCGACCGACCACCTTCGAGCTCTTCGCGCGCCGGCTTCCCCAGGGACGCCGTTACGGCGTGGTCGCGGGGACCGGCCGGCTGCTCGAGGCGCTGCCGCAGTTCACCTTCGATGACCAGGCGTGCCAGTCGCTGGGGCAGTTCCTCGACCCAGATACCTTGCGGTACTTGCGCGAATTCCGGTTCGGCGGCGACATCGACGGCTACGCCGAAGGCGAACTGTACTTCCCCGGATCTCCGGTGCTCTCGGTGAGCGGGACGTTCGCCGAATGTGTGGTGCTCGAGACGCTGGCGCTGTCGATTTTCAATCACGACACCGCCGTCGCCTCGGCCGCGGCGCGCATGGTGAGCGCGGCCCGGGGACGCCCGCTGATCGAGATGGGGTCGCGGCGCACCCACGAACAGGCGGCGGTCGCCGCGGCCCGCGCCGCATACATAGCCGGCTTCGACGCCTCCTCCAACCTCGAGGCTCAGCGCTGCTACGGAATACCGGCCGAGGGCACCTCCGCGCATGCGTTCACCATGCTGCACGCCCGCGCCGACTCCCCCACCGAATCCACCGAACTGGCGGCGTTTCGGGCACAGGTCGACGCGCTCGGCGTGGACACCACCCTGCTGGTGGACACCTACGACGTGACGACCGGTGTGGCCAACGCCGTCGCGGCCGCCGGCACGGGGCTCGGCGCTGTGCGCATCGACTCCGGGGAGCTGGGCGTGCTGGCCCGCCAGGTGCGCCGGCAGCTCGACGAGCTGGGCGCGACCGGGACCCGCATCGTGGTCTCCGGTGACCTCGACGAGTTCTCCATCGCCGCGCTGGCCGCCGAACCGGTGGACAGTTACGGCGTGGGCACCTCGCTGGTGACCGGCTCGGGCGCCCCCACGGCGAACATGGTCTACAAACTCGTCGAGGTGGACGGCATGCCGGTGCAAAAGCGCAGCAGCCACAAGGAATCTCACGGCGGCCACAAGGAGGCGCTGCGGCTGTCCCGCGACTCCGGCACCATCACCGAGGAGGTGGTGTATCCGGCCGGACACCAGCCCGCCGTCTCCGAACCGGCGCGGGTGCTGACCGTCCCGCTGGTGCGCGGTGGCGAGCTGGTGTCCAAACCGAACCTCGCGGCGGCGCGCGAGCTGGTAACTTCCGGGCTGCGCAGCCTGCCGTGGGAGGGATTGAACTTGTCGCACGGCGATCCCGCGGTCACGACGACGCAGATTCCCGCCGGCCGGCGCTAACACCGCGCGAAGAATGCCGCGGCGCGAGCGCCGCCCCGAACAGCGAAGAGGGTAGCCACGTCCGACGTGTCCGTGTCCGAGCTGCTGGCCACCGCCGTGGCCGCGCTCGGCGGCAGTGAGCGCAGCGGCCAACAGGAGATGGCCGCCGCGGTGGCGCGGGCATTCGCCACCGAAGAGCACCTGGTGGTGCAGGCCGGCACCGGCACCGGCAAGTCGCTGGCGTATCTGGTGCCCGCGATCGTGCACGCCCTCGAGGACGACTCCCCCGTCGTCGTGTCCACGGCCACGATCGCCCTGCAGCGCCAGCTCGTCGACCGCGATCTGCCAAGGCTGGTCGACGCGCTGGCCGACGCGCTGCCGCGCCGTCCGCAGTTCGCGTTGCTCAAAGGCCGGCGAAACTATCTGTGTCTGAACAAGATTCACAACGGCGCGGCCGCCGACGGCGAGGAGGCCGATGACCGCCCGCAGGAGGAACTGTTCAACCCGATGGCGGTCAGCGCCCTGGGCCGCGACGTGCAACGGCTCACCGAATGGGCCTCGAGCACCGACTCCGGTGACCGCGACGACCTCAAGCCCGGGGTGCCGGACCGATCGTGGTCGCAGGTCAGCGTGTCCGCGCGGGAATGCCTCGGCGTCACGCGCTGCCCGTTCGGTACCGAGTGCTTCTCCGAACGGGCACGCGGCCGCGCGGGTCAGGCCGACATCGTCGTCACCAACCACGCGCTGCTGGCCATCGATGCGGTGGCCGAATCCGCGGTCCTGCCCGAGCATGCGCTGCTGGTCGTCGACGAGGCCCACGAGTTGGTCGACCGGGTGACATCGGTGGCCACCGCGGAGCTGACGTCGGCCGCCCTCGGGCTCACCGCCCGGCGCATCGCCCGATTGGTGGAGCCGGAACTGATCCAGCGCCTGGAGGCGACGACGGCCAACTTCGCCTCGGTCATCCACGACGGCACGCCGGGCCGCATCGATCGCCTCGACGAGGAGCTGGCGACGTATCTGACGTCACTGCGCGACGTGGCGACCGCGGCGCGCTCGGCGATCGACAGCACCAACGATCCCAAGGCGGCCTCGGCGCGCGCCGAAGCCGTTGCGGCGCTAAGCGAGATATCGGACACCGCGTCGCGCGTGCTGGCGTCGTTCGGCCCGGCCATCCCCGACCGCACCGACGTGGTGTGGCTGGAGCACGAGGAGGTAAGGGGCGCAGCGCGTCCGGTGTTGCGGGTGGCGCCGCTGTCGGTCGCCGGGCTGCTGCGGTCCCGGGTGTTCTCGCGGTCCACGGCGGTGCTCACGTCGGCGACGCTGATCATCGGCGGCTCGTTCGACGCCATGGCGGCCGCGTGGGGACTGACCGGCGAGGACGACGACCACCCGAAGTGGCGCGGCCTGGACGTGGGTTCGCCGTTCCAGCACGCCAAGGCCGGGATCCTGTATGTGGCCGCGCACCTGCCGCCACCGGGACGCGACGGCACCGGCTCGGCCGAGCAGCTCAGCGAGATCGCCGAACTCATCACCGCCGCCGACGGGCGCACCCTGGGGTTGTTCTCGTCGATGCGGGCGGCCCGCGCGGCCGCCGAGGCGATGCGCGACCGGCTGGCGACGCCGGTGTTGTGTCAGGGCGACGACAGCACCTCGGCGCTCGTCGAGCAGTTCAGCGCCGACCCCCAGACGTCCCTGTTCGGCACCCTGTCGCTGTGGCAGGGCGTCGACGTGCCCGGGCCGTCGCTGTCGCTGGTGCTGATCGACCGCATCCCGTTTCCCCGGCCCGACGACCCCCTGCTGGGCGCGCGGCAGCGCGCGGTCGCCGCGCGCGGGGGCAATGGCTTCATGGCCGTCGCGGCCAGTCACGCGGCGCTGCTGCTGGCGCAGGGGTCGGGGCGGCTGTTGCGTCGCGTCTCCGATCGGGGCGTGGTCGCCGTGCTCGACTCGCGCATGGTCACCGCCGGCTACGGCGGCTACCTGCGGGCGTCGCTTCCGCCGTTCTGGCAGACCACCAACGGCGAGCAGGTGCGCCAGGCGTTGCAGCGTTTGCGCACCGCGCCGGCCCAGGAGGGCCTGTCGGCCTGACCGGTCCGGCTAGCGTGCCAGCGTGACCAGACCGAGCTCGTTACTGGCCGCCAGCATGGGATTGCGGGGCAGCACGCGCACGGTGTAGCCGACCGCCCCGGCCAGCGGCAGCGGCGTCGTCGTCGAGAAGACCTGGTTGCCGCCCTCGGCGGTGCCGGTGTAGGACATCTCGACGGTGACGGGCTCCAGCAGCGCGTCGCTGGCGTCGACGCGCCCGACCACCGCCTGGACGGTGACCTCGTCGGGCGCCAGGCCGGCCAGCTGCACGGTGGCGGTCAGGGTCAGCTTGGAGCCGAGCACCGGGCTGTCCGGCAGGCCGGTGCTGTCGACGTCGGTGATGACGATCTTGGGCCAGGCCTCCTGGGCGCGCCTGCGGTACGCGGCCAGCTCACGGGCCGCGCCGAATTCGCCGCCGCTCGCCGCGTCCCCGGCG
Organism: Mycobacterium sp. NGS33; assembly: GCF_059812885.1. Lineage (NCBI taxonomy): Bacteria > Bacillati > Actinomycetota > Actinomycetes > Mycobacteriales > Mycobacteriaceae > Mycobacterium > Mycobacterium sp. NGS33. Next base: position 534,254 of record NZ_JCALDN010000002.1, on the reverse strand, counting down.
CCCTCGACGGGTGCGATCGTCTTGCGCAGCGATTGCGCGGCGGGCGTGTAGTACTGCTCGACGTAGTCGCGCACCATGCGCGAGGCCAGCACTTTCGGACCGAGCGTCTGCACCGTGTGGCGCACCATTTCGATCCAGCGGGGCGGCACACCGTGTTCATCGCGTTCGTAGAACTTCGGTGCCACCGCTTCTTCCAGCAGCGTATAGAGGCCGCTGGACTCCAGGTCGTCGCGCCGCGCCTCGTCGGTCACGCCGTCGGCGGACGGTATCTCCCAACCGTTTTCGCCGTCGTACCATTCGTCCCACCAGCCGTCGCGGATGGACAGGTTCAGCCCGCCGTTGAGGGCGCTCTTCATTCCCGAAGTGCCGCAAGCCTCCAGCGGCCGCAGCGGGTTGTTCAGCCAGACGTCGCAGCCCCAGTACAGCAGCCGCGCCATCGACATGTCGTAGTCGGGCAGGAACGCGATCCGGTGGCGCACCTCTGGCCGGTCGGCGAAGCGAACCACCTGCTGGATCAACGCCTTTCCCCCGTCGTCGGCCGGGTGCGATTTGCCGGCCACGATCAACTGGATCGGACGTTCGGAGTCGAGCAGCAACTGTTCCAGCCGATCCGGATCGCGCAGCATCAGCGTCAGCCGCTTGTACGTCGGCACCCGTCGCGCGAATCCGATCGTCAACACCTCAGGGTCGAATGCTGTTGCGATCCAACCCAATTCGGCATCCGAAGCGCCCCGCTCCAGCCAGGAGCGACGCAGCCGCCGCCGGACGTCGTCGACCAGCAGCGACCTAAGCTGCGAGCGGATCCACCACAGGTGTCCCGCGTCGACTTGCTTGAGCCGCAGCCAGACCCCCGGATCGCTGAACGAATCCGACCCGGCCAGTTCGCGACCCAGCTGCAGCCATTGCGGCGCCGCCCAGGTGCGCGCGTGGACCCCGTTGGTAATCGAGCCGATCGGCACCTCGCTCGCGTCGAAGCCGGGCCACAGTTCGTTGAACATCGACCGGCTCACCCGGCCGTGCAGCGACGAGACGCCGTTGGCGCGTTGGGCCAGCCGCAGACCCATGTGGGCCATGTTGAATTTGGTGGGATCGTCCTCGGCGCCGAGCGCCAGGATGCGCGCGGTCGGCACTCCCGGCAGCAACACCGGAGCACCGGCAGCATCCGATTTCGCTGCCTTGTCACCGGTTTTCGCGTCGTCACCCGCGTGGTCGTCGAAGTACAGCCGCACCATCTCGATGGGAAACCTGTCGATGCCGGCGGGCACCGGGGTGTGCGTGGTGAACACCGTGCTGGAACGCACCACCGTCAGCGCGGTATCGAAGTCCAAGCCGGATCCGGTCATCAGTTCGCGAATGCGTTCGGCTCCCAGGAAACCCGCGTGGCCCTCGTTCATGTGGAACACCTCGGGCGCCGGCAGGCCGTGAATGCCGGTGAAGGCGCGGATCGCCCGCACCCCGCCGATGCCGGCGAGGATCTCCTGGCGCATCCGGTGTTCCTGGTCGCCCCCGTACAGGCGGTCAGTGACACCGCGCAGATCATGCTCGTTCTCGGGAACGTCGGAATCCAGCAACAGCAGCGGGACGCGGCCCACCTGGGCGACCCAGATCCGCGCGTGCAGCTGCGCGGAGTCCGGCAGCATCAGCTCGACCAGGGCGGGCTCGCCGGTCGCATCCGTCAGCAGCCGCAACGGCAGGCCCTGCGGATCCAGCGACGGGTAGGTCTCGTTCTGCCAGCCGTCGGCGGTCAGGGATTGGCGGAAATACCCGGAGCGGTAATAGAGGCCCACCGCCACCAGCGGCACGCCCAGATCGGATGCGGACTTCAGGTGGTCGCCGGCGAGGATTCCCAGGCCACCCGAGTAGTTGGGCAGCACCTCGGCGACGCCGAACTCCATCGAGAAGTACGCGATGGCGGCCGGCATCTGGGCGCCCTGCTCCTGCTGCTGCTGGTACCACAGCGGGCGGCTCAGATAGTCGTTGAGGTCGGCGGTCAGCTCGTCGAGCCGGCGCAGGAAGGCCTCGTCGAGCGCCAACTCGTCGAGCCGCGTGGGTTTGACCGCGCCCAGCAACGCCACCGGATCGCTGCCGCACCGCTCCCACAGGTCTGGGTCGATGGTCGCGAAAAGCTCCTGAGTGGGGCGGTCCCACGACCATCGCAAGTTGGTCGACAGGTGGTCCAGCGCGGTCAGACGCTCCGGAAGGTGAGCACGGACGGTAAACCGGCGGAGGGCTTTCACGCGTCCCTACCTTACTGAGGTTCCCCGCCGGTGCACGGCGACGGGACGGACCGCATTTCTCCGGCGGTGTGTGACCGGAGACTAGGGTGGGTATCGGGTAGTTACCGGGGTCGCAACGATGCCTCCCCGCCCAGAAAGTTTCCCCACGACAGGAAGTTTCCCGACGAGCGGCATTCCGCACGGAGCACACCGCGGGCTTGGCCGCACACAATCGGAACGGAGTGCTGGTGCCCGGTCGTGTCGAGATCGATAACGTCCAACCGGTCGTTTCCTGTGGCGCGTACCCCGCGAAAGCCGTGGTCGGCGAGGTCGTGCCGGTCAGCGCCGCGGTGTGGCGAGAAGGCCACGAGGCCGTCGCCGCGACCTTGGTGGTGCGCTACCTCGGGCCCGGTTATCCGCAGGTAACCGAGACCCGCCGGATCAAGGCCGTCCAGGCCCCGGCCAAGCCGGCCCCCGCGCGCGACGGCAAGGTCGACCAGCAACGGATCAAGCCGCTGCTGCTGCCGATGACGATGGGCTTGGAGCCCTACGTGTTCCACGGTCAGTTCACCCCCGATCAGGTCGGGCTGTGGACGTTCCGGGTCGACGGGTGGGGCGACCCCATCCACTCGTGGCGCCACGGCGTGATCGCCAAGCTGGACGCCGGTCAGGGCGAGACCGAATTGTCCAACGATCTGCTCGTCGGTGCCGGTCTCTTCGAGCGCGCGGCGACGGGCGTGCCGCGGGCACTGCGCGAGCCGCTGCTGGCCGCTGCCGCGGCGCTGCGCGAGTCCGGCGACCCGGTCACCCGCACCGCGCTGGCGTTGGGCCCAGAGATCGAGGAAATCCTGGCCGACTACCCGCTGCGCGATCTGGTCACCCGGGGCGAGCAGTACGGCGTCTGGGTGGACCGGCCGCTGGCTCGGTTCGGCGCCTGGTATGAGATGTTTCCCCGCTCGACCGGTGGGTGGGACGCCGACGGCAACCCGGTGCACGGCACCTTCGCCACGGCGGCCGCCCAGCTGCCCCGGATCGCGGAGATGGGGTTCGACGTCGTCTACCTGCCGCCGATCCACCCGATCGGCAAGGTACATCGCAAGGGGCGCAACAACTCCCCGACCGCGGCGCCCGGAGACGTGGGGTCTCCCTGGGCGATCGGCAGCGACGAGGGCGGCCACGACGCCGTCCACCCGGACCTGGGGACCATCGAGGACTTCGACGCGTTCGTCGCCGCCACCCGCGAGTTGGGCATGGAGGTCGCGCTGGACCTGGCGCTGCAGTGCGCCCCGGATCACCCGTGGGCGCGCGAGCACCGCAACTGGTTCACCGAATTGCCCGACGGCACCATCGCTTACGCGGAAAACCCGCCGAAGAAATACCAAGACATTTATCCGATCAACTTCGACAACGACCCGGCCGGCCTCTACGACGAGGTGCTGCGCGTGGTCCGGCACTGGATGGACCACGGGGTCAAGTTCTTTCGCGTCGACAATCCGCACACCAAGCCGCCGGACTTCTGGGCCTGGCTGATCGCCACGGTGAAAGCCATCGACCCCGATGTGCTGTTCTTGTCGGAGGCGTTCACGCCGCCGGCGCGCCAATATGGCCTCGCCAAATTGGGGTTCACGCAGTCCTACAGCTACTTCACCTGGCGCACGGCGAAGTGGGAGCTGACCGAGTTCGGCAACGACATCGCCGCCCTGGCCGACTTTCGCCGGCCCAACCTGTTCGTGAACACCCCCGACATCCTGCACGCCATCCTGCAGCACAACGGGCCCGGGATGTTCGCCATCCGCGCGGTGCTGGCGGCGACCATGGGCCCGGCGTGGGGCGTGTACTCGGGGTACGAACTGTTCGAGCACCGCGCGGTGCGCGAGGGCAGCGAGGAGTACCTGGACTCCGAGAAGTATGAGTTGCGGCCCCGCGATTTCGCTGCAGCGCTGGCCGAGGGGCGATCGCTGGAGCCATTCATCACGCAGCTCAACGCAATTCGACGCTTGCATCCCGCGCTGGAGCAGCTGCGCACGATTCATTTCCACAGCATCGACAACGATGCGCTGCTCGCCTACTCCAAGTTCGACCCGGCGACCGGGGACTGCGTGTTGGTGGTGGTGACGCTCAACGCGTTCGGCACCGAGGAAGCGACGCTGTTTTTGGATATGGACGCATTGGGTATGGAGCCCTACGAGCGTTTTTGGGTGCGCGACGAGATCACCGGCCAGGAATTCCAATGGGGCCAATCCAACTACGTTCGCATCGACCCCGGGCAGGCGGTCGCGCACATCATCAACATGCCACTCATACCGTATGACTCTCGAATGACATTGCTACGCAGGCGATGAAAAGGACCGGAGGTGAAAGGGACATGAGCCAAGCCGACCAACTCGCTCGGACGCACTTGGCGCCCGATCCGGCCGACCTGTCGCGCCTGGTCGAGGGCACGCACTACAACCCACACAGCATTCTGGGCGCCCACGAGTATGACGATCACACCGTCATCCGGGCGTATCGCCCGCATGCGGTCGAGGTCGTCGCGCTGGTCGGCGATGACCGATTCCCGTTGCAGCACATCGAATCCGGCCTGTTCGGTGTGGTGTTGCCGTTCGTCAACCTGATCGACTACCGGCTGGAGATCACCTATCAGGGCGCCGAGCCCTACGTCGTCGCCGACGCCTACCGCTTCCTGCCCACCCTGGGCGAGGTCGACCTGCACCTGTTCGGGGAGGGGCGCCACGAGCGACTCTGGGAAGTTCTCGGCGCGCATCCGCGCTCGTTCACCACGGCCGACGGCGTTGTCACCGGAGTGTCGTTCGCGGTGTGGGCGCCCAACGCCAAGGGCGTCAATCTGATCGGCGAGTTCAACGGCTGGACCGGTAGCGAAGCTCCGATGCGGGTGCTGGGCTCATCGGGGGTTTGGGAACTGTTCTGGCCCGGCTTTCCCCTCGAGGGCCTGTACAAATTCCGGGTGCACGGGGCCGACGGTGTCGTGACCGAACGCGCCGACCCCATGGCGTTCGCCACCGAGGTGCCGCCGCACACCGCATCCCGGGTGACGCGCAGCACCTACACGTGGGAAGACGCCGACTGGATGGCCGAGCGCGCGCAGCGCAACCCGGTGTTCGAACCGATGAGCACCTACGAGGTTCACCTGGGTTCCTGGCGCCCGGGCCTCAACTACCGCCAGCTGGCTCGCGAGTTGACGGATTACGTTGTGGAACACGGGTTCACACACGTCGAGCTGCTACCGGTCGCCGAGCATCCCTTCGCCGGGTCGTGGGGCTACCAGGTGACGTCGTACTACGCGCCGACATCGCGATTCGGCACCCCCGACGAGTTCCGGGCCCTGGTCGACGCGTTACACCAGGCCGGCATCGGCGTCCTCGTCGACTGGGTTCCGGCGCACTTCCCCAAGGACGCCTGGGCGCTCGCACGCTTCGACGGCACCCCGCTTTACGAGCATTCCGACCCTCAGCGTGGTGAGCAGCTCGACTGGGGCACTTACGTATTCGACTTCGGCCGCCGGGAGGTGCGTAACTTCCTGGTTGCCAACGCACTGTTCTGGCTCGAGGAATTCCACATCGATGGCCTTCGGGTGGATGCGGTCGCCTCCATGCTCTACCTGGATTACTCCCGCCCCGAAGGTGGTTGGACCCCCAACATCTACGGCGGCCGCGAAAACCTCGAGGCCGTGCAGTTCCTGCAGGAGATGAACGCCACGGTGCACAAGACCGCCCCGGGCATCGTCACCATCGCCGAGGAGTCCACCTCATGGCCGGGCGTGACGCGACCGACAAACCTTGGCGGCCTGGGCTTTTCGATGAAGTGGAACATGGGCTGGATGCACGACACGCTCGACTACATAAGCCGCGATCCCATCTACCGCAGCTACCACCACCATGAGATGACGTTCTCGATGCTCTATGCGTTCAGCGAGAACTATGTGCTGCCGATCAGCCATGACGAGGTGGTGCACGGCAAGGGCACGTTGTGGGGCCGGATGCCGGGCAACAATCACGTCAAGGCGGCCGGGCTGCGCAGCTTGCTCGCCTACCAGTGGGCGCACCCGGGCAAGCAACTGTTGTTCATGGGACAAGAATTCGGCCAGCGCGCCGAGTGGTCCGAGGAGCGGGGCCTGGACTGGTGGCAGCTCGACGAGCAAGGGTTCTCCAACGGGGTGCTGCGCTTGGTCCGCGACCTCAACGACATCTACCGCAGCCACCCGGCGCTGTGGAGCCAGGACACCGTGCCGGACGGCTACTCCTGGATCGACGCCAACGACTCGGGCAACAACGTGCTGAGCTTCCTGCGCTACGGCAAGGACGGCTCGGTGATGGCGTGCGTGTTCAACTTCGCGGGTGCCGAGCACGGTGGGTACCGGCTGGGCCTGCCGTCGGCCGGGCGGTGGCGCGAGGTGCTCAACACCGACGCCACGGCCTACAACGGTTCGGGGATCGGCAATATGGGTGGCGTGGACGCCACGGAAGACCCCTGGCACGGCCGGCCGGCCTCGGCGCTGCTGGTGCTGCCGCCGACGTCGGCGCTGTGGCTGGCCCCCGAGTAACCCTCAGTACAGCGCGTTGGCGAGGTTGCGCCGCCCGGCGACAACCTCGGGATCGGCCGGGTCGAAGAGCTCGAACAGCTCGACCAGCCGGGTGCGCACCCGGGTGCGATCGTCGCCGGATGTGCTGCGCACCAAGGCGATCAGGCGATCGAAAGCCGGTCCGACGTCCTGGTTGAGGATCTGCACGTCGGCCGCCGCGAAGGCGGCGTCGATGTCGCCCGGCGCGGCGTCGGCGACGGCCACGGCGTCCGGTCGTTGCGCGGTTGCGCGCGTGAGGAAGTCGATCTGCCGGATCGCGCCCTTGGCTTCAGCGCTAGCAGGATTGGCGTCCAGGATCGACTGATACGACGCCTTGGCCGCCTCGAAGTCGCCGTCTTCGAGTTGTTGACGGGCCGCGGCCAGCTCCGGGTCAACCGCCTCCGCCTCTGCGGAACCCGTTGAACCCCTGAGCTTTCCGGCGGTCGCCGACAGAATCTGATCCAGCCAGCCGCGCAATTGCTCGGCCGGCTGCATGCCCTGGAAACTCGAAATCGGCTGACCCGCGGCCAACGCCACCACGGTCGGGACGGCGTCGACGCCGAATATCTGCGCCACCCTGGGCGCGACATCGACGTTGACCGTGGTCAACGACCACTTGCCGTTGTCCTCGGCGGCCAGCCCGGCGAACGTGTCGAGCAGCTGGACACACGCATCGCTGCGCGGCGACCACAACAGCACAACGACGGGCACTTCCTCGGACCGCAGCAGCACCTCGGCCTCGAAATTGGCCTCGGTGACCGCGATGATTCCGCGGTCACCCTCGGCGGCCGACGGCGTGGCCCCTGCGGCGGGGCTGCCCGCGGGCTGGGCCCGCTGCTTGAGACCGGAGAGATCGACCGCACCAGCCAGGGCGGGGCCGATAGAAGGTCGCGGACGAGTCACGCCGTCAAGTTTGTCATGCGGGCGGGCTACCCATCCACCCGGTGGCGGAGCCGCTCAGACCGCGGCACGACGGGCCGAAAATGGGCACCGAAAAGCCCTGTGATCGGCAAATATGACGAAGATCACACCCGGCCACCGGCGTGCCGCGCCAGCAACGTCGGCAAACGTCCCGATGGGCGGCTAGCCCGCGCGCAGAATCAGGGCGTCGCCCTGCCCGCCGGCCCCACACAGCGCCGCGACGGCGTATCCGGAGCCGCGCCGCGACAGTTCCAGCGCGGCGTGCAGCGTGATCCGCGCTCCCGACATCCCGATCGGATGCCCGACGGCGATCGCGCCGCCATTGACGTTGACCAGGTCGGGATTCACGCCCAGTTCGCGGGTCGAGGCCAGCGCCACCGCGGAAAACGCCTCGTTGATCTCGATGACGTCGAGTTGGTCGACGGAGATGCCCTCACGGCCGATCGCCTTCTTGATCGCGTTGGCGGGCTGCGACTGCAGGGTGGAATCCGGTCCGGCCACCACGCCGTGCGCGCCGATCTCGGCCAGCCAGCTCAGCCCCAGCTCCTGCGCCTTGGCCTTGCTCATCACCACTACCGCGGCGGCGCCATCGGAGATCTGGGAGGCCGAGCCGGCGGTGATGGTGCCGTCACGACGGAATGCCGGCTTGAGGCCGGCCAGCGACTCGGCGGTGGTGTTGGCGCGGATCCCCTCATCCTCGGTGAACTGCAGCAGATCACCCTTGCGCTGAGGGATGTTGACCGGCACCACTTCGTCGGCGAAGACGCCGTCCTTCCAGGCCGCGGCCGCCTTCTGGTGCGACCGGGCAGCGAACTCGTCCTGCTCTTGGCGGGTGAATTGGTCGACATCGTTGCGCTGCTCGGTGAGCGCGCCCATCGGCTGGTCGGTGAACACGTCGTGCAGACCGTCGTAGGCCATGTGGTCCAGCACCGTCACGTCGCCGTACTTGTAGCCCGAGCGGCTGTCCATCAGCAGGTGCGGCGCCTTGGTCATGGACTCCTGGCCGCCGGCCACCACCACGTCGAATTCCCCGGCGCGAATGAGCTGGTCAGCCAGCGCGATGGAGTCGATGCCGGACAGGCACATCTTGTTGATCGTCAGCGCCGGAACGTCCCAGCCGATGCCGGCCGCCACGGCCGCCTGCCGGGCCGGCATCTGGCCGGCGCCGGCGGTCAGCACCTGGCCCATGATCACGTAGTCGACCGCCGAGGCCGGCACATTGGCCTTTTCCAGCGCCCCGGCGATCGCGATCGCCCCCAGATCGCTGGCCGAAAAGTCCTTCAGCGAACCCATCAGTTTGCCGATGGGTGTCCGCGCTCCAGCAACGATCACCGACGTCGTCATGACTGTCTCCTAAGGCCTACTAGGCGCTCCCTCGAGGGCCGTTTCGGCCTCCCGGAGAAGCGCAATCTTTGCCGCCAGGTTACCGTTATGTGATGACGACCGATCAAGTTGACGCCCGTCAGATCCTGGCCACCTCACTGGTGACGGCGATCGATCACGTCGGCATCGCAGTCGCCGACCTGGACGCCGCCATCGACTGGTACCACGACACCCTCGGCATGATCCTGGTGCACGAGGAAGTCAACGAGGAGCAGGGAATCCGCGAAGCCATGCTGGCTGTGCGCGGCGCCCCGGCGGGCACCGCACAGATCCAGTTGATGGCCCCGATCGACGAGTCCTCGACGATCGCCAAGTTCCTCGACAAGCGCGGCCCGGGCATCCAGCAGATGGCCGTTCGGGTCAGCGACCTCGACGCCTTGGTCGCCCAACTTCGCGAGCAGGGTGTGCGGCTGATCTATGACGCACCCCGTCGCGGCACGGCAAACTCCCGGATCAACTTCATCCACCCCAAAGACGGTGGCGGAGTTCTGATCGAGCTCGTCGAACCGGCCGCCTGAGACCGGCCCTTCACGACCACTTCCTGGTGGGACCGCGGGTAGCGCGGTGCGCCCAGCAGGGCGTGTGCCAATGGCGGCGGTCCGCCACTCGGCCCGGCCCTCCCGCGAGCGTCGCATCGGTGGGCCACACCACCAGATGCGCCGAGCCCGAATGTATTTCGTGGTCACAGCCGGGGCACCGATAGGTCTTGGTCGCGCGGGCCGCCGTTACTGGCCGGACCTCGTAGTCGTGCCCGTCCGGGCCGACCTCCACCCGGTGCAGCGCCGGCGGTGGCGTGGGCGGCCGCTGCCGACGGGGCGGGGTGCGGCGCCGAGCCATCCGGTTAGTGTAGTGGCGAACCCTCAGAACAGCCGGTACTCGTCGCTGTCCATCCCCCGCATCTTGTCGTAATCCAATGTCAGACAACGGATACCACGATCGGTGGCCAGGGTGCGGGCCTGCGGTTTGATCTGTTGGGCGGCGAACACTCCGCGCACCGGCGCGAGCACGGTGTCGCGGTTGAGCAGCTCCAGGTACCGGGTGAGCTGCTCGACGCCGTCGATCTCGCCGCGGCGCTTGATCTCCACCGCCACCGAGCCACCGCGTTCGTCGCGGCAGAGCAGGTCGACGGGACCGATGGCGGTCATGTATTCGCGACGAACCAGCGTGTATCCCTCGCCGAGCAATTGCACGTGCTCGGCGAGGAGCGCCTGCAGATGCGCTTCGACGCCGTCCTTGACCAGGCCGGGGTCGACGCCGAGTTCGTGGCTGGAGTCGTGTTCGATCTCCTCGACGGTGATGCGCAGCTGTTCGCCCGCCTTGTTCTCGACCACCCAGACCGGCGCCTGATCGCCGGCCTCCTCGGTCAGCCAGCACGGGGGGCTCATCCAGTTCAGCGGCTTGTAAGCGCGGTCGTCGGCGTGCACGCTGACCGATCCGTCGGCCTTGAAGAGCAACAACCTGCGCGCGGAGGGCAGATGCGCGGTGAGCCGGCCGACATAGTCCACGGTGCATTGAGCGATCACTAGACGCACCCGACTCACCTTAGAGCGTGGCCGACAAATTAGGCTGACGCCACCATGTCGGCCAACCAGTCCGTGGCGCAGCGAATAGGCCGGGTGCTCGAGCGGGTCACCCGACAGAGCGGCCGTCTGCCCACGACGCCTGCGTACGGCTCCCTGCTGCTCGGCCGGGTGTCGGAAAGCCAGGGCCGTCGCCGGGTGCGCATCCAGATCATCATGACCGTTCTGGTGCTGGGAGCGAACCTGCTCGGGATCGGCGCCGGGCTGATCCTGGTGATCGTCGCCATCCCGGCGCCGAGCATCTTCGACGACGCACCGGCGTGGCTCACCTTCGGGGTTGCGCCGGCCTACGTCGTGCTGGCGCTGACGGTGGGCACGGTGTGGATCACCCGCAGGACGGTCCTGGCGTTGCGTTGGGCGATCGAGGAGCGCACTCCGACTCCCCAGGATGAACGCAACACGTTCATCGCCCCGTGGCGGATCGCGCTGGTCGACCTCATTCTCTGGGGAGCCGGCGCGGTGCTGTACACGGTGCTCTACGGGATGGTCAACACGTTGTTCATCCCACGCTTCCTGGTCGGGGTGAGCTTCTGCGGCGTTCTGGTGGCGACCGGCAGTTATCTGCTCGCCGAATTCGCATTGCGTCCGGTGGCGGCTCAGGCGCTCGAGGCGGGCCCGCCGCCCCGGCGACTGGCCGCCGGCATCATGGGCCGAACCATGACGGTGTGGTTTCTCGGTTCGGGTGTTCCCGTCATCGGCATCGCGCTGCTGGCGCTATTCGAGATCTGGCTGAACAACCTCACCGAGACCCAGTTCGCGGTCGGCGTGCTGATCGTGTCGGCGGCCGCGCTCATCTTCGGCTGCATCCTGATGTGGATCCTGGCGTGGTTGACGGCCACACCGGTGCGCGTGGTGCGGGCGGCGCTGCAGCGCGTCGAAAAGGGTGACCTGCGCGGCGAATTGGTGGTATTCGACGGCACCGAACTCGGCGAGCTGCAACGCGGCTTCAACGCGATGGTCGACGGACTGCGCGAGCGCGAACGAGTTCGCGATCTGTTCGGACGCCACGTGGGGCGCGAAGTGGCCCTCGCCGCCGAACGCGAGAAGCCGAAGCTGGGCGGCGAAGAACGCCATGTGGCCGTCGTATTCATCGATATCCTCGGGTCGACGCAACTGGTGACGAGCCAACCTTCGGCCGAAGTCGTTGCGGTGCTGAACCGTTTCTTCGCGATCGTGGTCGAAGAGGTGGACCGTAATTGCGGGCTGGTCAACAAGTTCGAAGGCGATGCGTCACTGGCCATCTTCGGAGCGCCGAACCGCCTGGAGAATCCCGAAGACTCGGCCCTGGCCGCCGCGCGGTGCATCGCCGAGCGGCTGGCCGGCGAAATGACCGAACTGGAGGCGGGCATCGGCGTGGCCGCGGGGCAGGTCGTCGCCGGAAACGTCGGCGCCAAGGAACGCTTCGAATACACCGTGATCGGTGAGCCGGTCAACGAGGCGGCCCGGTTGTGCGAGCTGGCCAAGTCGCACTCGAGCCGGTTGCTCGCGACGGCCGACGCCATCGAGCGTGCCAGCGAAACCGAGCGGGCGCGTTGGTCTCTGGGCGACAGCGTGACCCTTCGCGGCCACGAACGTCCCACCCGACTGGCGCTGCCCGCAACGGCTGATGACGCGTCGGCCGGACGCGGTTGATATCGGGCCGGAATGGGTAGAGGGACACCAGAACTGACCCCTCTAGAGATTGGTTGGCACATGACCGGTAGTGGAGTCACCCGTGCTTCGCTCGCCGCGGGAATCGCCGCGGCGATCGCCCTGAGTTCATTGACCGCGGGTTGCAGCTCGGGCAACAACAACAAGAACCCCAGCACATCAACCGTCACCACCACCGTCACCACACCGGCCAGCGTCACCACGACGGCGCCGTCGGCGACCGGCGGCCCGGGTGGCGGTGGACCCGGCGTCGGGCCGGGTGGCGCCACCACCGCCGGACCGGGTGGTTCGGGTGCCGGCGCCGGGCCCGGTGGGGCCAGCGCGGGCGTGCCGGGCGCCGGGGCCTCCGCGGGACCGGGCGGAGCGGGTGCCTGCGCCGGTGGCGTGTGCGCCGGAACGCCTCCCGGCTGATGCCGTCTGGCTAGCGCAGCGGGCGGATCATTGGGCGACGGCGACGGCGAGGCGCCGGTTGGGGCTAGATCCCCTCTCCCGCACCAGCATTGCGACGAGCACTGCGCCGGCCGCCAGCAGCGCGCCCACAAACCACACGGTCGCCGGCCAGCCGCCGACGCCGTAGACGAGACCGCCCAAGGCGCCCGCCACCGACCCGCCCAGGTAGTAGCTGAACAGGTACAGCGCGGACGCCTCCGCGCGGTCGCGGTGGGCCACCGCGCCCACCCAGCCGCTGGCGACGGTGTGCGCGGCGAAGAATCCGCCGGTGAACACGCCGACACCGACCACGATGACGGCCAGCGCGTGCGGGATGGTCAGCAGCAGGCCGGCCGCGGTGATCGGTAACGCGTAGCCGAGCACCAGCCTTCGCCCCCTGCGGTCGGCGAGGCGCCCGGCCACGACCGACGTCGCGGTGCCCACCAGGTAGAGGACGAACAACACGCCGACCACCGAGGATGCCAATCCGAAGGGCCGGTCGGTCAGTCGGTACCCGAGGTAGTTGTAGACCGTGACGAACGCCCCCATCACCACGGACCCCAGCGCAAACAGCTTCAGCAGCACGGGGTTTCGCGCATGCGCGGCGAGGTTGCGCACGGTGTCGCGCACGCTTGCCGCCTTCGGGGTGAAGAACTGCGACCTGGGCACCAACCGCGCGAACACGGCCGTGCCGGCCAGCGTCAGCACCGAGCACACCAACAGCGCGACCCGCCAATTGCTGACGTCGACCACCAGGGACGGCACGATCCGCCCGACCAGCCCACCAACCGTCGTCCCCGCGACATAGCGGCCCATCGCTGAACCGAGCGAGGAGCCATGCACTTCCTCGGCCAGGAATGCCATGGCGACCGCCGGGATGCCGGCAACGCGACGCCGTGCAGCGCGCGTCCCGCCAGCAGCACGCTGAGGGACGGACTCAGCGGCAACAACAGCCCGATGACGCTGGACGCTATGCCTGACGTGAGCATCACGGTGACGCGCCCGTAGCGCTCGGATAGCGCGCTGGCGGGGATGATCGACACCGCCAACATGCCCGTCGTCAGTGAGATCGTCAGCGCCGCGGTGGCCGGCGTGATCCGGTAGGCCGCCGACAACGCCGGGAGAAGCGCCTGCGTGCAGTACATCGCCGCGAAACTGGACAACCCGGCGCCGTACAGCGCGATCGTCATTCGCCGGTATCCCTTGGATCCGGCCCGATGCGCGACGAGCTGAGGCATGGCCACCATGCTTCGGCCGGCGTGACCAAAAAGGAAATGAATTATTTCCTGACTTATGATGCAGATGGTGCATAAGCGGAGGTGGCTGCGGTGGCGGAGGGCGACTACGAGTGGTTCATCACACTCGCCGAATTGCAGCACGTCACGGCCGCGGCGCAGCAGCTCCACGTCGCCCAGCCGACGCTGACCCGGATGCTGGCTCGCCTGGAACAGCAGGTGGGAGTGCCGCTGTTCGACCGGCACGGCCGACGCCTTGCCCTCAACACGTACGGGCGGATCTTCTACGAGCACGCGCGGCGGGCCCAGCTGGAGCTCGATTCGGCCAGGCGCGCCATCGATGACCTGACGAACCCGGCCCTCAGCGAGATCCGGTTGGCCTTCCTGAGTTCGTTCGGGTCGACGGTGGTTCCGCGCTTGATCGCGCGATTCGGGGAATCGGCACCGCGGGTGACGTTCACGCTAGAGGAGGGGCCCGCCGAATCGATCGGCGATCGTGTGCGGTCCGGCGTCGTCGACATCGGAGTGGTATCACCGCGGCCGCGCAAGCGAACGCTGGCCTGGCGCAGCCTGTTTCGTCAACGGCTCGGTATCGCCGTGCCCCAGGGCCACCGGTTCTCGCACGATGCGACGGTGTCCATGATCGATCTGGCCGACGAGCGCTTCGTGACCATGCGCCGCGGATTCGGCATGCGCGGACTGCTCGACGAGCTCTGTGCCGCAGCGCAATTTCGGCCCCGGATCGGCTTGGAAGCCCCGACCCTCACGACAGTCGCCGGCCTGGTCGCCGCCGGCCTGGGCGTCAGCCTGGTGCCCATCGACGGCAGCGAGTACGCGCCGGGGGTGCGCGTGCTGCGGCTGGCCGACGCCGACGCCTACCGCGACGTCGGCATGGTCTGGAATTCCGATCGACCGCTGTCTCGCTCGGCACGCGACTTCATCGCGGCCGCCGCCGCGGTAGAGCACCACCCGACGAGCCCGACCAGCTGAACGCGACGTGCGCGGGCGCGGCTCAGACCGCGATCTGGTGGTGGCGGGTCTGGTTGCCGCCACACCGCTTCGCCTCATACATCGCGGTGTCGGCGTGGGCGACCAACTGGTGAAACGCGTGCTCGGCGTAGTCCGAGACGACGCTGCTCAACGCCAGGGTGGCGATCCCGACGCTGGCCGTCACGGACACGTCCACTCCCGCCACGGCGTCACAAAGCTGCCGGCCCCACTCCGGCAGCTGTTCGGTCGTCACGATGTCGGCGACCAGGAATTCCTCCCCGCCGACGCGACCGACGATGGCGCTCTCCCCGCATGCGCCTGTCAAGGTGTCCGCCACCGCGATCAGCGCCTCGTCGCCGGCGGCGTGCCCGCGGCTATCGTTGAGCTCTTTGAAGCGGTCCAGATCGACCATGGCCACCGCCAGGAACATGTGATGGGCGCCGGCCAGCATCCGGCCGACGATCGCCCGGTCGCAGGCCCTCCGGTTCAACAGCCCGGTCAGGGGGTCGCGGTTGGAGCGCAAAAGATCAATCCAGAGCGCGCGCACGATGACTTGAATGGCGAGCGGCACGACGACGTTGAGCTCCAGGACCAGGAAGTAGCCGGTGAAGGCCAGCAACGCCTGTCCCGTAGCCGCCAGTCGTATCGCCTGCCAGACCCCGATGCCGCATGCCACGCAGAAGTTCACCGCCATCAGCCTGGTGGTGTGGAAGAACGCGATGTAGCCGCCGGTCACCGCTAGCGCCGAGCACGACATCAGCCCGACGAGTGGCTGGGGCTGCCACAGACAACCGCCACCGATGGAAACACAGCCGGTCATGATGTAGAAAATGGACTGGCGCCGAGTGGGCCACCCGCTCAACCACAGCACGGCCATGCCCAAGCCGATCACGGCGGACACGAGGGAAACCACCAGCGCCACAACCGGATACAATGGGACGGGGCCCCAAAACACGTTGACCGGTACCAACACCAACGAGGCGGCCACCACGGCCAAAATCCTGCGGGTACTGGTGCTCAATCCATGCGCTTGCAAATAGCCTGTCAGCCAATCGAAATGGTCCTCTTGGCCCCACCAGGTCGCCACCCGCTTCATCGGTTCGCCTTTCCCCGAACTCGCTCACCCGTCGGGTCACACCACCAGAACCAGCGAGCCGGATCACAGTAAATACCATCGGGCGCGGTAAAAGCCTGGATTGGACGAGAAAGGCGCATCAGTAGGGTGAGCCGCCGACGTGGTCGATCGGCCGTCCCGGCGCATCCCACGACGATGTCGGTTTTCCGCCAGTTTTGTCGGTCGCCGGGTGTAAGTCTGGAACCGTGCACGACGATTTCGAACGCTGCTACCGCGCGGTCCAGTCCAAGGACGCCCGGTTCGACGGCTGGTTCGTCACCGCGGTGCTGACCACCCGGATCTACTGCCGGCCCAGCTGCCCGGTGCGGCCCCCGTTCGCCCGTAACGTGCGGTTCTATCCGACGGCCGCCGCCGCGCAGCGCGCCGGCTTTCGCGCGTGCAAGCGGTGCCGACCCGACGCCTCCCCAGGGTCCCCGGAGTGGAACGTGCGGGGCGACATCGTGGCGCGAACGATGCGGCTGATCGCCGACGGCACGGTGGACCGTGCAGGGGTCGCCGGCCTGGCCGCCGGCCTCGGCTACACCACCCGGCAGCTGGAGCGCCTCCTGCAGGCCGAGGTGGGGGCAGGTCCGCTCGCCCTGGCCCGCGCGCAGCGCGCGCAAACCGCGCGCGTGCTGATCGAGACGACGAATCTGCCGTTCGGCGACGTCGCCTTCGCCGCCGGCTTTTCCAGCATCCGTCAGTTCAACGACACGGTGCGCTCGGTGTTCGAGAACACACCGAGCGCGCTGCGGCGGCGCGCGGTGACACGCCCCGCGTCGGCCCCGAATTCGCCTGGCACGGTGTGCCTTCGGCTCCCGGTACGAACGCCCTTTGCATACGCCGGTGTGTTCGGTCATCTGGCGGCGGGCACGGTGCCCGGGTGCGAGGAGATCCGCGATGGCGCCTACCGGCGAAGTCTGCGCCTGCCGTTCGGCAACGCGATCGTCGCCCTGACGCCCGCCGTCGATCACGTCCGTTGCGTGCTCGTGCTCGACGACTTCCGCGACCTGACGACGGCCATCGCGCGCTGCCGGCGCCTACTGGACCTCGATGCCGACCCGGAAGCCGTGGACGAAGCGCTCAGCGCGGACGAGGACTTCAGCGCCGTCGTAGCCAAGGCGCCCGGGCAGCGAATCCCGCGCACGGTCGACGAGGCCGAACTCGCGGTCCGCGCGGTGCTGGGCCAGCAGGTGTCCACCAAGGCGGCGAGCACGCACGCCGGCCGCCTGGTCGCTGCCTACGGGCAGCCGATCAACGATCCGCAGGGATCGTTGACCCACACCTTCCCGTCGGTCGAGCAGCTGGCAGAGATCGACTCCGTTCATCTGGCGGTGCCCAAAGCCCGGCAGCGAACGCTGAGCGCCCTGGTCGCCGGCCTGGCCGACGGAAGCGTCGTGCTGAGCGCCGGGTGTGACTGGGACAGGGCCCGAACACAACTGCTCGCCTTGCCCGGGGTCGGCCCGTGGACCGCGGAGGTCATCGCCATGCGCGGCCTCGGCGATCCCGACGCGTTTCCCGCCAGCGACCTGGGCTTGCGCGTGGCCGCCAAACAGCTGGGCCTGCCGTCCGACGACCGATCCCTTGCCGCCCACAGTGCGCGGTGGCGCCCATGGCGTTCCTATGCCACCCAATACCTTTGGACCACTCTCGAGCATCCGGTAAACCAATGGCCGCCGCAGGAGGTCGCATGATTCGCCCCGCCGAGGATGCAGACCGAAGCGATGAGGAGTTGCGCGCATGATCGAGTACCGCACCATCGACAGCCCGATCGGGCTGCTGACCCTGGCCGGCCGCGGCCCGGTGCTGACGAATCTACGGATGGTCGACCAGACCTACGAACCGAATCGCGCCGGCTGGTCGCCCAACCCCCGGGCGTTTGGTGAGGCCGTCGAACAACTCGCCGCGTATTTCGCCGGCGAGCTGACGCATTTCGATCTCGAGCTCGACCTGAGAGGGACCGAATTTCAGCGCCGGGTATGGCGGGCGCTGCTGACCATTCCGTATGGCGAGACCCGCTCGTACGGTGAAATCGCCGAGCAGATCGCGGCGCCGGGCGCCGCCCGCGCGGTCGGTTTGGCCAACGGCCACAACCCGATCGCCATCGTCGTTCCCTGCCATCGCGTCATCGGGGCCAACGGGAGTCTCACCGGCTTCGGCGGTGGGCTCGGCCGAAAGCGCACATTGCTCGAATTGGAAAAG
This sequence comes from Mycobacterium sp. NGS33, assembly GCF_059812885.1. Lineage (NCBI taxonomy): Bacteria > Bacillati > Actinomycetota > Actinomycetes > Mycobacteriales > Mycobacteriaceae > Mycobacterium > Mycobacterium sp. NGS33. The sequence continues at coordinate 515,955 of NZ_JCALDN010000002.1, read as the reverse complement.
CAACGGGAAAATCTCACGCTATTCGATTAACCGGAAATGCAAAAACACCCCCGTTGCCGGGGGTGTTTTTGTGTATGTTCGGCGGTGTCCTACTTTTCCACCCGTATGGGCAGTATCATCGGCGCTGACAGGCTTAGCTTCCGGGTTCGGAATGGGACCGGGCGTTTCCCTGTCGCTGTGGCCGCCGTAACTCTATTTAAATTTGTTTGGTGGGGGGTGTGGTGTTCCGCGGCATTGCTGCCGTGAAATGGACTGTGGTTGCGATTGTGTGTTGGTAAGTTTTCGGCCGGTTAGTGCCAGTTCCCTGCACCCATTACTGGGCTTCCAGGTCTGGCCTATCAAACCCGTGGTCTGCGGGGGGCCTTATCCCTCTAAAAGGGTGAGAAACCTGATCTTGGAGAAGGTTTCCCGCTTAGATGCTTTCAGCGGTTATCCTGTCCGAACGTGGCTATCCAGCCGTGCCCCTGGTGGGACAACTGGTATACCAGAGGTTCGTCCGTCCCGGTCCTCTCGTACTAGGGACAGGTTTCCTCAAGTTTCTGACGCGCGCGGCGGATAGAGACCGAACTGTCTCACGACGTTCTAAACCCAGCTCGCGTGCCGCTTTAATGGGCGAACAGCCCAACCCTTGGGACCTGCTCCAGCCCCAGGATGCGACGAGCCGACATCGAGGTGCCAAACCATCCCGTCGATATGGACTCTTGGGGAAGATCAGCCTGTTATCCCCGGGGTACCTTTTATCCGTTGAGCGACACCCCTTCCACTCAGAGGTGCCGGATCACTAGTCCCGACTTTCGTCCCTGCTTGACTTGTAAGTCTCGCAGTCAAGCTCCCTTGTGCACTTACACTCAACACCTGATTGCCGTCCAGGTTGAGGGAACCTTTGGGCGCCTCCGTTACATTTTAGGAGGCAACCGCCCCAGTTAAACTACCCGCCAGGCACTGTCCGTGAACCCGATAAGGGTTCGACGTTAGGTGTCCAATACGATCAGAGTGGTATTTCAACAACGACTCCATACAAACTGGCGTCTGTACTTCAAAGTCTCCCACCTATCCTACACAAACCGTACCGAACACCAATACCAAGTTGTAGTGAAGGTCCCGGGGTCTTTTCGTCCTGCCGCGCGTAACGAGCATCTTTACTCGTAGTGCAATTTCGCCGAGTCTATGGTTGAGACAGTTGGGAAGTCGTTACGCCATTCGTGCAGGTCGGAACTTACCCGACAAGGAATTTCGCTACCTTAGGATGGTTATAGTTACCACCGCCGTTTACTGGGGCTTAAATTCTCCGCTTCACCTTACGGTTAACGGGTCCTCTTAACCTTCCAGCACCGGGCAGGCGTCAGTCCGTATACATCGTCTTGCGACTTCGCACGGACCTGTGTTTTTAGTAAACAGTCGCTACCCACTGGTTTCTGCGGCCGAATCCCGCTCCCACCGCAAGGGTGTTCACGGTATTCCGGCCCCCCTTCTCCCGAAGTTACGGGGGCATTTTGCCGAGTTCCTTAACCATAGTTATCTCGTACGCCTTGGTATTCTCTACCTGACCACCTGTGTTGGTTTGGGGTACGGGCCGTGTATGTGCTCGCTAGAGGCTTTTCTTGGCAGCAGAGGATCACCGAATTCGCCTCAATCGGCTATGCATCACCTCTCGGGATTAATGAGCGACGGATTTGCCTATCGCCCTCCCTACGGGCTTGCCCCAGTATTACCACTGACTGGTACGGCTACCTTCCTGCGTCACCCCATCGCTTGACTACTACCAGCGAAGGTCCCACGCAGCCCCGAAACTCCATGCCCCCGAAGGGGAATGGTCGATCCGGTTTTGGGTGGTTAGTACCGCTGATTCATCAGGGACGCCTATACACGGGTACGGGAATATCAACCCGTTGTCCATCGACTACGCCTGTCGGCCTCGCCTTAGGTCCCGACTCACCCTGGGCGGACTGGCCTGGCCCAGGAACCCTTGGTCTTACGGCGGGCAAGGTTCTCACTTGCCTTATCGCTACTCATGCCTGCATTCTCACTCCCCCACCCTCCACCACCGGTTACCCGGAGGCTTCGCTGAGTGAGGGACGCTCCCCTACCCACACTCACCGTACGGTGAATGTGCCGCGGCTTCGGCGGTGTGCTTGAGCCCCGCTACATTATCGGCGCATAATCACTTGACCAGTGAGCTATTACGCACTCTTTCAAGGGTGGCTGCTTCTAAGCCAACCTCCTGGTTGTCTCTGCGACTACACATCCTTTTCCACTTAGCACACGCTTAGGGGCCTTAGCCGGCGATCTGGGCTGTTTCCCTTTCGACGTACGGAGCTTATCCCCCGCCGTCTCACTGCCACGCTTTACACCACGGCATTCGGAGTTTGGCTGACGTCAGTAACCTAGTAGGGCCCATCGGCCATCCAGTAGCTCTACCTCCGTGGTGAACCACGCAACGCTGCACCTAAATGCATTTCGGGGAGAACCAGCTATCACGGAGTTTGATTGGCCTTTCACCCCTACCCACAGCTCATCCCCTCAGTCTTCAACCTAAGTGGGTTCGGGCCTCCACGCGGTCTTACCCGCGCTTCACCCTGGCCATGGGTAGATCACTCCGCTTCGGGTCCAGAACACGCCACTACACCCCAAAGGGGATGCGCCCTATTCAGACTCGCTTTCGCTGCGGCTACCCCACACGGGTTAACCTCGCGACGTGTCCCTGACTCGCAGGCTCATTCTTCAAAAGGCACGCCATCACCCCACGAAGAGGCTTTGACGGATTGTAGGCACACGGTTTCAGGTACTATTTCACTCCCCTCCCGGGGTACTTTTCACCATTCCCTCACGGTACTAATCCGCTATCGGTCATCGAGAAGTATTTAGGCTTACCGGGTGGTCCCGGCAGATTCACAGCAGATTCCACGGGCCCGCTGCTACTCGGGAACTGATACAAGGTAGGTGTCGGGTTTTCGCGTACCGGGCTCTCACCGTCTACGGCAGGCCATCCCAGGCCACTTCTGCTAACCACGACACTTTCTGACTACCCCTCAGCCAGGTAGAGCTGAGACATATCACTCCCACAACACCGCGCACACAACCCCTACCCGGTTATACATGCGTGCGGTTTAGCCTGTTCCGCGTTCGCTCGCCACTACTGACGGAATCACAATTGTTTTCTTCTCCTACGGGTACTGAGATGTTTCACTTCCCCGCGTTACCTCCCGCACCCTATATATTCAGATGCGGGTAACACGACATCACTCGTGCTGGGTTTCCCCATTCGGAAATCCTCGGATCAATGCTCGGTTGACAGCTCCCCGAGGCATATCGCAGCCTCCCACGTCCTTCATCGGCTCTCGATGCCAAGGCATCCACCATGCGCCCTTAAACACTTACTTACACACAAAAACCAAAGAAGAAATTACACATTTCGATGAACACGCCGGCCACGAAGGACCACGCGTTCATCTAGATGCTCGCAACCACTATCCAATACTCAAACACCACACCCCACCACCAAGATGGAGGGACTCCACACGGATCGACCGAGTGTTGTCTCAGGGCCCAATAGTGTGTCTGGCAATCATTTGCTGTTGTGCACCCGGTTTTCGTCCACTACAGACGAGAACCCCTCACGGCTCGCACTCCACCAATTGGAGTGCTTTTCGTGGTGCTCCTTAGAAAGGAGGTGATCCAGCCGCACCTTCCGGTACGGCTACCTTGTTACGACTTCGTCCCAATCGCCGATCCCACCTTCGACAGCTCCCTCCAAAAGGTTAGGCCACTGGCTTCGGGTGTTACCGACTTTCATGACGTGACGGGCGGTGTGTACAAGGCCCGGGAACGTATTCACCGCAGCGTTGCTGATCTGCGATTACTAGCGACTCCGACTTCATGGGGTCGAGTTGCAGACCCCAATCCGAACTGAGACCGGCTTTAAAAGGATTCGCTTAACCTTACGGCATCGCAGCCCTTTGTACCGGCCATTGTAGCATGTGTGAAGCCCTGGACATAAGGGGCATGATGACTTGACGTCATCCCCACCTTCCTCCGAGTTGACCCCGGCAGTCTCTCACGAGTCCCCGGCATTACCCGCTGGCAACATGAGACAAGGGTTGCGCTCGTTGCGGGACTTAACCCAACATCTCACGACACGAGCTGACGACAGCCATGCACCACCTGCACACAGGCCACAAGGGAACGCCTATCTCTAGACGCGTCCTGTGCATGTCAAACCCAGGTAAGGTTCTTCGCGTTGCATCGAATTAATCCACATGCTCCGCCGCTTGTGCGGGCCCCCGTCAATTCCTTTGAGTTTTAGCCTTGCGGCCGTACTCCCCAGGCGGGGTACTTAATGCGTTAGCTACGGCACGGATCCCAAGGAAGGAAACCCACACCTAGTACCCACCGTTTACGGCGTGGACTACCAGGGTATCTAATCCTGTTCGCTCCCCACGCTTTCGCTCCTCAGCGTCAGTTACTGCCCAGAGACCCGCCTTCGCCACCGGTGTTCCTCCTGATATCTGCGCATTCCACCGCTACACCAGGAATTCCAGTCTCCCCTGCAGTACTCTAGTCTGCCCGTATCGCCCGCACGCTCACAGTTAAGCCGTGAGATTTCACGAACAACGCGACAAACCACCTACGAGCTCTTTACGCCCAGTAATTCCGGACAACGCTCGCACCCTACGTATTACCGCGGCTGCTGGCACGTAGTTGGCCGGTGCTTCTTCTCCACCTACCGTCAATCCGAGAAAACCCGGACCTTCGTCGATGGTGAAAGAGGTTTACAACCCGAAGGCCGTCATCCCCCACGCGGCGTCGCTGCATCAGGCTTGCGCCCATTGTGCAATATTCCCCACTGCTGCCTCCCGTAGGAGTCTGGGCCGTATCTCAGTCCCAGTGTGGCCGGACACCCTCTCAGGCCGGCTACCCGTCGTCGCCTTGGTAGGCCATCACCCCACCAACAAGCTGATAGGCCGCGGGCCCATCCCACACCGCAAAAGCTTTCCACCAAAAGACATGCGTCTAAAGGTCCTATTCGGTATTAGACCCAGTTTCCCAGGCTTATCCCGAAGTGCAGGGCAGATTGCCCACGTGTTACTCACCCGTTCGCCACTCGAGTACCTCCGAAGAGGCCTTTCCGTTCGACTTGCATGTGTTAAGCACGCCGCCAGCGTTCGTCCTGAGCCAGGATCAAACTCTCCAAACAAAATCTCCTCGCAAGGCGAGTTGAATTTCAAATCAGAGATACCTGACAAGACGCCAAAAACTGGCATCAAAAAACGACCATACCCACACACGGGGGGTGCGAAATATGGTCAAAAAACAACAACAAATAAAAAGACCAAACACACTATTGAGTTCTCAAACAACACTTGTTTCGCCCGTTTTGGGGCAACCCTGCCAGCTTAATACAGATCCGGCAGATAAGTCAACTCCCAATTTTGATCTGCTAGAGACCGTCTCGGGAGCAGCCGTGCCAGGCTAGTACCAATCCAGCGAGGGAGTCAAGGCCCCGCTCTCGTCCACCTTCGCGTTGGTGATCGCGCTTGTGGGGCACTGACTTTGGTTACTGTACCCGCTCGATCTCCGCTCCCAAAATCGCCAGGTTTTCCACGAACAACGGGTAGCCGCGATCGATGTGGAAGACGTCGTGGACCTCGGTGTCTCCGTCGGCGACAAGCCCGGCCAATACCAGGCCCGCGCCGGCCCGGATGTCCGAACACCACACCGGCGCGCTCGACAATTGCGGCAGCCCCCGAACGACGGCGTGGTGCCCGTCGGTTCGGGCATCGGCGCCCAGGCGAATCATTTCTTCGACGAACCGAAAGCGCGCCTCGAATACGTTCTCGGTGATCATCGAGGTGCCGTCGGCGATCGAGGCCAGGGCGATGGCCATCGGCTGCAGGTCAGTCGGGAACCCGGGGAAAGGCAGCGTCGCCACATTGACGGCCTTTGGGCGCTCGTACTGCGCCACCCGGAAGCTGTCGTCGGTCTGGGTAACGGTGGCGCCGGCATCGTGCAACTTGTGCAGCACCACCTGCAGGTGCGCGGGGTCGATGCCCGTCACCGTGATGTCGCCGCGGGTGATCGCGGCGGCGATCCCCCACGTGGCGGCGACGATGCGATCCCCGATGACCCGATGCTCGGTCGGGTGCAGCTTCGGGACGCCCGTGATGGTCATCGTCGGCGAACCCGCGCCTTCGATCTGCGCACCCATCTGGTTCAACATCGTGCACAGGTCCACGACGTCGGGCTCGCGCGCCGCGTTGTGGATGACGGTCACGCCCTCGGCCACGACCGCGGCCATCAGGATGTTCTCGGTCGCCCCCACCGAGGGGAACTCCAGCTGAATCTCTGCGCCGCGCAACGTATCGGCCTGCGCCACCACGCATCCGTGCTCGATGTTGCATTGCGCACCGAGCTGGCGCAGGCCGGCCTGGTGCATGTCCAGTGGGCGCGATCCGATCGCGTCGCCGCCCGGCAGCGCGACTCGGGCACGCTTGCACCGGCCGACCAGCGGTCCCAGCACGCACACCGACGCGCGGAACTGTCGCACCGCGGCAAAGTCGGCATCGTATTTCGGCTCATCCGGAGAGGTGATTCGGGCGACGTCGCCGTCGAGTTCGACGGTTGCGCCCAGCCCGCGCAGCACCTCCGCCATCAGCGGCACGTCCAGGATGTCGGGACAGTTGGTGATCGTGCTGGTTCCCTCGGCCAACAGCGTCGCGGCCATCAGCTTGAGCACGCTGTTTTTGGCGCCCCCGACTGCGACTTCGCCTGCCAACCGGTTGCCGCCGGTCACCACGAATCGCTCAGCCACCCGCGTCAGTCTAGTGAAGCGGTATCGCCTTGTCAGTCGGCCAAGCCACACCCGAGTACGGTTTGCTCATGGCTGTACACCTGACTCGCATCTACACACGGACCGGCGACGACGGCACTACGGGATTGAGCGACTTCTCGCGGGTCTCCAAGAACGATCCCCGCCTGGTGGCCTACGCCGATTGTGACGAAGCCAACGCGGCGATCGGTGTCGCGGTCGCCGTGGGCCGGCCCGACGAGCAGCTCGCGAGCGTGTTGCGCCAGATCCAGAACGACTTGTTCGATGCCGGCGCGGACCTGTCGACCCCCGTGGTCGACAACCCCGAATATCCCCCGCTGCGGGTCACCCAGCCCTACATCGATCGGCTCGAAAAGTGGTGTGACACATATAACGAGCCCTTGCCGAAGCTGAATTCGTTTGTGCTGCCCGGCGGTTCGCCGTTGTCGGCGTTTCTCCACGTCGCCCGCACCGTGGTGCGCCGGGCCGAACGGTCGGCGTGGGCGGCGGTCGATGCCGCGCCCGGGCAGGTCAGCGTGCTGCCCGCGAAATACCTGAACCGCCTCTCGGATCTGCTCTTCATCCTGTCGCGGGTGGCCAACGCGGATGGCGATGTGCTGTGGAAGCCGGGCGGCGGGAACCCCGGCGGAAGTTAGCAGGGGTCCGATAGGGCGATGCGCTCTAGAGGCTGCGCCGGCGGGACCGCGGCGACGGACGCGATTCCAGCCAGGACAAGAACGCCGTCAAAGCGCCCTTGTCGAGGGCGATCTCGTACCCGGACCTGCGGTCCTGGGTGGTGTCACGTAACTCGATGACGACGATCTCATCGGTCATGATGTCGAACTCGTCACCGCGGGGTGCCCGCCTGGACACGATCTCGACGCCGCGCCGGCTCAACCGTCGGTCCGGCCACAGGCGCAGGCTGGACAGCCGGTAAAACGCGGCTTCACCACCGCGGTAACGGATTACGCCGTGGCGCCAGCCATGGCCTCCGACCGCGGGAACGTCTCGCATGATCCCCGCCGTGCCGCCCTGGCGCAGCTTCCACAACCGATAGCTCAGCGCGACGACGGCGCCCGCCAGCACGACGACGAGCACGACCATGCCAACCATGGGCGCGCTCATCGGCGGCTAGTCGATCGCGCCGACGGCGCGCAATCTCGCGCGCCCCCTGGCGGCGATGCGCGGATCGTCCGACTCAGCAGCCTCTCTGGCGGCGCTCTCGTCGATCTCCGACTCGAACTCGGCGGATTCGGCGAGGATTGTCACCGATTCCTCGGTGACGGACAGGAATCCGCCGTCCACCGCGACCCGCAGGTCGTCCTCGCCTTCTCGTTCGACGCGCACCATTGCGTCGTCGACCAACTGCGCTACCAGCGGGATGTGCCTCGGCAGGATGCCGATCTCACCGACCGTGGTGCGGGTGAACAGAAACGTTGCTTCACCCGACCAGATCTTTCGGTCGACGGCGACTATCTCAACGTTCAATTCAGCCATGCCACAAGCCTTTCAGAGCCGTTCCGCTCACGCCTCAGGATTCCAGTTTGGCGCCAAAGCTTTCAGCCTTCTTCGCCAGGTCGTCGAGGCCACCGATCAAGAAGAACGCCTGCTCCGGGATGTGGTCGAAATCGCCCTTGGCCAGGCGGTCGAATGCCTCGATCGTCTCCTTGAGCGGCACCGTCGAGCCCGGCTGGCCGGTGAACTGCTCGGCCGCCATCATGTTCTGCGACAGGAATCGCTCGATGCGCCGTGCCCGCTGAACGAGCTGCTTGTCCTCTTCGGACAGCTCGTCGATACCGAGGATCGCGATGATGTCCTGCAAGTCCTTGTACCGCTGCAGGATTCGGATGACTTCCTGCGCCACGCGGTAGTGGTCGTCACCGACAACGCTTGGGTCGAGGATGGTCGAGCTCGATGCCAGCGGGTCCACCGCCGGAAAGATGCCCTTGGAGAACACGTTTCGGGACAGCTCGGTGGTCGCGTCCAGGTGCGCGAAGGTCGTTGCCGGCGCCGGGTCGGTGTAGTCGTCGGCAGGCACATAGACGGCCTGCATCGAGGTGATCGACTTGCCTCGCGTCGAGGTGATGCGCTCCTGCAACTCGCCCATCTCGTCGGCCAGCGTCGGCTGGTAACCCACCGCGGAGGGCATCCGGCCGAGCAGTGTCGAGACCTCCGAACCGGCCTGGGTGAATCGGAAGATGTTGTCGATGAACAGCAGCACGTCCTGCCCAGCCTCGTCACGGAACCACTCGGCCATGGTCAGCGCGGACAGCGCCACCCGCATACGGGTGCCGGGCGGCTCGTCCATCTGACCGAACACCAGCGCGGTGTCCTTGAGCACATCGGCTTCCTTCAGCTCGACCCACAGGTCGTTGCCCTCACGGGTGCGCTCACCAACGCCAGCGAAAACCGAAGTGCCACCAAAGTTTCGGGCGATACGGTTGATCATCTCCTGGATCAACACGGTCTTGCCCACGCCGGCACCGCCGAACAGCGCGATCTTGCCGCCACGCACGTACGGGGTGAGCAGGTCGACGACCTTCAGGCCCGTCTCGAGCATCTCGGTGCGGGGCTCGAGCTCCTCGAAAGGCGGCGGTTTGCGGTGAATCGACCAGTGCTCGAAATCTTCTCCATAGCCCGGCTTATCGAGGCAATGCCCCAGGGCGTTAAAGACGTGGCCCTTGACCTCCTGGCCGACCGGCACCGAGATCGACTTGCCGCTGTCCTTCACCTCGACCCCGCGCACCAGGCCATCGGTGGGCTGCATGGAAATGGTGCGCACCAGGTTGTCGCCGAGGTGCTGTGCGACCTCGAGCGTCAGCGTCTTCTTGAGCTCCTCGAACGTGATCTCGGCGTTGAGCGCGTTGAACAGTTCCGGCACGGAGCCACGCGGGAACTCGACGTCGACCACCGGGCCGGTGATTCGCACGACGCGGCCGCTGGTGTCGGAATTGGTGGTCTTTTCGTCAGTAGCAGTCATTTTCTTCTTCCTCGTGTGCTACTTAGCGTCGGCCAGCGCGTTTGCGCCACCGACGATTTCGCTGATCTCTTGGGTGATCTGGGCCTGCCGCTCGCGGTTCGCCATCAACGTGAGCTCTTTGATCAAGTCGTCCGCGTTGTCCGTTGCCGACTTCATCGCCCGTTGCCGCGACGCGAGCTCCGACGCCGCCGATTCGAGCAGTGCCGCGTACACGCGGGTCGTCACATACCGTGGCAGCAGGGCATCGAAAAGCGTTGTGGCGTCAGGCTCGAACGAGTACAAGGTGTGGAGTTCGTCGGTGTCTTCGACGTATTCCATGACCAGCGGAGCGATGCGGTGGGCCACCGCCGCCTGCGACATCATCGACTTGAACTCCGAATAGACGATGTGCAGTTCGTCGACGCCCTGGCCGTCCTCCGACTCGTCGTCGCCCGTGCCGGCCATGAAGCTCTCGACCAGGGTGGACGCGATCTCCTGAGCGTTTTCCACCCGGGGCTGCTCGGAGAAACCCGTCCAGGATTCGGTGATGTCCCAGTTGCGGAACTTGAAGTAGTTCAGCGCTTTACGACCCACCGTGTAGACGACCGGCGTCTTGCCTTCCTCCCGCAGCAGGGAGAACAGCTCCTCGGAGCGGCGGAAGATGCTCGAGTTGTACGCGCCGCACAGACCACGGTCGGAGGACACCACAAGGACGCCGGCCCGCTTCGGCTCGTCGCGCTCGACCAGCAACGGATGGTCCAACGCGGCTTCGGAGGACAACGTGGTGAGCATCGAGGTGATCTGGAATGCGTAGGGCCGCGCGGCTTCCAACCGCGCCTGCGCCTTGCCGATGCGCGAGGTCGCGATCATCTCCTGGGCCTTGGTGATCTTCTTGATCGACCCGGCCGAACGGATCCGGCCCCGTAATTCGCGAAGTGTGGCTGCCATCGGTGGCTACTTCTTGTCCTTGCCGGAGGCCTTGGAATCCTTGGATTCCTTCTTGTCCTTCGGCTTTTCCTTCTTGACCTGCACGGACTCCTTTTCCAGGTCCTCTTCGTCGAGGGGCTCGACGTGCTCGTCGGGCACCACAGACCCGCCGCCGGTGGCCGCGAAGCCCTTCTTGAAGTTGTTGATGATCTCGGTGAGCTGGTTCTCGCCCTCTTCGGAGAGCTTGCCGCTGTCGCGGACGCCGGCCAGGAACTTCTCTTCCGAGGCCCGCATGTGATCGAGCAGCTCGGTCTCGAAGCGACGGACGTCCTCGACGGGCACCGAGTCCAGGTGACCGCCGGTGCCCAGGAAGATCGAAACCACCTGCTCCTCAACGGGCATCGGCTGGTACTGCGGCTGCTTGAGCAGTTCGACGAGGCGTTCACCGCGCTCCAGCTGCGCCTTGGAGGTCGCGTCCAGGTCCGAGGCGAAGGCGGCGAACGATTCCAGTTCGCGGTACTGCGACAGGTCCAGCCGCAGCGAACCGGCGACCTCCTTCATGGCCTTGATCTGTGCCGCACCACCCACGCGGGACACCGACACACCGACGTTGATGGCCGGCCGCACACCCTGGTTGAACAGGTCTGACTCCAGGAAGCACTGCCCGTCGGTGATGGAGATGACGTTGGTCGGGATGTAGGCGGAGATGTCGTTGGCCTTGGTCTCGATGATCGGCAACCCGGTCAGCGAGCCACCACCGAGCTCGTCGGACAGCTTGGCGCAGCGCTCCAGCAGCCGCGAGTGCAGGTAGAACACGTCGCCGGGGTACGCCTCGCGGCCCGGCGGGCGGCGCAGCAGCAGCGAGATCGCCCGGTAGGCCTCGGCCTGCTTGCTCAGGTCGTCGAAGACGATCAGGACGTGCTTGCCGTCGTACATCCAGTGCTGGGCGATGGCCGAACCCGTGTACGGCGCAAGCCATTTGAAGCCGGCGGAGTCCGACGCCGGCGCCGCGACGATGGTCGTGTAGTCCATCGCGCCGCCCTCCTCCAGGGCGCGCCGCACAGACGCGATCGTGGTGCCCTTTTGGCCGATGGCCACGTACACGCACCGCACCTGCTTGCGCTCGTCGCCGCTCTCCCAGTTCTCCCGCTGGTTGAGGATGGTGTCGACGCAGACGGCGGTCTTGCCGGTCTTGCGGTCACCGATGATCAGCTGGCGCTGGCCGCGACCGATCGGGGTCATGGCGTCGATGGCCTTGATGCCGGTCTGCAGCGGCTCGCTCACGCTCTGCCGCTGCACCACCGACGGCGCCTGGATCTCCAGCGCCCGGCGAATGTCGGTGTCGATGTCTCCGCGGCCGTCGATCGGCTGCCCGAGCGGATTGACGACGCGGCCGAGGAAGGCGTCGCCGACGGGGACCGACAGGACCTCGCCGGTGCGCTTGACCTGTTGTCCCTCTTCGATTTTCTCGAAGTCACCCAGGATCACCGCGCCGACGCTGTGCTCGTCGAGGTTGAGCGCGACGCCAAGGACGCCGCCGGGGAATTCGAGCAACTCCTGGGTCATGACCGAGGGCAGGCCTTCGACGTGCGCGATGCCGTCCCCCGCGTCGACGACGGTACCGACCTCTTCCCGGGAGGTGTCGGAGGTGAAAGAGCCTACGTACTCCTCGATGGCGCTCTGGATGTCATCAGCGGAGATTGTCAACTCGGCCATGGCTTTTCGTCTTCCTACTTGATCGTGGTTCGCGTGCGATTGTGATGAATGGTTGGTGTCAGTCAGGCAATTGAGCCTCGGCCGCGGCAAGGCGAGAAGCGAGCGTCCCGTCGATCACTTCATCGGCCACGGAGATGAGCAGGCCGCCCAGCAGTTCGGCATCGATCTGCAGCTGCACCGCCACCGTGTGACCGTAGATGCGGCTGAGCACGTCGGTGAGACGAGACCGTTGGGCATCGCTGAGTTCGGCCGCCGCGCTGACCGCGGCGACGATCTCACCGCGGCGTGCCACGGCGACTTCGGTCAAGAACTGAACGGCCTCCTCGGCCGGCTGGCCCCTGAGGAGTTCGACCGTCTGGGTCAGCAACGCAGTCACAATGGGCTGGACCCTGCCGCTTGCGCTGTCAAGTACTTTGCGCAACAACGCGACTCGGCCTTCGACGGGAACGGCGTAGTCACCCAGCAGGATGGAAAGTTGAGGCTGCGCGTCGAGGATGCGGGAGAACCGGAACAGCTGTTCTTCGACCTCGCCGACTTTGTCCTCGCGTTCGGCGACTTCCAGCAGCGCCTGTCGAGACACGTGTTCGATGGCGTCGACGAGGTCGGAGTTGGCCGACCAACGCTCCGAGACCGCCGCGCGCAGCACTTCCAGTGTGGCGTCGGCGACCTTGCCAGAGACGAGCCGCTCGATCAACCGGACCCGGGGGGCGGCATCCTCGGCGGGGACGGTGAGATACCGCGTGACGACGATCTCGCGGTCCAGCATCTGGGCCACCTCTACCAGCTCACTGGAGAGACTCGAAAGGCCCTTGCTGTCAAGGTCTTTGGCTATGGAGCTGAACTTTTCGGACAGGTTGCCCAGCGCGACGCGACTCGACGAGCGCATCTTGGTCATCAACGGATATTGAACGTCGGCCGACGCGGGAGCCATCTCGTCGAGCTCGTCGAGGAACCGGTCGACGGTGGCCGACTGCTGCTCCGGGTCGGCGACGAAGTTGCGCACCAGCTCACCCGCCTGACGCACCGCTTCGTGGCCGAGTTCCAGACGGAGCTGCCGGCTCAGCTGGGTGCGCAACAGGTCGACCTGTCGGCCGCCCTGTACGTTGATGCGTTCGGATTCGACGTCGGCCTGGGCCCGCAGCTGTTCGACGATGCGGCCCGAGTCGCTCCTGGCCTCCTCGACGATCCGTTCGGCCTCCGCCTTGGCGGACTCGACGGCATTGCTGTGTGCCGTGGTCGACTCGGTCAACCGATCGCTCGCCGTCGCAGCGTCTTTCAACTGCTGGCGTACGGCGTCTTGCCGAGCGGTCATCAGACGACGCACCGGCGGCACGACATACCGCACCACCAGTAACACGATGGCCGCGAATCCGATTAACTGCCCGATGAAAGTCGACATAGGTGATTACCGCCCGGACTTCCCTGTTGCGGACGCGCTGGCGGTGGCGGGCGCGACCTCGACGCCCAGGATCCGGCTGGCCAGTGTCGCCGACATCGCGGCAACGTTGGCACGCAGATCCAGTTCCACGGCGTCCCTCTCCCGCTTCAATTGCTCGGATGCCATTTGCAACGTCGACATCACCTGTTGCTCGGCACGGGCGCGCGCGTCTTCTATCACCTTACGGCCTTCGGCGCGGGCGTCGTCGCGCAAAGACGACGCCTCAACCCGCGCTTCGGTCAGGGCTTCTTCGTAGTCGGCCTTGGCCGCTTCGAACTGCTCCGCCGCCTTCTTGTTGTCGGCAGCCGTCTTGGCGACCATGGCGTCACGCTCGCGCAACACCTTCATGACCGGTGGCACCACGAAGGTGCCGATGACGGCCAGCACGATCAGGAAGATGGCCAGCACGAAGAAGAAGGTGCCGTTCGGGACGAGGAAGTTGCTGCCCCCCTCGGCCACCACCTGGCTGGATGCCAGGACGCTCGGGCTCGCGTCACCCATGCGAACTACTTGCCGACGGGGGTTGCGAAGACGAACAGCGCCATGAAGGCCAGGTTGATGAAGTAGGCCGCCTCAACCAGACCGACGGTGATGAAGAACGGCGTAAACAACCGGCCTTGCGCCTCGGGCTGCCGGGCGATGCCGGAAACCAGCGCGTTACCGGCGATGCCGTCACCGATACCGGCACCGATCGCGCCGCCGCCCATGATGAGTCCACCGCCGATGAGAGCTGCGGCTGCGACTTGGGGGTCCAAGCTGGGCATTGTTTTCCTCCTCTAATCTGGTAGCGGTCTACCAGGCTTCTGTAATGGTGTGTGACTCAAAGCGATTCACGGCCAGTCTCAGTCATGGTGATCCTCGATCTCCATGGCTTGACTGAAGTACAGGATGGTCAGGATCGAGAAGATGAAGGCCTGGATCGCCCCGACGAACAGGTCGAAGGCCTTCCAGATCGCGTTGGGCGCCCACATGATGTAGGGCGGGAACAGCGCGATCAGGGCGACCAGGATGCCGCCGGCGAAGATGTTTCCGAAAAGTCGCAGCGACAACGAGATTGGCTTGGCGAGCTCTTCGACCAGGTTGATCGGCGCCAGGAAGGCCACGTGGCCCTTGATCACCGCGAGCGGGTGTCCGATGACGCCGCGGCGCCAGATGCCCGCCACGTGGTAGCAGACGAACACGAACAGAGCCAGCGCCAGAACGTAATTGATGTCCGCAGCCGCCGACTTCAGCAGCTCGGTGGTGTGGCCCGACTTATCGGTGTACTGCAGCGGGAGCACCGAGAGCCAGTTGGAGATCAGGATGAACACGAAGATGGTGACGGCCAAGGGCAACACGAACGGCGCGATGCGCATGCCGACCGCGCTCTCGATCTGATCGCGCATCTGGACGGTGATGGCCTCCCAGAACAGCTGAACGCCGCTGGGCACACCGGTGGAGGTGATCTTGGCGCGCAGGAAGAAGGCCAATGCCAACACGATCACCGCGGCGATACCCGTCGCCAGAATCGTGTCGGTGTTGACGGTCAGGCCGAGCCACTTGGCTTGGGTGTGGGCGCCGACCTCGATCGCGCCCTCGGCCAGGAACGTCGTCTCAGGCATCGGTGATGTTCCTTCCTTCCGGTCCTTCCGACCCTGCGATCACTCCGCCTTCGGCACCGTCCGTCGGCTCCGCCCAGTCGCCGGCGCGCAACTTCTTCCACACCGGGAGCGCCGTCGCGGCGACCAAGAGGATCTGGAACAGCGCCAATCCGAACAGGACGCCCAGGCCGGCGGGCCGAAAGACGTAGGCGATGATCAGCCCGAAGACGGTGATGATGGCCAGCCGTGACGCCGAGTTGACGGCCATCGACCTTTTCAGCGGGTGATCCTTGGCGGTGATGGACTCAACCGAGCGACGCACCAGTACCGCGTTGAGCAAACCCAGGAGAAGCCCGACCCCGAAGAAGACGCCGACCATCAGGTGACCGGACAGTGCGGCGGCGAGCACCGCCACGGCGGTGATGACAGCGCTGATCGCGAAGAGCCGAACCGGACGGAAAGCAACAGAGGGAAACACCAACGGCGCGTCCTGCGCTGGTGTCGTCACTGCAGCACCTCAATCCCAGGTTGATGAACGGGAACCCCCCGACCGACTGATCGGTGGTCCGCCGAGCGTATCGCACGTCACAGTTGAATCACCCAAGGGGTATCTCCCGAGGCCGGTCTCGAACCAGCCCGGTCGGAGTGGCCTCCGATGGGCCGGTAGCCTGCACGGCTTTTTGGGGTTCTACCAGCACCGTACCACATGCGGGACCCTACTACTACCCTTCGTCGTAGTAGTCGTCGCCCCGCCGCAACAGCGGGATCGCGGTGGCGATGCCGGCCACCACGATGGCGCCCAGCATCACCGCAGCGGTATCGCGGGGACGGAAAAAGATCGTGCTGGCCGCGCCGAACGCGACGATCCCCACCCACAGATAGATCAGCAACACCACCCGGCGATGCGAATGACCGATCTGCAGCAACCGATGATGCAGATGCATCTTGTCGGGGCTGAACGCGCTGCGGCCCGCGCGGGTGCGGCGCACGATCGCCAGCAGCAAATCGAGCATGGGTACGAAGATGACCGCCGCGACCAGCAAAAACGGCGACAGTAGGACGAACACGTCGCGGGCGCCGTAGGCGTTCTGCGAGACGGGGCCGGCGGCGGTGGTGGACGCGGCCGACAGCATCAGACCGATCAGCATCGAACCGGAGTCGCCCATGAAGATCTTGGCGCGATGAAAGTTGTGCGGCAGGAAGCCCAGACACGCCCCGGCGAGCACCACCGAAATGACCGCGGGCGGATAGAACAAGACGTCACCGCCGTGGTCGCGCAGCAGCCCGACCGAGAACATGCAGATGGCCAGGGCGGTGATCAGCCCCAGCCCGGCGGCCAGACCGTCGAGCCCGTCGACGAAGTTCATCGCGTTGACGACCGAGACGGTGAGCGCCAGGGTCAGCAGGATCGACGAGGCCTGGTCGAGCACGATGGTGCCCACGCCGCCAATAGGGATGTACAGGACACTCCATGCCACACCCATGGTGACCAGCACGCTGGCCGCGGTGATCTGACCGGCGAACTTGGTCAACGCGTCGAGGCCCCAACGGTCGTCGATCAGGCCGATACCCATGATGACCGCGCCGGCGACCAGGACCGCGGGCATGCCGGTGGAGTAGACGAACCCACGGGTGAGCGCCGGAAGCTGAGACGCCAGAAAGACGGCCGTGATGACGCCGACGAACATCGCCAGCCCGCCCATCCGGGGCGTCGGCGTCACGTGGACGTCGCGCTCCCGCGGATAGGCGACCGCGCCCAGCCGGGTCGCGAGCACCCGCACCGGCCCGGTGGCGAAGTAGGTGATGATCGCCGCGGTCAGCCCCACCAGCGCCAGTTCGCGAAGCGGAACGCCGGCACCGCGGTCGGCCAGCGCGAGCAAACCACCGGCAAGGTTGGTCACGTCGCTGGACATCACCGAGACCGTACTGGACAAACCTGGTACCTCGACAACCGCTCCAGTCAGGCCTGGGCGGTCAAACTTTCCGGATCGAGGGCCAGCACTTCGGCGATCCGCTCCGCGCTCACCGGGCCCGGTCGCAGAATCCGCGGCGTGGCCCCGGTCAGGTCGACGATCGTGGACGCCGCCCCCTGATCCGAGGGACCCGCTTCCAAATAGACGTCGACCAGATCGCCGAGCTGGCTGCGCGCCTCGTTGGCGTCAACCGCGGCCGGATGGCCGGAGATGTTGGCGCTGGAGACCGCCAGGGGCCCGACCTCGCGCAGCAGTTCGATCGCCACCGGATGCAGCGGCATGCGCAGCATCACGGTGCCGCGGGCATCGCCGAGGTCCCACTGCAGCGACGGCGCCTGGGTCACCACCAGGCTCAGCGCGCCCGGCCAGAAGGCACGGATCAGGTCGCGCGCCCCGTCCGGCATGGTGTAGACGAGCCCCTCGATGGTGTGCCAGGAGCCGACCAGCACGCCCACCGGCATGTCGCGCCCGCGCCCCTTCGCCGACAGCAATGCGGATACCGCGGCGCTGTTGAACGCATCGGCGCCGATGCCATACACCGTGTCGGTCGGCATGACAACCAGCCGGCCACCCTTGAGCGCTGCCGCTGCGGCGGCGATTCCACGTGAGCGCTGATCGGGATCCGCACAATCGAAGACGTCAGTCATCGGCGCCGCTCTCCCCCGCTTTTCGTCGCGCCGTCACGAAGCGTGGCCGTCCGGTCAGGTCGCGGCGGGCCTGGACGTCGTCGAACGCCCCTGTGCCAACGAACAATTCCGCCGTCTGCGCCGAGGTGGTGTCGTCGTGCTCGACGCCGATGAGCCCGCCGGGGCGCAGCCAGCGACCGGCGAGACGGACGAGGGGCGCGATCACCGCCATTCCGTCCGGACCGCCGAAGACGGCCTGGTATGGATCATGTTGGGCGACTTCAGGATCCAGCACGGCATCGTCGGGAACGTAGGGCGGGTTGGCCACCACCATGTCGACCCGCCCATCCAGATCGGCGAGCAGGCCCGGATCGCACGCCAGCTCGACGACATCGGCCCGCAGCAGCTCGATCGTCGTGCCCCGCGCGTTGCGGCGCGCATACTCGAGCGCGGCATCGGAGTTGTCGATGGCGACGATTCGCGCTTCGGGCCAGTGGTGGGCCAGCGCCACCGCCAAAGCGCCCGAACCGGTGCACAGGTCGACGATGACAGGTTTCGGCGTAAGTTGTTGCGCGGTCGCCCATTCCAGCAGGGCCTCGGTCTCGGGGCGGGGTATGAAGACGCCGGGGCCGACGTGCAGCAGGACGGGGCCGAACGCCGCGGTCCCCACCAGGTGTTGCAGGGGCACCCGTCGCGAGCGTGCGGCGACGACGTCGCGGTAGCGCCCGAGAAAGTCCGCGCCGGGCGACTCGAGCAGGGCCAGGCGCCCCCGGTCGGTACCCGCCAGATGCGCGGCCAGCTGCTCGGCATCCCAACGCGCAGAATCGATTCCCGCCTCGGCAAGGGTGGCCGCAGCATCGTCGATCGCGCGCCGCAGGACGTTCATGCCTGTTGCAGCCGGGTCTGCTTGTCGGCGGCGGCCAGGGCGTCGAATAGGGCGTCCAGGTCACCGTCGAGGACCTGATCGAGATTGTGCGCCTTGAAGTTGATGCGGTGGTCCGCGATCCGGTTCTCCGGGAAGTTATAAGTGCGGATGCGCTCGCTGCGGTCCACCGTGCGGATCTGGCTGGCGCGGTCCGCCGAGGCATCGGCCAGCGCCTGTTCTTCGGCCAAGGCCTGCAGACGGGCGGCCAGGACCTGCAGGGCGCGGGCCTTGTTCTGCAGCTGCGAGCGCTCGTTCTGGCAGGTGACGACGATGCCGGTGGGCAGGTGCGTGATGCGCACCGCGGAGTCGGTGGTGTTGACGCCCTGCCCGCCCTTCCCCGAGGAGCGGTAGACGTCGATGCGCAGATCCGACTCGTCGATCTGCACCTCGCCCACTTCTTCGGGTTCGGGGTACACCAGCACGCCGGCCGCCGAAGTATGAACGCGGCCTTGGGATTCCGTTACCGGGACGCGTTGCACCCGGTGCACTCCGCCCTCGAACTTCATCCGGGACCAGACCCCGTCGGCGCTGTCGCCCTTGCTGGCGATGGCCAACGTCGCGTCCTTGTAGCCGCCCAGATCCGAGGTGGTCTCGTCCAGCACGGTGACGGTCCAGCCGTGCCGCTCGGCGTAGCGGATGTACATTCGCGCCAGGTCCGCGGCGAAGAGGGCCGATTCTTCCCCGCCCTCACCGGATTTCACCTCGAGCACGATGTCGTCGGCGTCGTGCGGGTCGCGCGGGGCCAGCATGTCGGTGAGTTGGGTGTCCAACTCGGCCACCTGGGTTTCCAGGTCCGTGACCTCGGCGGCGAAGGACGCGTCGTCGGCGGCCAGCTCTCGCGCGGTCTCCAGGTCGTCGCGCGCGGCCACCAGTTTGCGGTAGGTGCCCACGATCGGGGCCAGCCGGGCGAACCGGCGTCCGGCCTTGCGCGCCTCGTCGGGGTTGCTGTGCAATTCGGGGTCGGCCAGCCGGCGCTCGAGGTCGGCGTGCTCGGCCAGCAGCACGTCAATGGTCTGTACCGGCTTGGTCACCGCCCTACCTCCTGCCCCGTTGTGCCCGTCATTGCCGCAAACGCAAACCGACGCCCGGCCCGTGCGACGACTCGCACAGTTCGGGCGTCGGTAACCGAGCTATTTGTCGGCAGCGGCTCCGGCGGTGCGCTTGCCGTACCGCTTCTCGAAACGCGCCACCCGGCCACCGCTGTCCAGGATCTTCTGCTTGCCGGTGTAGAAGGGATGGCACTGCGAGCACACCTCGACGGTGATGTGGCCGCCGTCCTTGGTGCTGCGCGTCTGGAACGTGTTGCCACACCCGCAGAGCACCGTGGTCTCCGCGTAGGCGGGGTGAATGTCAGCTTTCATGATGTCCTCTTCGATCGTGTCCGCGTCGATTATGCCGGGTCAACCGCCATGTCCCCAAAACAGCGGGATGGGCTCCGCCATTCCCGGGGCCGTTGCGCCGAAACTTAAATCACGGCGATGGCGGCCGGCGTGTCGGGTGCGTGGTTTAAGTGTCGCGGTGAGCGACCGTCCCCCTAGTCGTTGTCCATCGCCCCAGGGGTCGTCTTGGACACCTGGACCAGGAACTCGTAGTTGTTCTTCGTCTTGCGCAGCTGCGACATCAGCAGGTCGATGGCCTGATGCGAGTCCAGCCCCGACAGCACGCGGCGCAGCTTGTGCACGATGCCGAACTCGTCCGGCGAGAGCAGCAGCTCGTCCTTGCGGGTGCCCGACGGGTTGACGTCGACCGCGGGGAAGACCCGGCGCTCGGAGATCTTGCGATCCAGCTTGAGCTCGGCGTTACCGGTGCCCTTGAACTCCTCGAAGATGACCGTGTCACCGGTGGACCCGGTCTCGACCATCGCGGTGGCGATGATGGTCAGCGACCCGCCTTCCTCGATATTGCGGGCAGCGCCCAGGAACCGCTTGGGCGGATACAGCGCGGTGGAGTCGACACCACCGGACAGGATCCGGCCCGACGCAGGCGACGCGTTGTTGTAGGCGCGGCCCAGGCGGGTGATCGAGTCCAGCAGCACGACGACGTCCTTGCCCTGCTCGACCAGGCGCTTGGCGCGCTCAATGGCAAGCTCGGCGACCGCCGTGTGGTCCGTCGGCGGCCGGTCGAAGGTCGAGGCGATGACCTCTCCTTTGACCGAGCGGGTCATGTCGGTGACCTCTTCGGGCCGCTCGTCGACGAGCACGACCATGAGGTGGCATTCCGGGTTGTTCTTGGTGATCGCGTTGGCGATGTCCTGCAGGATCGTCGTCTTACCGGCCTTGGGCGGCGACACGATCAGCGCGCGCTGGCCCTTGCCGATCGGCATGATCAGGTCGATGACCCGGGTGGTCAGCCGGTCGGGCGTGGTCTCGAGACGCAGGCGCTGGTTGGGGTACAACGGTGTCAGCTTGGAGAAGTCGGGACGCTTTTTGGCGTCCTCGACCGAGCCGCCGTTGATGCTGTCCAGGCGCACCAACGGGTTGAACTTTTGCCGCTGGTTGGGCTGTTCACCTTCCTTCGGCACGCGGACCGCGCCGGTGACGGCGTCGCCGCGGCGAAGGCCGTTCTTGCGCACCATGTTCATCGACACGTAGACGTCGTGGGGACCGGCCAAATAACCGGAGGTGCGCACGAACGCGTAGTTGTCGAGGACGTCAAGGATGCCGGCTACCGGCTGAACGACGTCGTCCTCACGCAGCTCGGTGTCACCACCCTCGCCGGACCGCTCACCCCGGCGACGACGGTCACGGTCGCGGAATCGGCGTCCCCGCCGGCCCTGACGGCCCTCGCCGTCGTCGTCCTGCTGGTTCGAGCCGCCGCGGCCCTGCTGGCCACCGGAGTTCTGATCCTGGTCGTTGCCGCCGCCGTCCTGGCCGCGGTCGTCGTTCTGGTTGTCATTTTTGGGTTTCTCGCGACGCTCGGCCTCACCGGTGGCTGCGCCCTCACGGCTGCCTGCGCCCTCACGGTCGGCCTCGTCGTTGCCGCGCCCGGCCGAACCGGCCTCGCGGGAAGCGCCGCGTCGTTCGCGGCGGGGCGCCTCGGTGCTCGCGCCGTTCTGGTCGCCCTTGGCGGCCGGCGCCTCGGCGCCGTCGGTGCCGTTCTTGGCGTTGTCGTTGCTGTCCAACGTGCCGCTGTCCTCGGCGGACGTGGTGCCGTTGGCGGGAACGCCGTTGGCCTGTGCCCGGACTTCTTTGATCGCGGCGATCAGTTCGTTCTTACGCATGCCCGACGTCCCTTTGACGCCAACTTGATTGGCCAGCGCGCGCAGTTCGGGCAGCACCATCGTGGACAGCGCACCTCCCGAGACGGCGGGTTTCGCGTCTGGAGTGTCAGTGGTCACGGCATTCGACAGTTGATTGGCGTCAGTGTTTTCGCCAGCCGTGAACAGGTCCGTATCAGTCACGGATTTCCTTTCTTCCCCCGCTGATCAGGTCATACGGGGGGTTCGTTGCATTCAGGCAAATTGCCGAGTGCGCCCAATCATCGACTCTGCAACGGTGATCGCCTGGATCGGCGGAGTAAACGGCGAACCTCGTCCACAAGAAGAATTGGTGTTGTCCTAGCGGCAAGGCAGTATGGATGCAGATGCAGATGCTGCGATTGCTGGACGGCTCCGAGGATAGCCCCCATCCCTGTCGGAAGCAAGCAAACCCTCCGGCCACGCCGTGGATCAACCGACGACGGTGACCCCCGGGTTCCAGCGAACAGGTTCGCCAGCCGTCATTTTGGTGATGGCAAATCCGTGCGCCGCCCCGTACTCCGCCACTTCCGCAGGCAACTCCGACGCCGTGGTCAGCGCGATCAACGATGGTCCGGCCCCGGAGAGAGTCGTCGCAACGTTATGACGCCGCAGCAGCCGCAAATATTCCGCCGACGCCGGCATGGCCGGTGCGCGCTGCGGCTGGTGCAGCACGTCTTCGGTTGCCGCCATGAGCAGGTCGGGGCGCTCGGTGAGCGCTACTACCAGCAACGCCGCCCGGCTGACGTTGAAGCGGGCGTCCTCGTGGCTGACCTGCGCGGGCAGCAGCACGCGGGTCTCCGCGGTCAGCGAGCGTTCCTCGGGAATCGCGGAGTACAGACGGATGTCGGGGTGCAGTCGCAGCGGCACCGCCGCGTACTGGGGGCGATCGCCACCGCGGTCCACCCACGACACCACCGCGCCGCCCAGGACGGCGGCCGCCGCGTTGTCGGGATGACCCTCGAACTCCGAGGACAGCTGAATCAATTGGGTCTCGCTGAGCGGGTTCCAATCCGTCTGTGCGACAAGGCCGTTGGCGGCAGCCAGGCCACCGACCACCGCGGCCGCCGAGGAGCCGAGGCCGCGCGAATGCGGGATGGCGTTGCGGCAACGCACCACCAGACCCGGCGCGCGAACCCCGACCGCACGCAACCCACATTCCAGGGCGCGCACCACCAGGTGTTCCGGGCCGACCGGCAGCTGGCCCGCCCCCTCGCCTTCGACCAGCACAACCAAACCGGAATCGGTTGTCTCGACGATGATTTCGTCGTACAGGCTCAACGCCAGGCCGATGCTGTCGAAGCCGGGGCCGAGGTTGGCGCTGGACGCCGACACCACGGCGCTGGCCACCAGCCCGACGGGCAGCATCGGGGTCATCAACAGCCCTTCGTCGCGAGCGCGCACATGTGTCAGGCCAGCCCCAGCTTTTCGACCACCAGGACGGGATCCACCGGCAGCGGGGTCACGGTCGGCATGTCCCGCAGCGCGGTGTCGGGGTCCTTGAGGCCGTTGCCGGTCACCGTGCACACGACCGTCGACCCGCGGGCCACCCAGCCGTCGTCGACAGCCTTGAGCAGCCCGGCGATGCTGGCCGCCGAGGCGGGTTCGACGAACACGCCCTCGGACTCGGCCACCAGGTGATAGGCGGCCAGGATCTCTTCGTCGGTCGCGGCCAGGAAGCGGCCATTCGATTGCTGCTGCGCGTCGACGGCCGCCGTCCACGAGGCGGGCGCGCCGATGCGGATCGCGGTCGCGATGGTCTCCGGGTTCTTGACCGGCGCGCCGTGCACCAGCGGGGCCGCACCGGCCGCCTGGGTGCCCAGCATGCGCGGCAACTTCTCGATCAAGCCTTCGTGGTGATACTCGGTGTATCCCTTCCAGTACGCGGTGATGTTGCCCGCGTTGCCGACCGGCAGGGCGTGCACGTCGGGCGCGGTTCCCAGGGCGTCGACGATCTCGAACGCCGCCGTCTTCTGACCCTCGATGCGCACCGGGTTGACCGAATTGACCAACGCGATCGTCGGAAAATCGGCGGCCATCTTGCGGGCCAACTCCAGGCAGTCGTCGAAGTTGCCGTCGATCTGAATGATCTTGGCGCCGTGCATCACCGCCTGCGCCAGCTTGCCCATCGCGATCTTGCCCTGCGGTATGAGCACCGCGCAGGTGATGCCGGCGCGCGCCGCGTAGGCCGCCGCGGACGCCGAGGTGTTTCCGGTCGACGCGCACAGCACCGCCTGCTGGCCGCGCGCCAGCGCATCGGTGACCGCCATCGTCATGCCCCGGTCCTTGAAGGAGCCGGTGGGATTGAGGCCTTCGACCTTCAGATGCACGTTGCAGCCGGTCTTTTCCGAGATCCGGCCCGCCGCGATCAGCGGGGTACCGCCCTCGAGCAGGGTGACCGGGGTCCAGTCGTCGCCCACGGGTAACCGGTCCCGGTATGCCTCGATGAGACCCGGCCACGGTTTGTGGACGGCGGTTCGCGGGGCGCTCATAGGGTGGTCCCTTCCAGTCGCAGCACGCTGGTCACGCTCTGCACGACATCCAAATCGGCCAGCGCCTCCACGGTTTCGGACAGCGCGGCATCCGTGGCGCGGTGGGTGACCACGACGATACGGGCGCCCACCCGCCGTCCGCCCTCGTCCGCGACGCCTTCCTGACGAACTTCGGCGATGCTCACCTCGCGCTTGGCGAATTCGGCCGCGACCGAGGACAGCACGCCGGGCTTGTCGGCGACATTCATGCTGACGTAATAGCGCGTGGAGATGAAACCCATTGGTGCGATCGGAAGTTGGGCGTACTTGGATTCCTTCGGCCCGCGGCTGCCCAGCACCCGGTTGCGTGCGGCCATCACCATGTCGCCGGCCACCGCGGAGGCCGTCGGCGCCCCGCCGGCGCCCTGGCCGTAGAACATCAGCCGGCCGGAGGCCTTGGCCTCGACCACCACCGCGTTGAACGCGCCGTTGACGGTGGCCAGCGGGTGCGAGAGCGGCACCAGCGCCGGATAGACGCGCGCCGAAACCCGCTCTTGGCCACCGTCGGTCGTGATGCGCTCGCAGATGGACAGCAGCTTGATGGTGCAGCCGAGGGCACGGGCCGACTCGAAGTCGGCCGGGGTGACCTTGGTGATGCCCTCCCGGTAGACGTCGTCGGCGGTCACCCGGGTGTGAAAGGCGATGGACGCCAGAATCGCGGCCTTGGCCGCCGCGTCGTAGCCCTCGACGTCGGCGGTGGGGTCGGCCTCGGCGTAGCCCAGCGCGCCGGCTTCGGCCAGCGCGGTGTCGTAGTCGGCGCCGGTGCTGTCCATCGCGGACAAGATGTAATTGGTGGTGCCGTTGACGATCCCGGCCACCCGCAGCACCGTGTCACCGGCCAGCGACTGCGTGAGCGGGCGGATGACCGGGATGGCGCCGGCGACGGCCGCCTCGAAATACAGGTCCACGTGCGCGCTTTCGGCGGCCTGCGCCAGTTCACCCGTGGAGGTGGCCAGCAGCGCCTTGTTCGCCGTGACGACCGATTTACCGTGCTCGAGCGCGCACAGGATGGCCTTGCGCGCCGGTTCCACCGGCCCCATCAGTTCCACGACGATGTCGACGTCGTCGCGCGCGGCGAGCTCTTCGATGTCGTCGGTGAGCAGCTCGACGGGGACACCCCGGTCGTCGGCGACGCGGCGCACTCCGACGCCGCGCAACACCAGGGGCGCGCCGACACGGGCGGCGAGGTCATCGGCGCTGTCCTCGATGATCCGGACAACTTCGCTGCCGACGTTGCCCAATCCGAGTACCGCTACGCCGACCGGCTTTTCGTCACGGGGCACAGTTCACCTCACTTCCAGACTCAGGAGATCGTCGACCGTCTCGCGACGCAGGACCAGACGCGCGCGGCCGTCGCGAACCGCGACGACGGCGGGACGGCAGATCATGTTGTAGCGACTCGACAAGGAATAGCAGTAGGCGCCGGTGGCGGCCACCCCAATGAGATCACCGGGCCGCAGATCGCCGGGAACCCAGGTGTCGCGCACCACGATATCGCCGCTCTCGCAATGCTTTCCGACGATGCGGGCCAGCTCCGCCGGCGCATCGCTGAGCCGTGAGACCAGCCGGGCGTCGTACTGCGCGTCATAGAGCGCGGTGCGGATGTTGTCGCTCATGCCGCCGTCGACGCTGACGTAGCGCCGGTGTGCGGTGGCGCTCACGTCGACGTCCTTGACGGTGCCCACCTCGTAGAGCGTGATGGTGCCGGGCCCGGCGATCGCGCGCCCGGGCTCGACCACCAGCCGTGGGGTCGGCAGCCCGACGGCCGCCGACTCGTTCCGCACGATCGCACCCAGCTTGGCGGCCAACTCATTCATCGGCGGCGGATCGTCGACGGCGAGGTACGAGATACCAAGCCCCCCACCGAGATCCACGGTGGAGATCTGTGCGGCCTTGTCGACACCGAACCGTTCCACGGCGTCGTGCAGCAGGCCGATGACCCGGCGCGCGGCGATTTCGAAGCCGGCGACGTCGAAGATCTGCGACCCGATGTGACTGTGCAGACCCACCAGCCGCAGGTGCTGCGTCTCGAACACCTTGCCCACGGCGTCCAGGGCCGCACCGCTGGCCAACGACAGGCCGAACTTCTGGTCCTCGTGTGCGGTGGAGATGAACTCGTGGGTGTGCGCCTCGACACCGACCGTGAGACGAACGAAGACGTCCTGGACGATGCCCGCCTCCGCCGCGATGGCATCGAGACGCTCGATCTCGAGCATCGAGTCCAAAACGACATGGCCGACACCGGCTTTGACCGCCGCCGTCAGCTCGGCGACGGATTTGTTGTTGCCGTGGAAGGTGATTCGCTCCGGCGGGAAGTTTGCGTGCAACGCGACGGCCAGCTCACCGCCGGTGCAGACGTCGAGCGACAGCCCTTCTTCGTCGATCCAGCGCGCGATCTCGCTGCACAGGAACGCCTTGGCGGCATAGTGCACGTTCTTGCCGCCACCGAAGGCCGACGCGATCTCGCGACAGCGGGACCGAAAGTCGTCCTCGTCGATGACGAACAGCGGGGTGCCGTACTCCTGGGCGAGGTCGGTCACCGCGACGCCCGCGATGCTGGCGACCCCATCGTCGTTGCGAACGGTGCTGCGCGGCCATACGTTCGGCGCCAGCAGCAGCAACTCCTCGGGGGATTGTGGCCGAAGCGGGCTCTCGGCGTGGCGGGTCTCTTCGGCGTGCCGAGGACCGGCGGGATGAACGTTCACATTCGCTCCGGAGCGGTGACGCCCAGGATCGCCAGACCGTTGGCGATCACCTGGCGGGTGGCCTGGCACAGCGCCAGGCGCGCGGTGTGCAGGTCGGTCGGTTGCTCGTCGCCCTGCGGCAAGACACGGCACGAGTCGTAGAACCGGTGGTAGTCGCCGGCGAGGTCTTCCAGGTACCGGCACACCCGGTGGGGTTCGCGCAAGGTCGCCGCGGTGCCGAGCACTCGCGGGAATTCGCCGAGGGTCCGCAGCAGCGTCCCCTCCTTGTCGTGGCTGAGCAGCTCGAGGTGGCCGGTGTCGGGGATCAGGCCGAGCTCGGCGGCGTTGCGGGCCAGCGCCGAGAGCCGGGCATGCGCGTATTGCACGTAGTAGACCGGGTTTTCGTTGGACGCCGACGACCACAACGCAAGGTCGATGTCGATCGGGGTGTCGACGGAGGAACGAATCAGGCTGTAGCGCGCGGCGTCGACGCCGATCGCCTCCACCAGGTCGTCCAGCGTGATCACCGTTCCGGCCCGCTTGCTCATCCGGACCGGCTGGCCGTCGCGGACCAGGTTGACCATCTGGCCGATGAGCACCTCGACGGCCGCTGGGTCGTCGCCAAACGCCGCCGCCACCGCCTTGAGCCGGGCGATGTAACCGTGGTGGTCGGCCCCGAGCATGTAGATGGCCAGGTCGAAGCCGCGCTGGCGCTTGTCCAGGTAGTAGGCGATGTCACCGGCGATGTAGGCGGGCTTGCCGTCGCTCTTGATGACGACACGGTCCTTGTCGTCGCCAAAGGCGCTGGTGCGCAACCACGTTGCGCCGTCCTTCTCGTAGATGTTGCCCGTTTCGCGCAGTTTGGCGATGGCTTCCTCGACCAGGCCCTTGGTGTGCATCGAGTCTTCGTGGGTGTAGACGTCGAAGTCGGTGCCGAACTCGTGCAACGACTCCTTGATATGGGTGAACATCAGGTCGACGCCGATTTCGCGGAAGGTCTCCCGCATTTCGCCGTCGGGCAGGCTCAGCGCGTCGGGCGCCTTGCGCAACACCTGAGCCGCGATGTCGTTGATGTAGGCGCCCGCGTACCCGTCCTCCGGGGTGGGGTCGCCCTTGGCCGCGGCGATCAGCGAGCTGGCGAATCGGTCGATCTGGGCGCCGTGGTCGTTGAAATAGTATTCGCGGGTGACGGCGGCCCCCTGCGTGGTGAGCAGCCGGCCCAGCGCGTCGCCGACGGCGGCCCAGCGGGTGCCGCCGATGTGGATCGGCCCGGTCGGGTTGGCCGACACGAATTCGAGGTTGATGTTGCGCCCGGCCAAGCCGTCCGAATGGCCGAAGCGGTCGCCGGCGTCGATCACGTTGGTGACGACGACGGCCTGCGCCGACGCCTCGAGGCGCAGGTTGATGAAGCCCGGTCCGGCCACCTCCGCCGACGCGATGCCGTCGGCCCGGGCCAGCGCCTCGGCGAGCCATCCGGCCAGCTCACGGGGGTTGGCGCCGACCTTCTTACCCAGCTGCAGCGCCAGGTTGCTGGCGTAATCGCCGTGCTCGGGATTGCGGGGACGCTCCACGGTGACGGTCGGCGGCAACGCGGCAGCGTCGAGCCCGCGCTCGGCGAGCACCGCGGCGGCGGTGGTTCTGAGCAGCTCAGCCAGGTCAGCGGGGGTCACGAGCGTCCATCCTATTGGCTGGGGTGCTCCCACCCCGAATCCATTGCGGTGGCAGGGTGGCCGCTTGGATGCGTTAGTCTGTCCGTGCTTGTTCGAAAGCCCCATGGCGCAACAGGTATGTCGGTGCGCCCCCGTAGCTCAGGGGATAGAGCGTCTGCCTCCGGAGCAGAAGGCCGCAGGTTCGAATCCTGCCGGGGGCACCACGCAAAACACCGCCTGACCTCGACGAAGGTCTAGCCACACCCCCAGTGGGATCGGCCGTTAGGCCTTCTTCAGGTCCTCGGCGAGCATCACAAGGATGTCGCTGGGACCGCGGACGTAGGTGAGCTTGTAGGCGTCCTCGTAAGTCGCCACGCCACGAAGCGGACGGCAGCCGTGCCTCGCGGCAATTTCGAGGGCTTTGTCGAGGTCATCAACCGAGAACGCGACGCGGTGCATGCCGATCTCGTTGGGACGAGTGGGCTTCGACTCAATCGCTTTGGGATGGATGTACTCGAAGAGCTCGAGGCGTCCATGACCGTCCGGCGTCTGAAGCATCGCAATGTTTGCGTGGTTGCCATCGAGGCCGACGGCAGTGTCGGTCCACTCGCCGCGGACGGTGTCGCGGCCGACGACCGTGAGACCAAGATCGGTGAAGAACGCGATCGTTGCATCGAGGTCACGCACGGCGATGCCGACGTTCTCGAGTTTGATGGCCATGCGGTGCATCGTATCGAGCGGGGCCTCTCACGGCCGACCTAGTTCACGCCGGCGGTCGGTCGCCCCACCCCGGCTTCTCGGGTGGCCCGACCTCGGCTTCACGTCCGGTCGACTTGCCTGTGTCGCCGTGTCATGAGGCCGACCCTTGTTTGTGTTGAGAGCTTCGCGCCAGCACGAACGCCTCGATGTGTCGATCTTTCGCCCGCACCTCGTACTTGTGCCAGCCTGGATACAGCTCGAGTCCTTTGGCCCAGATCTCGTCGCGCTCCCGTGGCGTCGCGAGCCGCGCGGTGGCATTCCAGGCGTCACGGCCGATCGTGACCGTCGCTTCCGGGTGGGCCTTGAGATTGTGGTACCAGGCCGGATGCTTGCTGCCACCGAAGTTGGACGCAATGAGGGCCAGGCCGTCCGGATGCGGGATCCCGTACACGGCGACGGTGCGCGACGCACCGGATTTGGCGCCCGTGGTGGTGAGCAAGACCGCCGGGATGCCAGTCGCGACCTCGGCGAAGCTTTTCCGTCCTCCGGTGGCCTTGGCGACGAGGCGGTCGAGGTGGTGGGCCGTCGGGCGCAATAGCGCCGCGCCCACGGTCGTCGACGCGAAGCGGCGCATCGTTCGGTGAAAGGCATTCGCATCGTCGAACGACCGCCCGGCCATGGTGTCATTCTGGTCCGCTCGCCCGCGCTGGACAAGCAACGTGAAAACGGGCCCCACGCGTCACAGACGACATTAAGCTGCTGGTCGTGGCCGTGAAGGTGTTCGCGAACGGGCGGGGGCGATGGCTGGCGATCGCGGCATCGCTCGTCGTCTCCGCGGCCATGATCCACGCGCAGGGCACCAAGACGCGCTGCTGCGTCGAAACGCCCGCGGCGGCCCCGGGTCCGATCACCCCCAGCGCGACGGCGCCTGTGCCGCCCGCCAGCGCGCCGCGCCCGGCCAGCCCGGCCGAGATCGAGTCGCTGACGGCCCTGGCACCGCCGGCCCCGTCCGCCGGCCAGCAATTCCAGCTCGCCTTGCCGCACAGCGTGGGATCCGAAGAACGGTTGCAGGTCAAGACCATCTGGGCGGCCCGCGTCATCACCGTGCTCTTCCCCCAGATCAAGACCATCTACGGCTACCGCGAGGACCCGTTGCCGTGGCATCCCAACGGGCTGGCGATCGACGTGATGATCCCCAATTACCACTCCCCCGAAGGCATCGAGCTCGGCAACCAGATCGCCGGTTACGCCCTGGCGAACGCGAAACGGTGGGGCATCAACCACGTGATCTGGCGACAGAAGATCTACCCGGGCGTCGGCGGGGGCAACTGGATGGCCGACCTGGGTTCGGAGACCGCCGACCACTACGACCACGTCCATATCGCGACCGGCGGGGGCGGCTACCCGAGCGGGCACGAAACCTATTACATCGCCTCGATGACTCCAGCTCCGCCGGACTGATCCGCCGGGCCACTACCCGGCACCGGGTTTGAGTTGGTTGCCACGGCAATCGCCTTCGATTGCCGATGCAGGACATAGTTGCCCAGTGATGGCTTGCCAGCTTTTGCTGTTCGCCGCGCAATCGCAGACGGAGCGCCGCATAATGAGCCCGTTATCACCATCCCTGACGAGAAGGAGCCGAGATGAAGGCTGTTTGCGGGCTGCGCATGTTGTGTATTCCGGCGGTCGTTGCTGCCGCGTTAACGGCAGGTAGCGGGGTCGCCGCCGCCGACGATGACGGATACCTGGGTCAACTGAAGAAGATCGGCGTCGTGTGGCAACCGGGCGGCGAAGGCACGCTGATCTCGCTGGGCCACGCCATCTGCTCGGATCGCGCCGCGGGCAAGACTCCCGACGAGCTGGCCACCGATGTCCATTCCGGGTTGAACAGTTCCTTCAACTACGGGGACGCGACGGCCATCGTGAGCGCGGCGGAATCCAACTACTGCCCCTGATCAATCTCTGAGGCGCCGCCCTGACGGCGTCTCCGTCATGCCGGCGCGGCGGCGAACGCCGCCACCGGCATTTCGACGGACCCACCGCAGGGCCCGCCGCTGATATCGGTGTGCCAGGTGCCACGCAACGATCCGTCCGCCTGCGGTGTGTAGAACGCCCACGACCGTGCCGGTGCCCACACCTTCGGAATCCCTTCGCCCATATAGCAATCCCATTGGAAGTCGAAGCGCTCGACCCACTTGGCGCCGTCCCACGTGTAATGCGAAGGCCGGGGCAACGTCGGGTTTTTGGGCGCGGGCCCGTTCGTGGCGGTGGCGACGCACCGGCCCGACGAGCACGCGGTGGTGAAGACGTAATCGGCACTGAAGGTCGGTTCGGCCTGTTTGGCGGCGACGCTGGTGCCGGATTTACCGGCCGCATACCTCACCAATGAATATTTGCCGCTCCACGATGGCGACATCGCGTGGACAGACACGCCGGATGCGCCCACGACCCACGCGGTGACGGCAGTGAGCACCGCACCTACCCGAGACGTCGGCCGCATTGCGTCAATGGTGGACGTTCGATGACGCGGCCCGATCTCGGCGCGGACACGATCGCGGTGCCGTCGCGCCGATTCACCCCGCTCGCAACAGGAACAGCGCGTAGGCGGCCACCGACTGCGCGTCGACGATGACTCCCTCGCGAATCATCTGTTCGACCTCGTCGCGCGAGAACCACGCGCTGCGCATGTCCTGCTCCTCGTGCTCGCGCTCGACTTCCCCTTCGGCGATCCCGGTGGCCAGAAACACCCAACCCCGCTGACTGGTCATTCCCGGTGCGACGTCGAGCTGGCCGATCGCCTCGAACGACGTTGCGCGCAACCCGGTTTCCTCCCGTAGCTCGCGCGCGGCGAGCTCGGCCGGTTCGGCGTCGGCCAATTCGGGAGCGGTGCCTTGGGGAAATTCCCAACGCCGCTCGCCGAGGGGATAGCGAAACTGCTCGACCAGCCGGAAGCGGCGCCCGTCATAAGGCATCACGAGTGCATAGGCCGGCTTGTCGACGACGCCGTAGATACCCTGGCTGCCGTCCGGGCGGCGGATGTCGTCCTCACGCAGCACCATCCACTGGTTGCGGTAGATCTCGCGGCTCGCGAGGCGTTCGATAAAAGTCACGCCGCCAGTATTGCCGCGAATACCGCAACGCATACGGTGGCAACGGCTAGGAGTAGCGTCCGAGCCATGCCGTCCCCAGAAGCCATCACCGAGACCGTCAATCGCTACCTCGCGCTGGTCGCCACGGGTACCGCCGACGACATCGTGGCGCTCTACGCCGACGACGCCACCATCGAGGACCCGATCGGGTCCGACATCCGCCGCGGAAAGGACGCCATCCGGACCTTCTATGCGGGATTTCAGGACGCGAAGAAGGACACCGAGCTCGCCGAAATACGGATCGGCGGCAGCGAAGCCGCCTTCTTGTGGCATCTCACGCTCGACGCCGGCGACAGCAGCACCCGGATCTCGCCCATTTCGACGATGTCGTTCGACGGGGACGCCAAGATCACCTCGATGCGCGCGTTCTGGTCACCTGCAGACGTTCGGGTCTTGTAGATCCACCAATCCTGTTGGCAGCCTGGTCAACTCGGGATACGGCCCAGGATGCCCTGCACGAGGGTGGTGGCGTCGTCGCCGAGATCGCGTCCGATGACGTCGACGTCGACCACGACGTTGGCCTTGGCCGCCAGGGCCCGCAATGCGCTGGTGTGCTGGCCGCCGACATCGGTGGTCCGCCCGTTGTCCTGCACCGTCCCCAGGGTGCTGCGCACCGAGGTCACCGGCCCGGTCTGCGCCGGTGTTCCGACGCTGTAGATGCCGGAGATGCCGCCGTGCGAGTAGGTCAATTGCTTGCCGGCGCAACCGTTGATTTGGTTGACGGCGTTGGTGACGAAACCCTTTGCGGCCGCGGCGTTGTCGAACGTCGCGACGAACTCCGAAACCCCGTGCGGGAAACCGTTGGTGTGCTGGCCCAGGTCCACGCCGTAGATGGCGCGATAACCGCTGTCACGATAGGACGCCGTCAAGCCGTTGAACACCGCCTCGGTGCATTCGGGGGGATCGAAGCTGTCACCGGGCTGCAGTTCGTGCGTTTGCGTCCAGGTCTTGTTGACGTACATGCCCGGCGCCTTGATGAGACCGGCGACGTCTTCGCCGGTGAGCACCAGCGACTGCAGGCCTTCGGCCGTCACCGACGGTTCGGGCGGCGCCGAGGCGGTGGCGGTCGGCTTCGCCGCACCCGCGGCGGTGGTGCCCCCGGAATGCGCCGTCGACTGGCCAGTCTGCTTGTCACCCAGCGTCGTCCACAGCACCAGCGCCACCACGGCGATCACGGTGAAGGCGTACGACAGCGTCAGTCCGACCAGCGCGCGATTGCGGCCGCGCTCACCCCGCCGACGAATGTCTTTGAGGGCGAAGTGCCCCAACACGACTCCCACCGGTGCCAGCAGAAAGGCGAACATGACCGACAGCGTCGCCAGCGTGTTCACTTCCTCGGAGGGCGGGGCGGGCGGCGGTGGCTGCGGGGCGCCCGGGTCGAACGGATTGGGCCAACTGGGGCCCGGCCAGCTAGCCGTCATGAGAACGGGTCGTAGTCAGGGTCATTCGCGGGCGTCCTCCGCGGCGGTGCGGAACCGGCCGGCGGTTGCGGAGGCGCCGGGGGTTGATGCGGCGCGGGTGGCGGAAAGGCGACGTGTTGCGGAAAGGTCGATGCGGGAACGGGTTTAGGGCCGCTCTGCCGGAAGTACGCGTTGGAGTCCGGCAGCGCGAGCAACGCGGCGGCGGCGGCCGAGACGATGATCGTCACCACCGCGCCCACGTGCAGCAACTGACCGAACCACGCCACCGACTCCCCCGGGTCGACAACGAAAATCGCTGCGCCCGAGGCTAATCCAAGACCGCAGACGACCCATGTCACGACTCGGGCCCCGCTGCGTCCGCGATCGTCGAGCACACCCAGTGACACCACCAACGCGGCGACGACGATCAATCCGGCGGCCGCGGCGACCAGCGCCGGGCCCGACGTGCTACCGCGTGCACGGAAATCCGAAATCGCCACCAGCACGGCGATCGCCGCCGCCACCAGCAGGGCGGCGATGCCGGCGAACACGTAGCTGCCGAAGAACACGGTGGCCGGGGACACACCCGCGGCCGGCCTGGCCGACGGCGCCGGCGCCGCGGGCGGCCGCGGTTTTCCGGGGGGCGGCGCGACAGGCGGTGGCTGCCCCGCGGATGGTCGAGGCGCGGCGGGTGGCGGCGGCAGGCCGGGCGAGGCCGGCGGGGCCCACGAGGGCGTGGGCGAAACCGGTTCGGGGCTAAAGGGATCGAAGAAGGGATCCTGGGAGTGGTCTGACACCGTCAGCGCCTCCCCGGCAAGCCGGCGGTCCGCCTGCGCCGCCACCACAGCGCACCCCCGACACCGATCCAGGCGGCCAACGGCAGCACGATCGCGGCGTACATGAGCGGGCTCAGCGACGTCCCGAAAACCGACTTCGGCATCGGGATGAGCACTCCCGGATCGCCTTTCCATACCTGGCTCATGGGTCGCGCACTGGTCAGGCCGCCCAGCCACACCTGCTGCGCTGAACTCTGCTGCGCCGAACTCTGCAGCCGCGGCCCGAACAGCGAGCCGCTTGCGGTTGCAGGCAGCGTCGGATGGTCTTTGGCGAAATCCTTCGGCGACATGTTGACCATCGGGATGTTGGTGAAGTCGACGCCGCCGATGGTCAGCTTCCAGGTGGTGCGGTCCCCGGTCTGCCAGGTGTAGGTCGCGTCGCCCTCGTAGAAGGACTTGCGATAACGGTTGAAGAGTTCCTGCGGGTTGAACGGTTCCTTGGTGGTCCAGGCGTCGATGTTGCCCGAATCGACGATCTTCGAGTAGGCGGTGGGCTTGGTGGCGCTG
Source organism: Mycobacterium sp. NGS33 (assembly GCF_059812885.1). Classification (NCBI taxonomy): domain Bacteria; kingdom Bacillati; phylum Actinomycetota; class Actinomycetes; order Mycobacteriales; family Mycobacteriaceae; genus Mycobacterium; species Mycobacterium sp. NGS33. The sequence goes on along the minus strand of NZ_JCALDN010000002.1, from coordinate 480,316 downwards.
CGCTGCCGGTACCACTCGGCGGCGATCCGGCTGGCATAGACGCGGCGCAGGTCGGCGTACTCGGGCGCGTGGTTCACCTCGTCGACGATCTTCGGCAAAATCATCGTCCGGTACAGATCGTCGTTTTGGCGGGTGATCGCCGCATCCTGGGCCGGACAGCCGATGCCCGGCTTCAAGTCCATCCCCTCGATCTCGAGTTTCACATCCAGCGGGGCGTCCAAGATGTACATGGAGTCGCCCTGCGTGGACACGCTGGCCGGCAACGGGATGATCCACTTCCGTTGCGGGGAAAAGCATTTGGAGCCTTTCAACGCGTCCAAGAATTGGCGGCCGTCCGGCGTTGCGGGGTCGACCAGCTTCGCGGTGGCCTGCTTCATGGTGTAGTCGGCTTCCAGCAGGATCCGCCCGGCGTCGGTGCGACCGAACTGCGCGTCGATGATGCGGTCCGGTTCGTTCGGGTTGAGGTTCACCGTGAACGCCGAGGTTGGTAGCGCCAGCCAGACGAAGAACGAGTCGGAAGCCATGTAGGCGTTGGTATTACCGCCGAACGACGGCGCACCGCCGGTTTGCGTATTGGCGGCAAAGGAATACTGCACACCGTTGCCGTTGAGGTCGGTGTCGGAGATGTAGCGCAGCTGCAGCGTGGAGAAATCGACGCCGCCCAGCACTCCGCCGATCCCGCTGGAAACGGCGCTGACGCCGCTCGCGGCGCCGCCCCCGATCCCACTGGCCACGCCGCCGACGATTCCCCCGGTCACCGCGCCGGCGATGCCGCTGACTAGGCCACCCGTGACGTTGGCCAAAACCGTGGCAGCGCCGCCCGTAGCGGCGCCGATGATGCCGGCGACGGTGTTGGCCGCCGTCACGCCTGCGAGGACTCCGGCGTCGACGATTGGGCCAACAACGGCTCCCGGATTGATCGGCATCGGGCCGGCCGCCGGCTTGGGCGCTTGGGGGGCAGGGACCGGTCGGGGCGCTTGCGGTGCGGGGACCGAACCGGGTGCTTGCTGTGCCGGGGCGGGGGCGGGAGCCGAACCGGGCGCCTGCTGTGCCGGGGCCGGCGCTTGCTGTCCCGGGGCGGGAGCCGGGGCCGAACCGGGTGCTTGCTGGCCCGGGGCGGGAGCCGGCGCCGAGGCGGGCACCGACTCCGGTACCGACTCGGGATCCTGGGCCGCCTGTTCAATGTCCATGTCGGCGTTGACCTGCCCTGAGACAAAGGCCTGTTCGATCGCCTGGGCCGGCGAGTCCGGAGATGCGCCGGTGGTTTGATCGGCACCCCCGTTGACCGGGTTCTGCCCGCCGCTGGCGAGGACGGCTTTCCCCGACGGGTCGGGTACACCCACCGTCGGGTAATACCGGACGAATAGCCGGTCGGACGCGCCCAGGCCCTGAGCGGCAGCCAGCATGGCTTGAAGCGTCGCCGGAGGAGGCTTGTCCGGGAAGATGTACACCACCCGACGACCGGTCTGTTGCGCGATGCGTAGGAAGTCTTCGAGCTGTGCCTTGTCGACGGCCCCGGTCTTGATCTCGACGATTTCTTGGTCGTTGTGGAAGTCAGGGCGGCGGTTGATTGAGGTGCCCTTGATCTTCCGGTTGCGTATGTAACCGTTTTCGGTCAACTTCAGCTCTTGATCGAGCGCGGTTTCGAAGCTGGTGCCGGTGTTGCGATTGTTGAAGGCGCGGACGTATGCGTCGCGATAATCCGCCCAGCTCAACGGATTCGCCACAGCCGGCGCCCGCTGGTTCTGATAGACCAACCAACTCTTGTAGAGATGTTGCTCGGTGCCGGCTTTGTACTTGCCCTTGGTATTGATATCGATCAAGGCCGCGCGGCTCGGTGCGGGTAGTGCAGAGAGGCCGTTGGCTGACGGAAAGGTATAGGTGAGGGGGGTCTTGCCGGGCGGCGGATCCTGGTCGGCGGAATACCCGGGCAGTTTCGGGGTGGGATCTGCTGCGGCCTGCGCGATGGGCATGAGCAGGGCGACAAGTGCCAGGGCCAGGACGGTCGCGACCAGACGCCGCGATATCAGCCAAAGCCCCACCATTTGCCAACCTCCCCGTCATCCTCCGCGCGCTCGAGGGCGAGCAAGAGATGTCGGAATCCTAAGACGGGATTGGTAGCCTTGAAAATTCAGCTGACCCACTCGTCATAGAAAGTGCGAGTAGCGCTGGGATTGGCGCTTTCGATCAGGGAGTACAGCAGAGCGTACGGGCTGGTGAATCCAGCGTCGTCATTCAGCTGGATTTTGAAGTTGGCGCTGAGCGGGGCGCCCTCGTCGCGGAACTCACGGTAGACCCAGCGCGATGGATACCCCCGACGCAACATTTCGCCGAGGTAGTAGCAGGCGCCCTCGACGAATTCGGCATTGACCGAATCGTGGAAGGCCTGAATCGTGGGCGTCAGACGCAGGACCAAAGCGGCAAGGCGGTCGATGCTGTCGGGGCTATAGTCCCAGTTGCCGCCGTTTTCGGCCGCCCAGTCCGGGAAATTCTGCTCCTGTCGCGCCAGCCACTCGTCGAGCACCGTCGAGGGCGGTGGGGCGTATGAACAGCCCGTCCGCCAGCGTGCGCTCTTTGACCGGGGACCATCCAGGATGCGCCTCGGCGTAGTCCTGGACCACCTGCTTCCAGCGGCCATAGGCGGGTACCAATACCGCGCTGTCGTCGCTCGCCAACGCCTGCAACAGCAGATGCGTCGGCGACAACGCCTCCAACCCCGATTCGGTGTCGGGACGAATGATCGGAAACCCCGTCGCGTCCGGCTCGCCCGCACTGTCGATGCGCCAGCGATGCCCGGAGAGCCGTTGCCGCAGCTGGGGATCATCGATCGTGAGGCCGGCGGGCGCCTCGGCGGCCCAGTCCCACCGCCCACCACCGACCCGCATCAACGCCTCACCCACATACGCCACCGCTCCCGCGGTAAAGGACTGCTGCTCGCCATCGAGCGCCTCGGCCGGATCGCCCAACCGATCCCGCGCCGCGGCCTCGAGCGCCGACAACGACGCCTCCGAATAGTCCAGCTCGACCGCCCCGCCGAGATCCACGTCGCCCGTCATGTCGATCAGCACGTTGACCCGGTCCAACCACCAATCCAGCGGCCCACCGACCACCGCGACCTCCTAATCGGTTCTGACGGCTCTCCCATTGGGCTGCCCGCAACGACGTGCGCCTCCCTCAACCGTTTTCGCTCGCGATCTGTTGGATCAGCGGGGCGGGATTCAGCCGACCCATTCGTCGTAGTAGGCGCGAGGACGGCCGAGGTCGCCACGCTCGAGCATGAAGGAAAGCAGATGGAACGGCCCGGTGAAGCCGGCATCGTCGTTCAACTGAAGTTGAAAGTTTGCGGTAATCGGGTCGCCGTCGTCGCGAAACTCGCGGTACACCCAACGCGACGGGCAGCCGCGCCGCAGTATCTCGCCCAAGTAGTAGCTGGCACCGTCAACGAACTCAGCATTGCGGGGATCCCGAATCGCAGCCACAGTCGGCGTTTTCCGCGATACGAGCTCGGTCAACCGGTTAATGCTGTCCGGGCTGTAATCCCAGTTGCCGCCGTTCGCGGCCGCCCAGTCCGGGAAATTGCGTTTCTGTCGCGCCAGCCACTCGTCGAGCACCGTCGAGGGCGGTGGGGCGTTGAACAGCCCGTCCGCCAGCGTGCGCTCTTTGACCGGGGACCATCCAGGATGCGCCTCGGCGTAGTCCTGGACCACCTGCTTCCAGCGGCCATAGGCGGGTACCAATACCGCGCTGTCGTTGCTCGCCAACGCCTGCAACAGCAGATGCGTCGGCGACAACGCCTCCAACCCCGATTCGGCATCGGGTCGAATGATCGGGAAGCCCGTCGCATCGGGCTCGCCCGCACTGTCGATGCGCCAGCGATGCCCGGAGAGCCGTTGCCGCAGCTGGGGATCATCGATCGTGAGGCCGGCGGGCGCCTCGGCGGCCCAGTCCCACCGCCCACCACCGACCCGCATCAACGCCTCACCCACATACGCCACCGCTCCCGCGGTAAAGGACTGCTGCTCGCCATCGAGCGCCTCAGCCGGATCGCCCAACCGATCCCGCGCCGCGGCCTCGAGCGCCGACAACGACGCCTCCGAATAGTCCAGCTCGACCGCCCCGTCGAGATCGACATCGCCCATCATGTCGATCAGCACGTTGACCCGGTCCAACCACCAATCCAGCGGTCCACCCTCCACCGCGTTCTCCTATCCAGTCGCAGCGCCGCCCGATACGCGATGATGCGCATTGTCCCTGTTGTACCGCAAGATTGCCCGCCACATCATCGCACGACGATCATCAGCATTGCCGCCGCAGCCACGACCAACGGGTCGAGATGGACCGCGGAAATATAAGCTTTGCAACGGTTTTCGCTCGCGGTCCGGTAGGTGGCGAAAACGCCGCACCGCAGTAGTGCTGGACTTAACTGATCCAGTCGTCATAGTAGGCGCGGGTGTGGTTGAGATCGCCGCGCCTCACCATGCGAGAGAGCAGATGGTAAGGGCCAGTAAAGCCGCCATCGTCGTTCAGCTGAATCTTGAAATTCGCGGTGATCGAGTCGCCCTCGTCTAAGAAGTCCCGGTATACCCAGCGGGAAGGATAGCCGCGACGCAGCATCTCGCCCAGGTAATAAGAGGCGCCGTCGACGAACTCAACGTTAGCCGGATCGTGGAAAGCCTCGACAGTCGGCGTGACCCGCAGGACCAGAGCGGCGAGGCGGTTGAGACTGTCGGGGCTGTAATCCCAGTCGCCGCCGTTTTCGGCCGCCCAGTCCGGGAAATTCTGCTCCCGCCGCGCCAGCCACTCGTCAAGCACCGTCGAGGGCGGCGGGGCGTTGAACAGCCCGTCCGCCAGCGTGCGCTCTTTGACCGGCCACCAATCGGGATTCGTTGCCGCATGGGACTTCACGGCCCGTTCCCAGCGCTGGTGGACGACCGATAACACCGCGCTTTCGTCGCTCGCCAACGCCTGCAACAACAGATGCGTCGGCGACAACGCCTCCAACCCCGATTCGGCGTCGGGACGAATGATCGGAAACCCCGTCGCGTCCGGCTCGCCCGCACTGTCGATGCGCCAACGATGCTCAGCCAACCGCTGCCCCAGCACGGCGTCAGCCACCGCGACACCAGCGGGCGCCTCGGCCACCCAGTCCCACCGCCCACCACCCACACGCATCAACGCCTCACCCACATACGCCACCACTCCCGCGGTAAAGGACTGATTCCCGCCATCGAGCGCCTCGGCCGGACCGCCCAACCGACCCCGCGCCGCGGCCTCCACCGCCGCCAGTGAGTCCTGGGAATAATCCAGCACGACCGCCCCGCCGAGATCGACATCGCCCATCATGTCGATCAGCAGGTTGACCCGGTCCAACCACCAATCGAGTGGCGCCCGCTCCACGGCGTCCTCCCATCCATCTCGAGTTCAGGACATGTCGCGCTGGCATCAATCGGCACGGTGCCCGATAGTCATAGCAACAGCTGAGCGCCAATGTCATCAGAGGTGGGGATACATGAGCACGCGCCGCCACATCATCGTCAGCGGCGACGACGCGCTCGCCACAACGATTGCCGAGGAACTGAACCGCGCCGGCGCCACGATCGTCAAGCTGCACAGCGAGGAGCTCGCCGCCGCCGATCTTGCCCGCGCGGACGCCATCGTGTGCGCCGGGGATGACGACGCGAAGAATCTCGAAATCGCCTTGCTGGCAAGGAAAACGAACCCCCATGTGCGCGTCGTCGCCCGCCTGGGCAACGACGTGCTGCGGGCAGCGGTGGCGGCCGACAACGGTCCCGGCGCCATCCTGGACGTCGCCGACCTCGCGGCGCCTTCGGTGGTTGAGGCCTGCCTGTCGAGCCATACGCATCCGGTCGAGGCGGCCGGCATCAAATTCCTGGTGTCGGGCGCCGAGGCGCCCCGCGACGCAACCCTTCGCGAGATCTATGGCGACCTGGCACCGGTAGCCGTGATTCATGGCGAGAACTCCGCCACGCCCGACGAGGTGGTCCCGTGCCCGGGACGCGATCATCAAGTGCGCGCCGGCGACTGGACCGCGATGATCGGCAGCGCCGATGAGCTGGCCGCGCGCGGCATCAAGACGCCCCGGCCGAGCGCGACACGGTCGCGCCAATCGTGGATGCGGCGCGTCTCGGACGCCGCGCGGGCGATGCGCGACGACGTCAACCCCATGCTCTTTCCCGCGATGCTGCTCGCGCTCAGCCTGCTGCTCGCCTCGACGGTCGTGGTGCACTTCTCCTACACGAAGCCGCGGCTGTCCTGGCTGGACGCCATGTACTTCACCGCGGAAACCATCACCACCGTGGGCTACGGCGAATTCACCTTCCTGCACCAGTCGGCGTGGCTGCGAGTTTTCGCCGTCGCCCTGATGTTCACCGGGGTGACCACTACTGCGCTGCTCGTCGCCTTCCTCGCGGACTTGCTGCTGTCGCGCCGCTTCGTCCAATCGGCCGGGGTCCGGCGGGCGCGCCACCTGCGCAACCACATCATCGTCGTCGGGCTGGGCTCGTTCGGCAGCCGCGTCGTCGGCGATCTGACCGCCGCCGGATACGACGTCGCGGTGATCGAGCGCGATGAGAACAACCGATTCCTCTCGACCGCAGACGAACTCGACGTGCCGGTGATCTTCGGGGACGCGACGCTGCGCCAGACGCTGGAGGCGGCCCGCGTGGACCGCGCCCGCGCCGTCGCGGTGCTGACCCAGGACGACATGGTCAACATCGAGACGGGGATCGTGCTGCGGGAGATGCTCGGCCCGCGGGTGATGCCCGAGGTCAACCGGCCCGACGTGCCGATCGTGCTGCGGATCTATGACCGCACCCTGGGCGACGCGGTGGCCAAGCGGTTCGGTTTCGAGAATGTCCGCTCGACCGTCGACCTGGCCGCGCCCTGGTTCATCGGCGCCGCGATGGGCCTGCAGGTGCTCGGGACGTTCTCGGTGGGGCCGCGTTCGTTCATGGTCGGCGCCATGCACGTGGCGCCCGGCAGCGAGCTCGACGGGCTGCGGATGTTCGAGATGTCCACCCAGACCCGGGTCATCGCGATCACCCGCCGGGATACGCCCGTCGAGCTGCATCCTCGCCGGGACGCCTGGCTGCGCGGCGGCGACACCGTCTACCTGGTGGGGCCGTACCGCGAGCTGCTGGAGACGCTGCGCAAAGGGCAGCCGCCCCAGGAGCCCGCCGTCACCGACGAGCGCCCCGCGGATCGCGCGGCGACCTGAGCCTCGCCGGACGCGCACAACCGCGCAGGCGGGTCACGAAGCCGACCAGTTCAACGAGCCCTGGCCGCCGGGGTCCGGGTGACCGCCATGCCGGGCGCACCATCCGGCAAGCTCGTGGCGGGCGGCGACGGTCACCGGGTGCTCGTCGCCGAGGACCCGGGCCTCTTCGTCGACCAGCGCTTCCCATGCCGCCACCTCGTCCTTGACGCCGGCCAGGTCGGGGGCCCACAGCGTGAACATGTGCCGGGCCATCAGCAGGTGGACGTGGTCGCCGCCCAGCTTGTCGCGCAGCTCGCCGATCAACGGCTCGAGCTCGGCGACGGCCGTGGCGACATCGCCGGATCGTCCTCGCCAGATCGCCAGCATCAACCGCGTCCCCAGGGTGTCGGCGTGGTCGTCACCGAGGACGCGTCGGCGCGCGGCGAGTACGTGTTCGCCCTCGGCCATTGCACCGACGAGATCACCTATCTCCCAACGCTTCTCAGCGATTTTCTCGCGGGCGACCAACACGCTCTCGTGTTCGGCACCCAACACCCGCTGTTCGTCGGCGAACAACTGCGACCATTCGGCGAGCGCTGCCAGCGACGGTTGTTGCCGCCCCGCCAAAAGGTGGCGGGCGGTCAGGGTGCTGAGGTGATCGCGCCCGAGCACCTCGACGAGGTCCGGAATCAGCCGAGCGAACTCTTCGTAGGCGACCGCGTCGTCGCCCGCCCGCAGTTGCACCGTGGCCAGCGACACCTTGAGTTCCAGGACGGTGGGATGACGCTCGCCCAGCGTTGCCCGGCAGAGGGTGACCAGCTCGTTCGCCTGCCGCGCGGCCCCGGCGTAATCGCCGTTGTTCGCGCACTCCGTCATGAGCCCGGTCAGTTCAGCCAGCGGGGCGGGCAGCTCCTGCTGCGTCATGCCGCTAATGAAATCGCCACCGCGCCGGTGCGGCAATTCACCCCGTCTGAGCTGCGGCGATGCCTTTAAGGCTAGAGGCGGGCCGCCACGTCGGCGGCGCGACGGAGCTGATCGACATCCGAGCTGGTCGGGATCAGCTGGACCTCTTCGGTGCCGATCTCGGCAAACCGGCGCAGCACGTCCAGCAGCTCGTCTTCGCTGCCGGCCCAGCCCGTCATCGGCGCCATCGCGTCGACGTATTCGGCCGGTATCCAGTTCATGTAGCGGCGCAGATGACGGTGTATCTGGTCGCGGGACCCCTCGGGCGACCCGAACGCGAACCAGAACGACGTGATCAGGTGCGGTTTGGGTTTGCCGGCCTGCGCCCAGGCCGCCCGGGTCACGTCGAACAGCTCGTTCTGCTTGGCCACGTCGAGGTCCAGGGTGGTGCCGGCCAGCCCGTCGGCCCACGCGGCCGCGCTGCGGATGGTTTTCGGCCCGATACTGCCGACGAACAGCGGCGGACCGCCGGGCTGGACTGGGGCCGGACCGACCGGCAGCACCGAGTCGGAGGTCTTCTCCCCCGCCCAGACTCGCTTCATCACCGCCACGCGTTCGGCCATGCCGCGCATCGTCTGCGTCGCCGGATCGGCGCTCACGGCGTGGTAGTCCTCGTGCCGGCCGCCCACCCCGATGCCCACGGTGAGGCGGCCGCCGCTCAACAGATCGCCCGTCGCCAAGCCCTTGGCGAGCATGACCGGATCGTGCAACTGCGGCACGATGACCGTGGTCAGCAGCCGCACCCGCTGGGTCCACGCGGCCAGCGCACCCAGCAACGTCAGGTTGTCCGGGTTGTCGAAGGCGATGCGCTCACCCCAGCACAGCGACGAGAACGGGCCCTCGTCGATGGCGCGCGCCCAGCTCTCGAGGACGGTCGCATCCAGATCCGGCTCCATCACCGGCATGGTCATCGCAATCTGCACGACCGCGATTTTGGCATGTTTAACATGCCGCCCATCAGTGGAACCATGGACCGGGTGGCGTTCACCAGTAGTTCCATCGCACATGTCCGGCTGACGGTGACCGATATCGAGCGGTCGCGGCAGTTCTACGAGAGCGTGTTCGGTTGGCCGGTGTTGATCGAGGTCCCCGACAACGCCGACGAACCCACCCGTAACCAGTTGAGTTTCCTGTTCGGCGGCGTCATCTACGACCTGGGCGGCACGCTGCTCGGGCTGCGCCCGGTCGCCGCGGACCGCTTCGACGAGGATCGAGTCGGTCTCGACCACATCGCCTTCCGACTCGCCAGCAAAGACGAATTGGATTCGGCAGCAGCACATCTCGACGAACTTGGCGTCATCCATGAGCCGGTCAAGGACATCGGACCGTCCTTCATCCTGGAGTTCCGCGATCCCGACAACATCGCCCTAGAGCTAACCGCGCCGAAATAGTGCGACGTTGTCGCGCCGGGTGGACGGTGGTTGACTGGAAAGAACTATGACCATCAGTTTCAACCACACCATCGTCGCGTCACGCGACAAACAAGAATCAGCCGAGTTCCTCACCGAACTGTTCGGCCTGCCCAGCCCAAAGCCCTTCGGCCACTTCATGGTTGTCGAACTCGAGCACGGCGCAAGCCTCGACTATGCGGACGCACCCGAGGGCGCGGACATCCCCCGCCAGCACTACGCGTTCCTGGTGTCGGAGGAGGAGTTCGACACCATCTACGCCAGGATCCAATCACGCGGTCTGCAGCACTGGGCCGATCCGGGCGCCAAACGCCCCGGCGAGATCAACCACAATCACGGCGGGCGCGGGGTCTATTTCCCGGATCCCTCCGGGCATGCCATGGAGATCCTCACCAGCCCGTACGGATCGGCGGGCTAAGCGATAACTGGCGCTCAGTCGCCGGTGCGCGCCGTGCCGTGCCGCTGGCTTTCCTGCCGGCGATAGTCGTCGGCCAGCTGCGCGACATGCTTGGGCAGGCCGCCGGTGGCGACATCGGCCAGGGTCGTTTCTTCGAGCACCGAACGCATGCTGGCCCGCAGCGCGCGCCAGACGTCGGTGAGTGCCGCCGTGGGCCCCGAATACGGTAGGTCGCCCAGCCCGATGTCACGCACACTGGCCAACGGTCCGTCGATGCAGCGCAGCACGTCGGCGATGCTGATGTCTTTGCCGGAACGGGCCAATTCGTAGCCGCCCTCGCGCCCGCGGTGGCTTCGCACCAGCCGGTCGGTGCGCAGGTTGGTCAGGATGTCGACGAGAAACTGCGGCGGAATGCCCTGGGCCTGGGCCAGGTCGTCGGTCTTCACCAGCGTTCCGTCGGGCACCGTGGCGAGCTGAATCATCGCCCGCACGGCATACTCCGCCTTCGCCGACATGCGCACTCACAGGATTGTGCCACCCGGCGGCACCGTTTCGGTGCAGCCTGGCAGATCTGGGGCGCTACCCGCGTGATTCGAGCAGGTCGATGACCCGCTGCGCCTGCTCCTCGACGGTACCGTCCGGGGTCAGCCGCAGATCGGGGTTCACCGGCGCCTGATATGGGCTGTCGATGCCGGTGAACTGGGTGATTTCACCCGCCCGGGCTTTGGCGTACAGGCCCTTGGGATCACGCTTTTCGCATTCCTCGATCGGGGTGTCACAGAACACCTCGATGAAGTCGAAGCCGGCCTCGGCGTGCACTTGGCGTGCCAGTTCGCGTTGTTCGGCCAGCGGACTGATCGCCGGCACCAGCACGACGTTGCCGCAGTCGGCGAGCAGCGCTGCCACGTGCGCCAGCCGGCGCAGGTTTTCGGCCCGGTCGGCCATGGAAAAGCCCAAGTCGGCGTTCAGACCGTGCCGCAGGTTGTCACCGTCGAGAACATAAGCCAGAGCACCCTTTTCGAGCAGCTTTTGCTCGACCAGCATGGCCACCGACGACTTGCCGGACCCGGACAATCCGGTAAACCACACCGTCTTGCCACGAGGCCGCGCCTCGGCGACGTCGGATGACTTGTGCCGCACGGTGTTCGGGCTCGCCGCTTGCGCCGAAGCGTCGCGCAGCACCATGCCGGCCGCCACGGTGCCGTTGGTGTGCGGGTCGATGAGGATGAACGAGCCGGTGCTGGAGTTGCGGGTGTATTCGTCGAGCAGCAGCGGCACCTGGGTGCGCAGCGAAATGCGGCCGAGTTCGTTGAGCTGCAACGCCGTTGCCGTCTTGTCGCGATGCAGCGTGTTGACGTCCAGCCGGTAGTCGAGCGCGGTCACCTTCGCGTGCGTGGTCCGGGTGGTGTGCTTGATGACGTAGTCGCGGCCGGGCTCGAGCGCCGCGTTGTCGGCCATCCAGCACACGGTCGCGTCGAACTGCTGGGTGACCCTGGGCTGGTTGTGGGTGCGGGCGATCAGGTCGCCGCGCGAGATGTCGATCTCGTCGGCCAGGGTCAGCGACACCGCCATCGGCGGGAAGGCTTCTTCCACCGGGCCATTCGGCCCGTCGATCGCCGTGATCCGGGTGCGCTTGCCGACCGGCAGCACCACCACCTCATCGCCCGGACGCATGACCCCGCTGGCGACCGTGCCGGCGTAGCTGCGGTGGTCCTGGTGTTCACGGGTGTGCGGGCGGATGACGTACTGGACCGGGAACCGCACGTCGACCATGTTGCGGTCACCGGCGATGTACACCTCTTCGAGGTGGGACAGCAACGCCGGGCCCTCGTACCATGGCGTCTGGTCGGACTTGGTCACCACGTTGTCGCCGTGCAGCGCCGAAAGCGGAATGGTGGCCACGTCGTGCACGTCCAACCGTGCGGCGAAGGCATGGAACTCGTCCCGGATCGCCTCGAATTTCTCTCTGTCCCAACCGATCAGGTCCATCTTGTTGACGGCCAGGACGATGTGCTGGATGCCCAGCAAAGACGCCAGGAAGGCGTGCCGGCGTGACTGCTCGAGCAGGCCGTGCCGCGCATCGACGAGCACGATCACCAGTTGCGCGGTCGACGCGCCGGTCACCATGTTGCGGGTGTACTGGATGTGCCCGGGGGTATCGGCGATGATGAATTTCCGCTTGGGCGTGGCGAAGTAGCGGTAGGCGACGTCGATGGTGATGCCCTGTTCGCGTTCGGCCCGCAGGCCGTCGGTCACCAGCGCCAGGTCGGTGTAGTCGTGTCCGCGGTCCTTGGACGTCTGTTCCACCGCGGCCCACTGGTCTTCCATCACGGCCTTGGAGTCATACAACAGCCGACCGATCAGGGTGGACTTGCCGTCGTCGACCGAACCCGCGGTCGCGAGCCTCAAGAGCGTTGTCATCAGAAGTATCCCTGCCGTTTACGGTCTTCCATGCCCGCCTCGGAGATGCGGTCGTCGGCCCGGGTGGCCCCGCGTTCGGTCAGCCGGGACACCGCGGTTTCGGCGATGACCTCGTCCACGGTGGCTGCCTGCGATTCCACACACCCGGTGCACGTGACGTCGCCGACGGTGCGGAAACGCACGGTCGTCTCGAACACCGGCTCGTCCTCGCCCGGTTGCATGTTGCGGTCGACCGCCAGCAGCATGCCGTCGCGACGAAACACCTTGCGCCGGTGCGCGTAATAGATCGACGGCAGCGCGATGTTCTCGGCGCCGATGTAGGACCAGATGTCGAACTCGGTCCAGTTGGACAGCGGGAACACCCGGATGTGCTCGCCCTTGTGGTGCCGGCCGTTGTAGAGGTTCCACAGCTCGGGCCGCTGCGCCTTGGGATCCCACTGGCCGAACTCGTCGCGGAAGCTGAAGACGCGTTCCTTGGCGCGGGCCTTTTCCTCGTCGCGGCGCGCCCCACCGAAGGCGGCGTCGAACTTGTTCTCCCGGATGGCGCGCAGCAGGGTCACGGTCTGAATCGAGTTGCGGCCCTGCTTCGGCTCGACGACGCGGCCGGCGTCGATGTCCTCCTGGACCGACGCGATCACCAGGCGCACCCCGTGCTCGGCGACCAGCTCGTCGCGGGTGGCGATCACCTCGTCGAAGTTGTGCCCGGTGTCGACGTGCATCACCGGGAACGGCAAGCGCCCGGGGCGGAACGCGCGCAGGGCGAGGTGCAGCATGACGATGGAGTCCTTGCCGCCGGAGAACAGCAGCACCGGCCGCTCGAACTCCGCGGCCACCTCACGAATGATGTGGATGGCCTCTGCCTCCAGCGAGCGCAGATGGCTCAACTCGTACTGTCCGGCGGCGGGGGCCACCTTCAGATCACCGGTCATGGCTTCCTTTGGTAAAATCTGGCAGAACTGACCAAGTTTGGCATCTTAGCAAGATATAAGACCAGCTCGTCCTGCCGCTGTCAACCGCGGGGTCCGACGAGCCGCCGGCCCGGATGGCGCGCGCGGCCACCACCGGACACATCGCGTCACGAAGCGCGTCGGCACTTTTGCGACCGATGACGGTTGCGAAAGCATGGAGGGATGACCGCCACCCCTGAAGCCGCCGGCGCACCCACGCCGAGCGGTCGCGACGTCATCGCCCAGTTCCTCCCCCAGTCACCCTTCGTCGCCAAGCTGGGCATTGTCGCCGACCGGCTCGAGGACGACGAAGTGCGGCTGCGGCTGCCCTGGGACCCGTCCAACGTGACCATCGGTGACATGGTCCACGGCGGCGCCATTGCCACGCTCGCCGATCTGACCGTCATGGCGGCGGCGTGGTGCGGAGCGCAGGCGCCACCCGAATTGCGGGGCGTGACCGTCTCCATGGCGCTGGACTTCATGGCCCCGGCCCGGGCCACCGACGTGATCGGCATCGGCCGGGTACTGCGGCGCGGCCGCTCGCTGGTCAACTGCGAGGCAGAGATCGTCGACCCGCAGGGGACGCTGGTGGCCAAGGCGCTGGCGACCTACAAGGTCGGCTGACCGGACTACAGCGTCACCTCGTCGAGCTTGCCGGTGGCCACGTCGAACACGAATCCGCGCGCGGAGACGTGCTTGGTGACGAACGGGCTGGCCTCCAGGCGGCGCAACGACTGCCGGACGTCCTCGGCGGAATCCGGGAACGCCTCCGCCGCCCACGGCGGTTTGATGCCCGTCTCCTCCTGGATGCCGCGCTTGAAGTCGTCGTCGGTGAAGGTGAGCATGCCGCAATCGGTGTGGTGAATCAGGATGATCTCCCGCGTTCCCAGCAACCGCTGGCTGATGGCCAGCGAGCGGACGACGTCGTCGGTGACGACCCCGCCGGCGTTGCGGATGACGTGGGCCTCCCCCTCGTGGAGGCCGAGGAGGCGATAGACATCGAGGCGGGCGTCCATGCACGCGACGACCGCGACATGTTTGCCCGGCGGCATGGGCAGTGGCCCTTCGAAGGTGCTCGCATATTCGGCGTTGTTGGCCAGGTAATCATCGGTAACCGTCACGCAAGCCTCCTTGGGAGTTCTCGGCCCGAACGCGCTTGTTTGCTGCACGGCCCGGTGCCGCGGTGGATCCTAACAACCGATCACACGCGATTCACCCGTGAGAATCAACCGGATCCGAAGGCGACCGAACGCGCCGGACGCCGCAACGCGCGACGTCGTGCTGCCGGCTCGATAGCCTGTCCCAATGCGACGTGGGGTGTGCGGACGGGCATGACGCGGTTTCTGGCACGCCGGTTGCTCAACTACGTTGTGCTGCTGGCGCTGGCATCGTTTCTCACGTTTTGCCTGACGTCGGCGGCCTTCAGGCCACTCGACAGCCTGCTGCAGCGCAGCCCGCGGCCCCCGCAAGCCGTGATCGACGCCAAGGCCCACACGCTCGGCCTGGACGAGGCGATACCGATCCGCTACGCGCACTGGGCGTCACACGCCGTCCGCGGCGACTTCGGCAAGACCGTCACCGGGCAGCCCGTCGGGACCACGCTCTGGCGTCGCGTCGGAGTCACCCTGCGCCTGCTGGTCATCGGTTCGCTGGCGGGCACCGCACTGGGCATCGCGGCCGGGGCATGGGGCGCCATTCGGCAGTATCGGCTCAGCGATCGCGTCGTCACCCTGGTGGCGCTGCTGGTGCTCAGCACCCCGACATTCGTGATCGCCAGCCTGCTGATCCTTGCTGCGCTGCGGGTGAACTGGGCGCTGGGCATCCACGTTTTCGACTACACCGGGGAGACCTCACCGGGGGTGACCGCCGGCGCCGGGGCGCAGCTGCTCGACCGGCTGCGGCACTTGGTGCTGCCGTCGCTCACCCTGGCGCTGGCCGCCGCGGCCGGCTACAGCCGATACCAACGCAACGCGATGCTCGACGTCCTCGGCCAGGACTTCATTCGCACCGCGCGCGCCAAGGGGCTGACCCGCCGCCGGGCGCTGGTCAAGCATGGGCTGCGGACCGCGCTGATCCCGCTGGCCACCCTGTTCGCCTACGGGGTGGCCGGCCTGGTCACCGGGGCGGTGTTCGTGGAGAAGATCTTCGGCTGGCACGGCATGGGTGAATGGCTGGTGCAGGGCATCGCGACTCAGGACACCAACATCATCGCGGCGATCACCCTGTTCTCCGGCGCTGTGGTGTTGCTGGCCGGTCTGCTCTCGGACGTGTTCTACGCGGCCCTTGATCCGCGAGTGCGGGTGTCATGACGTCTCAGGCCAATATCGATGGCGCCCACGGGTTTTCGGGTCACGAGGTCGCGGACTTCACCTCGCGGCGCACCCTGGTGCTGCGACGGTTTGGCCGCAACCGATTGGCGGTGGCGTCGCTGACGTTGCTGGTCCTGTTGTTCGTCGGCTGCTACGCGCTGCCCGCGGCGCTGCCCTACTCCTACGACGACCTCGATTTCACCGCGCTGTTGCAGCCGCCGAACGCGCGGCACTGGCTGGGCACCAACGCCCTGGGTCAGGACCTGTTGGCGCAAATCCTGCGCGGCATGCAGAAGTCGATGCTGATCGGGGTCTGTGTCGCGGTGATCTCCACCGGCATCGCCGCCACGGTCGGGTCGATCTCCGGCTATTTCGGAGGCTGGCGTGACCGGGCGTTGATGTGGGTGGTCGACCTGCTGCTGGTGGTGCCCAGCTTCATCCTCATCGCCATCGTGACACCGCGAATCAAGAACTCGGCCAATGTGTTGATGCTGGTGCTGCTACTGGCCGGGTTCGGGTGGATGGTCAGCTCACGCATGGTGCGCGGCATGACCATGAGTTTGCGTGAACGCGAATTCATCCGGGCCGCACGGTATATGGGGGTATCGAGCCGTCGCATCATCCTCGGCCACGTGGTGCCCAACGTGGCTTCCATCCTGATCATCGACGCCGCGCTGAACGTCGCCTCGGCCATCCTGGCCGAAACCGGCCTGAGCTTCCTCGGCTTCGGCATCCAGCCACCCGACGTGTCGCTGGGAACGTTGATCGCCAACGGCACCCAATCCGCGACCACGTTTCCCTGGGTGTTTCTGTTTCCCGCGGGTGTCCTGGTGCTGATTCTGGTGTGCGCCAACCTGACCGGTGACGGCCTGCGCGACGCGCTCGACCCCGGCAGCGCGGGGTTGCGGGGTGGGGGCCGATGAGCGCGCTGCTCGAGGTGACCGACTTGGCGGTCACCTTCGGAACCGGCAGCGCGCCCGTGACCGCGGTGCGCGGCATCAGCTACCGCATCGAACCGGGAGAGGTCGTCGCCATGGTCGGTGAATCCGGTTCGGGGAAGTCCGTGTCGGCGATGGCGGCCATCGGCCTGTTGCCCGAATACGCGCGTGTGCGCGGCTCGGTCCGGTTGCACGGCACCGAACTGCTTGGCCTCGGCGACGACGCCATGTCGCGGTTTCGCGGCAAGACGGTCGGCATGGTGTTCCAGGATCCGATGTCGGCGCTGACGCCGGTCTATACCGTCGGTGACCAGATCGCCGAGGCGATCGAGATCCATCAGCCGCGGCTGGGCAAGGAGGCCGCCCGCCGGCGGGCGGTGGAACTGCTCGAGCTGGTGGGAATCGCCCAGCCGGAGCGACGCGCCCGCGCGTTCCCCCATGAGCTGTCCGGCGGCGAGCGGCAACGGGTGGTCATCGCGATCGCGATCGCCAACGACCCCGACCTGTTGATCTGCGACGAGCCGACCACCGCGCTGGATGTCACGGTGCAGGCGCAGATCCTCGAGGTGCTCAAGACGGCCCGCGACATCACCGGCGCCGGAGTGCTCATCATCACCCATGACCTCGGTGTGGTCGCCGAGTTCGCCGACCGGGCGCTGGTGATGTATGCCGGCCGGGTGGTCGAATCCGCCGATGTCACAACGCTTTACCGGGGCCGGCGCATGCCCTACACCGTCGGGTTGCTGGGTTCGGTGCCGCGGCTCGACGCCGCCCAAGGCACCAGGCTGGTGCCGATCCCCGGCGCGCCGCCGTCGCTCGCGGGCCTGGATCCCGGTTGCCCGTTCGCGCCGCGCTGCCCGCTGGCCATCGACGAATGCCGGCTCGAGGAGCCACAATTGGTTCCCGTCGGCACCGATCACCGGGCGGCCTGCATCCGCACCGAGCTCGTCGCCGGCCGCAGTGCCGGGGACATCTACGGCGTGAGCACCGAAGCCCACCAAGTGCAATCGGGGGACAACTCGGTGGTCGTCGCGGTGCGCGACCTGACCAAGACCTACCGGCTGACCAAGGGAGTGTGGCGCCGCAGCGCCGGTGAGGTCCGCGCCGTCGACGGCGTCAGTTTCGAGCTGCGGCAGGGCCGCACCCTGGGCATCGTCGGCGAGTCCGGGTCGGGCAAGTCGACCACCTTGCACGAGATCCTGGAACTCACCGGGCCCCAATCGGGTTCGATCGAAGTGCTCGGCACCGATGTCACCACGTTGAGCGCGGCGCGCCGGCGATCGCTGCGGCGCGACATCCAGGTCGTGTTCCAAGACCCGGTCGCCTCACTGGACCCGCGACTACCGGTGTTCGAGCTCCTCGCGGAACCCTTGCGGGCCAACGGGTTCGACAAGAGCAGCACCAACGCGCGCGTCGCCGAGCTGCTGGACATCGTGGGGCTGCGCCGCGCCGACGCGGTCCGCTACCCCGCCGAATTCTCCGGCGGGCAGAAGCAACGCATCGGCATCGCCCGCGCGCTGGCACTGCAACCGAAGATCCTGGCGCTCGACGAACCGGTCTCCGCGCTCGACGTGTCCATCCAGGCCGGGATCATCAACCTGCTGCTGGACCTGCAAGAGCGGTTCGGCCTGTCCTATCTGTTTGTCTCCCATGATCTTTCTGTCGTCAAACACCTCGCGCACGACGTCGTGGTGATGTACGCCGGCGCGATCGTGGAGCAGGGCGACAGCCGGCAGGTCTTCGCCGATCCGCAACACGAATACACCCGGCGGCTGCTGAGCGCGGTGCCGCAACCGGATCCGAACAGACGTGCCTAGCCGCGTGGTCGTAACGCGCCGGGGAGCCCGCCTCGCGGCGGTGTTCCTCGCGATGACGCTGGCGTTGCCAGGCTGCTCGCCGGCCGTCAGCCTCATTCCCGAAACGGGCCAGAACGCGCAGATCGGCTCGACGAGCGACGTCAATCCGCGCGATCCGGCCACCCTGCAAGACGGCGGTGACCTGCGACTGGCGCTCACCGACTTCCCGCCGAACTTCAACATTTTGCACATCGACGGCAATTCGGCCGACGTCTCCGCGATGATGAAGGCCACCCTGCCGCGGGCCTTCGTCATCGGGCCGGACGGCTCCACGACGGTCGACACCGATTACTTCACCAGCATCGAGCTCACCGGCACTGCGCCACAGGTGGTTACGTACACGATCAACCCCAAGGCGGTGTGGTCCGACGGCACGCCGATCACCTGGGAGGACATCGCCAGCCAAATCCACGCCCTCAGCGGAACCGACAAGAGGTTCGAGATCGCCGGACCCAGCGGTGCCGACCGCGTCGCCTCGGTGACCCGCGGCGTCGACGATCGGCAGGCCATCATGACCTTCGCCAGGCCCTACGCCGAATGGCGCGGCATGTTCGCCGGCAACGGAATGTTGCTGCCCAAGAGCGTGACCGCCACCCCGGAGGCGTTCAACAAGGGCCAGCTGGAGGCCCCCGGCCCGTCGGCCGGACCGTTCGTCGTCTCGTCGCTGGATCGCACCACCCAGCGGATCGTGTTGCGCCGCAACCCGAAATGGTGGGGCACGCGGGCCCGCCTGGACACCATCACCTATCTGGTGCTCGACGATGCCGCGCGGCTACCGGCGCTGCAGAACAACACCATCGACGCCACCGGGGTCGGCAGCCTCGATCAGCTGACCATCGCACAGCGCACAAAGGGGATTTCGATCCTCCGCGCGCCCGCACCGGCGTGGTCTCACTTCACCTTCAACGGCGCGCCGGGCTCGATTTTGTCCGACAAGGCGCTGCGCGTCGCGGT
This sequence comes from Mycobacterium sp. NGS33, assembly GCF_059812885.1. Taxonomy (NCBI): domain Bacteria; kingdom Bacillati; phylum Actinomycetota; class Actinomycetes; order Mycobacteriales; family Mycobacteriaceae; genus Mycobacterium; species Mycobacterium sp. NGS33. Next base: position 460,906 of record NZ_JCALDN010000002.1, on the reverse strand, counting down.
GGCAAAGGGGATCGATCGGCAGACCATCGCCAAGGTCGTCCAATACGGGCTGACCAGTAGCCCGGTGGCGCTGGGCAACCACATCTATGTCGCCGGGCAGCAGGGTTATCAGGACAACAGCTCCGTCGTTCCCTACGACCCGGCCGCGGCCGGCCGGGAACTCGACGCGTTGGGCTGGAAGCGCAACGGCCAGTTCCGGGAGAAGGACGGCCGGCAGCTGGTCATCCGCGATTTGTTCTACGACGCCCAGGGCAGCCGGCAATTCGCCCAGATCGCCCAGCACAGCCTCGCCCAGATCGGGGTCAGGCTCGAGCTCGTCTCCCGTTCCGGCAACGGCTTTTTCACCAACTACATCAACGTCGGGGCGTTCGATATGGCCCAGTTCGGTTGGCTCGGAGACGCCTTCCCGCTCTCGGCGCTGACCCAGATCTACAAGTCGGACGGGGAAAGCAATTTCGGCAAGATCGGCAGCGAGCAAATCGACGCCGCCATCGAAGCCACCCTGGAAGAACTCGACCCGGCCAAGGCGCGGGCGCTGGCCAACGATCTCGACAAGCTCATCTGGGCCGAGGGATTCAGCCTCCCGCTGACGCAGTCGCCCGGGGATGTGGCGGTGCGCAGCACGCTGGCCAACTTCGGCGCGGCCGGCCTCGCCGACCTCGACTACACCGCGATCGGGTTCACCCGGAATTGAGCCGCCGCCGTAGCCGATTCGGGATCGGCAGCGCACCCTCGGCGACGGCCGCCGCTGCGAGCGCCTTCCACAGCAGCCGTACCTCGGGGCGCGGCGGAAGCGCGTCCAGCGCCGGCGCCTGTGCGGCAAGCCCTTTGAGGTCACCGCGCCGAACCGCATCGGCGGTGGCGAGCGCGACGGGCTCCCGGAAGTCCAACGCGCTGTGCGCCATGCTCGGCAGGCTCAACAGCACCGCGTTGGGCAGCAGCGACGCCACGCGCCGGGCGACCGCCGGCGGGGTGATCAGATCCCGACCACCGGAAACCACCGCGGTGGGCCAGTCGAAATTCGGCATTTCGGCCGGCAGGTCATAGGGCTCGTCCTCGAAGGTCACTCGCTGCGTGCGGGTTTTGCTTTCGGCGACGGCAGGGTCGAGCGGCAGGCCGTCGGGTTCGGCCGCGTAGTCCAGTTCGCGGAAGGCGATGCGGCTCACCAGGTCTTCCTCGTAGCGATACGGCAGGTTGCCCAGGGTGGTGAACCGGGACAGCGCCCACCACAACAGCTTTCGGCCATCGAGTAGCAGGTCGAGTTGCCGCTCGAGCAGGTCGGCCCCGCCGTAACCGTAAATCGTCGCCACGACCTGTGTCGCCGCGGCGTCCATGACCCCGGCGTCGACCAGCTTGCGCATTTTGGGTGCCACCGAGGCGGTTTCGGGGCTGTCCCCCTTCAGCAGCAGCCGGCGAATCGCGCGGCGCACGATCACGATGTCGTGCCGGGACAGCAACGGCGAATCGAGCGCCATGCCTAGCACCCGCTGCGGATGGCGCACCCCGACGCCGGCGGCGATATAGGTGCCGTACGAGGCGCCGTAGATGACGGCGGATTCCGCTTGCGCGTCGTCGAGGACCGCGGCCACGTCGTCGACCACCTGGTTCACGGTCATCGATTGCGGGGGCAGGTCGGCGCCCGCATCGTCGTGCCGCGACATCCCCACCCCGCGGTGTTCGATCATGATGACATCGAGGCCGGCCGCCGCGGCGCGCCGCCGCAGCCCCCTGTACATCTGCACCGACGCCACGCCCGGACCGCCGGGGATGATCACCACCGGACAGGAGGACTTGCGTCCGGCGCGCACGTAGTACAGATCGAACTCTTCGGCGCTGTGCGGTGAGATCGGCCGGCGCACGGGTCGCACGCCGGGCAGTTCCGCCAGCTTCTGCTGCACCCGGCTGCGCTTCGCGGTCATCGTCATTCGCGTGGGCCCACCATGTTCCCATTCTGCAGGCGAGGCGCCGGCATGGGCGCCGAATCGCACTGACCTGCACTATCGGCCGCGGCCGCGCCGCCAGGGCTAGGCGCTGAGATCGATGCGGTGCGCGCCCTTGACCCCGTCGTAGCGGTCGGGGCTGCAGGTCAGCACGATCACCTGCCCGTGGGTTCCCACGGTGTCGAAGAGCTCGCCCATCTTGGTCAAGCGGTCCGGGTCGGTGAAACCGAGCGCGTCGTCGACCACCACCGGGACGGCGTCCTCCTTGGCGACCAGGGCCGCGCCGGCCAGTCGGGCCAGGATGCCGAGCTGCTCCTTGGCCCCGCCGGACAGCGATTCGTACGGCACCGTGATGCCGTTCAGTGTGCGGCTACGGATGCACAAGTCGCTGTCGATGTCGACCTCGAAGCTGGGGCCGAAGACCGGACGGCCGAGCCGCTGCAGTTCCGCCCGATAGGGCTCGACGTAACGCCGCCGGGTGGTGTCGCGATGCCGCGTCATGACCGAGCGCAGCAGTTGCGCGGCGCGCGCGCGGCCACCCACCTGGGTGTGCTCGCTGGCGGCGTGTTCGCGCTCCGTCTGCGCGGCGTCGAGCTTGCCTTGGCGACCCTCGCCGCCGAATACCGAGAGTTCTATCGTGATCTCACGCAATGCGCGGGCGGCTTCTTCGTAGCGCTCGCGCAGCGAGTCGGCTTCCTTAGTGGCATCGGCCAATTCGCGGGCGACCGCGTCGGGTATGGCCGCGGCCAGCGCTTCGGCGACTTCGGTGACGCGTTGTTGCGCGGCCAGCGCCGCGCGCTGCGCCGCGTCTGCCGAGGATGCGAGTTCCGCATCGCCGGCTGACGCCCGCTCGGTGGCCAGCCGGCCGGTGGCGGCGTTGAGCTCGGCGCGCTGGGTCGCCAGGGTGTTCTGGAGAACCGTTGCCCGCGTGGATAACTCGGCGAGCCTGGCGGAGGCTGTGGCCGCCGCCTGACGGCGGGCCTCGCATTCGCTCGACGCGGCATCGCGGGCCTGAAGCACCGCGGCGAGTTCGGCGCGGGCGGCGCTGATATCCGCAGGAACGGCGTCGGCGTCAGCGGGGTTCTCGGCGCGCAGCTGGGTGAGCCGCGAGCGCAACTCGTCGATCCGCTCGTCACCACACAGGCCGGCCAGAGTGGCGCTGAGCTGGTCACGGGTGCTCTGCAGCTCGCGGCGACGCTGATCGGCGGACCGTGCGGCGGCGAGGTCGGGCACCTCTCCGGCCGCCAGCGCCGCAATCAACTCGTCTTGCGCCGCAGCATGTTTGGCGTGTACGTCCAGCGTGGTCACACCCGGTGTGACCCGGGCGGTCAGGACGCCGGGGACCTCGACCTCGGTCGGTCCGGCGGCGGTGGCCGACCAGCTCTGCCCGGCGGGCAGCGAGACCTGCTGTCCGCCGACGATGAGCTGAATGTCCGCGGCGGCGGTGAATTCGATGGCCGCCGAGGTCAGGGCCAGCTGGTCGCCGGTGCGGTCGACGGCGGCCGCGGCATCCTCGATGCGTCGCAGCACCGCCTCGCTGACCGCGATGGTGGTGAGCTCGGCGCCGATCCGCTCGCGATCCCGCTCGATGGCGTCGATCTTGGCCAGCCTGGCGGTCAACCGGTCGGCCTCCTCGCGGTGGGCGAGCTGGTCGACCGTGCACCGCGCGGAGTCGGCCCGGCGGTGCAGCTCGGCGAGGGCCTCGGTGGCCTGCTGCAGCGCGGCGTCGGACGCTTCGCCCTCCGCCTGCGCCGCGGCGTGCGCAGCGGCCGCTTCTTCGGCCTGCGTTTGCGTGTCGGCGACAGCCCCTGCGCGCGTGTCGATTTCGGTGAGCAGTTGCCGGCGTGCGGCATGGGCGCCGCCCGCCGCGGCGGCGGTGGCGACCGCGGCGTCGGCGACCAGCTGGGCCTCGCGCCGCTGCGCGGTGAGCGCCGCGACCTTGTCGGCGGCTTCCTGCGCCGCGGCCACCCGGGGGCGGGCGGCGATCCGCCGCTGGGAGAAGTCGGCGACCTGCTGGGTCAACACGGCGTGGCGCGCCACCCGCTCGTCGACCTCGGCGACCGCCGCCGCGCACTCGGCGACCGCGGCCTCGGCGTCGGCCAGCCGGGTGATCGCGGCGGCCCACTCCCCCGTCGGGCGTCCGGTCGGGGTGAAGTAACGCCCGTATTCGGCGTCGATGCGTTCGATGAGCAATGGCTCGGTGCCGCACAGCCCGCCGCTATCGCCTGCGGCGACATCGAGCGCGCGGGAGAGCGCGTCGCAGCCGGACAGATCGACCGCGGCGGTCGACGCCGACTGCAGCACCCGCTGGGCGTGCCACAGGTCGCTGTCCACCGTCTCGGCCAGCATCGCCCGGACCCGTTCGTGGGCTTCGTCGCCGGTCAGTTGTTCGCGGCAGGGCCGGACCACCGTCAGCTCTGTCTCGCACTTCTTGTGAAAACGCTTACGATAGACGAATCGGTAAGGACCGCAACTGATTTCGGCGGATACCTCGGAGCCCACGTCGCTGTGGGTCGGCTTGACCTGTTTGACTTCCTTCTTCGTCGAGCGGTCGCGGGCCTCCAACAACAGGTCCAGGGCTTCGATCATCGACGACTTGCCGATTTCGTTGGCGCCGCACACCACCACGACCCCATGATCGGGGAATTCGATTTCCCGGTGCGAAATCCCGCGGTAGTTGGTCAGGATCAGCCGGTGCAGCTTCACGCCGCGCCCCGGTCGGTGAGGCGCAGCAACAGCGCCAGCGCCGCCTGCGCGTCGACGGCGGTCGCGGAGTCCTCCTCGCGGGCCGTCGCCACCAGCTCTTCGACCGCCGCGGCGGCGAAACCTCCGATGCCGAGATCGCTGAATTCGCCGTCGGCCGGGATCACCGCCAGGTCGGTGTGACGTTCCCAGAGGCCCAGCCACGCGAACAGCCGTGCGTATTTGTCCAGGCAGGCGTCCAGCGCGGCGCGGTCGGTGACCGTCAGCGACCCGGTCAGCGCCAGGCGCACCACGGTCCGGTCCTTCTCGGTCATCAGGTCGAGGTTCAGGTCGAGATCGGCGATGTCTCGGCTGGTGTCGACCTGTCGGTGCATGGTGACGAACCGCCAGCTTCCGACGCGTCGCGGCGTCACGGACACCGCCCGCCGCGGGTCGGCCTCGTCGATGTCGACGATCAGGACGTGGCCGGGGTCGGATTCCACGTCGTCGAAATTGGTGACTTCCGGGGAGCCGGAGTACCACACCCGGCCGCTGCCGCCGACCTGGGTGAGTGAGTGCTTGTCCCCCAGCGCCACGTAGTGCACCGCGCCGCGGGACAGCGCGTCGTCGACTGTGGCGAGCCGGATCAGCGAGGGCTTGTCCCGATCGGGATCCAGGATGTCCACCCCACCGTGCGCCACCAGGATCCGGGTGACCGCGGCGGCGGGCAGTTCGTCGAGGACGTCGGCGACCAGGTCGGTGGTCGGCACCTTCGATCGCCACGGCGCGGCGACGATCTCCAGTCCGGGACGCACCCGATGCGGGCCGGCCTGGTCGAGCACCGTCACGTTGTCGGGGCGCTCGGCGGCGAACAGCGCGCTGGTGTACACCGACGAGGCGTCTAAGGGATCGTGGTTTCCGGGCAACAGGTAGACCGGAATCCCGATGGCGCGCATGGCTTCCAGGGACTGTCCGATGACCTTTGGGGGAAGCTGATTGTGTTCGAAGACGTCGCCCGACACGACGACGAACTCGGCGCCGACCTCTGCCGCCAACGCGCCCAGACCGGCAACCGCGTCGCGGCGGGCCGCCGAATAGCGCGGCTGCGCGTCACCGGCGAGGAAGTGCCGGGTCATGCCCAGCTGCCAGTCGGCGGTGTGCAGGAATCGCATGCCGGCGACCCCCTTTCGAAGTGCGTGTTTACCGGGGCATCGCGAGTTTAGGTCTGCGCACCGACAAGACGCGGGACCTCGATCGGCAGGTCTTGGTGTGAGAAATCCGGCCAGGTCCTGGGGTTGTCGATCGGCGGGTCGAATCCGGGCCGACACCGACTCGAGCCCGCGGTCAGAAACCCTGGCGACCGTGCCGCAGATGAGTTGCGCCAGTGTGAATCTAGACCAGAAGACCTGCACAAGCCGGTGCGGTCAGTCTCGGTACGTGGGAACTGCCGCAATGCCTTCAGATCGGCACGGTGAAGGTGGGGAAAGCGACGTAGGAGATGGCTGCGACCCAAGCTAACTTGGCGGGTTCACCGGCCTGCCGGGATTCGGAAACGCCGGGTTGGTGTAGGCCGGCGTCTGTGGCTCATCGCCGGGATTCGGATTCATGGTTGGTGGTGGCCCGGACTCTGGCTCAGCCGATGGAGGCGGGGGTGCCCGGTGTTCGGGCGGTGGCGGCTTGGGCACCAGATAGTTCTTCCACGCGCCCGGCGGATTCGGTGCAGGGCCGATCGTGTTGTCCGGCCAGCGCCATGAACAGCTACCGGAAGCACCCCCGAAATCGCCTGCGGGAATGGTCAACCCGAAACCCATGAAACTTCCACCGATGGGGGCGTTGCCACCTGGACCGCCCATGTTCCATCCGCCGTATTCGCAGTGCCAGTGCGTGCTGTTCTCTTCGGTAGGAAAATCGCAGTAGTACGTCGTGGCTCCCGCCTCGAAGGTACTTCCGCCAACACCGGGATAGTCGCACACGCCGGGGCCCGGAAGGTTGCCGCCCGGCCCGGCCCAGGCTGCCGGCGAATTGAGGATCACCCAGAAGGTAACTCCCGGTGCCACAAGTAATCGAATTCCCGTGCGCAACGACTCTTTCACTGTAACGCCTTCTGGCTTCGGCAATGGCAGCGCGTGCCTCGAGCGGGTGACTGCTATTCCAAGTTCTACAACGCCCGGGACATATTCGCAGAGGAATTAGGATTCGTCCCCTCGGCCGGTCCTGGCCGTCGGCGTCAGAGACCGTGCTGCCCGTCGACCGACCATCTCCACCCCGCTATGCCTACCGGGTGCAGCCGAGCTCGGCCCCGTCGTCTGCCAACCCACACCTCCCACCACCCCGAAAAACTGCGCGACGGCGACGGGGATGACGACCGCGTGCCGCACTGATTAATCTGATTGCTCGTGACTGGCCGGCGCACCTTGCTGTTGATGCGGCACGCGAAGTCCGATTACCCGCCCGGCGTCGCCGACCACGACCGGCCGTTGGCGCCGCGGGGAATCAGGCAGGCCGGACTGGCCGGCGACTGGATGCGCACCAATGCGCCGCCCATCGACGGCGTGCTGTGTTCCACGGCGACACGCACCCGGGAGACGTTGCTCAACACCGGCATCGACGCGCCGGTGCGATACAGCGAGCGCCTCTACGCCAGCACCCCCGGCACGTTGATCGACGAGATCAACACGGTGGACGACGCCGTCGGCACGCTGCTGGTCATCGGGCACGAACCGACGATGTCGGCCCTGGCGCTGGGGCTCAGCGGTGCGAGGAACACGAACGTCGGTGCCGCCGAAAGGATTTCGGCCAAGTTCCCCACGTCGGCGATCGCGGTGCTCACCGTGCCGGGCGCGTGGAAAGACGTGGAACTCGGCGTGGCCACGCTGATCGGCTTCGAGGTGCCGCGCTAGTCCGATTGCCCGATCAGGAGTTCGTGGCCAGCGTCAGCTCCATCAGCTTGATGGCCTGACCGCACGCGTCGATGCCCGGCGCCTGCGGGTTGACCCACCAGCCGACCACCCCGGCGGCATCGCTGGCCACGCCGCACGCGCCGTTCGCGTCGTCGGGCCGCATCACGATCGAGTCGATGCCGGCGATCGAACGCGTCTCGACCTTGTACTTCAAGAACTCCGCGACCTTGCGTTCGTTGGACAGGCTGCCCTGCTCGAACCAGAACCGGGTGATGTCGATCAGGCCGGCCGGGTTGGCCGCCTGCCAGCGGCAGATCGCGCCGACGAATGTGCTCTGGATGTCGAGCGGGTCGGCGCCCACCGTCTTGGCCAGGATGTCGCTGGTCAAGACCTCACACTCCTTGAGCAGGTTCGGATACTGCTGCTGAGAGTTGTTGTTGCGGGGCACATTGCCACCCGCCTTGACCGCGTTGCCCCCGATCGAGCGGGAACAGCCCGTCACCACCAACAGCGCCGCGATCAGCACGGCCACGGCGAGGCGGGCGCTCATTCTGCCGCGCGATCCCGCGCGCGTCGAGGCCATCATTTCGAATTCGCAATCGACTGACGAGCCAGTTCCTTCGCGATGTCGCACGGCGGCGGGAACGGCTTCTGGCTGAAACTGATTGACCACTCGATGAAGTCGTCGGAGAACTGGATGCCCACCTCGCACAGCGAGTCGCCCAGATTGGGCTCGTTGCCGACGGCGATGAAACCGCCGTGGCCGTCGATGTTGATGTCATCGACGCTGGCACGCGAAAGTTCCTCGGTCTTGCGCTCCCGACCGATCGGGCTGCCGCGATACCAGGAGAAGGAGAAGTGCGGCCCCAGGATGCCGCCCCCGGCGAGCCACTGGCACCCGACGGAGTTGCGGGCGGTGTTGATCAACCCGGTGACCTTGGTGAGCTCCGCCACGGTCTGGTCGCTGATGCCGCCGCACTGCGGGAACATCGCACCGTGGTTGCCCTGGCCGTTCTGCGGCGTCGACGAGGCCGTCGCGCCCGGTTTGTTGCCGCCGGAATCGGAGCAGCCCGCAGCCGCGGGGATCAGGATCGTCAATGCTGACGCCACGAGAGCCAGCGCCCTCGTGCTACGCCGCACCGCTACCCTGCTTCCGTTCCGCCCGCTGCTGGTCCACACGATGCACTGTAGCGGCAGCCCAGCGGGTCAACCACCGACGCGCCTGAGCAGGTATTTCGGGGCCGCAAACAAGTGGGGTGCCGACCTTGACCGTCCGGCGGTTGGCGGGGACGGTATGCGACAGTTACCCCATGCTCCTGGCACTGCTGCGCCAGTACATCCAGCCGTACCGACGGCTGGTGGCGGTGCTGATGGTGCTGCAGCTGATCGGCAACCTCGCGTCGCTATATCTGCCGACCGTCAACGCCGCCATCATCGACGAGGGCGTCGCCAAGGGCGACACCACCACGATCGTCCGGCTGGGCATGGTCATGCTCGGGGTCACCGCGGTGCAGGTGCTGTGCTCGATCGGGGCGATCTATTTCGGCTCGCGCACCGGTATGGGCTTCGGCCGCGACCTGCGCGCCGCCATGTTCGAGCACGTCACCACCTTTTCCGAACGCGAGACCGCCCGGTTCGGAGCGCCGACGCTGCTCACGCGCAGCACCAATGACGTGCGGCAAATCCAGTACCTGGTCCAGATCAGCGGCACCGTGCTGGTGACGGCCCCGATCATGTGCCTCGGCGGGATTGTCATGGCCATCCGCCAGGAGGCCGCGCTGACGTGGCTGCTGCTGGTCAGCGTGCCGATCATGGCGGTGGCCAACTACTGGGTGATGTCGCACATGCTGCCCCTGTTCCGCCGCATGCAAGGCCTGATCGACGGTATCAATCGGGTGATGCGCGACCAGCTGGCCGGCGTCCGGGTGGTCCGCGCGTTCGCCCGGGAAGGTTTCGAACGTGACCGCTTCGCCCGCGCCAACACCGCCCTGTCGAACACCGCACTGACCGCGGGCAACTGGCAAGCGTTGATGCTGCCGGTGACCACGCTGACCATCAACGTGTCCAGCGTCGCGCTGATCTGGTTCGGTGGGTTGCGCATCGACCGCGGCCAGATGCAGGTCGGTTCGCTGACCGCCTTCCTGGCGTACTTCACCCAGATCCTGATGGCGGTGCTGATGGCGACGATGACGCTGGTGGTGTTGCCGCGCGCCTCGGTGTGCGCCGAGCGGATCACCGAGGTGCTCGCCACCCGCCCGGCGGTCACCGATCCCCCGAACCCGCGGTCCCCGCGCGGCGCCATCACCGGAGCGGTGCGCCTGGACGGCGCGACATTCACCTATCCGGGCGCCGACCGCCCTGTGCTGCAGGACATTTCGCTGACCGCGCTGCCCGGAACCACCACCGCCGTCGTCGGCAGCACCGGCTCGGGAAAGTCGACGCTGGTGTCGCTGATCTGCCGGCTCTACGACGTGACCGGCGGGTCCGTCTCGGTCGACGGCATCGACGTCCGCGATTACCAGACCGAGCGGCTGTGGTCGGCGATCGGACTGGTCCCCCAGCGCGGCTACCTGTTCTCCGGGACGGTCGCGGACAACCTGCGCTATGGCGCCGCCCCGCACCAAGTGCTTACCGACGAACAGATGTGGGAGGCGTTGCGGGTGGCCGGCGCCGACGATTTCGTGCGGGCCCACGATGACGGGTTGCAGATGCGGGTGGCCCAAGGTGGCGTCAATTTCTCCGGCGGGCAGCGGCAGCGAATCGCCATCGCCCGGGCGGTCATCCGCCGCCCGGCCATCTATTTGTTCGACGACTCCTTCGCCGCGCTCGACGCGCGCACCGACGCGCGGGTGCGTGCCTCGCTCCGGGATGCTGCCCGGGACGCCACCGTCATCGTTGTCACACAACGGATTTCGATCGCGTCCACAGCCGACCAGGTGATCGTGATCGACAACGGCAATCTGGTGGGCGCCGGCACTCACGAATCGCTGCTGGCCGATTGCACCGCCTACGCCGAATTCGCCGACTCGCAGTCCGTCGGCGCCGTGCGATCCGGTCGAGTCGGGGGCACGCCGTGACCCCCGCGGCCACCCGGGCCGCCAACCCGCAGGCCCCCGCAACCCGTTCTCGTGACTTCTGGGGTTCGGCCGCCCGCCTGGTGAAACGGCTTGCGCCGCAACGACAGCTGTGCATCGCGGTCATCGCGCTGGGTGTCACCGGCACGGCCATCGGGGTGGTCGTCCCGCGAATCCTGGGCCACGCCACCGATTTGCTGTTCAACGGTGTCATCGGGCGCCAGCTGCCCGCCGGAATGACCAAGACCCAGGCCGTCGCGGCCGCACGGGGCCGAGGCGCCGACACCTTCGCCGACTTGTTGTCCGGGATGAACGTGACGCCGGGGCAGGGCGTGGACTTCGGGGCGGTCGCACGAACGCTGGCGCTGGCGCTGACCCTCTATCTCGCTTCCGCGCTGCTGATGTGGATGCAGGCCCGGCTGCTCAACGTCACCGTGCAGCGCACCATGGTGGCTCTGCGTTCCGATGTCGAGGACAAAATCCATCGGCTGCCGCTGTCCTACTTCGACCGACGCCAGCGTGGCGAGGTGCTGAGCCGGGTCACCAACGACGTCGACAACATCCAATCGTCGCTGGCGATGACGATCAGCCAGCTGCTGACGTCGGTTCTGACCGTGGTGGCGGTGCTGGCGATGATGCTGTCCATCTCGCCGCTGCTGGTGATGATCACCGTGCTGACGGTGCCGCTGTCGCTGTTGGCGACGCGCGCTATCGCGCGACGTTCGCACCGCCTGTTCGTCGCGCAGTGGACCAGCATCGGGCGCCTGAACGCCCACATCGAGGAGACCTACAGCGGTTTCACGGTCGTCACGACGTTCGGCCACCAGGCGGCGGCGCGCGAGCAGTTCCGCACCCTCAACGACGACGTCTACCGGGCCAGCTTCGGCGCTCAATTCCTCTCCGGGCTGGTGGCACCGGCGACGACGTTCATCGGCAACCTCGGTTACGTCGCCGTCGCGGTGGTGGGCGGCCTGCAGGTCGCCACCGGCCACATCACCCTGGGCAATATCCAGGCGTTCATTCAATATGTGCGGCAGTTCAACTCACCGCTGAGCCAGCTCGCCGGCATGTACAACACCCTGCAGTCCGGGGTGGCCAGCGCCGAGCGCATCTTCGCGCTGCTCGACGAACCCGAGGAAGCGCCGGATCCGGTCCCGGCCGACTCCTCCCCGCAGCCTCGTGGGCGCGTCGAATTCGCCCACGTGAGCTTCTCGTACCGCCCGGGCACCCCGGTGATCGAAGACCTGTCGATGGTGGCCGAACCGGGCAGCACGGTGGCGATCGTCGGACCGACCGGAGCGGGCAAAACCACGCTGGTGAACCTGCTGATGCGGTTCTACGACGTCGACGCGGGCCAGATCCTGCTCGACGGTGTCGACATCAGCACGCTGGACCGCCGGTCGCTGCGGTCGCGCATCGGCATGGTGCTGCAGGACACCTGGCTTTTCGAGGGGACGATCGCGGAGAACATCGCCTATGGACGTCCCGACGCCGGCGAGGACGAGGTGCTCGAAGCCGCCAAGGCCGCCTACGTCGACCGGTTTGTCCGGACGTTGCCGGCCGGCTACCAGACCCGGATCAGCGGTGACGGAGGCAACATCAGCGCCGGCGAGAAGCAACTCATCACGATCGCGCGCGCGTTCCTTGCCCGCCCGCAGTTGTTGATCCTGGACGAGGCGACCAGCTCGGTCGATACCCGCACCGAGGCCCTCATTCAGCACGCGATGTGCGAGCTGCGCCGCGATCGCACGAGTTTCATTATCGCGCACCGACTTTCGACCATCCGCGACGCCGACCGCATCGTGGTGGTCGAGGCCGGCCGGATCGTCGAACAGGGCAATCATGCCGACCTGCTGGCCCGGCGCGGCGCGTATTACGCGATGACACAGGCGTAATGCCGCGCGTCTGGCGCGCGCATTGATAAGCGCCCGCGATCGCTACCAAGAAGTTATTGAGAAGACACCAAGGAACAAACGAGACCCTGGGATCGTCCTACTCAATAACGCACCTGAAAGGGGTGGCAGCAATGTTTTCACGCCGCATCACGAAGATGGCCACCACCGCAATCGGCACCGCCGCCGTGGGGTTCGCCGCCCTTGGCTTCGCCGGCACCGCCGCCGCCAGCGCAGTGCAGACCGCCGACGAGGCATTCCTGAGCCAGATGCAAAGCCTCGGCGTGTCTTTCCCGTCGACCCAGGCCGCCGTGCAGACGGGCCACCAGGTGTGCACCGAACTGGCCGCAGGCCACACGCCGATGGCGGTTACCGTCCAGATCTTTCGGCACACCAGCCTGACTCCGCCGCAGGCGGCGCACGTGGTCATGGCGGCGACCCAGGCCTACTGCCCGCAATTCTCCGGTCAGCCCGCCTGAGCCGTGGGGCGCCGGACTCCGCCGGCGCCCGCCCGTCGACCGATATGTGACGACGGCGCAAGTCAATTCGTGCGACGCACCGATTATCGTGCTGGGTACGAACGCATTTCAGGCCCGGCATCGCGCCGAGTGCCGTTGCGGGCTGATAGTTGGGACGACATGCCGCCGGAGCTGGCCGGTTTGTCGGGATTCGTAACGAATCTGCCGGCTTGCCGTCACAATCACAATGGTGAGCTCAGGACATCCGACGCCGCGGACGCGGAAAGGCTGGTAGGCGGGATGGCGGACGACGATCTTCAATTCGGTCTGCTCGGACCGTTGGAGATGAGCGTTGGCGGCACCCTGGTGCCGTTGGGCACACCCAAACAGCGGGCGGTGCTGGCCATGCTGCTGATGAACCGCAACAACCCGGTCGGCGTCGACCGGCTCATCACCGCCTTATGGGACGAGTCGCCACCGTCGGGGGCACGGGCCAGCATCCACTCCTACGTGTCCAACCTGCGCAAGCTGCTGACCGGGGCCGGCGTCGACCCGCGCGCGGTGCTGGTCGCGGCACCACCGGGGTACCGGCTCAACATCTCCAACGACCATTGCGATCTCGGCCGGTTCATCGCCGAAAAGAACGCCGGCGTGCAGGCCGCGGCCGCCGGCCGATTCGAGCAGGCCAGTCAGCACCTGTCGGCGGCCCTGGCCGAATGGCGCGGCCCGGTGCTCGAGGACCTGGACGGTTTTCGGTTCGTCGACGCCTTCACCACTTCCCTCGTCGAGGAGAAGATCCTGGCCCACACCGCGCAGGCCGAGGCCGAAATCGCCTGCGGGCGTGCCTTTACCGTGATCACCGAACTGGAAGCCCTGACGGCCGAACATCCCTACCGCGAGCAGCTGTGGGCTCAGTTGATGACCGCCTACTACCTCACCGACCGTCAATCCGACGCGCTGGCGGCCTACCGGCGCGTGCAGAAATCGCTGGCCGACGACCTCGGCATCGACCCCGGCCAGAATCTGCGCGCCCTCAACGACCAGATCCTGCGTCAAGAGCCGCTGGACGTGAAGAAAAACGCCATGACGACCGCGGCCGTCGCGATCACCGTGCTCGAGCACTACCCGACCGACAAGAAGGCGGTCGCCTACCTGCACGAGGTGACGGGGCGCAGTTATCCGCTCCAAGGATCGACAACCATTGGGCGGCTTAGCGACAACGACATCGTGCTCGACTCCCCCAAAGTCAGCCGTCACCATGCCGTCATCGTCGACACCGGAAGCAGCTACATCATCGACGACCTGCGGTCCTCGAACGGCGTGCACGTCCAGGATCGACGCATCCACGCCGCCGCCACGCTGCAGGACGGCGACCGCGTGCGGATCTGCGACCACGAATTCACCTTCCAGCTCCCCGCCGACAGCGCCGACGAGACCTGAGACCTCGGCGAGCCGACCCGCGCTGACACGCGCGGCAATTGTTCCGGTTATCGTGCGGTGGGACGCCTGCGCGCTTACCGTCATGATTGCTCAGTCACGGGTTGCGATCGTGTCTCTGCCCGCACGGTCTCGAAAGAGAACGGCAGGCCAGGGGTTGGGGTTGGAAGGATGAGGAATGAGTGACGAGCAGTCCTCACGGGCGGGGTCGATGTTTGGCCCCTACCACCTCAAGCGGCTGCTGGGCCGCGGTGGGATGGGTGAGGTCTACGAGGCCGAACACACCGTCAAAGAGTGGACGGTCGCGGTCAAACTCCTCTCCGAAAGCTTCAGCCGGGACCCCGTGTTTCGCGAGCGGTTGAAGCGCGAAGCCCGCACCGCCGGTCGTTTGCAGGAACCGCACGTGGTGCCGGTGCACGACTACGGCGAGATCGACGGCCAGATGTTCCTCGAGATGCGGTTGGTCGAGGGCACCGACCTGGACAGCGTGCTCAAACGCTTCGGCCCGCTGACCCCACCGCGCGCGGTCGCCATCATCACCCAGATCGCGTCCGCGCTCGATGCCGCGCACGCCGCCGGGGTGATGCACCGCGACATCAAACCGCAGAACATCTTGGTCACCCGCGACGACTTCGCCTACCTGGTCGACTTCGGCATCGCCAGCGCCACCACCGACGAGAAGCTGACACAGCTCGGCACCGCGGTGGGCACCTGGAAATACATGGCGCCGGAACGGTTTTCGGACGCGGAAGTCACTTACCGCGCCGACATCTACGCGCTGGCCTGTGTGCTGTTCGAGTGCTTGACCGGGTCCCCGCCCTACCGCGCCGACAGCGCGGGCGTGCTGGTCTCCGCTCACCTGATGGACCCCATTCCCGCGCCCAGCGCGCAGCGCCCGGGCGTCCCAAAGGCCTTCGATGCGGTGATCGCCCGCGGCATGGCCAAAAAGCCGGAGGAGCGCTACGCCAGCGCGGGCGACCTGGCCCTGGCCGCCAGGGAAGCGCTGAGCAACCCCGACCAGGACCGCGCGGCCACCATCTTGCGCCGCAGTCAGGAAGCCGCACTGCCCACCGCCGAGTACCCCGGCGCGCCGGCCAGCGCCGCTGCGGTGCCCCCGCAGCCCTTCGGGCCCGCGTTCAACACCCCGCCGCCGTCGCCGTTCGACCCGCCGCCGGCCCCGAGTTCGGGTCCCATACCGTCGCAGGGCGGCCAGGCCTGGACCCCCACCAGCGGGCCCATCCCGGCGGCCGGTGCGCCGTATTACCAAGGCGGCAACGCCAACTGGGGCACCCCGCCCCAGTTCACCAGCTCAACGCCCTGGGGTCAGCCCCCGCCCAAACCGCACCGCTCGATCTGGCCCATCATCGCGGCCGTCGCCGTGGTGCTCGTCGTGATCGCGACCGGGGTGGGCATCTGGCTTGTCGTTCGACCCAAGCCGCAACCACCCCAGGCCGCCCCGCTGGGGCCCGAACGCCTCAGCGGCCTGCTGCTCGGCCCGGCCGACGTCAACACAGTGATGGGCTCGTCGTCGATGCAGCCGGGCAAGCCCATCACGTCGACGGACAGCTCTTCGGTGACGGTGTCCGCGCCCGATTGCCAAGGGGCGCTCTACACCACGCAGGATCCGGTCTACGCGGGCACCGGCTATTCGGCGGTCAGCGGACTGGTGTCCTCGGAGGCCGGCGATAACTACGACCACTGGGTCAACCAGGCCGTGGTGCTGTTTCCCTCCACCGACAAGGCCAAGAGTTTCGTGCAGACCTCGGCGGAGAAGTGGAAAGGTTGCGCCGGCAAGACGGTGACCGTGACCAACAAGAGCAAGACGTATCGGTGGACGTTCGCGCAGCTTCAGGGCAGCCCACCGAAGATCACGCTGATGGACACCCAGGAGGGCGCCGACGGCTGGGAGTGCCAGCGCGCGCTCAGCGTGGCCAACAACGTCGTCGTCGACATCAACGCCTGCGGATACCGCATCAGCGATCAGGGCGCCCAGATCGCCGACAAGATCGTCGCCAAGATCGACAGCGAGAAGCCCGAGGGCTGAGGCGCGACGGCCCCGTCAGGACTGAAGATCGGGGCCCTGCGCGCGTAGGTCGTCGACCGCCGACATCGCGCCGCGCAGTTTGGCCAGCCACTCTTCGGCGTGCTCACCGACCAGCTTGACCGACCAGGCGAGGGCGTCGGCGCGTGACCGGGCGACGCCGGCGTCCACCAACGTGTCGAGCACCTGCCGTTCGGGTTGCTTCAGCCGGGTCATGACCGGTACGGCGATGTGCGTGAACAGGATTCGCTCGGTGCCCGCCTTGGAGACGACCTCGACGCCCCACGAAACCTTGCGTCCGTAGCGGTCCTGCGCTTCGTCGGCGATGTGCATACGCTCCGAGCGGGTGTCTTCGCGGAATCGCGAGGCCCGCCCGGCCGCGCGGGCCTCGCTCGCTTCGCCTTCCGCACTCTCGGGCTCCGGGAGCTTGCCGATGACGGTGATCTCTTCGCGGTCGACGACCACCGTCGGGTCGCCGTCGAACCAGTTCTCCGGGAGACGTCCGGCGAACCACTCCGCGGCGTCGCTGGCGTCAGGTTGCTGGGCTTGCTGCCAGCCGCCGGGGCGGCCATACCGCCTGTGTGCGTGATGAGCCTTCATGATTACATGATTACACCGTTGCATGCGTAAGGGAATGGCCGTTCACCGGGAGCGAAACGACGGCCGTGACGGGCGGGATTGCCGGCGACGCGGCGACGCCGGACAGTGGCCCTCGAGGACTCGGACCGACTGGCGAAAACCCGTTGATCCGGGCTGTTGGTCGGCGTATTTTGGTTAGCGAAGCAGGCCCGGGAAGCGACCAATTCGAAGCGCTGGAACACGGGGTAGGAATCCGGCCGCGTAGGACACGCATAAGACGTAGTCACACGCCCCCTAGAGTCGCACCGGGCCTGCCCATGCGTCGGTCACGTTTCTCTCGCCCGGGCGGCGGGCCATCAGTCGCCGTCGCCGCGCCGGACGCGGAAGAGCTTCACCTCGTTCTTGATGCCCTTGAGGCGCCGGGCGCCGGCGAACGAGCCGGAGAACTCACCGCTGTCGCCGATGACGTCCCAGACCGAATCCGCGACCAGGACCGTGCCCGGGCGCGCCACGTTGGTGACCCGGCTGGCCACGTTGACGGGGCTGCCGAACCAGTCGCCGGCGCGGCTGACCGCCATGCCGGAGGCCACCCCCGCGCGCAGCCGGGGAAAGTCGTTGTCGGTGTCGACGGCCTCGACGAGTTTCACGATGACGTCGAGCAACGGCAGCGGATCGGGACACACGAACATCACCGCGTCGCCGATAGTCTTGACGAATCGCACCGGCGGCACCGTCATGTCCCGGGCGAGGTTGGCCAGCCGGTTGGCCAGATGCCCCAGCTCCTCGGGTGACACCGCCTCGCCGATGCGGGTGAAACCGACCAGATCCGCGAAGGCAACGGTGATTTGGCGCGCCCCGGGCAGCGGCTCGCCGGCGGCTCGCTCCGCGGCATTGATCGCCTCGGTTTCCATCATGTGGCGCAGTTGCATGAACAACATGTGCTCGATCATCGGGCCGAGCATGGGCGCGATCTCGCTCACCAAAGCCTTTGACGCCTTGGCGATTTCGAGCTCGCTGGCACCCGGTCGCATGATCGCCGAAAGCGCGGTGGAGCGCATGACTTCCGCGGCCCGCGACAGGCCTTCGGCCAGCACCCGAACCACGAGAACCACCTGTTCGGGATCGAGCCCCAGCTCGACGAATCGCTGGGAGAAGGCGGCGGCTTCGCCGTCGGCGCGCATGTGTACGACCGCGTCCGGGTCGTCCACCCGGACCAGGCCGATCGCGCGCTGCACGCGCTGCAACAGCCCCAGGTCGATGCCGTGGGTCTCGCTGATCTCCCGGGTGGACACGTAGGTGCCGTCGTCGCCGATGAGATGGCGGGTGGCCAACAGCAGGGGCGGATTGGTGGTCCGGATCTCCTCGGGGGTGATGCCCTGCTCGAGCAGCCATCGCACCAGATCGGCGCGTTCCATGCGCGCGGTTCCCTCGAGCCCCTCGAGCAGATCCTCGATGTCCTGGTCGGCTCCGTCGTGCACGTCGTCAACCTACAACGCGGGCCAGTCATGATGTGAGGCGATGAGCGCACCGCTGCTAGGCGCCCGTCAGGACACCGGCGGTCGCCGAAGGGCCCACGGCCGGGCCGCTTCGATCTGCGCCGACAGCGACAACAGCGTCGCCTCGTCATATGGCCTGCCGACGAGCTGGACCGACAGCGGCAGGCGGTCGCCGTCGAAGTCCCACGGCACCACCGCCGCGGGCTGTCCGGTCAGGTTCCAAATCTGTTGGTAGGGAACGTATCGACCGACCCGCAGCAGTGTCGACACCGCGCCGCGGCGTTGATAGGCGCCGATGCGCGACGGGCCCGTCGCGGTGCCGGGCGTGACGACGACGTCGACGTCGTCGAAGATCGCCTGGATCCGCGAGACCACCGCCCCCTCATTGGCCCGGATGGCCTCCATCCGCCGGTCCGAGAAGAACGAACCCATTCGGGCGATGTTGCGGGTGCGCGCCTCGAGACGTTCCGGATGGGCCAGGGCGTCCGCGTCGTCGCAGATACCGCGCAGATACCGGGGCAGGTAGTTGGCGAACATCGCCGACGCCGGATACTCGGGATCGGCCGTGATGACGTCATGGCCGAGATCGCGCAGCAGCGCACCGGCCTGATCGACCGCCGCCAACTCCGCCTTGCCCACCCTGACCGGCAACGGGGTTGGCACCTTGGTGCTCAAGGCAATTCGCAACCGGCCGGGACTGCGACCCGCCGCCGTGACGAACTCCCCTTCGGGGCCGGGCACCGTCGACGTGGCATCCAGGAACACGGCGGCGTCGAGCACCGTCCGCGCGATCGGGCCGTTGACGCTCAGCCCGTACCAGGCGTCGTCGTGCGGTTCCAGCGACACGCGGTCGCGCTGCGGCTTCAGGCCGAACAGCCCGCACCACGTCGCCGGGATGCGGATCGAGCCGCCCCCGTCGGATCCCAGGGCCAGCGCGGCCAACCCGGCGGCGACGGCGGCGGCGCTTCCCCCGCTACTGCCGCCCGGGGTGCGGGTGGGATTCCACGGGTTGCGGGTGGCGCCGAAGGTCATCGACTCCGTGTAGGGCATCATCATCAGCTCGGGCACATTGGTCTTGCCGATGATCACCGCGCCCGCGGCGCGCAACCGGCGCACCACCTCCGCGTCGGAGCTGACGGCCGGCCGATGTCCGCCGCTGCCGAACGTCGTCACCTCCCCTGCGACGTCGACATCGTCTTTGATCGCGATCGGCACGCCGAGCAGCGGCAGTCGTTCGCCCGCGTCCAGGCGCTCCTGCGCCACGGCGGCCTCATAGCGAGCTTGATCGGCGAGCACCACGCGGTAGCACCGCAGCTGGCTGTCCAGCCGCGCTATCCGCTCCAGGTAGACCTCGAGCAACTCGGGCGCGGTCAGTTCACCGTTGGCCAGCATGCGCGCTTGTGCCGCCGCGCCGGCGAAGGCGAGATCGTTCACCGCGGCAGCGTATCCCGCGATTCGCGGCTGGTCTCGGCGTGGCCGTGGCGAAGCAACCAGTACCGTGGGCGACATGTCCTGCGTGTTCTGTGCGATCGTCGCCGGCGAAGCGCCGGCCATCCGGATCTACGACGACGACGACTACCTGGCCATCCTCGACATCCGCCCGTTCACCCGCGGCCACACGCTTGTGCTGCCCAAGCGGCACAGCGTCGACCTCACCGACACCGCGCCGGAGACCCTGGCCGGGATGGTCACCCTCGGCCAACGCATCGCCCGGGCCGCGCGGACCACCGAACTGGCCGACGCCACCAACATCGCCGTCAATGACGGTCGCGCGGCTTTCCAGACCGTGTTGCATATCCACCTGCACGTTTTGCCTCGCCGCAACGGCGACAAGCTGTCGATGGCCAAGGGAATGCTGCTGCGCCGCGACCCCGACCGGGACGCCACCGGCCAGATTCTGCGCAACGCGCTGGCCCGCATCGACGCAAGTCAGCCCGATTGAGCCGATCGGCGACCGTTCCACGCTGCCCCAACCTGGCTAAAGCCGCACTTCGCGAACGTCGGCAGCGGTTTAATGCCCAGTAACTCGTGGTGAGGTCGCTCGTTTCTTCGCCACATAGCAGGGGATTGGCTGGAGCGGTGATGAAGCGCTGGGCGGTAAATCCGTGGCGGCGGTCGGGGGTGCCCGCGCGTGCGGGCTGGACCCTCGCCGCCGCATACGGCGTCGCCGAATTGCTGCTGTTGCTGTCCTCGTTCCGGGGTTTGCATGGCCCGTACGGGACTCGGCCGGTCAACGAGTTCGTCACCGCAGCTTGTCTGGTGATCGGCGCGGGATGCGCAGGCCGCGCGGCCCATCACACGTCCGGGCGCCAGCGTTACGGGTGGCTGGCGCTGGTGACGGCCCAGCTCGGCTGGGCGGTGGGCGAGATCATCTGGGCGGTCTATGACGTGCGACCCGAGGTCGAGCACGCCGCCCATCCGGCGGCGTCGGAGATCGTGCTGCTGTTGTGGCCGTTCGGCACCATGGTGTCGCTGATGCTGCTGTCCCAGCTGTCGCGCAACAGCCCCCGGCGGCTGCTGCTCGACGGCCTCATCGTGGCGACCTCGCTGTTCGTCATCTCCTGGGTGTTCGTCGTCGAAGCGCAGCTGCAGGAGCGGACGGGCACCCGGCTGGCGACGCTGGCGGAGATCTTCAACGACATCGTCTTGCTGACGACGGCGATCCTGATGCTGTCGCGGGCGCGCCCGGGCGACCGGCCGAGCCGGAGTCTGGTCGCCGCCGGTGTCGCGACGATCAGCGTTGCCGACATGATGCTGGTCTTCTATGCCGGCATCGGCAGCTATCACACCGGTGATGTCGGGGACATGATGCGGGTGGCGGGGCTGGGGATGCTGGCGCTGGCCGCAGTGGGTGCCACGCACCAGCGCCCCGCGCCGGCCTCACCGGATGAGATCGAGTTCCGCGCCCGGCTGTGGCTGCCCTACCTACCGCTGATCCTGGCCGCGACGGTGGGTTGGGCGCACGCTGCGGGCGATGCGATAAACGGACCCATGCTGGCGGCCCTGGGCATCCTGGTGGCCGCCGTCTTGGCCCGGCAATTCGTCGTCCTGGTCGAAAACCAGAATCTGTTGTCCGAGGTCGCGCGGGAGGCCTTCCGCGACCACCTGACCGGTCTGGCCAACCGGGCGCTGTTCCTGCACCGGCTGGACCAGGCGATCGCGCGTCGCCGTCCCGACGGCACGCCGATCGCGGTGCTGTGTCTGGACCTCGACAACTTCAAATCGGTCAACGACGCCCTGGGCCATCCCGCCGGCGACGAACTGCTGGTCCGGGTAGCCGGCAGGCTCACCGCCGCGCTGGGGGAACAGGGCACCATCGCGCGGCTCGGCGGCGACGAATTCGCCGCGCTCATCGAAGCTTCCGTCGAAGAATCGCAGGCGGCCGCGCATCGCATTCTCGACGCCTTCACCGAAGCGATTCTGATCGAAGGCATTCCGATCACGGTGCGGCCCAGCATCGGATTCACGGTGGCCACCGGCGCGGCCAATTGCACGGTCGATCAGCTGCTCAGACACGCCGACTTGGCCATGTACGCCGCCAAACGCGAAGGCGGCCAATGCATTCGCAGCTTCATGCCCGACCTGCCGCTGCCCTACGCGTTCTCCGCGGCGCCGAGTTCGATCCGATCCGCGGTTGCGGCCCGCGCTCTTGACGGTGACGGCGGGATGCCACGGAACTCCCGACCCGTCGCCGAGGTCGCGACCGCCGCACCGCCCCCATCCGAGGATGCGCTCGACGCTGAGCGCCGGCCCCCGCGGGGCGTCCGGACCGCCTTCGCGCTGCTGACGATCGGAGTGGTCGCCTTCACCGTGTCCAGTGCCGTCCGCCCCGATGCCGGGCACGGCATCTTCTCCGCCGCGGCCCTCTACACGGCGCTGACCGTGGTTGCGGCAGGACTGATTGCCCTTCGCGCATACGGCGTTTCGGCTGACCGGTTGGCCTGGGCTTTGATCGCCGCCGGCATGGCGTGCTCGGCCGTGGGCGATGTCGTCTATGCCGTGTGGGTGCCCAGCGGCCGATCCCCGTCCGTCGCCGATCCGGAGTATCTCGCGTACTACCCTTTCGTCTACGCCGGGCTGCTGCTGCTCATGCGGGCACGGCTCAAACGGCTGCCGATCGCGATTCAGTTCGACTCGGTCATCTGCGCCCTGACGTTGGGGGCGGTGGCCGCGGCGCTGATGACGGGACCGATCCGCGCGGCCGCGGTACGCGCCCCGGCAACGGTATGGGTCGGCCTTGTCTATCCGTGGAGCGATCTGGTTCTGCTGGCGCTGGCCGCAGGAATGTTGCCAATCCTTGGCTGGCGCAACGAGATTCGGTGGGCACTGCTGGTGGCCGGATTGGTCCTCTTCGCGTTCGCGGACGCGGCGTATCTGTTCGAGACGTCCGCCGGCTTGTATCGGGCCGGTTCCCTGCTGGACGCCTGCTGGGCCGCGTCGTCGTTGCTCATCGCGATGGCAAGTTGGGCCAGATCGTCGTCGGCCACGCCACCAACCCGTGGCCGCATCGGGCCCTACGCCACCCCGGTGGCGTCCGCCGTCGTGGCGCTGGGCGTCATTGTCGTGGCATACCATTCGCGGACCGCCGCGACACTGGCGGCGCTGAGTCTGGTGGTGGGGGCGGGCCGGTTCGCGCTGACCTTCCGGGATGCGAGCCTGCTCGAGGTGGGCGACGAGCACGCCACGACCGACGAGTTGACGGCCTTGCCGAACAGGCGCTCGATGACAGCGGCCTTGACGAAGTTAACCGCCTCGGCGTCGCCGAGGACCGCGTCGATGCCGAACAGAGCGCAGCCACGTCGGGCCTTATTGCTGTTGAGCCTGATTGATTTTCACGAGATCACCGACTCGATTGGCAGGCAATTCGGTGATGAACTGCTGTGCCACATCGCAAATCGGTTGTCCGGCAGCGTGCGCCGCGACGACCTGCTGGCCCGGGTGGGCGATGACCAATTCGCCGTCCTCCTCTCGGATGGGGCCAACCTCACCGCGGCCAGCGCCTCGGCGGGAAGGCTGCTCGAAGCACTGGGTGAGCCGATCGCGCTGGATCCGGTCACCGTGCAGGTCGAAGCCCGCGTCGCGATCGCGCTAAGCCCCGACCACTGCGACCATCCGCAGGATCTGCTGAACTGCGCGGAAACCACCATGGCGCATGCCAAATCATCGGGCACGAAGATCGCGGTCTACGACTCGTCGTTGGACGTTTGTCGCCACAACGACCCCAACCTCATCGAGGAACTGCGCTCGGCATTGTTCGATACCGACGAGCTGCGCTTGCACTACCAACCCAAGATCGACGGCCGAGACGGCAGCGTCCACAGCGTCGAGGCGGTGCTGCGCTGGCAGCATCCCCGCCGCGGGACGCTGCTGCCCGAGGAGTTCCTGTCCGTCGCCGAGGGCGCCGGGCTGATGCGCAAGATCTCCAATCGGGTCCTCGGCATGGCTCTCGCCCAGGTCCGGTCCTGGCGTGAGCAAGGCATGCCGCTCACGGTCGCGGTGAACCTGTCGACGACCAATCTGCTGGACATCGAACTCGTCGGCACCGTCGAGCGACTCCTCGCCAGTTACGACCTGCCCGCCGAGGCGCTCATCCTCGAGATCACCGAGAGCGCACTTGTCGATTCCGTGCGTTCCCGCAACACCGTCGCCGCGCTGCAGGGCCTGGGAATCCGGATCTCGCTCGACGATTACGGTACCGGTTGGTCGTCTTTAGCTCGGCTGCAAGAGGTTTCGGTCGACGAGCTGAAGCTCGACCGGATTTTCGTATCGCGCTTGGCGCACGACGCGCGGTCGGTCGCCATCGTGCGCTCGACGGTGGCGCTGGCATCCAACCTGGGCGCCGACCTGGTGGCCGAGGGGGTCGAGAACGAGGCCACGCTGAACGCCCTGCGCCGGTACGGCTGCACCATCACCCAGGGCTTCGTGCACACCCCGCCGTTGCCGCCGGATGAGCTGCGGGACTGGATCGCCAACCACGCACCGAACCCCCACCCGAGCCAGTCCAACGGTTGAGCGTGACCGCTCGAGGCTTCAGAACAGCTCTTTGGCCAACAGCTCGAGCGTCGCGACCCGCGCCGGTGCGGTGTCGGAATCGGTGCCGCGGCGGGCCGAGGCCACCGGGTTGACCATGACTTCGTCGACCCCGAACCGGTCGGCCAGTGCCCGGATCTGTTCGGCGGCCTCCGCCGGTGCTCCCAGGACGGCGCGCCGCAATCCGCTCTCCACGATCCGCTGCTGCTGGCCGGTCAGCTCGGCGACCGCGGCCTCCTCGACCAGCGGAACCGGCCCGAGCGGCTGCCCGGTTCGCAACCGGGCCATCATCTGCAGGTTGGGCAGCATCAAAGCCGTTGCCTCTTCGCGTGTTTCGGCAACCGCGGCGTTGACCGTCAAGAAGGTCAGCGGCTCGGCGGTCAGCTCGCTGGGCTTGAATCGCGAACGGTAGACCTCGAGCGCCTCTTCGGTTCCGTTGCCGGAGAAGTGATGTGCGAACACATACGGCAGCCCCTTGGCGGCGGCCAGATGTGCCGAATACATCGACGAGCCCAACAGCCACAGCCGCGGCTCGCCCGCCGCTGCCGGGGTGGCCTTGAGGGTGTAATCACCGGAGCGCAAGGGAACCCGCACGCCTCGGGCGCTCATCAGCGCCGCCACGTCGTCGAGGTACTCGGGGAAGTTCTCGATGTCACGATCGTCGCGTCCGCCGCGCAGCGCGTAAGACGTCACCGGGTCCGAGCCGGGTGCGCGGCCGATGCCGAGGTCGATGCGGCCGGGGGCGGCGGCTTCCAGCAGCGCGAACTGCTCGGCCACCGCCAGGGGCGCGTGATTGGGCAGCATCACGCCACCCGAGCCGAGGCGAAGCTGCGAGGTCTGCGCGGCCAGGTAGGCGAGCACCACCGGTGGGCTGGTGGCACCCACCGACGGCATGTTGTGGTGTTCGGCGACCCAGTAACGCGTGAAGCCCAGCCGATCCGCGGCCTGGGCCAGCGCGACGGTGGCCGCCAGCGCGTCGCCGGTGGTCTGGTCGCTGCGCACCGGGATGAGGTCGAGGACGGAAAGACGCACGATGGCGTCAACGCGTGCGGGCCGGCAAACGTTCCCGCGCGGCTCAGTACTCCTTGAGGGTGATCGAGGCGACGATGCGGTCGAACACCTCTTGGGGGATCGGCGCACCGCCCGGAATGTTGTCCACCACCAGCCACTGGTTGCGCTTGACGTAGTCGCTGAACTCGCGGTGGTAGTTGGCGAAGCCCGCTTCGTAATCGACCGCCTCGCCCTCGGCGGCCGCCTTGAGCTCGCCGGCCAGGATGTAGGCACCCAGCAGCGCGACACTGGTGCCCTGGCCCGACAAGGGCGAGCAGCAGTATGCGGCGTCGCCGACCAGCGCCACCCTGCCCCGCGCCCAGCGATCCATCTTGATCTGTGACATCTCGTCGAAGTAGAAGTCCGACGCGCCGCGCATGTACTCCAGCAGTTGCGGGCGGACCCAGCCGTCGCCGGCCATCCGCCGCTCCAACTCGGCGAATTGGGCCTCGGTGTCGCGATAGTCGATGCGCAGCTCGGTGTCCATGAAACCCAACATGGCCCGCGCCTCGGCGTTGTTGCGCGCGCTGTAGACCCCGGCCATGGTGGAGTCGCCGTAGTGCCACATCTGCCAGTAGTCGAGGTCCAGAAAATTGGGCACGGTGAAGATCGCCGCGTGTGTGCCCAGCCTGTCGATGAAGTCGTCCTCCGGCCCGAAGACCAAACGCCGCACGGTGGAGTGCAATCCGTCGGCGCCGATGACGAGGTCGAAACTGCGCGGCGCGGCGCGCTCGAAGGTCACCCGGACCGCCGACCCGTCGTCGTCCAGCGCGGTGATGGTGTCGTCGAAGAGGTATTCGGCCGTCCATTGGCTTGCGCCGTAGAGCAATTCGACCAAGTCGTCGCGCAACAGCTCGATGTTGGGGCTGTCGATGGGCCCGCCGGTGGGCGTCGATTCGGTGTCGCGGGACAACTCGTTGCCGTCCCGGTCGACGACGGACGAGCCCCGGATTTGCGTTCTGCGCTTCTGGGCTGCACCCAATAAGCCCATCCGTTCGAGCACCGTCAGCGCCGGCCCCCGCACGTCGATGGCCTGGCCGCCCGGGCGCGTCCCCGGATGGCGCTCGACCACGGTCACCGAAAAGCCATGCCGCCCAAGCCAAAACGCGGCCGCCGTACCCGCCACGCTGGCGCCCGATACCAGAACTTCGGTCACTTGATTCCTGCCAGTTCTTTAGCGTCGCGGAAGACGTCGTCGAGCATTGCTGGTGTCAACCTACCGGTGAACATGTTTTGCTGGCTCGGGTGGTAGCAGCCGAGCAGCCGCACCCCGGGCGCCAGGTCGGCGACGACGCCGTGGCCGAAGCGGGGCTTGCGCCCGGTCGTGGCGCCCGGCAGCCGCAGCGCGATCTGCCAGCCGAATCCGCCCAGGGCCACGACCACCCGAACATCTTGGGAGACCAACCGCCATTCGGCCTGCAGCCAGGGCCAGCAGGTGTCGCGCTCCTGCGGCGTCGGGGCGTTCGCGGGAGGTGCGCACCGCACCGGCGCGACGATGCGAATCTGCTTGGTCCGCAAGCCATCCGCGGCGTCGACGCTGGTCGGTTGGTTCACCAGCCCGGCCCGGTACAGCGCCGCGTACAACTGGTCACCCGAGCGGTCGCCGGTGAACATCCGCCCCGTGCGGTTGGCGCCGTGGGCGGCGGGCGCCAACCCCACGATCAACAACCGGGGCCGCGCCGACCCCCAGCTGGGCACCGGCCGGCCCCAATACGGTTGATCGGCAAAGGCTCGGCGTTTGACGACCGCGACGTCCTCGCGCCACTCGACCAACCGCGGGCACGCCCGGCAGACGCTGACCAGAGCGTCGATTTCGGGAATCGAGCCGGCGTGCTCGGCGAGCTCGGCGACCGCGGCGGCGTCGACCGCCACCGGGGTCTGCGGTGTGGCCGGATCGCCCGGCCATCCGGTGCCGGCACCCACCGGTGAGCCGAACACCTGGCCGGTACGTGGGTGGGCGAGCACATGAACATCCTGCACGAGAGCAAATAATCGGTCGCCGCAAACAGGGCTATGGCATACATTCAGCGGCGATATTCCCATGAAAACCGGCGGCCCAGCGTTCCTGATCCTGTTCGCCACGTTGACGGCGACCGCGGGTAGCGGCATCTCCATCGTCGCGTTCCCGTGGCTGGCGTTGCAGCACCACGACAGCGCGCGCGACGCCTCGGCCGTCGCCCTGGCCATGACGCTGCCGCTGGTGTTGTCCACCCTGGTCGCCGGCGCCGCGGTCGATTCCTTCGGGCGCCGGCGCGTGTCGCTCGTCTCCGATTCGCTCTCCGCGACCGCGGTGACCGCCGTGCCGCTGATCGCCTGGTGGCTCGGCGCGGACGCGCTGAACCTGGCGGTGCTGGCCGTCCTGGCCTTCTTCGCGGCCGCGTTCGACCCGGCCGGCGCGACCGCGCGCGAGTCGATGCTGCCCGAGGCCGCCGCCCGCGCGGGCTGGTCGCTGGCCCGCACCAACAGCGTCTACGAGGCGATCCTGAATCTGGGATTCATCGTGGGCCCGGGCATCGGCGGCCTGATGATCGCCACGGTCGGCGGCATCAACACGATGTGGGTGACCGCGGGGTTATTCGGCTTGTCCATCCTGACCATCGGGTCGCTGCGGCTCGAGGGTGCCGGCAAACCGGCGCACGAGACGCGCCCAGAGGGGTGGCTGTCCGGCATCGCCGAAGGCCTGCGCTTCGTCTGGAACCTGCGGGTGTTGCGGACCCTGGGCCTGATCGACCTGACCGTCACCGCGCTGTACCTGCCGATGGAAAGCGTGCTTTTTCCCAAATACTTCTCCGACCAGCACCAACCCGCGCAGCTGGGCTGGGCGTTGATGGCGATCGGATTCGGCGGCGTGGCGGGCGCGATCGGCTATGCCGCACTGTCGAACCGGCTGCGGCGGCGCGCGGCCGTGCTGGCGGCGACCCTCACCTTCGGCGCGGCGACGGTCGGGGTGGCGTTCCTCCCGCCGCTACCCGTGATCCTGGTGCTGTGCGCCATCACCGGCTTGGTCTACGGACCGATCCAGCCGATCTACAACTACATGATGCAGACCCGGGCCCCGCACCGGCTGCGCGGCCGAGTGGTCGGCGTGATGACCGGGTTGACCTACGCGGCCGGCCCGGTCGGCCTGCTGGTCGCCGGTCCGCTGACCGACGCGGCCGGCCTGAAGGTCACGTTCCTGGTGCTGGCGGTGCCGATCCTGCTGATCGGCCTCATCGCCTGCCGGCTGCCGTCGCTGCGCGAACTGGACCGCGCACCGGAGTTCGCCGAGGACCCGGGTCCGTGACGCGGGCTTAGTATCGGGCCGTGAGCTCTGACGCCCTGGCCAGTCTGATCGCCGATCTCCCCGACGGGATGGTGGTCACCGACCCAACCGTCACCGAGGGCTATCGCCAGGACCGCGCCTTCGACCCGTCGGCCGGCAAACCGCTGGCCGTGGTGCGGCCGCGGCGCACCGAAGACGTGCAGACCGTGCTGCGGTGGGCGAGCGCCCACCGGGTGCCCGTGGTGACGCGGGGAGCCGGCAGCGGCCTGTCCGGCGGGGCCACCGCGCTGGACAACGGCATCGTGCTGTCCACGGAGAAGATGCGCGACATCACCGTCGACCCGGTCACCCGGACGGCCGTCTGCCAGCCCGGCCTGTTCAACGCCGAGGTGAAGAAGGCCGTCGCCGAACACGGCCTGTGGTATCCGCCCGACCCGTCGTCGTTCGAGATCTGCAGCATCGGCGGCAACATCGCCACCAACGCCGGGGGGCTGTGCTGCGTGAAGTACGGCGTCACCACCGATTACGTGATGGGCATGCAGGTGGTGCTGGCCGACGGGACGGCCGTGCGGCTGGGCGGCCCACGACTCAAGGACGTCGCGGGGCTGTCGCTGACCAAGCTGTTCGTCGGCAGCGAGGGCACGCTGGGCGTCGTCACCGAGGTCACGCTGCGACTGGTGCCCAAGCAGAACGCGTCCAGCATCGTGGTGGCCAGCTTCGCCACCGTCGAAGACGCGGTCGAGGCGGTGCTCGGCGTCACCGCGCGGCTGCGTCCCTCGATGCTGGAGTTCATGGATTCGGTGGCGATCAACGCCGTCGAGGACACCCTGCGCATGGATCTCGACCGCGGGGCGGCCGCCATGCTGGTGGCCGGGTCCGACGAGCGCGGCCGCGCCGGCAGCGAGGACGCCGAAATCATGGCCAAGGTGTTCGCGGAACATGCTGCGACGGAAGTGTTTTCGACCGACGATCCCGACGAGGGCGAGGCGTTCGTCGTGGCCCGGCGGTTCTGCATCCCGGCCGTCGAAGCCAAGGGATCGCTACTGCTCGAAGACGTCGGGGTGCCGCTTCCGGCGCTGGGCCGGCTGGTCACCGGGATCGCGGACATCGCCGCCGAACGCGACCTGATGATCTCGGTGATCGCCCACGCCGGCGACGGCAACACCCACCCGCTGATCGTCTATGACCCCGCCGACGCCGACATGACCGAGCGCGCGCAGCTGGCGTTCGGCGAGATCATGGATCTGGCCGTCGGGCTCGGCGGCACCATCACCGGCGAGCACGGCGTCGGACGGCTGAAGCGGCCCTGGCTAGCGGGCTATCTGGGGCCAGAGGTGATGGACCTCAACCACCGCATCAAGCAGGCGCTGGATCCCCTGGGCATTTTGAACCCGGGGTCGGGGATTTAGTCGTTTCTCGAGCGTGCAGCTGGCCGCACACTCGGCGCTCGCAGAGTGCGAAGGATTCAGCCCTCAGAGCCAGCGCCACCGTTTCACCATGTTCGGGCATCGGCATATTCGTCGTCGGTCGCCGCGAACGTGGGCCAGGGCGGCGTAGGCAGTCCCACATCGCCGCTCAACAAGTACTGCACGACGGCGGCGCCGGCCAGGGAGCCACTGGCCACCGCCGCGGCCACCTGCGGCATCTGGGCGCAGAGGTCACCGGCCGCGAAGACGCCGGGCACCGACGTGCGTTGGAAGGAATCCACTGCAGGGGCGTCGGCGGCCATCGGTCCCGGCGGGGCAACGGCGACACCCAATTGGGCGGCCAGCGTGGAACGCTGATGCAGCGTCGCGGCCACCAGGGCACCGGCGCGTGTCATGCGGGAGCCGTCGCCGAACACAACTGCCGTCAAGCCACCTGCATGCGAGGCAAATTGAGCAATAGGCCGCTCATCCACGGCGATCCCCGCCGCGCCGAGCAGCCGATGGTGCTCCGCAGCCAGCGTGGCTGGACCGTTGGTGAGGACGACGATGTCATCGCTCCAGCCGCGCAGCAGCAACGCCGAATGCACCGCCCGCTCACCATCGGCCACGACAGCGAGTGGTTGATCACGGACCTCCCAGCCATGACAGAACGGGCAGTGAAACACCGACCGTCCCCAAAGGTCCTGTAGCCCCGGAATATTCGGCGCGCGGTATTCCATACCCGTAGCCAACAGCACCGCGCGGGTGCGCTCGCGCCGCCCGTCGGCCAGCTCGACGACGAAACCGTGCTCTGCTGCGATGATTTCGCCGTCCCGAATCTCAATGCTCGGATACCTGGCCAACTCAGCCCGGCCCGCAGAGTACAACTCGGCGGGCGGCCGGCCATCGTGGCCCAGCAGACCACCTATTCCATGAGCGGCCCCGTTACTCTGCGTGCCGGTATCCACCAGCAGTGTGCGCCGCCGAGCCCGTCCGAGCACCAGTGCGGCGCTAAGGCCCGCGGCACCGCCTCCGGCAATCACACAATCCCATGTCTCACTCATGCATCCGAACATGCCGACGATTGACGGAAATGCCAACCTTATTTGCCAAGCAGGCAAGCGAGGATTCTCTCGACGCCCGCGTGCGCCGCTGGCGAGCTTTGGTAGTTGACATATTGCCGCGACTGTCGTACGAATGAGACATGGCTGCTGTTATGTCTCACGAGGCCCCGGTCGCTTTTCAGCTGGCCACCGCCGACACCTGGCCTAATCCGTGGCCGATGTACCGCGCGTTGCGGGACCACGACCCGGTGCATCACGTCGTGCCGCCCAACCATCCCGAGCATGACTACTACGTGCTCTCCCGGCACGCCGACGTGTGGGCCGCGGCCCGCGACCACGAGACGTTCTCCTCGGCCAAGGGTCTGACCGTCAACTATGACGACCTGGAACTGATTGGGCTGCAGGACAATCCACCATTTGTGATGCAGGATCCACCGGTGCACACGCAGTTCCGCAAGCTGGTGTCGCGGGGCTTTACCCCGCGGCAGGTGGAGGCCGTGGAACCCAAGGTCACCGAATTCGTCGTCGAGCGCATCGAGGGGTTGCGTTCGGCCGGCGGCGGCGACATCGTCGCGGAGCTGTTCAAACCGCTGCCGTCGATGGTCGTCGCCCACTATCTCGGTGTGCCCGAGGAGGATTGGGCCCAATTCGACGGCTGGACCCAGGCCATCGTCGCGGCCAACACCGCCGAGGGCGGCGTCGCCGGCGCCCTAGAAACCGTCGGCGACGCGGTCGGCTCGATGATGGCCTACTTCACGGGGTTGATCGAACGGCGCCGGAGCGAGCCCGAGGACGACACCATCTCGCACCTCGTGGCCGCCGGGGTGGGTGCCGACGGCGACGTCGCCGGCACCTTGTCGATCCTGGCGTTCACCTTCACCATGGTCACCGGCGGCAACGACACCGTCACCGGCATGCTCGGCGGTTCGATGCCGCTGCTGCACGAACGGCCCGACCAACGTCGGCTGCTGGTGGGCGACCCGGGTCGCATTCCCGACGCGGTCGAGGAATTGCTGCGGATGACCTCACCGGTGCAGGGGCTGGCGCGCACGGCGACCCGGGACGTGGCCGTCGGCGAGACGACCATCCCGGCCGGGCGCAGGGTGCTGTTGCTCTACGGTTCGGCCAACCGCGACGAACGCCAATACGGTTCGGATGCAGCCGAACTCGACGTGACGCGATGCCCGCGCAACATCCTGACGTTCAGCCACGGCGCACACCATTGCCTGGGCGCCGCCGCGGCGCGGATGCAATCCCGCGTCGCGCTGACCGAACTGCTGGCCCGCTGCCCGGACTTCGAGGTGGACGAATCCGGCATCGTCTGGGCCGGCGGCAGCTACGTGCGGCGGCCGCTGTCGGTGCCGATTGAGATGAAGTCCTGATGCCCGGCAACGACTGGCTGGGTACGCACCGGACCGAAGCGGCCGCCGACCGGATCCTCGACGCGGCCGAGCAGCTGTATACGCAGCGCGACTCGGACTCGATCGGCATGAACGAAATCGCCCGCGCGGCCGGCTGTTCCCGCGCGACGCTGTACCGGTATTTCGAGAACCGCGAGGCGCTGCGAACCGCCTACGTCCACCGCGAAACCCACCGGCTGGGCCGCGAGATCATCGCGCGCACCGGCGACATCGAGGACCCGCGGGAACGGTTGATCGCGAGCATCCTCGTCACGCTGGAGATGGTTCGCGAAAGCCCCGCGCTGGCATCGTGGTTTGCCACCACCCGCCCGCCGGTGGGTGGCGAACTGGCCGGGCGGTCCGACGTCATCGCGGCCCTGGCGGTGGCGTTCCTGCACTCCCTGGGGCCCGACGATCCCGCCGTCATCGAGCGCCGCGGCCGCTGGATGGTGCGGGTGATCGTTTCGCTGCTGACCTACCCGGGCCGCGACGAGGCCGACGAGCGGGCGATGATCGAGGAGTTCGTCGTCCCGATCGTGACGCCGGTTTCCGCCCGGGACTGATCTGTCAGTCCCGCACGCGGGTGAACCGGTGCAGCAGCCACGCCAGCGGAATCGTCACCACCAGCGTCGCGACGTACAGGTACAGCATCGAACCGGTGTAGACCCGCGCGCCGACGATGTAGTCCATCGCGAATTCCATGGTGATCAAATGAATCAGAAAGATCTCGTAGGAGATCTCCCCCAGCCACACCATCGGGCGGCTGGCCAACAGTCTCGAGTACCAGCCGTGATCCCCCAAGGCCAACGGCGCCACCGCGAGCGCGGCGATGACGGCGTAGAAGCACGTCTTGAACAACGCCTCGCTCAGCGTCGCCGGGGACGTCGTGGGCGCGCCGGCGATGGGCGTGGACACGATGAAATAGCAGATGACCGCCAACGGGATGGCCACGAACCCGTAGCCACGCACCCCCATCTCCTGCAGCACGGTCAGGATCATGCCGGCGAGGAACCACGCCAGATAGGTGGGCAACCACAGCCGCGCCCCGTCGGGAAACCAGTGATCGGTGTGCACCAGCACCAACCAGGCCGGGCTGATCAACAGCAGACCCGCCAGGGCGCCCAGCACCAGTTTCGGCTGCCATTGCCGCCGGCAGATCACCACCAGCAGCAGGTAGGCCAGCAGCGGCAGGATGACGTAGAAGGAGCCCTCCACCGCAAGGCTCCACATCTGGGTCAGCCCTTGGTGCAGATACTTGCCCAGGTAGCCGTTGCAGTAGATCTGCGTCAGCGTCAGGTTGCGCGCCAGCCCCAGCCAGCTGTGGCCGGGGTTGGGCCCCGCGTCGCGGAAGTGGTAGAGGACGTAGGCGAACAACACCGTGATGACGTAGGCGGGCATGATGCGCCGAACCCGGTGCCACGCATAGCGACTCAGCGACGGCGGCGGACCGCCTTTCGCCGACGCCTTCACCCACGGGCGGAACAACAGATAGCCGGAGAGCACGAAGAAGATCGGCACACCGATTTCCATCCGGGAACCGACCAGACCCCAATAGCCGTGCGTGTATTTGCCGGTGGTGTAGGCCGCGTGGGTCCCGACGACGAGGAGCGCGGCGACCGCGCGGATCCCGGTCAGCGAGGCGACCCGATCGACGCGAGAGGTCTGCTCCAGGCCGCCCTGGGCGTCCTGCTCCTCGGACAGCGTCATCCGTCGTGTTTCCTGCGCGGCTTCCCACCGTCTCGGCTGCGCGGCTTGGCGGACGAGCGTTCCGGTTGCAAGTTGATCAGTACCCCCGAGATACGGGTGTGCTCAAGGCGTTTGAAAGTCGACTTGGGCAACTTGGCCGGCAATTCCACCAGGGAGAAATCCGGCCCGATCGCGATGTGTCCGAAATCGCTGCGATGCAGCCCGCCCTCGTTGGCGATGGCGCCGACGATCGCGCCGGGGCCGATCTTGTGCCGCTTGCCCACCGCGATGCGATAGGTCGCGAACGGCTTTGCATTTCTTGGCCTTTCGGGACGGTCGCGACGTTCGGTGCGCCGCTCGCGCCGCTCCGGGGGCGGTTCGGGCGCCATCAGGAATTCCTCGCCGTCGCGGGATTGCAGCGCCAGCGCGGCGGCGATGTCGGCCATCGGGGTGTCGTGCTCGCGTTCGTAGTCCTGAACCAGCTTGCGGAACAGGTCGATTCCGGGCGAGCCGAGCGCGGTGGTGATGGAATCGGCGAACTTGGCCACCCGCTGGGCGTTGACGTCCTCGACGGTGGGCAATTCGGTCTCGGTGAGCGTTTGGCGCGTCGCCTTCTCGATCGCCTTGAGCAGGTGGCGCTCGCGCGGGGAGACGAACAGCAGCGCGGTTCCCGACCGCCCCGCCCGGCCGGTGCGCCCGATCCGGTGCACGTACGACTCGGTGTCGTGCGGGATGTCGTAGTTGAGCACGTGCGAGATTCGCTCCACGTCCAGCCCGCGCGCGGCCACGTCGGTGGCGACCAGGATGTCGATGCTGCCCTCCTTCAGGGCGGCAACGGTCCGCTCGCGTTGGCCCTGCGGGATGTCTCCGTTGATGGCGGCCGCGGAAAAACCTCGGGCCCTGAGCTTTTCGGCGACTTCCTCGGTGGCCTGTTTGGTTCGGACGAACACGATCATGGCCTCGAACGGCTCGACTTCCAGCACCCGCGTCAGCGCGTCCATCTTGCGCGGGCCGGCGACCTGGATGTAGCGCTGCGAAATGTTCTCGGCGGTAGCGGTTTTCGCTTTGGTGCTGACCTCGAGCGGATCGTGCAAGTACTTGGTGGTGATCTTGCGGATCGCGGGCGGCATGGTCGCGGAGAACAGCGCCACCTGCTTGTACTCCGGGGTCTCGGACAGGATGCGGTCGACTTCTTCGGCGAAGCCCATGGTGAGCATCTCGTCGGCCTCGTCGAGCACCAGGTAGTCGACGTGGGACAGATCCAGGGTGCCGCGCTCGAGGTGGTCGATCACCCGGCCCGGTGTGCCGACCACCACGTGGGCGCCGCGGCGTAGCCCGGCCAGCTGCACGCCGTAGGACGAGCCGCCATAGATCGGCAGCACGTTGATCTTGGGCAGGTGAGCTCCGTACCGGCTGAACGCCTCGGCCACCTGCAGGGCGAGTTCCCGGGTCGGGGCGAGCACCAGCGCCTGGGTGGCGGTGCTGGTGACGTCGATCTTGGACAGGATTGGGATCGCGAACGCGGCGGTCTTGCCGGTGCCGGTCTGGGCCAGCCCGACGACGTCGGAGCCCGCCATCAGCGCCGGGATGGTCG
Source organism: Mycobacterium sp. NGS33 (assembly GCF_059812885.1). Lineage (NCBI taxonomy): Bacteria > Bacillati > Actinomycetota > Actinomycetes > Mycobacteriales > Mycobacteriaceae > Mycobacterium > Mycobacterium sp. NGS33. Next base: position 424,915 of record NZ_JCALDN010000002.1, on the reverse strand, counting down.
CGGCCTGGATGCCGGTGGGCGATTCGTAGCCGACGTCGGCGATCGCCCGCAGGACCAAGGGATTGATCTGCAGGTCGGCAAACGTCGGTGAGGCAGCTTCAGTCGAGCTGTCCGGGTGGGTCATCGTCCAAGGAGTCTAGTGGTGATCGCGAGCTCAGCGGACGCTGAGCGGTGCGGGTCACCACCCGAAGGCCCCGTGGTGATCGCGAGCTCAGCGGACGCTGAGCGCTGAGCGTGATCGCCGTTGGACGCGCGGGGTGATCATCCGCACACCCGGCCATGCCTGCCACGGCCGCGCACCGGATGACGGTACGGTCCCGAGATGTGTGGTCGCTGCCTTGCCGTACCGAGCCACTGACCGGCTCGGTCGCCGTCGCCCTAATCGCCTTCACGCTGTCCGGCTGCGGTTCGGGAGACTCCACCGTCGCCAAGACGCCGCCGCCCAGGTCGACGTCGGAGACCGCGTCGATCACGGCTCCGGCCATCCCGTCGGCGGCCGCCCAGCCCGGTAACGCCCCGCCGACCGACCCCTGCGCGGTCAACCTCGCCTCGCCCACCATCGCGAAGGTGGTCTCCGAGCTGCCCCGCGACCCGCGCAGCCAGCAGCCCTGGAACCCCGAACCGCTGGCCGGCAACTACAACCAGTGCGCGCAGCTATCGGCGGTCATCATCAAGGCCAACACCAACGCGGTCAGTCCGACCACCCGCGCGGTGCTGTTTCATCTCGGCCAGTTCATTCCGCAGGGCGTGCCCGACACCTACGGTTTCAACGGCATCGACCCGGCGCAAACCACGGGCGACACGGTGGCCCTCACCTACCCCAGCGGGATCAACGGCCTGAACACCAATGTGAAATTCCACTGGAACGGCAACGCGGTCGAACTCATCGGCAACACGCCCGCGCACTGATCCGGGGCGCGCCCGCCCGGCGCGACCGCCATGTCGGGGCGCTGGCCTACTGTGGCTCCAGTGTTGGTCTCCGGCGACAGCATCGTTTACAGCGCATCGGATCTGGCCGCCGCCGCCCGTTGCGAATACGCGCTGCTGCGGGATTTCGACGCGAAGCTGGGCCGCGGACCCGCGGTCACCGTCGAGGACGAACTGCTCACGCGGACGGCCGCCCTCGGTAGCGAACACGAGCGGCGCGAACTGGCCTCGCTGCGCGACCGGTTCGGGCAGGCCGTCGCGATCATCGGCCGACCCGCCTATACGCCCGCCGGCCTGACGGCGGCCGCCGACGCCACCCGGCGGGCCGTCGCCGACCGCGCGCCCGTGATCTATCAAGCCGCCATGTTCGACGGCCGCTTCGTCGGCTTCGCCGATTTTCTGGTCCGCGACGGCGAGCGGTATCGGGTCGTGGACACCAAACTGGCCCGCTCGGCCAAGGTCACCGCGCTGTTGCAGGTGGCCGCCTACGCCGACGCGCTGGGCGCCTCGGGCGTCCCGGTCGCCCCGGAGGCCGAACTGCGGCTGGGCGACGGGACCGCGGTGCACCACCGCGTCTGCGATCTGATCCCCGTCTACCGCTCCCAGCGCGCCCGGCTGCAGCGCCTCCTCGACGACCACTACGCCGGCGGCGCGGCGGTGCGCTGGGACGACGAGGGCGTGGCCGCCTGCTTTCACTGCCCGTTGTGCCTCGAACAGCTGCGGGCCGCCGACGACGTGCTCCTGGTCGCCGGCCTGCGAGTGAGCCAGCGCGACAAGCTCTTTGACGCGGGCATCAGCACGGTCGCCGAGCTGGCCGAGCATCGCGGGGCCGTGCCCGGCCTGGCGGGCGGCGTGCTGGACAAACTGACCATCCAGGCGAAACTGCAAGTACGCCAACGTGAAACCGGTGTCCCCCAGGTCGAGGTGATCGACCCGCAACCGCTGGCCCTGCTGCCCGAGCCCGACCCGGGAGACCTGTTCTACGACTTCGAGGGCGACCCGCTGTGGACCACCGACGGTCGCGACTGGGGGCTGGAATACCTGTTCGGGGTGCTGGAAGCCGGGCCGACGGGCAAGTTCCGCCCGCTGTGGGCGCACGACCGGGCCGACGAACGCAAGGCCCTGATCGACTTCTTGGCGCTGGTGGCCAAGCGCCGCAAGCGCCGCCCCAACATGCACATCTACCACTACGCGCCCTACGAGAAGACCGCCTTGCTGCGACTCGCCGGGCGCTACGGTGTGGGCGAAGACGAAGTCGACGAACTGCTGCGCAGCGGCACGCTAGTGGACCTTTACCCGTTGGTGCGCAGGAGCATTCGGGTTGGCGCGGAGTCGTTCAGCCTCAAGGCGCTCGAGCCGCTCTACATGGGCGCCCAACTGCGCGCCGGCGACGTGACCACGGCCACCGGGTCGATCACCTCCTACGCCCGGTACTGCGAACTTCAGGAGGACGGGCGCGGCGACGAGGCCGCATCCGTGCTCAAGGAGATCGAGGACTACAACCACTACGACTGCCGCTCGACCCAGGAACTGCGGAACTGGCTGATGTTGCGCGCCTACGAATCTGGCGTCGTCCCGATCGGCGCCCAACCGGTGCCCGACGGCAACACCGTCGACGACCGCGACCGGCTGGCGGTGACGCTGTCGGCGTTCAGCGGCGCGGCCGGCATCGACGACCGCACCCCGCAGCAGGTCGCGGTGGCGCTGCTGGCCGCGGCGCGCGGCTACCACCGGCGCGAGGACAAACCGTTCTGGTGGGCGCATTTCGACCGGTTGAACTTCCCCATCGAGGAGTGGGCGGACAACACCGACGTGTTCGTCGCCGAGCACGCGTCGGTCAGCGTCGACTGGCACACGCCGCCCCGCGCACGCAAGCCGCAGCGGCGGCTGCGGCTACGCGGTGAGCTGGCGCGCGGTGACTTGAAGAGCGACGTCTTCGCGCTCTACGACCCCCCGGCGCCGCCCGGCATGAGCGACAACCCGGACCGGCGTGCGGCCGGGCGTGCCTCGGTCGTCGAGGCCGACGATGTGGCGGTCCCCACCGAAGTGGTGGTTCTCGAACGGGTTGGCAACGACGGCAACACCTTTCACCAACTGCCGTTCGCGCTGACTCCCGGTCCGCCCATCCCGACGACGGCCCTGCGCGAGTCGATCGAGGCCACCGCGGCCGCGGCGGCCGGCGGATTGCCGCACCTGCCGCCGACCGCCATCGTCGACGTGCTGCTGCGCCGCGCGCCGCGCACGCGGGGCGGCGCGCGGCTGCCGCGCGGCGGCGACACCGTCGCCGACATCACCGCGGCGCTACTGGATCTGGATTCGTCGTACCTGGCGGTGCACGGGCCGCCCGGTACCGGCAAGACCCACACCGCCGCCCGGGTGATTCACCACCTGGTCACCCAGCGCGGCTGGCGCGTCGGTGTCGTCGCGCAATCGCACGCCACCGTGGAGAACGTGCTGGACTGCGTGATCGATGCCGGGCTCGATCCGCAACGCATCGCCAAGAAGCGCTACGACCATCGGGCACCGCGGTGGCGGGAGATCGACGGCGGCGCGTACGCCGCGTTTCTCGCCGACACGCCGGGGTGTGTGATCGGCGGGACCGCATGGGATTTCGCGAACGCCAATCGGATTCCGCCGGGAAGCCTGGACCTGCTGGTCATCGACGAGGCCGGCCAATTCTGTCTGGCCAACACCATCGCCGTGGCCCCAGCCGCCGCCAATCTGCTGCTGCTCGGCGATCCTCAGCAGTTGCCACAGGTCAGCCAGGGCACGCATCCGGAGCCGGTGGACACCTCGGCGCTGGAGTGGTTGGTCGACGGTCAGCGCACCCTTCCCGACGAACGCGGGTACTTCCTGGACCTCTCGTATCGGATGCATCCGGCCGTCTGCGCCGCCGTGTCTGCGCTCTCCTACGAGGACAGGCTGCGCTCCCACGAATGCACCGCCGCCCGCCGCCTCGACGGGTATCCGGCCGGTGTGCAGTTGTTTTCGGTTGAGCACCAAGGCAACTCGACCGAGAGCCCCGAGGAGGCAGACGCGATCGTCGCCGAGATCGACCGGTTGCTCGGCGGGTCGTGGACCGACGAAGACGGGACCCGGGCGCTGACCGCGACCGATGTACTGGTGCTCGCGCCCTACAACGCCCAGGTGGCGCTGCTACGCCGCCGGTTGGCCGCCGCGTCGCTCGACGGGGTGCGGGTGGGGACGGTCGACAAGTTCCAGGGCGGGCAGGCGCCGGTCGTCTTCATCTCGATGACCGTGTCGTCGATGGATGTGGTGCCCAGGGGAATCTCTTTCCTGCTCAACAGGAATCGGCTCAACGTCGCGGTAAGCCGGGCTCAGTATGCGGCCGTGATCGTACGCTCGCCGTCGCTGACCGAGTATCTGCCCGCCACACCCGCGGGCCTGATCGACCTGGGCGCCTTCCTGGCGCTCACCCAGCCGGATCTGCGGTGACCGGCTAACCGGTGGAGGAGTGCCGGCCCGAGCCGGTGGGATCGTCGTCCGGATCGGAGCGGTGATGGTGACCGCGCAGCGACTCACCATCGGGGAGAAAACGTCCCGCCGCGCCGTTGTGGGGCCGCCGCGGCGGCCGGGTGGGCCGGTCGCCCGGCGCAAGGGGCTTTGGCGAGCGCCGCACCGCCACCTGGCGGAGGCGCTTGCCGCTATCCACATGAGACCCGTTGTGGGCGTGGCCGATCGGTTGAGCCTGCGCGGCCGGTCCGCGCCGCGGCACCGCGGTGGACGGGGGGCGCGGGCGTTCGACGGGCCGCCGGGGTGGCTCGGGAACGCGTGTCGGCTCGACGTCGGATTCGCGCACCAAAACGAATTCGACGTACTCATCGTCGTCATAGTCGTCGTCGACGACGTCGTCGTCGGCTTGCAGCGCGTCGTCGCCGCCGCTGCCATCGCCCGACCACGGCGCAAAGCCCACCAGGAACAGCGCGGCGACGATGCCGAACAACGCGATGAACGCCGGCAACAGCACCGATTGCGACATCGCGGCGGCGAACGGGTCGCGCAGGAATCCGGGCAGCTGCAAACTGAGCGCGTCCTCGCCGACGGCGTCGCCGGACGGCTGGCGCGGCATCTCGGCGGTGATCCGCCAGGTCATGAACGCGGCCATGCCGGCGCTGCCGAGCACCGCGCCGAGCTGGCGCACGGAGTTGTACACCGCGGAGCCCGCGCCGGCCAGGTGCGGCGGCAGGTTACGCGTCGCGGTGGCGGTCAACGGTGACCAAACAAAGGCCATCCCGACGCCCATCGCGAAGAACGGCAGCACCAGCCGCCAGATCGGCGTCGTCGGTGTCATCTCGAAGGTGATCCACGTCAGCGCGATGGCCAGCACCGAGAAGCCGAAACCGAGCACGGGCTGCGGATGGTATTTGTCGACGATCCGGCCGACGAACGGTGCGAAGACACCGTTGGCGATCGCCATCGGCGCGATCAACAAGGCCGAGCGCGTCGGCGAGAGCCCGCACACGGCCTGCGCGTAGAACGTCAGCGGCAGCATCATCGCCGTGGCGGTGAACGAGACGATGGCCACCCCGACGTTGCACAGGCTGAAATCGCGGTCGCTGAAGATCACCAACGGAATCAGCGGCTCGTGGGCGTTGAGCGACTGCCAGAACGCGAAGGCCGTCATGAAGCCGACGCCCGCCACGATCAACGCCCAGATCCAGGGCTGCCAGTGCGCGGCCTGCCCCTGCTGCAGCCCGAACACGATCAGGAAGATCCCCACCCCGGACAGCGCGACACCGATCAGGTCGAAGCGATGCGACTGGGTGGGCAGCACCGGAATCAGCCAATACGCCAGTCCGAGCCCGAGGACGCCGATGGGAACGTTGACGAAGAAGATCCACTGCCAGCCCAGCCCGTCGACCAGGACACCGCCGGCCAGCGGGCCCACCAGGCTGGCCACCCCGGCTGTGGCACCCCACAGGCTCACCGCGACGCCGCGCCGCTCCGCCGGGAAGATCCGGGTGATGGTCGACAAGGTCTGCGGGGTCAGCAGCCCGGCGCCGACACCCTGCACGACGCGCGCCGCGATCAGCATGGCGGCGCTGCCGGCCAGCCCGCACCACACCGAGGAGGCGGTGAACACCACCAGGCCGATCAGGTAGAGATTCTTGGGTCCGAACCGGTCGCCCAGGCGCCCGGCCACCAGCAACACGACCGCATAACCCAGCAGGTAGGCGCTGGTCACCCAGACCACGGTGTCGTAGCCGATGCGCAGGCTGCCCATGATGGTCGGGTTGGCGATGGCGACGATGGTCGAGTCGACCATGATCATGAAAAAGCCGATCATCATCGCCCACAGCGGGTTCCAGGGGTTCCGCGACTGCGGTGAGCTCCGGGTGAGAAAGTCCCAGCGGTGGGCGGTCTGGGGCGACGCCGATCGCGCGCGCCCTCCCCCGGGCGCGCGGGGCGTAGCCGTGGTCATCCACCCCACCTCGTTCCGCTCCCGACGACGCTGTTCAGCCGTCTCGGCCGCGTCTGATCGACCGGACCAGCCCACGCAGGTGATACCCGGCGGGTAACAGCATGGGACCGAGAAACGGCAGGGACCGTCGCAGACATCCAGCCTGCATTATTCCCGGTGAGGCAATAGGCCGGCGGCCGAGGATGGGATCGGCGGGCATAACGCGTCAGGATTCGCCGCGGGCGCGTTAGCCTGAATTAACGCCATTTGCAGGAGAGACAATATGCGGGCTCGACGGAACAAGTCGCCGAACCGGTTTTTCGCGATGTCCGACACGGGACAGGCGCCGACCGCCGACAACGGTCGGCCCAAGATGTCCGCGCGCGCGTTGGCGCAGGTCATCGAGCGGAGCTCGCGGTTGCAGGGCCCGGCCGCGGAGGCCTACGTGACGCGGCTGCGCAACGCCCACCCCAATGCCGGCCCGGCGGAGATCCTCGCCAAGCTGCACAAGCGATACCTGGCGGTCGTGACGGCCGGCGGCGTTGCCGTGGGGGCCGCGGCGACCATCCCCGGCATCGGCACGATCAGCGCCCTGTCCGCCGCCGCCGCCGAGACAGTGACGTTCCTGGAGGCCACCGCGTTCCTGGTGCTGGCGGTGGCCGTGGTCTACGACATCCCCGCCGACCACCGGGAGCGACGCCGCGCGCTGGTGCTGGCGGTGCTGGTCGGCGACAACAGCAAGCACGCCGTCGCCCAGCTGGTCGGCCCGGGCCGCACCAACGGCGGCTGGATCTCCGAGAGCCTGGCCGCCCTGCCGCTGTCGTCGATGTCGAAGCTGAACTCGCGACTGCTCAAGTCGTGGGTCCGCAAGTACACCCTGCGCCGCGGCGCCCTGCTGTTCGGCAAACTGCTGCCGGTCGGCATCGGGGTCGTGGTGGGCGCCATCGGCAACTACCTCGCCGGCAAGAAGATGATTCGCAACGCCAACCGGGCTTTCGGCGCACCGCCCGCCCGCTGGCCCCGCGCGCTGCATCTGGTGCCCCCGGTCCACGAAGCCGGTTAGCGGCGATCGCACCCGCGGCCGCGGCGGGTCGCCGCCATCGGGACGGGCCCCCGGCCCCCCTTCAACCTGGCGGATCGGCGGCGAAAGGTTAGCCTTTATAGGGCGGAAACAATGGGTACCGCCATCGGTGTGAGGTGCTCGGCCATCCGGGGCCGACGAGGGTGCAGGCGCCGCGGGAATGCGCTTGCGGAACAGAAGGATTGAGGCGAACTGCGGTCGTGAGCAACATAAGTTCACCGTTCGGGCAAAACGAATGGCTGGTCGAGGAGATGTACCGCAAGTTCCGCGACGACCCCTCGTCGGTCGATCCGAGCTGGCACGAATTCCTGGTCGACTACAACCCCGAGCCCGCCAACGAGCCCGCGCCGACCGCCCCGACCAGCGGTGACGCCGCACCGGCGGCCGCCCCGGCACCGGCACAGCCGGCGCAGCCGGCTCCGGCGCCCCAGCCGACCCCGGAGCCCGCCAAACCCACACCCCCCGTCAGCACGGCCGCCGGCAACGGGGTCGCGCCGCGGCCGGCCAAAGCCGCCACTCCCCCGCCGGCGGAGGGCGACGAGCTGCAGACGCTGCGCGGCGCCGCGGCTGCCGTCGTCAAGAACATGTCGGCGTCGCTGGACGTGCCGACGGCGACCAGCGTTCGCGCCGTCCCCGCCAAGCTGATGATCGACAACCGGATCGTCATCAACAACCAGCTCAAGCGCACCCGCGGCGGCAAGATCTCGTTCACCCACCTGCTGGGCTACGCGCTGGTGCAGGCGATCAAGAAGTTCCCGAACATGAATCGGCACTACGCCGAGATCGACGGCAAGCCGACCGCCGTCACACCAGCCCATACCAATCTGGGCCTGGCCATCGACCTGCAGGGCAAGGACGGCAAGCGTTCCCTGGTGGTCGCCGGCATCAAGGGCTGCGAAACCATGCGGTTCGCGCAGTTCGTCACCGCCTACGAAGACATCGTGCGGCGCGCCCGCGATGGCAAGCTGACCGCCGAAGACTTTGCGGGCGTGACCATTTCGCTGACCAACCCGGGCACCATCGGCACGGTGCACTCGGTGCCGCGGCTGATGAACGGCCAGGGCGCCATCATCGGCGTGGGCGCCATGGAGTACCCCGCGGAGTTCCAGGGCGCCAGCGAGGAACGCATCGCCGAGTTGGGCATCGGCAAGCTGATCACGCTGACCTCGACCTACGACCACCGCATCATCCAGGGCGCGGAGTCCGGCGACTTCCTGCGCACCATCCACGAGATGCTGCTGTCGGACGCGTTCTGGGACGAGATCTTCCGGGAGCTGGGCAACCCGTACCTGCCGGTGCGCTGGAGCACCGACAACCCGGATTCGATCGTCGACAAGAACGCCCGGGTGATGGAGTTGATTGCGGCCTACCGCAATCGCGGCCACCTGATGGCCGACATCGACCCGCTGCGGCTGGACGGCAGCCGATTCCGCAGCCACCCCGACCTCGAGATCCTCAACCACGGCCTGACGCTGTGGGACCTGGACCGGGTCTTCAAAGTCAACGGGTTCGCCGGTTGCGAATACAAGAAACTGCGCGACGTGCTGGGCCTGCTGCGCGACGCCTACTGCCGCCACATCGGCGTCGAGTACACCCACATCCTCGATCCCGCACAGCAGGAATGGTTACAGCAGCGGGTCGAGACCAAGCACGTCAAACCGACGGTGGCCGAGCAGAAGTTCATCTTGAGCAAGCTGAACGCGGCCGAGGCATTCGAAACCTTCCTGCAAACCAAATATGTTGGGCAGAAACGGTTTTCGCTGGAGGGTGCGGAAAGCATCATTCCGATGATGGACGCGGCGATCGACCAGTGCGCCGAGCACGGGCTCGACGAGGTGGTCATCGGTATGCCGCACCGCGGCCGGCTCAACGTGCTGGCCAACATCGTCGGCAAGCCGTACTCCCAGATCTTCTCCGAGTTCGAGGGCAACCTCAACCCGGCGCAGGCGCACGGCTCCGGGGACGTCAAGTATCACCTGGGCGCCACCGGCGTGTACCTACAAATGTTCGGCGACAACGACATTCAGGTGTCGCTGACCGCCAACCCGTCGCACCTGGAAGCCGTCGACCCGGTGCTGGAGGGTCTGGTGCGCGCCAAGCAGGACCTGCTGGACCACGGCGCCGAGGACCAAGGGGACGAAAAGGCGTTCTCGGTGGTGCCGATGATGCTGCACGGCGACGCCGCGTTCGCCGGCCAGGGCGTGGTCGCCGAGACCCTGAACCTGACCCACCTGCCCGGCTACCGCGTCGGTGGCACCATCCACATCATCGCCAACAACCAGATCGGCTTCACCACCGCGCCGGAGTATTCGCGGTCCAGCGAGTACTGCACCGACGTCGCGAAGATGATCGGGGCGCCCATCTTCCACGTCAACGGTGACGACCCGGAGGCGTGCGCGTGGGTGGCCAAGCTGGCCGTCGACTTCCGGCAGGAGTTCAAGAAGGACGTCGTCATCGACATGCTGTGCTACCGCAAGCGCGGCCACAACGAGGGTGACGACCCGTCGATGACCAACCCCGCGATGTACGACGTCGTCGACATCAAGCGCGGGGTGCGCAAGAGCTACACCGAAGCCCTGATCGGCCGCGGCGACATCTCGATGAAGGAAGCCGAGGACGCGCTGCGCGACTACCAGGGCCAGCTGGAGCGGGTGTTCAACGAGGTCCGCGAGCTGGAGAAACACGGCGCGCTGCCCAGCGAATCGGTCGAGGCCGACCAGATGCTGCCGGCGGGGCTGGCCACCGCGGTGGACAAGGCGCTGCTGGCCCGCATCGGTGACGCGTTCCTGGCGCTCCCCGACGGCTTCACCGCTCACCCGCGCGTGCAGCCGGTGCTGGAGAAGCGCCGCGAGATGGCCTACGAGGGCAAGATCGACTGGGCCTTCGGCGAACTGCTGGCGCTGGGCTCGCTGGTGGCCGAGGGCAAGTTGGTGCGGCTGTCGGGGCAGGACACCCGCCGCGGCACCTTCTCCCAGCGGCACTCGGTGATCATCGACCGCAACACCGGCGCGGAGTTCACGCCGCTCAAGCTGCTGGCGACCAACGCCGATGGCACCCCGACCGGCGGCAAGTTCCTGGTCTACGACTCGCCGCTGTCGGAGTACGCCGCCGTCGGCTTCGAGTACGGCTACACGGTGGGCAATCCGGATGCCCTGGTGTTGTGGGAGGCGCAGTTCGGGGACTTCGTCAACGGCGCGCAGTCGATCATCGACGAGTTCATCAGCTCCGGTGAGGCCAAGTGGGGCCAGCTGTCCAACGTCGTGCTGCTGCTGCCGCACGGCCACGAGGGTCAGGGCCCCGACCACACCTCGGGCCGCATCGAGCGCTTCCTGCAGCTGTGGGCAGAGGGCTCGATGACGATCGCGGTGCCCTCGACGCCGTCCAACTACTTCCACCTGTTGCGGCGGCACGCGCTCGACGGCGTGCAGCGTCCGCTGATCGTGTTCACCCCGAAGTCGATGCTGCGCAACAAGGCGGCGGTCAGCGACGTCAGGGACTTCACCGAGATCAAGTTCCGCTCGGTGCTCGAAGAGCCGACCTACGAGGACGGCATCGGCGACCGCAGCAAGGTCACCCGGGTCCTGCTGACCAGCGGCAAGCTCTACTACGAGTTGGTGGCCCGCAAGGCCAAGGACAGCCGTGACGACGTGGCGATCGTGCGGATCGAGCAACTGGCCCCGCTGCCCAAACGCCGGCTGGGCGAAACGCTGGACCGCTACCCCAACGTGCAGCAGTACTTCTGGGTCCAGGAGGAGCCGGCCAACCAGGGCGCCTGGCCGCGGTTCGGGCTGGAGCTGCCCGAGCTGCTGCCCGACAAGCTGACCGGGCTCAAGCGCATCTCGCGCCGGGCGATGTCGGCGCCGTCGTCGGGCTCATCGAAGGTGCACGCCGTCGAGCAGCAGGAGATCCTCGACACGGCCTTCGCCTGACGGGCTTCGGCCACCCGCGGGTATCAGGGACCGCTGGTACCGGCTAGCCTCGACGCAAACGTGCCGAGAAGGAAGGGTGCTCATGCAAGGGTTCGCCGGCAAGGTCGCGGTGGTGACGGGCGCGGGTTCGGGTATCGGGCAGGCGCTCGCCCTGGAACTGGCCCGCTCGGGGGCGAAGGTGGCGATCAGCGACGTCGACCTCGAGGGTCTAGGCCAGACCGAGGAGCAGCTGAAGGCGATCGGCGCGGCCTTCAAGTCGGATCGGCTCGACGTGACCGAGCGTGAGGCCTTCCTGGCCTACGCCGACGCGGTCAAGGAGCACTTCGGCAAGGTCAACCAGGTCTACAACAACGCCGGCATCGCCTTCACCGGCGACGTGGAGGTCAGCCAGTTCAAGGACATCGAGCGGGTGATGGACGTCGACTTCTGGGGTGTCGTCAACGGCACCAAGGCGTTCCTGCCGCACCTGATCGCCTCCGGCGACGGGCACGTCGTCAACGTGTCCAGCGTGTTCGGGCTCTTCGCGGTGCCCGGGCAGGCGGCCTACAACTCCGCGAAGTTCGCCGTGCGGGGTTTCACCGAGGCGCTGCGCCAGGAGATGGCGGCGGCCGGCCACCCGGTGGCGGTCACCACGGTGCATCCCGGCGGCATCAAGACGGCGATCGCCCGCAACGCCACCGCGGCCGAGGGCCTCGACCCCGAGCAACTGGCCAAGCTGTTCGACAAGCGGCTCGCCAGGACCACCCCGCAGCGCGCCGCCACGATCATCCTCGACGCGGTCCGCAAGAAGAAGGCGCGGGTTCTGGTCGGCACGGACGCCAAACTCCTGGACGTGATGGTGCGGTTGGCGGGCCCGTATTACCAGCAGCTCTTCGGCCCCGTGATGGGCCGGCTGATGCCCAAGCAGTGATCGATCTCTCAGTGTCGAGGGCCGCTGATTCAGCGTTTCGCCCTGCTGTAGCCAGCATCGCTGGTAACGATTAGCGTCAAGCGGTCAAGCCTGGTCAAGGGAGTTTGCATGGATACGTTCGCCGGCAAGGTCGCCGTGGTCACGGGGGCGGGTTCCGGTATCGGCCAGGCGTTGGCGGTCGAGCTGGGCCGGGCGGGTGCCAAGGTGGCGATCAGCGACGTCGACACCGAGGGACTGGCGAAGACCGCCGAACAGCTGGCGGCGATCGGCGCGGCCTTCAAGTCGGATCGGCTCGACGTGACCGAACGCGGAGCCTTCCTGGCCTACGCCGACGCCGTCAACGAGCACTTCGGTCAGGTCAACCAGATCTACAACAACGCCGGCATCACCTTCATCGGTTCCATCGAGGACAGCCGGTTCAAGGACATCGAGCGGGTGATCGACGTCGACTTCTGGGGTGTGGTCAACGGCACGAAGGCCTTCCTGCCCCACCTGATCGCCTCCGGCGACGGGCACGTCATCAACATCTCGAGCGCGCTGGGCCTGTTCTCGGCGCCCGGCCAGGCGGCCTACGTCTCGGCGAAGTTCGCCGTCCGCGGTTTCACCGAGGCGCTGCACCAGGAGATGGCGCACGCCGGTCACCCGGTGCGGGTGACGACGGTGCATCCGGGCGGCATCAAGACCGCGTTCGCCCGCAACGCGACCGGTGTCGAGGGCCTCGACCACGCCGAGTTGGCCACCGTGTTCGAGGAGCAGCAGGCCAAGACCACCCCGCAGCGAGCCGCCCAGCTCATCCTCGACGGCGTGCGCAAGAACAAGGCGCGGGTGCTGGTCGGTCCGGACGTCAAGGCGATGGACCTGCTGGTGCGGCTTGCCGGACCGAACTACGAGCGACTGGTCGGCGGCCCCGTGATGAGCCGGGTCCGGGACTTCGTCACCCGGTTGCTGCCCAAGCGCTGACTGGCGACTATCCGCGGCCGAGCGGGTGTTCGGCCAGCCAGCCGCCCGCCACCGCCTGCGGGTCGGCACCGGCGCGCACCTGGCGGCGCATCTCGACCAGGGCGGCGGTGTCCAGCACGCCGGCCACCTCGTTGATCGCCAGCAACTGTCGTTCGCTGAGCGCGTTGCGTCGATACAGCGGCACCACGTTCTCCGCGCGGATCAGTGCGGGCTTGCCGTCGGCCAGCGCGATCAGGTCGCCGGGAGCGCCGGGGTCGGCCGTAGTGGTCCACCCCGCGGTCAGCTGACCGGCCCGAATAGCGGCGAACATCGTTGCGCCATCGGGATATTCACGCGGCGCGGCGAGCCGGCAGGGGCCGATGGTCGACGGTTCCCGGTGTCCGCCCACGGTGCCGACGACGAGGCCGTCGCAGTGGCGCGGCAGCGTGGCCAGGTCCGCGCTGACATCGCTGCCGCCCCAGGCCTTGGCGGTGGGCTGGCTCACCACCAACACGGGCTTGTCCTCCGCCGCGGTGGTGTAGTCGCCCGCCGCGACGCCCTCGGGCAGCGCGGCGATCATCGCGCGGTAGACGTCCTTGTCCGACATCGCCGTCGCGCCGGGTTGCAGCGCTTGCAGCACGCGGCCGGTGAAGGCGGGAACGACGGTGACTGCGCCCGAATCCAATTGGGACTTCGGGTCGGCGGTCGGCTGGAAGCGCGCACCGAATCCGTAGGACCGCAAGGCGGCGACGTAGACGCCGGCCAGCAGCGCCGAGTCGGGGTCGGGCCGGGAACCGACCACCACTTCGGTGCGGGCGCGACGGTCACCGGTGTCGGTCGCACAACCGGCGACGGCGAGTACGGCGGCGAGCAGCGGCACCGCCAGCCTGCCGATTCTCACCCCGCGGCGACGGCCGTGTCTGCGGCTTCCGTGGCCAGTGCCACCGCGGTGGCGACCGCGTCGCCGACCCGGGTGTCCAGCGGGCTGGGGACGATCCGGTCGAGCGCCAGGTCGTCGCTGACGACGGAGAAGATCGCCTCGGCCGCGGCGACCATCATCTTTTCGGTGATCCGGCGGGCGCCGGCGTCCAGCGCGCCGCGGAACACCCCGGGGAAGGCCAGCACGTTGTTGATCTGGTTCGGGAAATCGCTGCGGCCGGTGGCGACCACCGAGGCGTACTTGGCGGCGATCTGCGGGTGGATCTCGGGGTCGGGGTTGGACAGCGCGAACACGATCCCGCCCGGCGCCATGGTGGCGATCATCTCTTCGGGCACCACGCCCCCCGACAATCCGAGGAACACGTCGGCGTCCCGGACGGCTTCGGCCAGGCTGCCGGTCAGGCCGGCGGGGTTGGTGCGCTGCGCCAGCGCCACCTTGACGTCGTTCATGTCGTCGCGACCCGGATGCAGGATCCCGCGCGAGTCGAGCACGGTGATGTCCGAAACACCCATCACCATAAGGAGATTGGTGCACGCGACACCGGCCGCGCCGGCCCCGGAGACCACCACCTTCAGCGAGGTCATGTCGCGGCCGAGCAGCTTGCTGGCACCCATCAGCGCGGCCAGCACCACGATCGCCGTGCCGTGCTGGTCGTCGTGCATCACCGGGCAGTCCAGCGCCTCGATGAGGCGACGCTCGATGTCGAAGCAGCGCGGGGCGGAGATGTCCTCGAGGTTGACGGCGCCGAACGTCGGGCGCAGCCGCACCAGGGTTTCCACGATCTCGTCGGGATCCTTGGTGTCCAGCACGATCGGGATGGCGTTGAGCCCGCCGTACGCCTGGAACAGGGCGCACTTGCCTTCCATCACCGGCAGCGACGCGGCGGGCCCGATGTCACCGAGGCCCAGCACCGCGCTGCCGTCGCTGACCACGGCCACCAGCCGGTTCGCCCAGGTGTAGCGGGCCGCCTGAGTGTGGTCGGCGGCGATCGCCCGGCTGACCTGTGCGACGCCGGGCGTGTAGGCGATCGACAACGCGCGCTGGGTGTCCAGAGGCGACGTGAGGCCTACCGAAAGCTTGCCGCCTACGTGTGCCTCGAAGATCTCCGCGTCGGTGATCACGCCCTGCTCGGCGTGCGTCTGTATCGATTCAAGCAATTCGGACACGCGCTTCAGGGTACTGACTACCCATTAGTAGGCCTAATTGGTGATGTGGGTCATACAAGGACGACCCAGACCACGCTAAATCAGCTTCAGTTCGGTGACGGCGCTGCGTTCGTCGACCAGCTCGGCGGTGGTCTTGTCGATGCGGCCGCGGGAGAACTCGTCGATCTCCAGCCCCTGCACGATCGACCAGTTGCCGTCCTTGGTGGTCACCGGGAACGACGACACGATCCCTTCGGGCACGCCGTAGGAGCCGTCGGAGTACACCGCCATCGACACCCAGTCACCCTCCGGGCTGCCCAGCAGCCAGGAGCGGGCGGCGTCCACGGTCGCCGAAGCGGCCGAGGCGGCCGAGGACGCGCCGCGCGCGTCGATGATGGCCGCGCCGCGCTTGGCGACGGTCGGGATGAAGTCGTTCTCGATCCAGTTCTGGTCGTTGACGACTTCGGCCGCGTTCTTGCCGCCGACCTCGGCGTGGAAGATGTCGGGGTACTGGGTGGCCGAGTGGTTACCCCAGATGGTCACCTTCTTGATGTCGGTCACCGCGGCGCCGGTCTTCTTGGCCAGCTGCGAGATCGCCCGGTTGTGGTCCAGGCGGGTCAGCGCGGAGAACCGCTCCTTGGGGATGTCGGGGGCGTTGCTCAGCGCGATCAGCGCGTTGGTGTTGGCCGGGTTGCCGGTCACGCCGATGCGGACGTCGTCGGCGGCGACGGAGTTGAGCGCCTTGCCCTGCGCGGTGAAGATCGCGCCGTTGGCCTCGAGCAGGTCGCTGCGCTCCATGCCCGGGCCGCGCGGCCGCGCGCCGACCAGCAGGGCCAGGTTGACGCCGTCGAAGATCTTGTTCGCGTCCGCTCCGATCTCCACGTTGGACAGCAACGGGAACGCGCAGTCGTCGAGCTCCATCACGACGCCCTCGAGCGCCTTGAGCGCGGGCTCGATCTCAAGGAGTCGCAGCTCGATCGGGCGGTCGGGGCCCAGCAACGAGCCGCTCGCCAGGCGGAACAACAGGCTGTAGCCGATCTGGCCGGCGGCGCCGGTGACAGCGACCTTGAGAGGACTTGCGCTCACTTCGATGTACTCCTTGTGGAGAAGTTCGTGCAGATTCGGGTTTCGGCTCGAAACTAGCGCACTCTCCTCGGCCGCCGATCTCCGGTCCACTACCAGGGCTTTCCCGACACCTGATCGTCGCGCTTTGAACAGCCGGGACGCGTAGCATGGAGCACCGCCTGAGTCGGACCTGCGCTTGGTGGGAGGTGGATGTGTTCCAAGGTTTTGACGCACTGCCCGAAGCGCTGCGCCCGCTGGCGCACGAACCGCAACCGAAGCCGACCCCGGCCCCCGAGCCGCCCACGCAGACGCTGGTCGACTGCGCCGTCTACGCCGACGGCGAGCGGTTGCCGGGCAAGCTCGGCTACGCGGCCGCGCTGGACAAGGTGCGCGAGATCGAAACGCAGGGGCAGGAGGGATTCGTCTGGGTCGGCCTGCGCGAGCCCAGCCAGTCCGAGATGCAGGAAGTGGCCGACGTGTTCGGGCTGCACCCGCTGGCGGTGGAAGACGCGGTGTGCGCCCATCAGCGGCCCAAGGTGGAGCGCTACGACGACACCCTGTTCCTCGTGCTCAAGACCGTCAACTATGTCCCGCACGAATCGGTGGTGCTGGCCCGCGAGATCGTCGAGACCGGCGAGATCATGGTCTTCGTCGGCAGGGATTTCGTGGTCACGGTCCGCCACGGCGAACACGGCGGACTGTCCGAGGTGCGCAAGCGGATGGACGGCGACCCCGAGCAGATGCGGCTGGGCCCCTACGCGGTGATGCACGCGATCGCCGACCACGTGGTGGACCACTACCTCGAGGTGAGCAGTTTGATGCTGTCCGACATCGACGGCATCGAAGGGCTGGCGTTCGCGCCCGGCAGCAAGATCGACGTCGAACCGATCTATTTGCTCAAGCGCGAAGTGGTCGAACTGCGCCGGTGCGTCAATCCGTTGTCGGCCGCGTTCCATCGCATCCAGATGGACAACAAGGACGTCATCTCCAAAGAGGTGCGCCGCTACCTGCGCGACGTCGCCGACCATCACTCCGAGGCCGCCGACCAGATCGCCAGCTACGACGACATGCTCAACTCGCTGATCCAGGCGGCGCTGGCCCGGGTCGGGATGCAGCAGAACAACGACATGCGCAAGATGGCGGCCTGGGCCGGTATCTTGGCGGTGCCCACCATGGTCGCCGCCATCTACGGGATGAACTTCCATTTCATGCCGGAGCTGAACTGGACCTGGGGGTACCCGGGGATCATGGCCGTGATGACCGTCGCCTGCGTGGGACTGTACTTCCAGTTCCGGCGCAACAATTGGCTCTAGCGCGGCGCGGGCTCGTCAACCGGGTTGTGCGGCAGGGCGATTCGGGTCCAGCACGTCGACGCCGTCGTTGTCCCACGCTTGGCGCATCGCCTCGGCTCCCTTGAGCCGCACCCAGGCGGCTTCGGTCGCGGTGATCGGGGTCGCCGACAGGAACTGCACGGGGTCGCGGGGCGGATCCAGCGGCAGATCGCCAATCTCGCTGCGGCCCAACAGCACCGCGGTGAACGGCACCCGCGCCGACGGGGACGTCCACAGCGGCGTGCCGAGATCGACCAGCGCGTCGGCGCACAGCACCACACCGTCGACGGCCGGTGCCGCGGCCAGGATGGCCAGGCTGCGCGCGATGCCGGTGATCGGCCCGGGATCGCGCAGCTGCAGCACGATCTCGGCCCGCGGTCCGCGCAACGGGTCGGCGATATCCAGCGTCGGTTCGGTCATCGGGTGGCGGGAGCAGCCCAGGGTGACGTAGTGCACCGTGGTGTCCGGCTCGCGGAAACGCAGCACCTCGATGGTCTCGGTGCCCAGGAATGTCACGCTGGCCGCATCGGGCTCGGCGTCGCTGAAGTGCGCCCGTAGATGCGCGCGCACGCGATCCCCATGCTGTGTCACGGCGCCCCGGCCGGTGCGATGGTCAGATTGGCGCCGGTGTCCGCATCGAAGACCGCCAGCTTGCCGGTGTCCAACGCCAATTCGATCGACTGCCCGATGGCCGCCGTCGATTCGGCGGGAACCCTTGCCACGAACTGATTTTCGTGAGCATCCGATTCGGCGGCCAATTCGTCCAACTGGGCGGAATGCGCCGCCCACGCCGCGGTGGAGAAGTAGACGTACTTGTCCGCACCCAGCGACTCGACCAGGTCGACCTTCACCTCGAAGGTCAGCGCCCTGATGCGCTGATAGCCGTCGATCAGCGCGGCGTCGGACAGGTGCTCGGGTCGCACCCCGACGATGACGTTCGCGGGCTGCGGATGCCGGGCGATCACGTCTTGGATTTCCGGGGTCAGCATGACCTCGCCGAACGGCAGTTTGAGTCCAACGGGCACCAGCGTGGCGGGAAAGAAGTTCATTGCGGGCGAGCCGATGAACCCGGCGACGAACAGGTTGGCGGGGTGCTCGTACAGCTCGTCCGGCGTGCCGATTTGTTGCGCGACACCGGAATGCATCACCACCACACGATCGCCCAGCGTCATGGCCTCGGTCTGGTCGTGGGTGACGTAGACGGTCGTGGTGCCCAGCCGTTTCTGCAGCCTGGCGATCTCGCCGCGCATCTGCACCCGAAGCTTCGCGTCCAGGTTCGACAGCGGCTCGTCCATCAGGAACGCCTTGGGATGACGCACGATGGCCCGGCCCATCGCCACCCGCTGACGCTGCCCACCCGACAACTGCGACGGCTTGCGATCCAGAAGTTCGGTCAGGTCAAGGGTTTTCGCCGTCTCCTCGACCTTCTGTGCGATCTCGGACTTCTTCATCTTGGCCAGCGTCAGCGGAAAGGCGATGTTCTGCCGCACCGTCATGTGCGGGTACAGCGCGTAGGACTGGAACACCATCGCGATGTCGCGGTCCTTGGGCGCCCTCTCGTTCACCCGTTCTCCGCCGATGCGCAGCTCACCGGATGAGATGTCTTCAAGCCCGGCAATCATATTCAGAGTCGTCGTCTTGCCGCAGCCCGACGGGCCCACCAGGATCAGGAATTCGCCGTCGGCGATCGTGAGATTCAGGTCGTGCACCGCCGTCGCGCCGTCCGGGTAACTCTTGCTGACATGATCCAGCACAATCTCGGCCATCGAGTTATCCCTTCACAGCGCCAGAGGTCAGCCCGGCGACGATTCGTCGTTGGAAGATTAGAACAAAAACGATGATGGGTACGGTGATCACCACGGCGCCGGCCGCGATCGACCCGGTCGGCTCCTCGAACTGTGAACTGCCGCTGAAGTTCACGATCGCCACCGGCGCGGTGATGGCCGCCTTGGTGGCGGTCAGGGTCAACGCCAGCAGCAGATCGTTCCAGGCGAAGATGAACACCAGGATCGCCGCCGTCACCACCCCGGGGGCGGCGAGCGGCACGATCACCTTGCGGAACGCCTGAGCCGGTGTCGCGCCGTCCATTGTCGCCGCCTTCTCCAGATCCCAGGGGATCTCGCGGAAGAAGGCGGACAACGTGTAGATCGCGAGCGGCAGCCCGAACGTGATGTACGGCAGGATCAACCCGGGCCACGTGTCGAACAAGCCCACGAAGCGTTCGATGTTGAACAACGGAGTCACCAGCGAGATCGCGGGGAACATGGTGATCAACAGAGTGGCGCCCACCAGCACTCGCTTGCCCGGAAAGTCCAGCCGGGCAATCGCGTACGCCGCCATGGCACCGAGCACCACGGCGATCGCGGTGGTGATCAAGGCGATTCCGACGGAGTTGATCAGCGCCGAGGAGAAGAAGTCACCGCGAAAGATGCCGCGATAGTTGTCCAGCGATATCGACGACGGAATCAGCTTGCCGTCCTTGATCGTTGAGCTCGGCTTGAGCGACAGGCTGAAGATCCACAGCACGGGCAGCAGCGCATACACCGCTACCAGGGTGTCGATGACGGCCCAGACCGCGGTGCGCCGCGCGCCGATCGACAGGCCCGCCCGGTCAGCGGCCATCGACATCACCCCCGGGGGCCGCCGCGCCGAACACCTTGATGAACAGCAACGCGATGAGACCCACACATCCGAAGATCAGCACGCTGATCGCCGACCCGAGCCCGAGGTTGAAGCCCTTGAACAGGTTGTCGTAGCCCAGCATCGACACCGATCCGGTGTTGTTGGCGCCGTTG
This sequence comes from Mycobacterium sp. NGS33, assembly GCF_059812885.1. Classification (NCBI taxonomy): domain Bacteria; kingdom Bacillati; phylum Actinomycetota; class Actinomycetes; order Mycobacteriales; family Mycobacteriaceae; genus Mycobacterium; species Mycobacterium sp. NGS33. The sequence continues at coordinate 404,431 of NZ_JCALDN010000002.1, read as the reverse complement.
GTGATCACGTAGATGTTGTCGAAAATGCGGAACGCGTCCAGCGTCCGGAACAACAGCGCGACCACCACCGCCGGCTTGATGATTGGCAGGGTGACCCTGGTCAGCCGCCGCCACGGGCCGGCGCCGTCGACCTGGGCGGCCTTCAGCAGATCCTCGGGGACCAGCGCCAAACCGGCCAGCAACAACAACGACATGAAAGGTGTTGTCTTCCATACCTCGGCGACGATGACGATCGCCAGCGACGGGATCTGGTCGGTCAGCGGTGCGCTGCCCCGCGGTAGCAGGTTGGCCAGATAACCGGTCCCCGGCGTCCACGCGTAATACCAGCTGTAGGACGCGACCGCGGTGACGATGCCGTACGGGATCAGGACCGCGGTGCGCACCAGGCCTTTGCCGATCACGGTGCGGTGCATCACCAGTGCCAGCGCCAGCCCCAGCACGAATTCGATGCAGACCGAGACCACCGTGATGGCCAGGGTCACCGCCAGCGCGGTCCACCAGTAGCGGTCGGTCAGGACCGTCACGTAATTGTTCAGGCCGACGAACGCGGTGTCGTTGGGGACGGCAAGGTTGTTGCGCTGCAAGCTCAACCACACGGCGTACCCGATCGGATACGCCGTCACCAGCAGCATCAGAACCCCCGCCGGGGCGACCAGAAGAAACGCCAATCTGCGTTCCGAGGGCCGGCCCCGCCGCGTCACCGAAGACGCTGGCGCGGTGCGGGATTCGGAGACTGCGGCGGTCACGGCAGCAGTCCCTTCCCGTCGATCGCCTTCTGCACCTGAGCGCTGAGTTCGTCGGCGGTGCGTTCGGGGTCGATCTGGGCGATCGGGCTCAGCGTCGCGGCGAGCCGAATCGCCACACCCTGGTAAGCCGGCGTCGCCGGGCGCACCGCGGCGTCGGTGAGTTGCCGGCGGATGATGGTGTACATCGGATATTTGGCCTGGAATTGCGAGTCCGAATACAGCGACGCGCGCACCGGCGGCAACCCACCTTCGATCGCAACATGCTTCTGGTGCACCAGATTTCGTAAGCAGCGGATCGCTTCGAAGGCTTCGGCGCGATGACGCGAGGTGCTGGCCACCGCCAGGTTCGCCCCGCCGATCGTCACCTTGGCCGGCCGGCCCGGTGCGACACCGGGATACGGCGCGAACCCGAACACCTTCTGGCTGGCCTCATACGCGATCCGGAATTGTTCGTCATCGGGCACGAAGGTGCCGGTGTCGTTGATGCTGCCGGCCAGCATGGGATTCCGGTTGAGCGGCAGGAAGGGCACCCCGCCCTTGACCGCGTTCTCCAGCAGGGATGCCAGTGCGTACGGCCAGTTGACGGCGAGCGCGGCCCGGCCTTGTTCGACCGCCAAGCGCGCGGTGCTCTCGTCGGTCCGGCTGATCGAGGGATCGGCTCCGGGCGCGACGGCCACCGACTTGAGCACCCGCAGCGCAGCGACGGTGGCCGCCCGGTGCGCGGGCGTGTCGGTCAGCGTGACCCGGCGGCCGTCCTCGGAGAGCACCTGACCGCCCCCGCTCGCCAGCAGTGTGTTGAACCAGACCACCAGACCTTCGCCCTCGTTGGCCTGCACGCCGATCCAGCTGGGCTGTCCCGTGGCGTGCAACCTGCCGGCCTCGGACACCATGGCGTCCCAGGTACGCGGCGGCTGGGGCACCAGATCAGGCCGGTACCACAGCAATTCGGTGTTGGTCGTGACGGGAGCGCCGTACAGCTTGCCCCGCCAGCGCGCTGTCGCCAGCGGGCCCGGCAGGGTGTCCACCGTGGCGTCGGACTCGGCGCGCCCCTCGGGATCGTCGGACAGCGGCAACGCCCAACCCGCTTCGGCGAACTCGGCCGTCCACACCACGTCCAGCGACATCACGTCCAGCGTCCGGTCGCGACCGGTGAGCCGTCGCGCCAGCTGCAGACGCTGTTCGCCGGGGGCGCGGGGCAGGCTGATCTGCTGGATGGCGAAGCGGCCATCGAATTGCCTCGTGCAGTCCTGGGCGACCGTCGTGAAGGTCGCGCTGTCGGCGGCCGTGGTGTAGAAGCTGATGACGACACCATGGCTACCGGGACCGCACGCCGATACCGCCGTGGCGATGACCACCGTCGCGAGCGCGATCGCGCCTATCCGGCGCGCCCGCCCGCGACGAATCACCAATTCACACCTCTCGCGCGCGGCTCAGATCGCCAAGCGCGCCAACAGATCCCGCGCCTTTTCTGCGTTCTGCGGATCACAGAGCACGTCGTAGCGGCCGGCTACCAGCTGCATGGTCGAACTGAAATCCCTGGTACCGCGGGCCATCGAATACGGAACAGCGGACGTGATCAACCCGAAGAACACACCGGCGACCAGACCCGTGGCCAGCGCCCCCCACGGGTTCGGGCTGAAGAAGCCCAGCACCAGGCCGATGAACAGGCCCAGCCACGCCCCACTGAGCACGCCGCCGCCGAGCACCTTCGGCCACGTCAGCCTGCCGGTGACCCGCTCCACCTGCATCAGGTCGACGCCGACGATGGTCACCTGCTGCACGGGGAACTGCTGGTCGGACAGGTAGTCCACGGCGCGCTGCGCCTCGGCGTAGGTGGGGTAGGACCCGACCGGCCAGCCCCGCGGCGGCGTCGGGAGGCCGGGCGCCCCGCGGCGCCCCGCCGCGCCCGCAGGCGTCGCGCCGGGAACCTGCCCGGGCTGGAAAGGATTAGTCATCGCCGCTCATTGTCCTCCGCCTCGGCCATGGTTTCATCTCAGGGCTTCTTCACCCTATCGACGTTTGGTCACCTGCGGAAACGCCATGCGTTCGGCGGCGCCAACCCGCCCCGGCGGCGCGACGGGCCGGGGATTTCGCTCCGGTGCGCCCCGAAAGCGGTGCGGCATCCGCGTTGATCCGGCGGCGATTCGCGGCGGCACCCACCACCTGCGCATGGGTTAGGTTGAACACCATGACAGCTCCCGGGGGTGGCTTCGACGAGGGCGCCCACGACGACAAGGCCGGCTCGGCGCCGGCCGACGGCGGACGCCCGGAGCAGCCTGAACCGACCGCGCCCTGGGAGCCGCCCGCCGCGCCGCCCGAAGCGGCACCGCCGCCGTACCCCGGGCCGGGTTACTCGTCCGACTATTCATCCGGGTATGCGCCGTCCTACCCGCCGCCCGTTCCTCCCCCACCCGGATACGAGCAACCGCCCGGTTATGCCGGCCCGGCCTATCCGCCCCCGGCCTTCGGCGGCCCACCCACCTACGGCCCGCCCGCATATCCGGGCGGCTATTACCCGACGCCGGACTACCAGGGCGGCTATGGACCTACGGCAGCGCAGCCCGGGACGAACGGGCTGGCGATCGCCTCGCTCGTCGCCTCCTTCACGGGCCTGCTGTGCTGCCTCGGCTCGATCGTTGCCATGGTGCTGGGCGCGATCGCACTGGATCAGATCAAGCGGACCCGTCAGGACGGCTTCGGCCTGGCGGTCGCCGGCATCGTCATCGGAATCGCCACGCTGCTGGTGACTTTTGTGATCGTGCTCTTCGCGATGCGCACGCATTAGTCAAGCGCGCCGGGGCCGGGCTGTCTGCCATGAGACCCGCGGCTGCCTAGGCTCTACTTCCATGGGATCGGTCAACAGGGTGTACATCGCGCGCCTGTCGCGCATGCTGGTGCTGGGCCCGCTCGGTGAATCCGTCGGCCGGGTGCGCGATGTCGTCATCAGCATCAGCATCGTGCGCCAGCAACCGCGCGTGCTGGGGTTGGTCGTCGACCTGGCCACGCGGCGCAGCATCTTCATCCCGATCTTGCGGGTCGCCTCCATCGAGCCCAACGCCGTGACGCTGAGTACCGGCAACGTCTCCTTGCGCCATTTCGTGCAGCGGCCCGGCGAGGTGCTGGCGATCGGCCAGGTGCTCGACACCGTCGTCAAGGTCAACGATCCCGAGTTGCCGGAACTGGCCGGGCTGGACGTGGTGGTCACCGACCTGGGAATCGAGCAGACCCGAACGCGGGACTGGATGATCAGCCGGGTCGCCGTGCGCAGCCAGCGCCGGCTGGGGCGGCGCGGCCCCGTGCACGTCGTCGACTGGCACAACGTGCAGGGCTTGACCCCGTCGGCCCTGGCGCTGCCGGGCCAAGGCGTGGCTCAGCTGCTGGATCAGTTCGAGGGCCGCAAACCCGTCGACGTTGCCGACGCCATCCGCGGGCTACCGGCCAAGCGCCGCTACGAGGTGCTCAAGGCGCTCAACGACGACCGGCTGGCCGACATCCTGCAGGAGCTGCCCGAGTTGGATCAGGCCGACGTGCTGTCGCAGCTGGGCACCGAGCGTTCCGCCGACGTGCTCGAGGAGATGGATCCCGACGACGCGGCCGACCTTCTGGGCGTGCTGAATCCGACCGACGCCGAGATGCTGCTGACGCGGATGGATCCCGGGGATTCCGCCACGGTGCGACGGCTGCTCACCCACTCGCCCGACACCGCGGGCGGGCTGATGACCTCGGACCCGGTGGTGCTGACGCCGGACACCTCGGTCGCCGAGGCGCTGGCCCGCGTCCGCGACCCCGACCTGTCCGCCGCGCTGTCGTCCATGGTGTTTGTGGTGCGTCCGCCCACGGCCACCCCCACCGGCCGCTACCTGGGGTGTGTGGCGCTGCAGCGCCTGCTGCGCGAGCCGCCGGCCGAGCTGGTCGGCGGGATCGTCGACAGCGACCTGCTGACGCTGACGCCCGAGACACCGCTGGTCTCGGTGACCCGCTACCTCGCCGCCTACAACCTGGTGTGCGGGCCCGTCGTCGACGACCAGAACCATCTGGTGGGGGCGGTCACCGTCGACGACCTGCTCGATCACCTGCTGCCGCACGACTGGCGGGTGGACATGCAAGACCTCGACACCGCAGGCCGCCTCGAAGGACTGGGAGGATCCGCGTGAGCAAGTCCACCGCTCCGCGAGGCCTCTACACCCCGCGGACATCGCGCAGGTACTCGCCGCGGCTGGATCCCGAAACCGTCGGACAGTTCACCGAGTCGATCGCCCGCTTCTTCGGCACCGGCCGGTACCTCCTGCTGCAGACGATCGTGGTCTTCGTGTGGATCGCGCTGAACCTGTTCGCCGTGGGACTGCGCTGGGATCCCTACCCGTTCATCCTGCTGAACCTGGCCTTCTCGACCCAGGCCGCCTACGCGGCGCCGCTGATCCTGCTGGCCCAGAACCGTCAGGAGAACCGGGATCGGGTGGCGCTCGAAGACGACCGCCGTCGGGCGGCGCAGACCAAGGCCGACACCGAGTACCTGGCCCGCGAACTGGCCGCGGTGCGGCTGGCCGTGGGCGAGGTGGTGACCCGTGAATACCTGCGCCACGAGCTCGATGACCTGCGCGAACTCCTGGCAAACCTGCAGCCGGGCACCGCGGATGCCGAGCCGGTTCAGGGCGGCGACGGCCTCGATCGAACGGCTAAGAAATCCAGGTGAGAACCGTTTGCACCATTGCGCCACTCGTGTCACAAGAGTTATGTATGGTGATCTGGTTCACCGAGCTAACAGAAAGTGGACCCAGCTCACATAACTAGGACGGTCGAGTGCGCATTGGGGGAAGCCGGGGTGAAAGCCCCGCCGCCGCGACTGTGCGGCAGCGAGCACTTCGGAACACGCGCAAGCCGATTTTCGGCGTGGCAATGATTACTCCACTGGTTTTCGCGGGGGCGGTCAGCGCAACGGCCCCCTCGCTTCCGATGCGAATGCCCCCGGTCCACGCCGCCGTCACCCCGGTGGCCGCCGTGTCCCCGACTTTCCCCGACCTCACCGGGCCCGCCGTCGTCGCGATCGACCGCGGTCCCACGCTCTTTCACGTCGCCGAGCCCGCGTTGTCGGCTCCGCCGCCCGCGATGATCGTGAATGCGCCTGGCGCCCTTGGCATTCCAAGTATCGCGCTGGCCGCCTACCGCAGCGCGGAACAGAAGATGGCCGTCGCCGTCCCCGGCTGCGGCGTCAGCTGGAACCTGTTGGCGGGGATCGGGCGCATCGAATCGGGGCACGCGGGCGGCGGCGCGGTGGACGCGCGCGGCACCGCGATCACCCCGATTTACGGCCCGTCCCTGGACGGCACGCTGCCCGGCAACGAAACCATCATCCAAAGCAGCGCCGGAAACCGGGTCACCTACGCCCGCGCGATGGGACCGATGCAGTTCCTGCCGGGGACCTGGGCCCGCTACGCCTCCGACGGCAAGGGCGACGGCGTGGCGGATCCGCAGAACATCTTCGACGCAACGCTGGCGGCCGCCCGGTATCTGTGCAGCGGCGGACTCAACCTGCGCGATCAGTCGCAGGTCTTGACCGCGATCCTGCGCTACAACAACTCGATGCCCTACGCGCAGAACGTGTTGGGCTGGGCGGCGGCCTACGCCACGGGCGTCGTGCCGGTCGACCTGCCGCCGATGACGGGTCCACCGCCGCCGCTGGGCGACGCGCACCTCGAGCACCCCGAAGGGCTCGGGCCCAACCTGCCGATGAACATCAACGGCCTGCCGCTCGACGACCCGCTCGCTCGCGTCCCGCTGATCGATTTGAGCAGCCCGGCGCTCGGCAGTCCCCAGCCGATGTTCCCGTGGATGACGCCCACGCCCCAGCAGGCCCCGGCTCAGATCCCCGGCTGCACGGTGATCTGCATCAGCTCCCAGAGCACGCCGGCCGCCGGTCCCCCGCCGCCCTTCGGGGCGCCGCCCCCGCCGTTCGCGCCGCCGCCCCCGGCCGCACCCCCGCGGCCGGTCGCGCCACCACCGTTCGGGGCGCCGCCCCCGGATGCGGGTCCCCCGCCGGCGCCCCCGGCCGCCGCACCCTCGCAAGCCGCACCGGCGCCCAAGCCCGCCGGCCCGTCGGGCGCGGCGCCCGGCGCTGCCAAGCCCAAGCAACCTGGAGTCGGTCCGGCCACCTGACCGGACGCAGCGGGTCGCCCCCAAACGGCGTCGTCGCAGGCGCATACACTCGGCGGTGATGTCCCGCCATGACCCTTCCGATTCAGCAGCCGACCTGAACGCGGCTATCCGCACCGCCCTGGGCAAGGTGATCGACCCCGAACTGCGGCGTCCGATCACCGAACTCGGGATGGTCAAAAGCATCGACACCGAGCCCGACGGCGCGGTGCACGTCGCGATCTACCTGACCACGGCCAGCTGCCCGAAGAAGACCGAGATCAGCGACCGCGTCAGCCAGGCGGTCTCCGACGTCCCGGGGACCGGCGCGGTCAAAGTCACCCTGGACGTGATGAACGACGAGCAGCGCACCGAGTTGCGCAAGCAGTTGCGCGGTGATGCCCGCGAGCCCGTTATCCCGTTCGCGCAACCGAATTCGCTCACCCGGGTGTATGCGGTCGCGTCCGGCAAGGGCGGCGTCGGCAAGTCGACGGTCACGGTCAACCTGGCGGCGGCGATGGCGGCCCGCGGCCTGTCGGTCGGTGTGCTGGACGCCGACATCCACGGCCATTCGATCCCCCGCATGATGGGCACCACCGACCGGCCCACCCAGGTCGAGTCGATGATCCTGCCGCCCATCGCGCACGACGTGCGGGTGATCTCGATTGCCCAGTTCACCGAGGGCAACACCCCGGTGGTGTGGCGCGGGCCGATGCTGCACCGGGCGCTGCAGCAGTTCCTGGCCGACGTCTATTGGGGCGATCTGGACGTGCTGCTGCTCGACCTGCCGCCGGGCACTGGTGACATCGCCATCTCGGTGGCGCAGCTGATCCCCAACGCCGAGATCCTGGTGGTGACGACGCCGCAGCTGGCCGCGGCCGAGGTCGCCGAGCGGGCCGGCAGCATCGCGCTGCAGACCCGTCAGCGCGTCGTCGGGGTCGTGGAGAACATGTCCGGCCTCACCCTGCCCGACGGCTCGACGCTGCAGGTGTTCGGCGAGGGGGGCGGCCGGCAGGTGGCCGAGCGGCTGACCCGCGCGGTGGGCGCCGACGTGCCGCTGTTGGGGCAGATCCCGCTGGATCCCGAGCTGGTGGCCGCCGGCGATTCCGGCACGCCGCTGGTGTTGAGCGCTCCCGATTCGCCGGTCGGCAAGGCGCTGCGCGGGGTGGCCGACAGCTTGTCGTCACGCAAGCGCGGGCTTGCCGGCGTATCGCTGGGGCTCGACCCGACCCGGCGCTGAGGACCGCGACGACCGCCAGGCTTTGAGCCGCGTTTTCAGGTCGCGTCGGTGTCGAATGGCGTGTGAGCGCCGGACTGCTGTTCGGCCGCCAGCGCCTGGCCGTTCGCGGCGGGCGGGGCCGGATGGGGGGTCTGCGGCGGGGCGCCGTTGGCCGGTTTGTCGAACGCTCCGGTCAGAAACGAGTCGTCGCCGTCCAGTAGGTGCTTGGTCAGCGCCGCACGCGGTGTCAGGCCCCGCAGCTTCTGCAGTTCGCTCAGCGGAACGCGCAGGTCGTCGAACTCGGGTCCGAGGTCCTCGCGCAGCTGGCTGGTCACCCCGCTGAGGTAGTCGCGCGCCTGACGCAGCGCGTTGGACGTCCACCGGATGGCACCCGGCAGCCGCTCGGGCCCGAGGACCACCAGCCCGACCACGACGAGGACGAGCATGTGCTCCCAGCTCAGGCTGCCGAACATCAGCTGTCGGGGTCTGGTTTGACGGTCAGCGTGACATGCCGGCCGTCGCGGACGACCTCGATCGGCGAGTCCTGACCGATGGTCAGCTGCCGCACGGCGACGACGAACTCGTCGGCGTCGGCGACCTTGCGGTTACCGACCTTGACGACGACGTCGTTCTCCAGCACCCCGCCCTTTTGCGCGGGGCTGCCAGCCTTGACGTTGGCCACCTGTGCGCCGGAGGCGATCGCGTTGCTCACCGACCGGGTGCTGACCCCCAGCGTCGGGTGCACGATCTTGCCGTCCTTGATCAGCGTCTGGGCGACCTGCTTGGCCTCGTTGATCGGAATGGCGAAGCCCAGCCCACTTGCGCTGTCGGACAACGACTTACCGGCGGTGTCGATTCCGATCACCTGGGAATCCATGTCGATGAGCGGACCGCCGGAGTTCCCGTGGTTGATCGACGCGTCGGTCTGCAGCGCGTCGATCACCGTGTCGGTGTCCGAGCCCTCGCCCGAGAGGGGCACCGGCCGGTGCAGCGCGCTGATGATGCCGTGCGTGACGGTGCTGCGCAGCCCGAGCGGCGCGCCCGCGGCCAGCACCTCGTCGCCCACCCGCACCTTGTCGGAATCACCGAGGCGCGCCACCGACAGGTTGTCGACGTTGTCGACCTTCAGTACGGCCAGGTCGGTCTTGGGGTCGCGGCCGACCAGGTTCGCCGGGACCTCTTTGCCGTCGTTGAACACCACGGTGGTCTTGAACTGGCTGGGGTTGTTGGCCGCCTCGGAGATGACGTGGTTGTTGGTGACGATGTAGCCGCGGCCGTCGATGACGACGCCGGAGCCCTGCATGCCTTCCTGGTCGCTCTTGGACTCGATGGTCACCACGGCGCCCGCGGTCGCCGCTGCCACCTTGGCGAACCGGCCGGCCGGGCCCTCGCCGTTGCCGCTGGTGGACAGCGTCACCTTCGAGGTGGTGAACGCCTCGGCGACCTCGGCCGTCTTACGACCGATCACACCGCCGAGCAGGCCGATCACCAGCGCGATCAGCAGCAGGATCAGCAACGCGAGGTAGGACACCTTGCCGCCGAACAACACGTCGCGCACGCCCAGTTTGCCGCCGTAGCCCAGCGCGGTGCCGGATCGGGAGGGCGGCACGGCCGGCGTGCCCAGCGCCGCCGCGGCACCCGGGTCGCGCCAGGGATCGTCGACCTCGTCGGGCCCGACACCGTTCTTCTCTGTGGCCAGTGCGTTGGCGTCCACCGGGTGGCGCTGCAGCGAGTCGGGACTGCCGTCCGGCCGGTGGAACGCCTCCTGCAGGACGGGGTCGGCCGGTCGGTTGCTCGGCCGGAATTCGGCCTGGTCGCGGTACTTCTGCGGGCGGACCCGTTCGGCCAGGAACGACCCGCGCAGCCCCTCGGGACGACCGAACTCCCGGCGCGACGCGGGGTCGACCGGCGGGCGCGAGATGGGGCGCGGCGCTAAGCGGTTGCCGCTGTCTTTTGCTTGGTCGTAGCCTTGGTCGGAGGTCACGTTGTCCCTTTTGGATCCTCTGCTTGAGCGCTCGAGACGGGCCTTTGCCGGGCGAAACACGCGGCACCGGCGTTGTCCGTGTCCACCCTAGTATCCATGGCGCGCCGTTGGTCGGCATGAACGCGCGCGCGGGACGCCTCGAGCGCGCGGGCGCTGATCCGCTACCGGCGCCTACGCCGCTCGCGGCCGTCACGGTCCGCGAACCGGTCGGAGGCCACGGAGGAGTCCTCGGGCGCTTCGTAGGGAATGTCGGCCAGCATGCCGAGCAGGGTGCTGGGGATGCGGATGGGCCGCGAATCGCGCAACGCCGCGCGCGCCCGGCTCTGGTCGTCGACCTCGGCCGCGCACTGGGCGCACAGCGACAAGTGATGCGCGGCGCGCAGGTGCGCGTTCATCCGCAGCTCGCCGTCGACGAACGCCGCGATCGCCTCGACGGACAGGTGCTCGGTGGAGCCGAACTGGCGCGGTGCGCCGACGGGCGCGTCACTCTGGGAGGCGAACTGAGCGGGGAGCCAGGAGAACGCGCGGCGGAACACATGTCCACGATCGGGCATCACCAACTCCTCGCCATTCATTTCTTATTGCCGCCTTATGTCGAATGTAGCGCGACAGGTCGCGCGATACCGAGGGTAAGACCGCAAAGCCGCTGAATAGCTGCCCGAACGTTAGGCGGGCGGTCGGGTGGTTACGCGGGCGCGCACGGCGTCGTGATCGGGGTGCGCGGCGAGGTAGTCCCGCAGCGCCTGGCGGCCGCGGTGGATGCGGCTGCGCACGGTGCCCAGTTTGACGCCCAGCGTGGCGCCGATCTCCTCGTAGGACAGGCCTTCGATGTCACACAGCACGACGGCGGCGCGGAATTCCGGCGGCAGCGAATCGAGCGCGGCCTGCAGGTCGGGGCCCAGCCGCGAGTCGTGGTAGATCTGCTCGGGGTTGGGTTCGTCGGCGGGCACCCGCTCGTAATCCTCGGGCAGCGCCTCCATCCGGATCCGCGAGCGCCGCCGCACCATGTCGAGGAAGAGGTTGGTGGTGATGCGGTGCAGCCAGCCCTCGAACGTGCCCGGCTGGTAGTTCTGCACCGACCGGAAGACCCGGATGAAGGTCTCCTGGGTGAGGTCCTCGGCGTCGTGCTGATTGCCCGAAAGCCGGTAAGCCAGCCGGTACACCCGGTCGGCGTGCTGGCGCACCAGCTCGTCCCACGACGGCATGGCCGCCTTGTCTCCGGTCGCGTCGAATACCGCGGTGCCGTGCGGCGCATCGGACGGCTCCACCCACTCGTCCGCGGGGACACCCTGCGCGTGCGACATGCTGGACGGGCCGAGAAGCGTGGTGATGATCGAATCCTCCGAATCGGGTGTGACGAGCAGTGACACTTCGTCACTGGCGGCAACAGGTAGTTCCCAGTCGGTATTCCCGGTCCAACGCCCTCCGCGATCCATAGGGCTACCGTCGCGTACCGGAGTATGTGCGGTATATGAACAGTCTGAGCTGAACCTGAGAAACCGGATCGTTACCTGCGCTGTGCAGGAGATATCCAGCGCGCAGTGACCTTAAACGCGTCGGGCCCGTTGGGCGTGTCACCACAATGGGAATCAGGCGCGCCTGCCGGACTGCGCGGCGAAGTGGAATACGCTGCGGGCATGGACGGCACCGACGCAGAAGCCCCCGGCCAGACAGCGCCCAGCCGGGCCGAGTCGCTCGTCGCACACGCCGAAAGCTCGATATCGGAAGACGCGCTGTTGGCGGCCGCGCGCGAGCGGGCCGTGGACATCGGCGCCGGCGCGGTGACGCCGGCGGTCGGCGCGTTGCTGAGCCTGCTGACCAAGCTGAGCGGTGGCAAGGCCATCGCCGAGGTGGGCACCGGCGCGGGCGTCAGCGGCCTGTGGTTGTTGTCCGGCATGAGCGAGGACGGCGTCCTGACGACGATCGACCTCGAGCCCGAATACCTGCGGCTGGCCAAGCAGGCGTTCACCGAGGCCGGCATCGGTCCGTCGCGCACCCGGCTGATAGGTGGCCGCGCCCAGGAGGTCCTCACCCGGCTCGCCGACGCGTCGTATGACCTGGTGTTCATCGACGCCGACCCGATCGACCAACCGGACTACGTCGTCGAGGGCGTGCGGTTGCTGCGCCCGGGCGGCGTGATCGTGGTGCACCGCGCCGCGCTGGGCGGGCGGGCAGGCGATCCGGCCGCCCGCGACGCCGAGGTGGCCGCGGTGCGCGAGGCGGCCCGCCTGATCGCCGAGGACGAACGGCTCACCCCGGCGCTGGTGCCGCTCGGCGACGGCATCCTTGCGGCCGTTCGCGACTGATCGGTACCGGCCGCCACCTTCGAGCAGGGCTTTTCGGGGCGGTCGGATCTTTATGAATTCTTGACGCGCGCCGTCCTTGACGACGGACTGAACGAGTGTTTAGTCTACTGAACATGCGTTCAGCCGACCTGACGGCCGCCGCCCGCATCAGAGACGCGGCCATCGAGCAGTTCGGCGAGCACGGGTTCGGCGTGGGCCTACGCTCCATCGCCGAGGCGGCCGGTGTTAGTGCCGCGCTGGTCATCCACCACTTCGGGTCCAAGGAGGGCCTGCGCAAGGCGTGCGAGGACCACATCGCCGAGACGATCCGCGGCACCAAGTCGGAGGCGTTGCGATCCAACGATCCCGCCACCTGGTTCGCCCAGATGGCCGAGATCGAGGAGTACGCCCCGTTGATGGCGTATCTGATGCGCAGCATGCAGACCGGCGGCGAGTTGGCAAACATGTTGTGGCGCCGCATGATTGACAACGCCGAGGAATACATGGAAGAGGGCGTGCGCGCCGGGACGATCAAACCCAGCCGAGACCCCAAGGCGCGGGCCAGGTACCTGGCCATCACCGGCGGCGGTGGCTTCCTGCTTTACATCCAAATGCATGAAACGCCAACGGATCTGCGTGCGGTGCTGCGTGATTACTCGCGCGACATGATATTGCCCGCGCTCGAGGTCTACACCGAAGGACTGCTGACCGACCGGACCATGTACGACGCATTCCTGGCCGCCGAAGATCAAGGAGGATCTGATGCCAACTGAGAACGCCGACGGATTCGCCCCCATCGAGATCCGTGGTCTCACGAAGAATTTCGGTGCGGTGCGGGCGCTGGACGGCCTGGACCTCACGGTGCGGGAGGGAGAAGTCCACGGGTTCCTCGGGCCCAACGGCGCCGGGAAGTCGACGACGATCCGCATCCTGTTGGGTCTGGTGAAAGCCGACGGCGGCAGTGTGCGGCTGCTCGGCGGCGACCCCTGGACCCAGGCCGTCGCCTTGCATCGCCACATCGCTTACGTGCCAGGCGACGTGACGCTGTGGCCGTCACTGACCGGCGGCGAGACCATCGACCTGCTGGCCCGCATGCGCGGCGGCATCGACAAGAACCGCCGCGCCGAGCTGATCGAGCGCTTCGACCTGGACCCGCACAAGAAGGCGCGCACCTATTCCAAGGGCAACCGCCAGAAGGTCTCGCTGATCTCGGCCTTCTCGTCGCACGCCAGGCTGCTGCTCCTCGACGAGCCGAGCAGCGGGCTGGACCCGTTGATGGAGAACGTGTTTCAGCAGTGCGTGGCGCAGGCCCGCGACCGGGGCGCGACGGTGTTGCTGTCCAGCCACATCCTGGCCGAGACGGAAGCGCTGTGCGAACGCGTGACGATCATCCGGGCCGGCAAGACCATCGAAAGCGGGTCGCTGAGCTCGATGCGGCACCTGAGCCGCACCTCGATCAAGGCCGAAATGACCGGCGATCCCGGTGATCTCAGGCGGATCAAAGGCGTGGAGGACGTCAGCGTCGACGGCAATACGCTGCGCGCCCAGGTCGACAGCGAAAGCCTCGGTGAGCTCATCCGCGTGCTCGGTGACGCCGGGGTGCGCAGTCTTGTCAGCCAGCCGCCGACCCTCGAGGAGCTTTTCCTGCGCCATTACGACACCTCGGGCGGCGACGGCCGGCACGGACGCGATGCGGCAAAGGTCTCGCTGTCATGAGCACCACCACCCTGGACCGGCCGTTCGCGTCGGCATCGCCTGCGCCCCTTGGCGGTTCGCCCTTCACCGGAACGCTGTCGATGCTGCGCCTGTACCTGCGCCGCGACCGGGTTTCGATGCCGCTATGGGTACTGCTGCTGTCGGTGCCCCTGGCCACCGTGTACGTCGGCAGCATCGAGAAGGTCTACCCCGCCGCCTCCGCTCGCGCCGGGTTCGTGGCCTCGATCATGGCAAGCCCGGCCCAACGCGCCCTGTACGGCAGGGTATACAACGACAGCCTTGGCGCCGTCGGCGTCTGGAAGGCCGGAATGTTTCACGTCCTGATCGCGGTGGCGGTCATCCTCACGGTGATCCGGCACACCCGCGCCGACGAGGAGAACGGGCGGACCGAGCTGGTGGACTCCACCGCGATCGGCCGCTACGCCGCCCTGAGCGCCGCGCTGCTGCTGTCGTTCGGCGCGTCGGTTGCCACCGGGGCCATCGGTGCGGCCGGGCTGCTGAGCACCGACGTCCCGGCCGCCGGGTCGCTGGCCTTCGGGGCGGCGCTGGCCTGCTCTGGCCTCGTGTTCACCGCCGTCGCCGCGGTGGCCGCGCAGTTGTCGCCGAGCGCCCGGTTCTCCCGCGGCACCGCGTTCGCCGTCCTGGGTGCGGCGTTCACCCTGCGCGCCGTCGGCGACGCCGGCGACGGCACGCTGTCGTGGCTGTCGCCGCTGGGATGGTCGTTGCAGGTCAAGCCCTATGCGGGCGATCGGTGGTGGGTGCTGGTGCTGCACCTGGTGACGACGGCTGCGCTGACCCTGGTGGCGTATCGGCTGCTGGCCGGCCGTGACGTCGGCGCCGGGCTCATCGCGGAACGACCGGGTCCCGCCGAGGCCGCACCGGCGCTGGGCAACTCGCTCGGGCTCACGTGGCGGCTGGACCGCGCCGCGCTGGTGCTGTGGTCCGCGGGCCTGTGCCTGTATGGCCTGCTGATCGGCAGCGTGGCGCACGGCATCGGCGACGAGCTGGGTGACAGCGGGGTGGCGCGCGACGTCGTGGCGCGGATGGGCGGCACCAGCGCGATCGAGGAGGCGTTCATCGCCGTCGCGTTCACCATGACGGGCATGGTGGCCGCCGCGTTCGCCGTTTCGCTGACCCTGCGGTTGCACCAGGAAGAGTCGAGTCAGCGAGCCGAAACGGTGCTCGCCGGCGCGGTGTCGCGAACCCGTTGGCTGGCAAGCCATTTGGTGACGGCGCTCGGCGGCTCGGCGGTGGCGATGCTGGCCAGCGGACTCACCGCGGGTGTCGTCTACGGCGTCGCGTCCGGCGATGTCGCCGCCAAGCTGCCGATGGTCGTGGCGAGCGCGGCCGTCCAATTGCCGGCGGTGTGGCTGTTGTCGGCGGTGACGGTCTGCGTGTTCGGCGTCGCGCCGCGCCTGACGCCGGTGGCCTGGGCGGTGCTGGTCGGCTTCGTCGCCCTGTACCTGATCGGGTCGTTGGCCGGGTTCTCGCAATGGTTGCTCGACGCCGAACCGTTCGCGCACATCCCGCGGATCGGCTCAGATTTCACCGTCGTACCACTGTTATGGCTACTGGCCATCGACGTAGGGTTGATGATTCTGGGTGCCATGGCTTTTCGGCGCCGCGATCTACGCAGCTAGGAGCGCGATGAAAACCGGAATCCGGGTGACGGCGACCTCCATCTGGGGCATCCTCTCGTGGATCTTGATCCTGCTGCTACCGGCGGGCACGCTGCACTACTGGCAGGCCTGGCTCTTCATCGCCGTGTTCACGGTGGCCACCATCGTCCCCACCGTGTACCTGGGCCGCACCAATCCCGCGGCGCTGCAGCGCCGCATGCGGGCGGGCCCGCGGGCCGAACCCCGCAAGGCGCAAAAGTTCATCATCACCGGCTCGTTTGTGGGCCTGTTCGCGACCATGGTGTTCAGCGCGCTCGATCACCGGTTCGGTTGGTCGTCGGTGCCGCCCTGGCTCTCGGTGCTCGGCGATGTCCTGGTGGCGACGGGGCTCGGCATCGCCATGCTGGTGATCGTCCAGAACAGTTATGCCGCGGCCACGGTCACCGTGGAAACGGGCCAGACGGTGGTGTCCAACGGCCTGTACCGATTCGTGCGCCACCCGATGTACGTCGGCAATGTCATCATGATGATCGGTATCCCCCTGGCGCTCGGCTCCTACTGGGGACTGCTCTTCGTCATCCCCGGCACCCTGGTGCTCACGCTGCGCATCTTCGACGAAGAAAAGCTGCTGAACCACGAACTGCCCGGCTACCGCGAATACGCCGAACGGGTCCGGTACCGGCTGGTGCCCTACCTCTGGTAGCCGCCGGATCGGCCGCTTAGGGTAGGGGCGTGCTGGGCAGTCGGCCGCCCGCCCGGGACCGCCCATGGCGGCGCCCCGGCGCATTGCGGTACGCGTGGAACCGGATTCGCGGCATCGCCCGCCCGCCCGTCACCGTCACCGACCCACCCGCCGATCTGCGCCTCGAGCGCGATGTGGCCGTCGCGGTCCGCGATGGAACGCTGTTGCGGATCAACGTCTTTCGGGCGGCCGGCGACGAGGCGCGGCCGGTGATCCTGAGCATTCACCCCTACGGCAAGGACCACCTGCCGACCCGCCGCGGCAACAAGACCACGTTTTCGATGCAGTACCGCATGATTCGTCAGCCGCAACCGGTGACCTTTTCCACCCTGACCGGTTGGGAGGCACCGGATCCGGCATGGTGGACCGCGCGCGGCTTCGTCGTCGTCAACGCCGACGCGCGCGGCTGCGGCCATTCCGACGGCACCGGGAACCTGTTGTCTCTCCAGGAAGCGCAGGACACCTACGACCTGGTGCAGTGGATCGCCGGACAGCCCTGGTGCGACGGCAACGTGGTGATGCTCGGGGTCTCCTACCTGGCCATCAGCCAGTACGCCGTCGCCGCGCTGCAGCCACCCGCGCTGCGGGCGATCTGCCCGTGGGAGGGCTTCACCGACGCCTACCGCGACCTGATGTTTCCCGGCGGCGTGCACGAGATCGGCTTCAGCCGGTTGTGGTCGCGCAACCTCAGTCGCGACACCCGGCAGAGCTACGACCTCGCACGGATGCAACAGGAACACCCGCTGCGCGACGAGTTCTGGCGCTCGCTGGCGCCGGACCTGTCGGCGATCAAGGTCCCGATGCTCGTCTGCGGCAGCTTCTCGGACAACAACCTGCACAGCCGCGGTTCGATGCGGGCCTTCGTACACGCCGGCTCCGAGCACGCCCGGCTGTACACCCATCGCGGCGGCAAGTGGGCGACCTTCTACTCCGAAGCGGCGTTGGGCGAGCAGCTGAAGTTCTTCCGCGATGTGCTCGATGGCGTCCCGGGCTCCCGCAGTGTGCGCCTGGAAGTGCGCGAGGACCGCGACACCGTCACCGCGGTGCGCGAAGAAGCCGAATGGCCGCTGGCCCGCACCCGTTGGCGCGCAATGTATCTGAGCGACGCTGACACGCTGACGCCCGAGCCGTCAGCCGATTCCGGCCGCGTCGACTTCGGCACACGTTGCGGCGCAGCATCTTTCGTCTGGACGGTGCCCGAGGACGTCGAGCTGACCGGTCATATGGTGGCCCGGTTGTGGGTCGAACTCAGCGGCTGTGACGACGCCAATCTCTTCGTCGGCGTGGAAAAGTGGCGCCGCGGCCGGTTCGGGCGACGGTTCGTCGGATTCGAGGGCTCCTACGGCTACGGCCGCGATCGGGTGACCACCGGATGGCAACGGATCGCGCTGCGCGCCTTGGATTCCGGGACCCGGCCGGACGAACCCGTCAGCACGGGAACCGCCGCGCGACCGCTCTCGCCCGGCGAGCTGGCCGAGGTCGAAGTCGAGCTGGGCCCGTCGGCGACGTTGTTCCGCGCGGGCGAACAGTTGCGGTTGGTGATCGCCGGTCGCTGGCTGTCTCCGAGAAACCCACTCACCGGCCAGTTTCCGGCGTGGTACCAGGGCTCGCCGCGCGGTCGCATCACCTTGCACTGGGGTGCGCAGCGCGACGCCCAACTGCTGATTCCGGAGATACCGGGCTAGATCCAGACGCCCTTGCCCACCGCGACTACGCCGCCGGCGCTGATCGCGAAGCGCTCGCGATCCTTTTCCAGGTCCACGCCCACCATCTCCCCCGGCCCGACGACGACGTTCTTGTCCAGGATCGCGTGGCGCACCACCGCGCCGCGACCGACGCGGGCGCCGGGCATGATCACGCTGCCCTCCACGATCGCGCCGTCGTCGACCACC
This sequence comes from Mycobacterium sp. NGS33, assembly GCF_059812885.1. Taxonomy (NCBI): domain Bacteria; kingdom Bacillati; phylum Actinomycetota; class Actinomycetes; order Mycobacteriales; family Mycobacteriaceae; genus Mycobacterium; species Mycobacterium sp. NGS33. The sequence goes on along the minus strand of NZ_JCALDN010000002.1, from coordinate 386,099 downwards.
ACGTTGGACGACAGCACCGAGTTGCGCACCGAGGCCGCCGAGATGATGCTGCCCGCTCCCACCACCGACTCCTGCGCGGAACCGCCGTTGACGAACTTGGCCGGCGCGAGGTTCTCCGACTCACCGCGGATCGGCCAGCGCTTGTTGTACAGGTTGAACACCGGGTGCACCGACACCAGGTCCATGTGCGCGTCGTAGAAGGCGTCCAGCGTTCCCACGTCGCGCCAGTAGGCCCGGTCGCGGTCGGTGGCCCCGGGCACCTCGTTGTCGTTGAAGTCGTAGACGGCGGCCATCCCGTCGGCGACCAGGCGCGGGATGATGTCACCGCCCATGTCGTGATCGGAGTGGTCGTCGTCGGCGTCGGCGCGGATCGCGTCGATGAGCACCTTGGTGGTGAAGATGTAGTTGCCCATCGACACGAACGTCTGCTCGGGGTCATCCGGGGTCCCCGGCGGATCGAGCGGCTTCTCCACGAAGTTGCGAATGCGGCCCGACTCGTCGGAGTCGATGCAGCCGAACGCGGTGGCCTCGCTGCGCGGCACCCGGATGCCGGCGACCGTCGCGCCGGCGCCGCTGTCGATGTGGAACCGGACCATCTGCTCGGGGTCCATCCGGTACACGTGGTCGGCGCCGAAAACCACTATGTAGTCGGGGTCTTCGTCGTAGATCAGATTGAGCGACTGGTAGATCGCGTCGGCCGAGCCGGTGTACCAGCGCGGGCCGAGGCGCTGCTGCGCGGGCACCGGCGTGATGTATTCACCGGCCAGGCCGGACAGCCGCCAGTTCTGCGAGATGTGACGGTCCAGTGAATGCGACTTGTACTGGGTGAGAACGCAGATGCGCAGATACCGGGCGTTGACGAGGTTGGACAGGACGAAGTCGATCAGCCGATAGGCGCCGCCAAAGGGAACGGCGGGCTTGGCGCGGTCCGCGGTCAGCGGATACAGCCGCTTGCCCTCACCGCCGGCCAGGACGATGCCCAGCACGTGTGGCGCTTCCCTCATGGTGTCAAACCTATCGGCCGTGGCGAAGGGCTGCCAGGGGGAACGGTCGATTGGCGAAGTTCTGTGCGGCTGTCCGTCAAGGTATTTGGCCGCGCACGCTCCCACGATCGCCCCGACTTTGTGGCCCACCCGCCTCGCGGCGGGCCTCGTTCGCGAACTACCGTGCGGGTATGCGGGTCGCGATGATGACGCGGGAGTACCCACCGGAGGTCTACGGGGGCGCGGGGGTACACGTCACCGAGCTCGTCGCCCAGCTGCGCCGGCTGTGCGCGGTCGACGTGCATTGCATGGGCGCGCCGCGCCCCGGCGCCCAGGGAGTGCACGTGCACCAGCCCGACCCGCGGTTGCAGGGCGCCAACGCGGCGATGTCGATCCTGTCGGCCGATTTGATGATGGCCAACGCGGCATCGGAAGCCAGCGTGGTGCATTCGCACACCTGGTACGCCGGCATGGCCGGGCATCTGGCCGCGTTGCTGTACGGGGTTCCGCACGTGCTGACCGCGCATTCGCTCGAGCCGCTGCGCCCCTGGAAGGCCGAGCAACTCGGTGGCGGCTACCGGATCTCGAGCTGGGTCGAGCAGACCGCCGTGCTGGCCGCGGATGCCGTCATCGCGGTCAGTAGCGCGATGCGCGAGGACGTCCTGCGCGTCTATCCCGCATTGGATCCCAGCGCCGTGCACGTCATCCGCAACGGCGTCGACACCGACGTCTGGTACCCGGCCGGGCCGATGCAAACCGGATCGATGCTCGCCGAACTGGGCGTCGATCCGGCCCGGCCCATCGTGGTGTTCGTCGGTCGGATCACGCGGCAGAAGGGGCTGGCCCACCTGGTGGCGGCCGCCCACCGGTTCAGCCCGGAAGCGCAGGTGGTGTTGTGCGCCGGCGCACCCGACACCCCGGAGATCGCCGACGAGATTCGCGACGCCGTGGCCGGCCTGTCCCGCAGTCGCAGCGGGGTGTTCTGGATCCGCGAGATGCTGCCCACCGGGGAGCTACGCGAAATTTTGTCGGCCGCATCGGTTTTCGTGTGCCCGTCGGTGTACGAGCCGCTGGGCATCGTGAATCTGGAGGCGATGGCCTGCTCGACCGCGGTGGTGGCCTCCGATGTCGGCGGAATCCCGGAGGTGGTCGCCGACGGGGTCACCGGGACGCTGGTGCATTACGACCCCGAGGACGCTCGGGGCTATCAGGCCGGGCTGGCCGAGGCGGTCAACGAGCTGATCGCCGACCGCGACAAAGCGCAGCGCTACGGCAAGGCGGGACGCCAACGCTGCGTCGAGGAGTTCTCCTGGGCCCACGTCGCCGAGCAGACCCTGGAGATCTATCGGAAGGTGTGTGCGTAGCGCCGCCGACATCCGTTCGGCGGCAAGCCCTAGCTGGAGCTCGTGACGCCCTTGAGTTCGTCACCGAGGGCGGCGGCTTCGTCCGGCGTCAGTTCGACGACCAGCCGACCGCCTCCCTCAAGTGGTACCCGCATCACGATGCCGCGCCCCTCCTTTGTTGCTTCCAGAGGACCGTCTCCGGTCCGGGGCTTCATCGCCGCCATCGAGTACTCCCTCCAGATTCGAGCTGGCCCGCCCGTGCGGACCTGGTCGGCACCGAGCAAGCCCCGCCAGCGAACTTCAAGCCATGCCCGGCATCGAACTGCCTTATCACCCCCCCATTGTTCCCTATCCAGGTCATCACTTGTACAAAGACCCACTCCTGTGCGCTCAGCGGGCCGCCGCGGGCACCCAGCAACCGCGGATATGGTCGTCGACCATCCCGGTCGCCTGCATCAGCGCATAGGCGGTGGTGGGCCCGACGAAGCGGAACCCGCGCCGCTTGAGCTCACGCGCCATGGCCTTCGATTCGTCAGTGGCCGAGGGGATTTCGGCCGGGTCGGCCGGCCGGGATCGCGGCGACGGCGCAAACGACCACAGCAGGTCGGCCAGGTCCGCCGCGCTTCCCAGTTCGGCGGCGGCCCGCGCATTGGCGATCGTCGCCTCAATCTTGGCCCGGTTGCGCACGATTCCCTGGTCGGCCAGCAGCCGCTGCACGTCGGCATCGGTGTATTCGGCGACCGCCGTGATGTCGAAGCGGTCGAACGCGCGCCGGAAATTCTCCCGTTTCCGCAGGATGATCAGCCACGACAGGCCACTTTGAAAGGCCTCCAGGCTCATCCGCTCGAACAACGCGACCCCGTCGCGCACCGGCTGGCCCCACTCGCGGTCGTGGTAGTCGCGGTAGAGCTCGAAATCGGGTCCCGGCCGCACGGTCGCCCAACTGCAGCGAACCAGCTCGTCTTCACTCACATTGAGTCCTGACGATCCTCGCCGTCGTCGGGTTCCCCGGATTCGCCTTCGGCCTCGGTCCCGGCCGCCGGCGCGGCGTGCACGGCCGCCAGCTGGCCGCGCAGCGCCTCGAGCTCCCGCGCGAGCCGGTCCAGCACCCAGTCCACTTCGCTGGTCTTGTAGCCGCGCAGCACCTGGGTGAACTTGACCGCGTCGACGTCGGAGCCGGTCACCCCGAACGCGGGCAGGACCGTGGCCGTCGTCCCCCGCGGCAAGGGCGGCAGCTGCTCGCCGCGACCGAACAACAGGCTGGCCGCGCCGAACAGGACGATCGCCACCAGCACCAGAACCACCAGGTACAGCAACACCAACGCCACGGGATCGATACTGCCCTATGCCACCGACACCGCGGCGGCCAGCGTGACCCGCCGCGGGCCTACCGCGGTCTGATCGCCTGCATCGGGGGCCGGTCCGCCAGCGACACCGGCGAGGTGCGCTGGGTGTAGCCGTGCCCCTCGGGACCGTCGGCGACGAACTGAGTCAGCCCGACGCCGGAGTCCGGGATCCCGCAGCGCGAGAGGAGGGTCGCGATGATTTGGCGGCTCATCACGCCCAAGTCGGCCAGCGGCCGGTTGCGATGCGCCCGCACCCCGAGGTTGACCTGCGCGATCGCCTCGAGACCCAGCCGGTCGAAGGTGTCCACCAGCAGGCCGATCTCCACGCCGTAGCCCGGCGCGAACGGCACCGAGGTCAGCAGTTCCCGGGTGGCGGCGTACTCCCCGCCGAGCGGCTGGAGGACGGAACCCAGCTCGGGCCGCAGCGCCGACAGCAGCGGCCGGGCGACCAGCTCGGTGACCCGCCCACCGCCGGTGGCGCTGACGTCGCCGCCGACGTCGCCGACGTCGCTGAGCTCGCTGCCCCGCAGCGGCCGTCGGTAGAAGCTTTTGACCAGGTGCACGCCGTCGCCGGTGAGCAGCGGGCCGACCAGCCACGGCACGAACATCGGGTGCGGGTTGATCAGGTCGGAGTCGACGAACACCACGATGTCGCCGCTGGTGGCCGCCAGTGAGCGCCACAACGCCTCGCCCTTCCCGGGGCGTATCGGCACCTCGGGCAAGGCCTGCTCGCGGCTGACGACGCGGGCGCCGGCGGCGACGGCCCGGATCTCGGTGTCGTCCGTGGAGCCGGAGTCCAGCACGATCAGCTCGTCGACCAGCCCGTCTACCAGCGGTGAGATGCTCTCGATCACCGACGCGATGGTGTCTTCCTCGTCGAGGGCGGGCAGCACCACCGAGATGGTCCGCCCGGCCTTCGCGGCCTCCAGGTCGGCGATGGTCCAGCCCGGACGGTTCCGCCTGTCGTTGGCCAGCCACACGTCGCCGGGCCGGGCGGCATGCACCCTGCCGTTGGCGAGATCGCCGGCGACCAGGTCCGAGGCCGTCATGCCAGCCCCCGCACCGTGCGCGTCGGCGGGCGCGTCCCCTGGATCGAGGCCACCATTTCCAGCACCCGGCGGGTGGCCGCGACCTCGTGGACGCGGAACATCCGCGCACCGGCGGCGGCCGCCAGCGCGGTCGCCGCCAACGTCCCCTCGAGGCGTTCGGTCAATTCCACCCCCAGAGTCTCCCCGACGAAGTCCTTGTTACTCAAAGCCATGAGCACGGGCCACCCGGTGTTCACGAGATCGCCCACGTGGCGCAACAGCAGCAGCCCGTGAAAGGTGTTCTTGCCGAAGTCGTGGGTCGGGTCGATCAGCACCCGGTCACGGGCCACACCGCACGCCACCGCCCGCTCGGCGGCCGCGGTGACCTGGGCGATGACGTCGTCGACCACGCCGCGGGTGGTGGTCCCGTAGTTCACCCGGAACGGGCGGGTGCGCGGCAGCGCGTTGCCGGTGTGCGAACACACCAGGCCGGCGCCGAACTCCGCGGCCACCTCCGGCAGCGCCGGGTCGATGCCGCCCCAGGTGTCGTTGATCAGGTCCGCACCGGCCGCACAGGCCACCTTGGCCACCTCGGCGCGCCAGGTGTCGGCGCTGATCAGCTGATCCGGATAGGCGTCGCGCAGCCACTCGATGAAGGGCACCAGCCGGGCGATCTCGGTGTCGGCGTCGACCTCTTGACCGGGCCCGGCCTTGACCCCGCCGACGTCGATGACGTCGGCGCCCTCGGCGACGGCCCGATGCACCGCCGCCCTGGCGGCCTCGTCGCTGAACGTCGCGCCCCGGTCATAGAACGAGTCCGGGGTGCGGTTGACGATCGCCATGATCAGCGCGCGATCGCCGGCGACCGGGCGGCCGCAGAAGCTCGAATGCACACGTCTATGGTGCCCGGTCACCGCGCCGGATGCGGCCCGGGGATCGAGTGTGCGGCCAGCCGCACACTCCACGCCGAACGTGCGGCTAGGCGCACACTCGGCGGGAACGGGACGCTCAGCCCTTCGGCCGCTTACCGTCGGCTACCTCGTCGGGGTACTCGTCGTAGTACGGCACGTAGCCTTCGTCGCGCCCGGCCAGCACGTACAGCGGGTCCTTCACGTCGGGGCCGTACGCCTGCTCACGCAGCTCCACCTTGCGACTCTTGAAGGTGGTGGTCTGCTCGATCGACTCCACCACCCGCACGAACAGCGGCAGTGCGTAGACGGGCAGCTGCTCGTACACGGCGCGGGCCAGCGACTTCCCGTCGAACTCGGCGCCCTCGCGCAGCTTGACCGCGGCCATCCCGGCGCGGCCGCCGGTGCGCGGCACCTCGACGCCGAAGACCGTGCAGTCCTCGACGTGCTCGTCGGACGACAGCGCCGCCTCGACCTGCGTGGTGGCCACGTTCTCACCCTTCCAGCGGAACGTGTCGCCGAGCCGGTCGACGAACGCGGCGTGACCCAGCCCCTGCGGGCTCATCACGTCGCCGGTGTTGAACCAGCAATCGCCCTCACGAAAGGCGTTGCGCACCAACTTCTTTTCGCTGGACTCGGGGTCGGTGTAGCCGTCGAAGGGCTGCAGCCGGTTGACCGGGCTGAGCAACAAACCGGGCTCGCCGGCCGGCACCCGGCGCACCCGCCCGTTGTCGTCGCGCAGCGGGGCGCCGGTGTCGGGGTCGTACTCGACGTAGGCCAGCGGCATGGGGAAGACGCCGGTGGAGCGGGGCACGTTGAAGACGTTGATGAACGCGGCATTGCCTTCGCTGGAGGCGTAGAACTCGCAGACCCGGGCGATGCCGAACCGGCTGGTGAACTCGTCCCAGATCTCCGGGCGCAGGCCGTTTCCGGCAATCACCCGCACCTTGTGCGCGCGGTCGGTGGGCTTGGCCGGCTGGTTGAGCAGGTACCGGCACACCTCGCCGATGTAGATGAACGCCGTGGCCTCGTTGGCGATCACCTCGTCCCAGAACTTCGACGCCGAGAACGACTTGCCCAGCGCCAGCGTCGCGCCCGAGTTGATCACCGAGGACAGCGCCACCGTCAGCGCGTTGTTGTGGTACAGCGGCAGGCAGCAGTAGAGGGTGTCGGAGCTCTTCAGCCGCAACCCGATGCCGCCGAACGCCGCGAGCGCCTTGAGCCACCGCAGGTGCGTCATCACGCTGGCCTTGGGGAAACCGGTTGTGCCGGAGGTGAAGATGTAGAAGGCGGTGTCCCTGGCATGCACGGCCGACGCCGACGCCGGGTTGGTGGCCGGGGCGCTCACCGCGAACCGCTCCAGGTCCTCGACGGTCAGCGTCTCGGTGCTGCCCGCGCCGCCGCACTCGGCGACCGCGCTGACCAGGTCGGCCTCGGCGATGAGCACCTTGGCGTCCAGCAGGCCCAGGCTGTGCGCGAGCACCTCGCCGCGCTGGTGGTAGTTGAGCATGCCGGCCACCGCGCCGCACTTGACCGCGGCCAGCATGGCCAGCACGGTCTGCGGCGAGTTGCGCAGCATGATGGCGACGACGTCGCCCTGGCCGACACCGCGCGCGGCCAGCACGGCCGCGTATCGGTTGGCGGCGGCGTTGGCGTCGCGGTAGGTCAGTTGCTGATCGCCGAACCGCAGGAAGATCCGGTCCCCGTAGCGGGCGGCCCGGTCGGCGAACACCGTGCCGATCGATTTCTTCGAGCCCGGCTGGGCCAGCAGCCCGGTCATCGCGCCGCGCACGATCACCGGCAGGTCGGCCAGCACGGCCGGCGCCCGAAATGCGACGTCGGTCAGTTTGACCGCCGTGCGCGCTCCCCCGTCACGATCGGACACGTGATCCCCTCGATTCGTTTTCCAAAGTCAAGCTCGGCGGACAGCCTAATAGGGGTGGCAAACCGGGCGGCGGCCTCAGGCGGGCGCGCAGGCGTCCAGCGCCGCACTGACCTTGTCGACCAGCACCAACCGGTCCATCGCCACCTGCGAGACGTAGCCGCTGTCCAGTAACCCGCACAACCAGGTCCACAGCCCCTCGTAGTGGCCGAAGGGGTCCAGCAGCACGATGGGTTTGTCATGCAGGCCCAGGAAGCCCGTCGTCCAGGAGTCGAGCAACTCGTCGAGGGTGCCGATGCCACCGGGTAGGACGACGAACGCGTCGGCCCGGTCTTCCATGAGCTGCTTGCGCTCGTGCATGGTGTTGCTGACGATCAGCTCGTCGGCGTCCGCGTCGGCGATCTCGCGGCGCATCAGGATCTTGGGGATGACGCCGACGGTCCGGCCGCCGCGGGCGCGCGCGGCCGTCGCGACCGCACCCATCGCCGAGACCCGGCCGCCGCCCCACACCAGCGTCCAGCCGCGCTCGGCGATCGCCTCGCCGAGTTCCGTAGCGACGCCGAGCAATTCGGGGTGCTGCGGGCCGGATGCGCAGTACACGCAGACCGACCACTCGCCTGATGAATCGGGTTCGCCGGGCATATCCGCCAAAGGTAGACCAACCGCCTACAGCCCGTCATATGTGGGGCTTTCGCCCTGCCGCGCGGGTCGCGCGCCATAAAATTCGGCGGTGCCGATTCGATGGAACGTCCCCCGACATGCGACGGCCGCCGAGCGGCTCGATGCGGCGTTGGCCGGCGGGGCGCGCGGAGCGGTGGTGGTGGGGCCCGACGGCGTCGGCAAATCCACGCTGGCCCGGGTGGCCGCCGAGCGTTTTGCCGAGCGCAATCCCGCCACGCTCCTCCGCTGGGTGACCGGCACCCCGACCGAACGCGCGGTTCCGTTCGGGGCGTTCAGCCACCTGGTGGAGATCGCCGATCTCGGCAAGCCGGCCGCGCTGCTGCGGGCCGCCCGGGCGTCGCTGGGCGGTGACGACCTGCTGCTCGTGGTCGACGACGCCCACCACCTGGACGTGTTGTCGGCCACGCTGGTGTACCAGCTGGCGCGGGACGGCGCCGGACTTCTCATCGTCACCGCCCGCGCCGATTCCGCTCCCGAGGCGGTCGCGGCGCTGTGGGGCGACGACCTGCTCACCCGGATCGACATCGCGCCGCCGGGTGGGGCGACCACCCCGGCGGAGATCGACGCGTTCCTCGCCGAGCTGCCCACCGGGGCGCGGTCGGTGCTGGAGTATCTGGCCGTCGCCGAGCCGCTGTCGGTCGCCGATCTGACCGCGCTCGCCGGTGACGGCGCGGTGGCCGACGCGGTGGCGTGGGGCGCGGCCGAGACCCGGGCGCGCGGCGGTTCCTCCGACGATCCGGTGGTCTACACCGCCCATCCGCTGTTCGCCGAGCGGACGCGGGCCGCGCTGGATCCCGACGACGCCCGGCATCGACGCACCGACCTGGTCACGCTGCTGGAGCGGCGGCCGTCCGACCACCTCAGCGACCGGTTGCGGCTGGTGTCGCTGGCGCTGGACAGCGATACTTTGCCGCGGACCGCCGACGTCTCCGCCGCCGCGCAGCAGGCGCTGCGGCTGGGCGACCTGGCGCTGGGTGAGCGGTTGGCCCGGTCGGCGCTGCAGCGGTCCGGCGGGCTGGCGGCGCGGCTCGCGCTGGCGCACGCCCTGGCGTGGCAGGGCCGCGGCCGCGAGGCGGACGCGGTGCTGGCCGATGTCGACTCCAGCGCGCTGACCGAAGCGGCGCTGATGGATTGGGCGCTGCTGCGGGCGGCGAACCAATTCTGGATGCTGAGCGAACCGGAGCGCGCCACCGCGTTCCTGCGAACGGTGCGCAACCGGGTCACCGATACCGGCCTGCGCACCACCCTGGACGCGCTGAGCGCGACGTTCGCGATGAACGCCGGCAACGTCGGTCACGCGGTGAAGGTCGCCGGCGACGTCCTCGCGTCGCCGGCGGCCGACGACCAGGCGGTGGCCTGGGCGGCCAGTGCGGCCGCATTGTGCTCGGCGCGCGAGGGCCGATTCGATGATGTCGAGCCGCTGGCGCAGCGGGCCCTGGGCGCCGAACATCCCGGGCTGCTGCGCTTCACCATCGGCCTGGGGCAGACCACCGCGCTGTTGATGGCGGGCCGGCCCGACCAGGCGCGCCAGCTCGCGCAGCAGTTCACCGATTTCGCCGAGCTGCAGCAGCCGGGTCGCGCGATCGGTGAGGTGCTGCTGGCGCACGTGCTGATCGCCGGTGGTGAATTCGCTTCCGCGGCAGAGCTATTGGGTCCGGCTGCCGCCACCTTACAGCGCACCGGTTATTCGTGGGGTCCGTTGTCACTGACACTGCTGGCCACCGCGCTGGCCCAGCGGGGCGATACCGCCGCGGCGGCAAAGGCGTTGAGCCGGGCCGAATCCCGCCACGGCACCAAGTCCGCACTGTTCGCGCCCGAGCTCGGGGTGGCGCGAGCGTGGCGGCTGGCCCTGGTGCGGGACACGCATGGCGCGGTGGCCGCCGCGCGCGACGCCGCCCGGATGGCCGAACGCGGCGGGCAGCGGGGGGTGGCGTTGCGGGTCTGGCACGAGGCGGTGCGGCTGGGCGACGTCCGGGCCGCCGATCCCCTGGGCCGGCTATGCGACGAGATCGACTGCGTCGCAGGCAGGCTCGCGCTGTCCCACGCCCGCGCGCTGGCCGCCGGCGATGGCGCCGGGCTGCGGGCGGTGTCGGACGAGTTGACGTCGATCGGCATGCACGCGGCGGCCGCCGACGCGGCCGCCCAGGCGCAACGGTGTGGCGGCGGTAAGGCCTAGCCGCTCAGGTAGCCCCTCAGCACGTCCACCGCGGCGGTGATGTTGGCGACCGCGACCCGCTCGTCGCGCTTGTGCGCCAGGTTGGGATCGCCGGGCCCGAAGTTGACCGCCGGTATGCCCACGGCCGCGAACCGTGCCACGTCCGTCCAGCCGTACTTGGCGCGGACGTTGCCGCCGGCCGCCTCGACCAGCGCCTTGGCGGCGGGTTGGGACAGCCCGGGCAGCGCACCGGCCGCCGCGTCGGTCTGTTCGATGCGCACGTCCAGCCCGGCGAACACGTCATGCACGTGTTGCAGCGCGTCGGGCAACGAACGGTCCGGCGCGAAGCGGAAATTGACGGTCACCGCGGCCGCGTCGGGGATGACGTTGCCGGCCACGCCGCCGTCGATGCGCACGGCCGACAGGCCCTCGCGGTAGACGCAACCGTCGATGTCGACGCTGCGCGCCTCGTAGGCGGCCAGCCGTTCCAGCACGGCGCCCAGCTTGTGAATCGCGTTGTCCCCCAACCAGGATCGCGCCGAATGGGCGCGGGTCCCGGTGGCGCTGACCACCACCCGCAGGGTGCCCTGGCAGCCGGCTTCGATGTAGCCGCCGGTCGGCTCGCCCAGGATGGCGACATCGGCGGACAGCCACTCGGGCAGCTCGCGTTCGATGCGGCCCAATCCGTTTGCGGCGGCGTCGATTTCCTCGCAGTCGTACATCACCAGCGTGAGATCGTGCACCGGGTCGGCCACGGTGGCCGCCAGATGCAGGAAAACCGCGTCGCCGGATTTCATGTCCGCCGTGCCGCAGCCGTACAGGTCGCCGCCCTCGCGGCGGCTGGGCAGGTTTCCGGCCACCGGCACGGTGTCCAGGTGCCCGGCGAGCAGCACCCGCGACGGCCGCTGGTGGTGGGTGCGCGCCAGCACGGCGTTGCCGTTGCGGACGATCTCGAACCCGGAGGTCTGGGCCCGCAACGCGGCCTCGACCTCGTCGGCCAGCCGCGCTTCGTCCCTCGATTCGCTGGGGATGTCGACCAGCGCGGCGGTGAGCGCGATCGGATCTCCGGGTAAGTCCAGCACGGGTCCCAGGTTATCCGCTGCCGTGCGGCAAGTAACCTGACCGCCGTGACAAGAGCAGCAGGTGCCGAAGGAATAGGCCTGGCAACGCTGGCCGCCGACGGATCGATCCTCGACACGTGGTTTCCCGCACCGGAACTGACCGACTCGGGCACCAGCGGGACGTCGCGGCTGGCCCTGTCCGACATCCCCCCGGAACTGACCACGCTGATCGGACGCGACGACGACCGCGGCACCGAGACCGTTGCCGTGCGCACGGTCATCGGCTCGCTGGACGACGTGGCCGCCGACGCCTACGACGCCTACCTGCGATTGCATCTGCTCTCGCACCGGCTGGTGGCGCCGCACGGACTGAACGCCGGCGGCTTATTCGGGGTATTGACCAATGTCGTGTGGACTAACCGCGGGCCTTGCGCCATCGAGGGATTCGAGGCGGTCCGGGCCCGGTTGCGCCGGCACGGACCGGTGACCGTCTACGGCGTCGACAAGTTCCCCCGCATGGTCGACTACGTCCTGCCTGCCGGGGTGCGCATCGCCGACGCCGACCGGGTGCGCCTGGGCGCCCACCTGGCCCCGGGCACGACGGTGATGCACGAGGGCTTCGTCAACTACAACGCCGGCACGCTGGGTGCGTCGATGGTCGAGGGCCGCATCTCCGCGGGCGTGGTGGTGGGCGACGGCTCCGACGTCGGCGGTGGGGCCTCGATCATGGGCACGCTGTCCGGCGGCGGCACCGAGGTGATCTCGATCGGCAAGCGGTGCCTGCTCGGCGCCAATGCGGGCCTGGGCATCTCCTTGGGCGACGACTGCGTCGTCGAAGCCGGCCTGTATGTCACCGCGGGCACCAAAGTCATTACGCCCGAAGGCAAAACGATGAAGGCCCTGGAGCTCTCCGGCGGCAACAACCTGTTGTTCCGCCGCAATTCGGTGAGCGGGGCGGTCGAAGTGGTGGCCCGCGGCGGTCAAGGCATCGCGCTCAACGAGGACCTGCACGCCAACTGACGCGCGCACCTACAAGTCGGCGGAAACCTTCTCGGCGGCCGGAACGGCGCGCAGCGCGGTTCCCTTGGTTTCGGGCAGCAGGTAGACGGACACGAAACTGGCCACCACCAGGGTCGCCATCATGAGCCCGATCGCCCAGCTGCCGTAGGTCGCCAGCAGGGTGCCCGCCAGCAGCGGTGGCACGGCCGCGCCGAGGATGCCGGCCAGGTTCATCGCCACGGCGGCGCCGCTGTACCGGTAGCGCGTGGCGAACAGTTCGGGAACGAACGCCCCGGTGGGGCCATTGGTCACCGCCGCGCAGGCGAACGAGCCCAGGACGGCCACCACGTACATGACGGGGTTGCCGGTATCCATCAACGGGATGACGACGAACGACCACGGCAGACACGCGGCCAGCCCGCACAGCATCACGCGGCGGCGCCCGACCCGATCGGACAGCCAGGCGCCGAACGACACGAACGCGATGCTCGTCAGCCCGGCCAGCGCGCCGACCGCCCAGATGAAGCTGCGCGAGTACCCCAATTGCGAGTGGGCGTACATGACCAGAAACGTGTTGCCCAGGTAGACCAACCCCATGCCGCCCAGGAAGCAGCCGGCGACGAGCACGATCTCGCGCCGCTGCAACCGGACCAGCTCGGCCAGCGGCGCTTTGGGCACCAGGTTGCGGGCCTTCTCCTCCACGAACAGCGGGGTCTCGTCGATGTTCAACCGCACGTAGAGGGCGATGCCGATCAGCCCGCTGCTGATCAGGAACGGCACCCGCCATCCCCACTGCATGAACGCGGGGCTGCTCTCGCCCATGGTGAGGCTGACCGCGAGAAAGGTCAGGCTGGCCAGAATCCCCGCCGTCCCACCGCCCAGCGAGGTGAACATGCCGTACCAGCCGCGCCTGCCCGCGGGCGCGTATTCGGCGCTCAGCAGGACGGATCCGGCCCATTCGCCGCCGACGGCGAACCCTTGAAACAGCCGCAGGACGACCAGGATCAGGGGCGCGGCGATCCCGATCGACGCCGTGCTGGGCACCAGGCCCACGCTGACGGTCGAGGCGCCCATGATGAGCAGGGTGGCCACCAGCGTCTTCTTCCGGCCCAGCCGGTCGCCGAAGTACCCGAAGACGGCGGCCCCCAACGGCCGGGACAGGAACGCCGTCGCGAACGTCGCCATCGAGGCGATGGTGGCCACGGTCGGACCGAGGCCCGGGAAGAACACCGCGGGGAACACCAGCGCCGCCGCGGTCCCGTAGATCAGAAAGTCGTAGAACTCGATCGCCGAGCCCACCAGGCAGGCGACCGCGATGCGGCGCATGGGGGTAGGAGCGGGCGCGGCGGCGGTGACCACGGGCCGGGTGGGCTCACCCATGCCGGCCGCTCACCGTGCGGTTGCATCGATACACGGATACGACGGTAGGTGACGCTTCGCGACGACGCCCGGCGCCGAAGCTGGCAACTTGCTGCGTGTCTTGGCGCCCGGCCGATCGGGCGCCCAGTCGGCTGAGCGGGCGCTCAGCCGTCGGTCAGCAGCTGTTTTTTGAGGACCTTGCCCATGGCGTTGCGGGGCAGGGCGTCCACGATGCGCACCTCGCGGGGGCGCTTGTGCACCGAAAGTTGCTGGGCGACATGGTCGATCAGCTCGTCGCCGGACGCCGATCCGACGACGAACGCGACGATGCGCTGGCCCAGGTCCGCGTCGGGCATCCCGACGACCGCCGCCTCGTGGACGCCCGGATGCCCGAGCAGCACCGTCTCGATCTCACCCGCGCCGATGCGGTAGCCGCCGGACTTGATCAGGTCGACCGATTCGCGCCCGACGATGCGGTGCATCCCGTCGGCGTCGATCACCGCGACGTCGCCGGTGCGATACCAGCCGTCGGCGTCGAAGGCCTCGGCGGTCGCGTCCGGGCGGTTGAGGTAGCCGTCGAACATCATCGGCCCGCGCACGTGCAGCTTGCCGACGGTCTCCCCGTCGTGCGGCACCAGCCCGCCGTCGTCGTCGAGCACCCGGGTCTGCACACCGGCCAGCGGCAGTCCCACCCAGCCGGGGCGCCGCTCGCCGTCGGCGCGGGTGGACAGCGTGATCAGCGATTCCGAGGCGCCGTAGCGTTCGATGGGCTGGTGGCCGGTGAGTTCGGCCAGCCGGTCGAACACCGGAACCGGCAGGGGCGCGCTTCCGGACACCAGTAGCCGCGCCGGCCGCAGCGCTCGGGCGGCCGCCTCGTCGGTCCCCACCCGCGACCACACGGTGGGCACCCCGAAGTACAGCGTGCCGCCGTGGTCGGTGCCGGCTTGGGCGTAGCCCGCCGGTGTCGGCTTGCCGGTGTGGATGAAGCGATTCCCGATCCGCAGCGACCCGAGCAGCCCCAGCACCAGCCCGTGCACGTGAAACAGCGGCAGGCCGTGCACCAGGACGTCGTCGGCGGTCCACTGCCAGGCTTCCGCCAGGGCGTCGAGGTCGGCGGCGATCGCGCGCCGGCTCAGCACGACGCCCTTGGGCAGCCCGGTCGTCCCCGAGGTGTAGATGATCATCGCGGTGGCGTCGGGTGACGGCTCGGCGTAGCGGTGCCAGGACCGGGCGTGCAGGCGCACCGGGATGTGCGGCAGCCCCTCGGGCTGGTCGGGCGCCGGGCCCAGCCAGGCCCGCACGCCGGAGTCGGTGAGCATGTGCCGGCGCTCGGCCGCGCCGACGTCGGCGGGCACCGGGACGAAGGGCACCCCGGCGATCAGGCAGCCGGTGACCGCGAGCACCGTCGCGGCGGTCGGGGCGGCCAGGATGGCGACGCGGCCCGCGCCGCCGACCCGTTCGGCCACCGAGGTGGCGGCGCCGACCAGGTCGCTGCGGCTGAGCACGGCGCCGTCGATGCGCACCGCGTCGCCGATATCGGTGGCGGTCAGGGAGGAGGGATCCAGGGACGCCAGCAGCACGTCAGCAGGCTACCCGGCGTCCGGAACGGTCAGCCTTTCTCGTCCCAGATCTTCGTCAGGGTCGACAGGATCTCCTCGCCGCGGCCCAGCCCGCCGAGATGGCTCTCGCCGGGGAGCACGATGAGCTCGCAGTCGGGCAGCAGGGACACCACGTGCTGACCGTGGGCGAACGGCACGATGTGATCGCTGTCGCCGTGCCACCACCGGACCGGGACCTTGACCTCCTCGAGCCGGAATCCCCAGTCGCGGGTGAACAGGATGATGTCGTTGAACGGGGCCGCTAGCTGCTTGCGGCTGCCGTTGAGCAGGTCGTCGAGGAACATGGCGCCGAACTCGGGCCGGGTCAGCAGGCGCCGGTCACCCTCGGGCGATATGGCGGCATACAGATACAGCGCGGGATTGGCGACCGGGCGGATCGCCCGGACGACGAGGCTCGCGCCGATCCGCAGCGGGTCACCGCCCAGCCGCAGCAATGGCGCCACCCGCTTGCCCAGGTTCATCAGCCCGCTGGTGATGCCCTCGTCGCCGAGGAACGGCGCGACGCCGCCGAGCACGCCGCAGGCGACGACCCGATCGGACAGCACCGCGGCGGACGCGAGCGCGTACGGGCCGCCGCCGGACAGGCCGATGACGGCCATTTTGTCGATGCCGAGCGTGTCCGCGATGGTCCGCAGGTCGTCGGCGAACGCCCGGATGTTCTTGTAACGATGCGGCGTCGACGAACCGATCCCGGGCCGGTCGAGGCCGATCAACCGGATGCCGTGCTGCTCCGCGTAGACCCGGGCCTCGACCGGGATCTGCCGGCGGGCGCCGGGGGTGCCATGCAGCCAGAACATCGCGCGTCCCTGGGGGTCGCCGAACTCGGCGAAGCCGATCTGGCGGTCTTCGCCGACGGCGACGTTTCCTTCGAGTTTGGGGCGGGCGATCTCGATGACCATGTCGAGCAGCTTGGCATGGGACGCGCGGTTTACAAAAGGGCGCCTAGGCGTTAAGCACCCGTTCGCCGATCACCCGCTGGTGGCGCAGGTCGGCCACCTCCGCCTCGGACAAACCCAGCCCGCGCAGGATCTCGTCGTTGTGCTGGCCGAGCGTCGGCGGCGGGCTGCGGTGGTGGCGCCGCGGCCCGGGGGTGATGTGAAAGGGCCAGCCGGGATAGCGGTGCGGGCCGGTGATCGGGTGTTCGAGCTCCTGGTAGTAACCGCGGGCGTCGAGCTGGGCCCCGATGAGTTCGGGGTCATACATCCGGTCCCCGGTGATCACCCGCTCCGCCGCGATGCCCTGCGCTTGCAGCGTCGCGACGACCGCGGCGGCGGTCTGCGTGCGGGTCCAGGCGGCGACGAGCTCGTCGAACACGTCATGATCGATCGCCTGATCGGGCACGGACAGCGCCACCCACACGTCGTCCTCGCTGGTCGGGTAGACCCCCTGCAGGTAGCCGCGCCGGCGGTTGCCCTCCCGCGGGCGCACCACACCGTTCATCGAGTACTCGATCACCGGTTCGGCGGTCACCGCCGCGGCGACCTCGATCTGGGCGATCTCGATGAGTTGGCCGGCGCCGGTGCGGTGCCGGTGCTCGAGGGCGGCCAGCAGCGCCACCCCGGCATGGACGCCGACGATCGGGTCGGCGGGCCCCTGCGGGTTGCACGGCGGCCCGTCGGCGTATCCGGTCGCCGCCGACATCCCCGAGGTCTGTTCGAAGTTCAGCGCCCAGCCGACATAGTCGCGCCACGGACCCTGCAGGCCGTACCCGGGCATCCGGACCACGATCACGTCGGGCTTCAGCGATATCAGCGACTCGTAATCCAGGCCGAACTGCTCGACCACTCGCGGTGAGAAGTTCTCCACCACGACGTCGGCCTGCGCGGCCAGCCGCCGGGCGATGTCGAGGCCCCGCCGCGAAGTCAGGTCGAGCGTGAGGTCGCGCTTGTTCAGGTTGGTGCCCTGCCAGATGGGGCTGCGCTCGTACCAGTCGTCGCCCTCGTAGGCGAAGGCGCCCGAATAGCGGTGCCCGTCGGGCCGCTGGATCGACTCGACCTTGACGATGTCGGCGCCGAACGCCCCGAGGTAGCAGGTCAGATACGCCCCGGCCCAGAACGTGGTCAGGTCCAGCACCCGCAGACCGGTGAAGGGCAGCGGCTCCGGCGCGGCCCGCAGCGATCGACCTTCACCGGCCCACGTCAGGGGCCGCCTCTGCAAGGCCGGTGCCGGACGGGGCTGCGCCACAGGGGTTTTCGAGAACCGAAACGGTGGACCGGGGCGCCGAGCCGCCCCGGTGTGAACGAAGAACCCCCGCGCCGCGTACTGCGGACACTCAAGCACGGTCGCGCCGTCGTTGACGGGCGCGGCCGGGATGCGCAGGGCCTGAGCGAGTTCCACGAGCTCGGCGACGGTCTGGCCGGCCAGCGCGGGCTCGGCCTTGGCGAGGAAGTCGTCGCGCTCCGGCCCGCCCATCATGATCGCGATCTGGTGCTCGCCGAACTCGGGCAGGCCCAGCATGGCGCAGACGTCGAGCCAGTGCTGACCCGTCAGGCAGTTGATGCCCACCCAGCCGTCGGCGGCCCGGACGACACCCAGCATGGGCGCCGACCGCAGGTTGGCGGGCAGGCCGAGGCGCTGCATCCGCTGTGCCATCAACATCGGATAGGGCAGCGTCGAGAGCAACGATTCGGATTGTGCGACATCGACTTCCGTGACCCTGCCGTCGGGTCGCCGTCGCAGCGCGGTCAACGCGCCCAGCGCACCGTAGGCACCCGCGACGTACTCGGCGATCCGCGCGCCGACCTGAACGGGCGGGCGCTGCGGGTCCCGGGAGCTGACCCAGCCCGATGCCGCCTGCAGGGTGAGCGCCGTGGCGGGGCGATGACGGGATGGACCACACTGACCGAACGCGGTGATGCGTAGTACCACCAGGTTTGGGCTGATGCGCTGCAGGTCGCCGGCGCCCAGCCCCCAGCCCTCCAGCGTGGCGGGCGGGCAGTCTTCGATCAGAAGATGCGCCCGCGCGATGAGCTCGCGCGCGGCTGCCAGGTCCTGTCCATCCGAGAGATCAAGTGCGACACCGCGTTTGCCCGCATTGAGGTACTCGAACAAACCGCACCGATCCGGGTCGAGGACGCCGTCGGGGAACGGGCCCCAGCGCCGCAGCGGGTCTCCGGTGGGCGGCTCGATCTTGATGACCTCGGCGCCCAGGTCGACCAAAAGCTTTGCCGCGTACGGACCCGAGATCTCGCTCGCGATGTCGACGACGTGCAGCCCCGCAAGGGGTCCCGTCACGCGGGGACCCCGATGGCCATCGGTTCCATGTATTGATACAAGCCGCCGATCCCGCCCCCCTCGCGGCCCAGCCCGCTGAGTTTGAAGCCGCCGAACGGCGCGCCACCGGGACTGACACCGTTGACCGCGATCTGACCGGTACGGATGCGGCGCGCCACGCCGACGGCCCGGTCCACGTCGCCGCCCCACACCGCACCGGAGAGCCCATATTGCGAGTTGTTCGCGATGGCGACCGCGTCGTCGTCGTCGCGGTAGCGCAACACGGCCAACACCGGACCGAACACTTCCTCTTGCGCGAGAGTCGAATTCGGGTCCACTTCGGACAGGATCGTCGGTTCGAAATAGAACCCGGCGTCCAACCCGGCCGGCCGGCCCCCGCCGGTCACCAGCCTCGCCCCGTCACTGCGCGCGCCGGCGACATGTGATTCCACCCGGTCGCGCTGGGCCGCACTGATCAGCGGACCCATCTGCACCTCGGGGTCGGTGGGGTCGCCCACCTTGACCTCACGGGCCAGGGCGGCGAGCCGGTCCACGACGTCGTCGTGCAGCGAGTCGGGAAGCAGCAGCCGGCTGTGCAGGATGCAGGCCTGCCCGGCATGCAGCGAACAGGATTCGAACAGCATCTGGCGCAGCATGTCGTCGGTGACCTGCGCGTCGTCCAGGACGATGCTGGCGGACTTGCCGCCCAGCTCCAACAGGATCCGCTTCATCGTGTCCCCCGCGGCGGACATCACCTGGCGGCCCACGACCGAGCTGCCGGTGAAGCTCACCATGTCGATGCGCGGATCGGTGGTCAAGAGCTTGGCCGCCTCGACGCCCGAGGGCGTGACGACGTTGACCACCCCGGGCGGGATGTCGGTGTGCTCGTCGATCAGCCGTGCCAACGCCAGACCGGCCAGCGGTGTCAGCGGTGACGGCTTGAGCACGACCGTATTGCCTGCCGCCAGAGCGTGATTCAGCTTCATCACGTTGAGGCAGTGCGGGAAGTTCCACGGCGTCAGCACCGACACCACACCCAGCGGGGCGTGCCGCAACACGGTGGTTCCGGCGCTGATGCCGGACACCTCCTGGTCGACCAGCTGGGTGGCGAGCTGTGCGGCGTGCATGGACATGAACCCGGCGCCGTCGATCTGCATGATGCGCTCGTTGGCGATGCAGCCCCACTCCGCCTGGGACAGCGCGAAGAAGTCGTCGGCGTGCTTGGTCAGTGCCTCGCCCAACTGGTTCAGGCACCCGGCGCGCTGCTCGGCGGTCATCGTGCCCCACGGTCCGCTGTCGAAGGCGCGGCGCGCGGCCGCGATGGCGTCGCCGACCTGGGCGACGCTGGCGTCCGGGGCGGTGGCCAGGACGGCCTCGGTGGATGGGGACACGTCGTCGTAGCGGCCGTCGGCCGGCTCGACCCAGTTGCCGTCGATGTAGAGCTGGTAGGTCTGGACAAGAGCGGGCGAATCGGCCATGTGCTTCCTCCGGTCATCTGATCACTTGGTGTACACCCCCGCGTCGCCCTCGTCAATCATCAATCGCGTGAATTACGAGCTCTAGCAATATGTACGTGTCGTATTGACAGCGTGCGACGGCACGGAGTAGACACAGTCCGCAGGACAGATTGCGTCAATCTGTCGGATCGGGTGTCCTGCGAGAGGGGCTTGCCGTGCAGACTCATCCGCCGCTGCGCCCGCCGAGCTTCCCGCTGCACTCCCCCGACTTCTACGCCGGCGATCCCTACCCGGCCTACCGGGAGCTGCGCGCCACCACACCGGTGCGCTGGAACGACGTCACCAACTTTTGGGCGCTGCTGAAGTACGAGGACATCCGGTTCGTGTCGAGCAACCCGGCGCTGTTCTCGTCGACGAAGGGCATCACCATTCCGGACCCGGCGAATCCGAACCCCGTGCAGGCGGGCAACCTGATCTTCAGCGACCCGCCCCGGCATCGCCAATTGCGCAAGCTGATCAATTCGGGCTTCACCCGGCGGCGGGTTGCCGTGTTGGAGCCGAAGATTCGCGAGATCGTGCGCGGGATTCTGGACGGCATCGAACCCGGCTCGGTGCACGAGTTCGCCGAGGAGGTGGCGGCGCCGCTGCCCACCCGGATGATCGCCGAACTCATCGGCGCCCCGCCCGACGACTGGGAGCAGTTCCGGGCGTGGTCGGATGCGGCCACCGGGACCGCCGACCCCGAGATCGAGCTCGACTCGTTGGTGGCGATGGGACAGCTCTTCGAGTACTTCCAGGCGCTGATCGCCGATCGGCGGGTGCACCCACGCGACGACCTGCTGTCCGTCCTGGCCGAGGCCGAGATCGACGAGCACCGGCTGACCGATGAAGACCTGCTCAACTTCGCCTTCCTGCTGCTGGTGGCCGGCAACGAAACCACCCGCAACCTCATCGCCCTGGGCACGTGCGCGTTGATCGCGCATCCCGACCAACGCCGCCTGCTGGTCGAGGACCCCGCCCGCATCCCGCTCGCCGTCGAAGAGATGTTGCGGTGGAACAGCCCGGTGGTGCACATGGCCCGCACCGCGACGGCCGATGTCGAGATCCGCGGCCAGCGGATCCGGGCCGGCGAGGTGGTGGTGATGCTGTACGGGTCGGCCAACCGCGACGAGGACGTGTTCGGTCCCGACTCCGAGGAGTTCATCGTGAGCCGCCACCCGAACCCGCACATCGCCTTCGGCTGCGGTGAACACTCCTGCGTCGGTGCGCAGTTGGCGCGCCTGGAGGCGACGGTGCTGTTCGACGAGCTGCTGCGCCGCTTCCCCACCATGGAGCTGGTGGGCGACGTGGACAGGATGCGGGCCACCATGGTGCCCGGCGTGAAACGCATGCCGGTGCGGATGGGCGGGTGAGCCGATGGACCTCGAATACACGCCAGAGCAGTGCAAGCTGCGCGCCGAGATCCGCGTGAGCCTGGAAACCGTGATGACGCCCGAACGCGTCGCCGCGGTCAGCGAGCACATGGAGGGCGGGCCCGCGGTGCGCGAATGCGTCCGCGCCCTGGCCGCGGCCAATCTACTCGGCGTCGGCTGGCCTAAAGAATATGGCGGACAAGGGTTCTCGGCCATCGAGCAGTTCATCTTCTCCGAAGAGGCGCGCCGGGTCAGCGCGCCCATCCCGCTGGTGACACTCAACACCGTCGGGCCGACGCTGATGCACTACGGCACCGACGAGCAAAAGCGGCGGTTCCTGCCGGCGATCTTGGACGGCACCGTGGAGTTCGCCATCGGATACTCCGAACCCGGCGCGGGCAGCGACCTCGCCTCGGTGCGGACGACGGCCGTCCGTGTCGGTGACGAGTATGTGATCAACGGCCAGAAGATGTTCACCAGCGGCGCGGCCTACGCCGACTACATCTGGCTGGCCGTGCGCACCGATCCGGAGGCCAAGAAGCACAAGGGCATTTCGATCCTCATCGTGCCGACCTCGTCGCCGGGATTCTCCTGGCAGCCGCTGCACACCATGCCGGGCATCTCGACGTTCTACACGTTCTACGACGACGTTCGGGTGCCGGTCAGCGCGCTGGTGGGTGCCGAAAACCAGGGCTGGCAGCTGGTCACCACGCAGCTGAACTTTGAACGCGCGGCGCTTGGCAACCTGGGCGCGCTCGAGCCGCTGTTCGAAAAGACCCTGCACTGGGCGCTTTCCACCGAACTCGACGGCGGCCGGGTCATCGACCGGCCGTGGGTGCAGCAGGCCCTGGCCCGCGTCGAAGCGCAAGTCGCCGCGTACAAACTGATCAATTTGCGGGTGAACGCGGCGATGACCAAGGGCGCGCTCAGCATGGGAGAGGCGTCGGCGGCCAAGGTGTTCGGCACCGAGCTCACCGGACAGGTCGCCCGGGAACTGCTCGAAGTGCTCGACGGCAACGGAGTGCGGCGCGGCGGCGACGCTCCGCTGCGCGGCGCGCTGGAATCGGCCTACCGGCAGGCCGTCATCAACACCTTCGGGGGCGGGGCCAACGAAATTCAGCGTGACATCATCGCCATGGCCGGGTTGGGCATGCCCCGGGCACCGCGCGACCTGCGGGCCGCGAAATAGTCAGGAGGACAGTATTCAGTGAGCGACTCAGACACGGTCAGCGCCAAAGTGCGGGCCCTCGTCGGGCAGCCGACCGGTGGCACCGGGAAACCTTCGGTGGCTCCAGACCCGGTGAACCAGCCGATGATCCGGCACTGGGCGTACGCCATGGCCGACATGAACCCCGTCTATATCGACCCGGAGTTCGCCGCCTCGTCACGGTTCGGCGGCATCGTGTCGCCGCCGGTGATGCTGCAGTCCTGGACCATGCCTTCGCCGAAGCTGGAGGGAATCGGGGAACGGGGCGGGGCGCCGATCGAGATCACCAGCAACCCGACGGCATTCCTCGACGAGGCCGGATACACCAGCACGGTGGCGACCAATTCGGAGTTCGAGATCGAGCGTTACCCCAGGCTGGGCGACGTGATCAGCGCGACGACGGTCTACGAGTCGGTCTCCGACGAGAAGAAGACGGCGCTGGGCAGCGGCTTCTTCCTGACCTGGCTGACGACCTACACCGATCAGCACGGTGAGGTGTTGGGGCGGCAGCGATTCCGGGTCCTGCGATTCAGGCCGGCAAGCTGATGGCGGCCCGTCTGGCACCGGCGATCACCAAGGACACCGAGTTCTTCTGGAACGGCTTGCGGGAGAACAAGCTTTTGATCCAGCGTTGTGGCGGCTGTGGGCAGCTGCGTCACCCGCCCCGGCCGATGTGCCCGCACTGTCGCTCGCTGGAATGGGAGGCGATCGAGTCGTCGGGTCGTGGCACCGTCTACAGCTACGTCATGCCGCACGAGCCGAAGTTTCCGTTCTTCGAATACCCCTACGTCGTCGCACTGGTGGAACTCGAGGAAGGGGTGCGAATAGTCTCCAACCTGACCGGCATCGATCCGGCCGACGTGACAACCGGAATGCCGGTCGAGGTCTACTACCAGGCGTTCGACGGTTCCGGCCCCGAGGACCTGGTGTTGCATCAGTTCCGGCCGAGCGCGTAGGCCTGCCATGGATTTCAGCTTCACCGAAGAGCAGGAGACGATCGCCACGCTGGCCCGCGACCTGTTGCAGCGCCGCGCCACGCCGGAACGGCTGGCCGAACTGGAAGCCGGCGATGTCCGCTACGACGCCGAGCTCTGGGATGAGCTGGCCGCCGCCGACCTGCTCGGCACCGCCCTGTCCGAGTCGGTGGGCGGCAACGGGGGCGGCTTCGTGGAACTCGGGGTGCTGCTGGCCGAGGTCGGCTACAGCGTCGCGCCCGTGCCGGTGTACGCCACGCTGGTGCTGGGCGCCGACCCGATCGCCCGGCACGGCAACGACGAACAGCGACGGCGGTTCCTGCCGGCCGTGGTCAGCGGATCTTGCATCCTGACAACGGGATTGGCCGAGCCCGGCCGCTCGTGCCCGGCTCACCCGGGCACCACGGCACGCCGCGACGGTCCGAATTGGCGCCTCGACGGCGTCAAGGAGCTGGTGCCGGCCGCGCAGCTCGCCGACACCATCCTGATCCCGGCCGCCCTCGACGACGGCACAGTGCGCCTGTTCCTGCTCGGCGCTGACGCCGCCGGCGTCGAAATCCGCTCCGCCCCGACCACCAATCGTGAACCGCACGCGGACGTATTCCTGGACGGCGCAATCGTTTCCGAGAAAGACACGATCGCCGGCGACGGACTGGTCGAGTCACTGCACACCCGGGCACTGGTGGCGCTGTGCGCGATCCAGCTCGGCGTCACCGAGCGGGCCCTGCGCATCGCCGCCGAATACACCACGGGCCGCGAGCAATTCGGCCGGCCGATCGGCAGCTTCCAGGCGGTGCAGCAGCGGATGGCCGACGCCTTCATCGACGTCGAGGCCATTCGGTGGACCACCTGGCAGGCGGCCTGGCTGATCGCGCGGGAAAGGCCCCCCGAGGAGGCCCAGCGGGCGGCGCGCATCGCGAAGTTCTGGGCCGCCGAGGCCGGCGCCCGCGTGGCCGCCACCGCCCAGCACGTCCACGGCGGCATCGGCATCGACGTCACCTATCCGCTGCACCGCTATTTCCTGTGGGCCAAACACAACGAGCTGACCCTCGGCCCGGCATCGGCGCAGCTGGCCCACCTCGGCGCAACCTATTCGGAAGGATCCGCATGACGACCACCTCCAGCCGGACCACGACCCTGCGCTGGCGCGACATCGCGGAGGGCGACGAGGTCACGCCGCTCGAAATCCCGATCACCACAACGATGATCGTCGCCGGCGCGATCGCCACCCGGGACTTCATGCCCGTGCACCACGACCGCGACTACGCCAAGCAGCAGGGTTCGCCCAACCTGTTCATGAACATCCTGACCACCAACGGCTACTGCGTGCGGTTCCTCACCGACTGGGCCGGGCCCGAAGCGATGGTGAAGAACCTGTCGATCCGCCTCGGGGTGCCGTGTTTTCCAGACGACCCGCTGCGGTTCACCGGCAGCGTCACCGGCAAGACGGAAGGATCGGGCGGTGAGAACTTCGTCGAGGTGACGTTCAAGGGCTCCAACAGCCTGGGCGACCACGTCTCGGGCACCGCGGTGCTCAGCCTGCTCGACGGGGTGGGCGCGTGAGTCGGCTCCCCGGTAGTTGCGCCATCGTCGGGATCGGCCAGACGGAGTTCTCCAAGGAATCCGGGCGCAGCGAGCTGCAATTGGCGTGCGAGGCGGTCAGTGCGGCGCTCGACGACGCGGGCCTGGCG
Organism: Mycobacterium sp. NGS33; assembly: GCF_059812885.1. Taxonomy (NCBI): domain Bacteria; kingdom Bacillati; phylum Actinomycetota; class Actinomycetes; order Mycobacteriales; family Mycobacteriaceae; genus Mycobacterium; species Mycobacterium sp. NGS33. The sequence goes on along the minus strand of NZ_JCALDN010000002.1, from coordinate 360,781 downwards.
CCCGGCGACGTCGACGGCATGGTCACGTTCACCATGGATTCCAGCGACGAGATCGACATCGCCCGCAACGTGGGCATCGGGGACCTGAGCTTCTTTTCCCGGGTACACCACGGCGGTGGCGCGGCCGCCGGCACCGTCGTGCACGCGGCGATGGCGGTCGCCACCGGCGTCGCCGACGTGGTGGTGTGCTGGCGCGCCTTCAACGAGCGCTCCGGCTTCCGGTTCGGCGGCAGCGGCCGCAGCATGGCCGAAACACCGTTGTTCATGGCGCATTACGCCCCGTTCGGACTGCTGACCCCGGCGTCCTGGGTCGCGGTGCACGCCCAGCGCTACATGTCGACGTACGGCGTCACCAACGAGGACTTCGGCAGGGTCGCGGTCGTCGACCGCAAGCACGCGGCGACCAATCCGGATGCCTGGTTTTATCAGCGACCGATCACCCTGGAGGATCACCAGAACTCGCGCTGGATCGTCGAACCCGTACTGCGCCTGCTGGATTGCTGCCAGGAGAGCGACGGCGGCGTCGCGCTGGTGATCACCAGCGCCGAACGCGCCCGGGATCTGCGGCAACCGCCTGCCATCATCGCCGCGGCCGCCCAGGGCGCGGCCCACAACGGCGAGATGATGACCAGCTATTACCGCGACGAGATCACCGGGCTGCCGGAGATGGGTGTGGTGGGCCGTCAGCTGTGGCGCGACTCGGGCCTCAAACCGCAAGACATCCAAACCGCCTTCATCTACGACCATTTCACGCCGTTCGTGTTCGCCCAGCTCGAGGAGCTCGGGTTCTGCGGGCGGGGTGAGGCCAAGGATTTCGCGACCATCGAACGGCTGTCGCTGGGTGGCGAGTTCCCGATCAACACCAACGGCGGACTGCTCGGCGAGGCCTATATCCATGGCATGAACGGCATCACCGAGGGGGTGCGCCAGGTGCGCGGCACGTCGTACAACCAGGTCGACAACGTCGAGCACGTGCTGGTCACGTCCGGAACCGGGGTGCCGACCAGCGGCCTGATTCTGGCGCCGGCCGGCTGAGGGGACCGTCATGCCCAGGCTCGCGCTCCTGACCGCCCACGGCGGACCCATCGAACTGGCCGAATTCCCGTTGTCCACACCGGCGCCGGGCACCGCGGCGCTGCGGTTGCGGATGGCCGGTATCTGCGGATCCGACCTGCACATCTTTCGCGGCGAACTGCCGCTGCCGTGCCCGTTCGCCATGGGCCACGAAATGGTCGGTGAGATCGCCGAACTCGGCGAGGGCCTGACCACCGACGCGACCGGTAAGCCGTTGGCGGTCGGCGATCGGGTGGTGGCGCCGTATTTCTGGTTTTGCGGCAGTTGTCACGCGTGCGCGCGCGGACGCTCGTATGCCTGCCAGAACCTGATGGCCGGCGAGTACCGCAGCCACGAGCAGGCGCCGCATTTCGTCGCCGCCTACGGTGAGTACTACTACACCAGCCGCCGGCAGCCGCTGTACAAGGTGCCCGACGAGCTGCCCGACGAGGCGGTCGCCCCGTTGAATTGCGCGCTGGCTCAAGTGCTTTTCGCCCTGCGCGACGTGCGTCTCGGGGACACCGTCGTCATTCAGGGCGCCGGCGGGCTGGGCATCAACGCCGCGGCCGTAGCCCGGACGACGGGCGCCGCGGCGGTCATCGTCATCGACAAGATCGCCGAACGACTCGACGTCGCCGCCGACTTCGGCGCCACCCACTGCATCGATGCCGGCGCGATCTCGGCGGCCGAGGTCAGCGAGCACGTACGCACACACACCGACGGCATCGGTGCGGACTGGGTGCTCGAGGTCGTCGGCGTGCCGGGCGTCATCCCGGAGGGGATCGGGTTTCTCAACAATGGCGGGACGCTGCTCGAAGTCGGCAACGTCGGGATGGGGCGCACCTTCGAGCTCGACCCCAGCGCGCTGGTCTACGGCAACAAGTCCGTGCGCGGCGTGATGCTCTATGACCCGGTCACCCTGGCCACCGGACTGAAGTTCCTGCAGCACACCAGCTTTCCGTTCGAGCGGCTGATGCCCACACCGTTCCATCTGGCCGACGTCAACGCGGCGTTCGCCTCGGCCGATGCCGGGCTGGTGCCGCGGGGGGCGCTGATCCCGTGACGACTCAGGCGACCGCGGTGACCGACACCCGCGAGCTCATCGTGGAGTCGGCGTTCGCGTGCTTCGGCAAGCAGGGTTTGCAGAAGGCGACCATCGTCGACATCGCCAAACACGCCGGCGTGTCCCGCAGCACCATCTACGAATATTTCTCCGACAAGGCCTCGATCGTCGAGGCGTGCGCCGAGCACGCGTCGCAGCGGTTCTACCGCGAGATGACCAAGGCCATGGACCCCAGCGGCACGCTGGAGGACAAGCTGTGTGCCGCGGCGGTTTTCGTGACCCAGGCGCGCCGGGTCATCGCCTCGGAGAAGTATTTCGACGAGGATGCCATCAGCCTGCTGCTGACCAAGGACGCCGCCGTGCTGCTGCGCGAGTGCGTCGAGTTCTTCGCCCCCTACCTGTCGGCCGCCCGGCTCACCGGTGAGGTGCGCAAGGACCTCGACATCGAGGCCGCCGGCGAGTGGTTCGCGCGCATCCTGTTCTCATTGTTCAGCACGCCGTCCTCGACGCTGGACATGGACGATCCCGAGGTCGCGGCGGAATTCGTTCGGGCCCACGTGGTGCGCGGCTTCGCCAGCGACCGCCCCCGGCGGCGTTGAGGACGGCGTCGGTGGTGAATCCTGGGTTTCGCGCGTGAATCCTCGGCGGTAATTATCGGCGTGTCACCGCCCGGCGTTCACACTGGCCGCCGACGATTCCCACTCAGTGACGGCGGCAGTAATCACCGGGCCGCCGCGCCCCGCTTCGCCGCGCTTGCGACCGTCACGGCCGCGCCAGAGCCCGCAGGAAGAACGCTAAATTGGCGGGCCGCTCGGCGAGTCGGCGCATGAAGTAGCCGTACCACTGGCCGCCGAACGGGACGTAGACCCGCAGCTGGTTGCCGGCGGCCGCGAGACGCCGCTGCTCGTCGTCGCGAATGCCATAGAGCATCTGGTATTCGAATTCGTCGCTGCGACGCCCTGTTTCACGCGCCATGGCGGGCACCGCGCCGACGATCTCGGGATCGTGGGAGGCCACCATCGGGTAGCCGGACCCGGCCATCAGCACCCGCAGGCACGCCAGATAGGAGTCGGTGACCTCGACGGGTTTCGGGTAGGCCCTCGAGGCGGGTTCGTCGTAGGCGCCCTTGCACAGCCTGACCCGGGCGCCGGCGGCCGCGAACTCCTCGCAGTCGTCCAGGGTGCGCCGCAGGTAGGCCTGCAAAACCAGGCCCAGCCAGGGAAATTCGGCCCGCAGGTCGCGCACGATGGACAGCGTCGACTCGGTGGTGGTGTGGTTCTCGGCGTCCACGGTCACCCACACGCCGGCCCGCCGGGCGGCGTCGCAGATCGACCACGCGTTCTCCCGGGCGATCTTGTCGCCATCGCGCTCGAGCGCCTGCCCCAGCGCCGACAGCTTGACCGACACTTCCAGCGGCCGGACCGCCTCGCCCGCCGTAGCGAGCCCACCCAACGCGTCGATCACATCCAGGTAGGTCCGCACGGCCGCGTCGGCGCCGTCGGCGTCGACGACGTCCTCGCCCAGATAGTCGACGCTGACGAAGCGTCCCGAACCCCGCAGCAAGGCAACGCTGTTCAGCGCCGAATCGATCGTCTCGCCGGGGACGAAGCGTCGCACCACGCGACGGGTGACCGGTAAGCGCTCGGCGGTGCGGCGCAGGGCTTCGCGGCGGCTGGCGGCCATGATCGCCGGGCGCAGGGTGCTGGCGAACAGCCCGGCCATCAGTCGGCGCCCATGTGGGGATAGGTGTGGTCGGTTGCCGGGACGAAGGTCTCCTTGATGGTGCGCGCCGACGTCCAGCGCAACATGTTCAGCATCGACCCGGCCTTGTCGTTGGTGCCCGAACCGCGTGAGCCGCCGAACGGTTGGCGCCCGACCACCGCGCCGGTCGGCTTGTCGTTGACGTAGAAGTTTCCGGCGGCGAATCGCAGCCGGTGCTGGGCGGTCAGCACGGCGTCGCGGTCGTCGGCGATGACCGCGCCGGTGAGCGCGTAGCGGGATCCGGTGTCGACGACGTCGAGGATCCGCTCGTAGTCGCCATCGGGGTACACGTGCACCGACAGCAGCGGGCCGAAGTATTCCGTCGCGAACGACTCGTCGGTCGGATCGTCGGACAGCAGCACCGTGGGGCGCACGAAATAGCCTTCGCCGTCGTCGTATTCGCCGCCGACCGCGACGGTGACGTGCGGCGCGCCCTTGGCCCGCTCGATGGCGTCGACGTTCTTGATGAAGGCGCGCCGGTCGATCAGCGCTCCCCCGTAGTTGGTGAGGTCGGTGACATCGCCGTAGCGCAGGGTGGCGGTTTTCCCCAGGAAGTCGTCGCCCATGCGCCGCCACACGGACTGCGCGATGAAGGCCCGTGACGCCGCCGAGCATTTCTGGCCCTGGTAGTCGAACGCGCTGCGAATCAAGGCCGTGCACAACACCTCCGGTCGCGCCGAGGCGTGGGCGACGACGAAGTCCTTGCCGCCGGTCTCGCCGACCAGGCGCGGATAGCTCTGGTAGCGACCGACGTTGGCGCCCACCCGCTGCCACAGGTGCTGGAACGTCGCCGTCGACCCGGTGAAGTGGATGCCGGCCAGCCGCGGATCGGCCAGCGCCACATCGGAGACGGGGAGCCCGTCGCCGGTCACCAGGTTGATCACCCCGGGCGGCAACCCCGCCGCCTCGAGCAGTTGCATGGTCAGGTAGGCCGACAACGTCTGGGTGATCGACGGCTTCCATACCACGGTGTTGCCCATCAGCGCCGGCGCGGTCGGCAGATTGCCGGCGATGGAGGTGAAGTTGAACGGCGTGATCGCATACACGAAGCCATCCAGTGGGCGGTAGTCGCTGCGATTCCACTCACCCGGCCCGCTGATCGGCTGCTGGGCCAGGATCCGTTGCGCGAACGCCACATTGAAGCGCCAGAAATCGATCTGCTCGCACGGCGAGTCGATCTCGGCCTGGTAGACCGACTTGGACTGGCCGAGCATCGTGGCGGCGGCGATTTTCTCCCGCCATGGCCCGGCGAGCAGGTCGGCGGCGCGCAGGAAGATCGCCGCCCGCTCGTCGAACGGCATTGCCGCCCAGGCGCTTTTCGCAGCCATCGCGGCGCCGATCGCCGCCGCCGCGTCGGCGTGCGACGCGTTGGTCAGGGTGCCCAGCGTCGCGGCATGCCGGTGCGGTTGAACCACATCGATGCGTTCACCGTCGCCCATCCGGTGGGTATCGCCGATGACATGCGGCAGATCGATCGGGTTATCGGCCAGCAGGGCCAGCTCGGCGAACAGTCGGGCGCGTTCCGGGGAGCGTGGCGCATAGTCGTGGACCGGCTCGTTGGCCGGCATCGGGACCTGGGTGATCGCGTCCATGTCGCCAGGATCCTCGCCGTGGCGGCGCAGAGAATTAGCCGATCGGACAAGGTAGAGCGGGATCGATAGTAAAATCGGACAACATGGCCGGTGTGGGGCTGGGGCAGCTGCTACTCGCGCTGGACGCGACCCTGGTGAGCCTGGTCGACGCGCCCCGGGGCCTGGACCTGCCGGTGGCGTCGGCGGCGCTGATCGACAGCGACGACGTGCGGCTGGGGTTGGCGGCCGCGCCGGGTTCCGCCGACGTCTTCTTCCTGTTGGGCATCGCCGACGACGAGGCGCTGCGCTGGATGGACAAGCAGGCGCGCGACCGCGTGCCGGTGGCCATCTTCGTCAAGGGGCCGTCGGATGCGCTGGTGGCCAGGGCCATCGCGGCCGGGTCGGCGGTGGTGGCGGTCGAGCCGCGGGCCCGCTGGGAGCGGCTCTATCAGCTGGTCAACCATGTCCTGGAACATCACGGGGAGGGCCCCGACGCCCCGGAGGACTCGGGCACCGATCTCTTCGGGTTGGCCCAGTCGCTCGCCGACCGGATCCACGGCATGGTCAGCATCGAAAACGCCCAGTCGCACGTCTTGGCCTATTCGGCGTCCAACGACGAAGCCGACGAGCTGCGCCGCCTGTCCATTTTGGGCCGGGCCGGCCCGCCCGAGCATCTCGAGTGGATCGGCCAATGGGGCATCTTCGATGCGTTGCGCTCGGGCGGTGAGGTGGTCCGGGTCGCCGAGCGGCCCGAGTTGAGCCTGCGTCCCCGGTTGGCCGTCGGGATCCATCGGCCCGCCCCCGACGCGCGGCGACCGCCGGTGTTCGCCGGAACCATCTGGGTGCAGCAGGGCTCGCAACCGCTGGCCGACGACGCCGAACAGATGTTGCGCGGCGCCGCCGTGCTGGCCGCCCGCATCATGTCGCGGCTGGCGGCCCGGCCCTCCACCCACGCCCGGCGGGTGCAGCAACTGCTCGGCCTCGCGGACCCGGAATCCGTTGCGCACGTGGACATGGCCGCGATCGCCCACGAGCTCGGTCTGGCCCCCGACGGCGACGCGGCCCTGATCGGTTGGGACGTGGCGGACGGCTCACCCCGTCGCGCTCGGCTCGCCGACGTCATTGCGCTGAGCGCCAGCGCTTTTCGACGCGACGCGCAGGTCGCGTCGTCCGGCTCGCGAATCTATGTGCTGCTCCCCCAGACTCAGAACCGCTCGGTCGCCTCGTGGGTCCGTGGCACCATCGGCGCCATGCGCACCGAACTCGGGGTGCAGCTGCGGGCGGCCATCGCCGCACCGGTGGCGGCCCTTGCCGGAGTGGCCGCGGCCCGCGTCGAGGTGGACCGCGTGCTGGACAGCGCTGAGCGGCACCCGATTTCGTTCGGTCAGGTGACGTCGCTGGCCGAAGCCCGCACCACCGTCTTGCTCGACGAGATCGTCACGCTGATCGGCGGCGACGAACGGCTGGTCGATCCGCGAATCGTGGCACTGCGCGACGACGACCCGGCGCTGGCCGAGACGCTGCGGACGTATCTGGACGCGTTCGGCGACGTCGCCGCGGCCGCCCAATCGTTGCGGGTGCATCCGAACACGGTTCGCTACCGGGTGCGCCGGATCGAGAAACTGTTGTCGACGTCGCTGGCCGATCCCGAGGTGCGGCTGCTGTTTTCCCTGGGATTACGGGTGCTGGAAAGCCGTTGACCCGCTCGCCTTCCCGGGTCCAGCGATCGGGCGGCGTGAAAAGCCCGAGGCGGTAACCTAGCCCGCATGCAAAGTTCGTCGGTGGTCGCCCTGCTGCGGGAGCGCGCCGGCCTGCAGCCCGACGACTTGGCGTTCCGGTACACCGATTACGAGCAGGATTGGGCCGGCGTCACCGAGACCCTGACGTGGGCCCAGTTGTATCAGCGCACCCTGACCGTGGCGCACGAGGTCGCGCGGCACGGCAGCACCGGGGACCGCGCCGTCATCCTTGCGCCCCAGGGCCTCCCCTACATCGTCGCGTTCCTGGGCGCGATCCAGGCCGGGCTGATCGCGGTCCCGCTCTCGGTGCCGCAGCCGGGCTCGCACGACGAACGCGTCGCCGCCGTCCTGGCCGACACCGCCCCCACCGTCGTCCTCACCACGGTCGGGGCCGCGGCGGCCGTCGACGAGTGCCTGCGCCGCACGGCCCCGGCGACCGGAGGCGCCGCCCCGGCCGTCATCGCCGTCGATGCGCTGGACCCGCCGCGGTCGTCGGGCATCCGGATCAGCGGCGCCCCGAGCATCGCGTACCTGCAATACACGTCGGGTTCCACCCGCGTGCCGGCCGGGGTGATGGTGTCGCACCGCAATCTTGCGGTGAACTTCCAGCAGCTGATGGCCGCGTACTTCGACGACTTCAACGGTGTGGCCCCCCGCGCCACCGTGTGCGTGTCGTGGCTGCCGTTCTACCACGACATGGGTTTGATGCAGGGCGTCATCGCGCCCATCCTGGGTGGCTACCTGGGCGACGTGACGAGCCCGGTCGCGTTTCTGCAACGTCCCGCGCGCTGGATTCGCGCGATGTCGCAGACCAATCCGGTCTTCTCGGCCGCCCCGAACTTCGCCTTCGAACTCGCGGTCCGCAAGACCACCGAGGCGGACGTGGCCGGGGTCGACCTGGGCAACGTCATCAGCATCGTCAGCGGCGCCGAGCGGATCCATCCGGCCACGCTCGACCGGTTCTGCAAACGCTTCGCCCCGTACAACTTTCGCGAAGAGATGATGCAGCCCTCCTACGGTTTGGCCGAGGCGACCGTGTATGTGGCCAGCCGCGCCAAGGCGGGGGCCCCGCGCGTCGTCCACTTCGAACCGGAGGCGCTGTCGGAGGGCAGCGCGCAACCGTGCTCGCCGGAAACCGGCACGCCGCTGCTCAGCTACGGCACGCCGGCGTCGCCGTCGGCGCGGATCGTCGACCCCGACACCCGCACCGGATGCCCGGCGGGAACCGTCGGTGAAATCTGGGTCAACGGCGCCAATGTCGCCGACGGCTACTGGCGCAAGCCGCAGGACACCCAGCGCACCTTCGGCGGCGTGCTGGCCGACCCGCCGCCCGACACCCCCGAGGGCCCGTGGCTGCGCACCGGCGACCTCGGCTTCGTCTGGGACGGCGAACTGTTCATCGTGGGCCGGATGAAGGACCTGCTGATCGTCTACGGCCGCAACCACTATCCCGAGGACATCGAGTCGACGGTGCAGCGCATCACCGGCGGCCGGGTCGCGGCGATCGCGGTCCCGGTCGACGAGACCGAAAAGCTGGTCACCATCATCGAATTCAGCGGGCGCGGCGTATCCGACGAGGACGCGCGCCACGAGCTCGACGTCGTCAAGAACGACGTCACCGCGGCGATATCGAACTCACACGGGCTCACCGTCGCCGATCTGGTGCTGGTCGAACCGGGATCGATTCCCACCACCACGAGCGGCAAGATCCGGCGGGCGGCGTGTGTCGAGCAGTACCGTCGCCGGCGGTTCACCCGGTTGGACGCCTAGCCCTATTGGCTGTTGGCCGTCTGGGCTTCCTCGAGGAAGTGACCCACGACGTCGGGGCCGTTGGAGTGCAACTTGATGGACAGCTCGAGCAGCCTGTCCTTGACCTGCTTGGGCAGCAACTCGATCGACCGCGTGGTGGCCGAGTCGTATTTGGCTCCCGGAAACTGCTGCAGGAGAACATCTTTCTGTGCTTCGGTGGCGTAGATCTCGAGCAGCTTCATGCCGGCGAACGCCTCAATCGCCCGGTCCGCCATTCCGGCGTTCGCCAGCGCTTCCAGCCGTTCCTCGTTGATCCAGACGTTGACCTTGATGTTCTTTTCGGCCGTGCTCATGAGTTCTCCAAAGGGTTCAGCGTGAAGACCGGCAGCCTGTCTTTCAGGTACTCCTCGGTGACGAACGGCGACCCCTGCCCGTACTTGGCGGCGCTGTCCATCACGACTTCGAACACCTCGTGCCGCATCACCTTCTGGGTCGGCTTGACCTCGTCGGTCAGGATGCTTCGAATCAGGCTGCCGCTGAAGCTTTGTGACTGATCGTCATGTCCGCACAGGGCCGAGTTGGTGACCTCCTGGCAGACCGGGCAGTACCAGTTCTCCCGCAGGAACACCGGTTTGATCCCCAGCCCGCTGCGGTATTGCTTGAGGATGTTCTGGGAATCGTAGGGGTGGTAGAAGTCGCCCACGCCCGCGTGGTCGCGGCCGAACATGTGATGCGTGCAGCCCAGGTTGGTCCGCAGGATCGCGTGGAAGATGGCCTCCCTGGGCCCCGCGTAGCGCATGTCCCACAGCGTGAACGACACCAGGTGGACTTCCTCGCGGAAATACCCGCTGGCCCGCAATTCGTTCTGGGCCAACAGGATCGCCTCGTCGATGTAGTCCCCGACGCGCTTCTGGCCGATGATGGCGTTGACCAGTACGCCGGTGTTCAGGCTGTCGACGGGCTGGTCCTCGTTCGCCGCCAGCCACGCCTGCTTCATCAACGCCTCGTGGCCGGTGTGCGGAACGTTTCGGGTCTGATGGGCGACGGCGCGCTTCCAGTCTTTTTTCGCCAGCGCGTCCTGGTGCTGCCGCGGTGTGAGCCAGAAGCTCTTGAAGGGTTCGTTGAACACCGGTTCGTTGATGAGCGTGATGTCGCCGCCGATGAAACGATCCGCATACGCCCGCGTCTTCTTGACACCAGGATGCCGGGAATCGTTGGTGCCGTAGGTCTTTTCGGCCATGCGCTCCAAGTCGTACTCGTAGATCTCGGAGACCTCGAACAGCGCCATCGGGGCGTCGAGATATTCCAGGACGACGCTTTCGCCCTCCTTCACGCCGAATTTCTCGATGTCTTCGGCGGAAAGGTCGAACACGATCGGGATGCTCCACAGCGTGCCGTCGGGCAGCGCGAAGTCGTCCAGCGTGCTGTCCACTTCGCGCCGGCCCATGAACCCGCTGAGCGGGGTGAAGAAACCGTAGGAGAGGCTGATCACCTCGTGCGCGGTGGCTTTCGAGATCGGGATGCGCGGCAACCCGTCGATCCGGCTCGCCGCACCTTCGGTGGATACTCGTTCCACGATCGGCTTGCCGTTATGACCCTGGTAGCTCATGTGAGTGACCTCGTTTCGCGTAATCGGCGGTTGCCCGTGCGGTGAACGGCTCCCGCGGCCGTCCTTGCCGAACCAGGGCGCTAAGCGTCCCGGACCGCGCCCGAGATGACGCCCACCCGTTCGAGATGGGCGATCACTTCCTCGGCCAGCGTGTCCGCGTCCTTGTTGCCGCCGTCGAGCCGCAGCTCGGGCCGCCCCGGCGCCTCGTAGGGGTCGTCGATCCCGGTGAATCCCTTGATCTCGCCGGCGCGGGCTTTCTTGTAGAGGCCTTTGGGATCGCGCTGCTCGCAAATCTCGATCGGGGTGTCGATGAAGATCTCCTGGAAATCGCCGTCGTTCAGGGTGGCCCGGATCGCGTCGCGATCGCGGACGTAGGGGCTGATGAAGGCCGTCAGCGCGATGACACCGGATTCGCAGAACAGCTTCGCGACGGCGCCGATGCGGCGAATGTTCTCCTCGCGATCCTGGGCGGAAAAACCGAGGCCGAACCGCTTCGCGAACTCCGATCCGTGCCGCTCTTCGAGCAGTTCCGGGGCGGCGTTGAGGCCATAGCGGACGTTGTCCCCGTCCAGCAGGAAGCTGCGGATGCCCCGTTCGTAGAGCTTCTGTTCGACGACGTTGGCCACGGTGCTCTTGCCGCTGCCACTCAGCCCGGTGAACCAGACGACGCAGCCTCGGTGCCCGTTGAGGCTCTCGCGCTCGGCGCGGCTTATCTGATGCTCGTGCCAAGTGATGTTGTTGGCCATTCCCAGCTCCTGTTCACCACGTTTCAGCCGCGCATGGACGCATGCGCACGGATTCACACCGGCCGCATCGATCCTGGCCACCCACCTTCACCATATTGTTTATCAATCAATCCGGATCAGAACCAGTCCACCAGTAAAGATGGCCAACTTACGGAAGTTTGTCGCTGGACGGCGGTGACGCGGCGAGCGGCGGCGGTGGCGCGGCGGGCGGCGGCGGTGCGGCCGCCGGGGTGCAGACCGACGGGGTCTTTCCCTGTGTCACCCGCAACGCGGGGCGGGTCAGGGTGTCGAGGGCGCGGCTTCGAGGTCGGCCAGCTCGTCACACAGATGCTCCGCCAGCCCGCGGACGGTGGTGATCTTCGCGGGGCTGATGCGCACCCCCGTTTCGGTTTCGATGCGGGTGCGCAGCTCCAAGTTCCCCAGCGAGTCCAAGCCGTAGTCGGACAACGGCCGGTCCGGATCGATGGTGCGCCGCAGCAACAGGCTGATCTGTCCGGACACCAGTCGCCGCAGCGCCGACGGCCACTCCTCGCGCGGCAACGCCTGCAACTCGGCGAGGAACTTGCCGGTGTCCGGCTTGCCGTGGCCCGTCGAGCCGAACGCCTCGGCGAAGCGGCTGCGTTGCGCGAAGGAGGTCAGCCAGGGTGTCCCCGTGATCGGCGCGTAGCCCGAGTACGGGCGGTCGTAGCGCAGCAGCGTTTCGAATGCGCGGAACCCCTCGGCGGGCGAGATCGCGATGCCGGCGTCGCGGGCCAGGGCCGTGGCGCGGCCGACCTCCGACCACGCCCCCCACGCGATGGAGGTGGCCGGCAGGCCGCGGGCCCGCCGCCAGTAGGCGAATGCGTCCAGCCAGCTGTTGGCCGCGGCGTAGGCACCCTGCCCCGGCGAGCCCACCAGCGCGGCGGCCGACGAAAACGCGCAGAACCAGTCCAGGCACCGCCCGGTCTTTTCTTCCTGCAGCGCTTGATGCAGGTTCCATGCGCCGTAAGCCTTTGGCGCCCAACACCGATCGATGAGTTCATCGGTGACGTTCGCCAACGTGGCGTCCTCGACCACCGCCGCCGCGTGCAGCACGCCCCGCACCGGCAGCCCGGTCGCGGTGGCACACGCCACCAGCCGCTCGGCCGTGTGCGGCTCGGCGATGTCCCCGCATTCCACCGCGATGTCGGCCCCCGCGGCACGCAGCCGCTCGATCGCCTCGCGCGCGCGCTCGTCGGGTTGCGAACGCGAATTGAGCACGATCCGCCCGCAACCCGTCCCGGCGGCTTGAGCCGCCATCTGGCCGGCCAGAAACAGGCCCAGCCCACCGATTCCGCCGGTGATGATGTAGGCGCCGTCGGCGCGGAAGGGACGCACGGTTTCCGGCGGGACCACGGCCACACTGCTTCCCACCCGCGGCACGTCCAGCACCACCTTGCCGGTGTGCCCGGCGGCGGCGACCAGGCGCACCGCGGCGGCGGCGTCGCGAATCGGATAGTGCGTGGTGCTCGGCAACGGCAGTTCCCCGGCGGCGGTGCGCTGGTACACGGTGGTCAACAGGCGCCGAACCGTCTGCGGGTGGCTGGCCGTCAGCAGCGCGAGGTCGACGGCGAACATCGACAGGTTCCGGCGAAACGGGAACAGCCCCAGATGGGTATCGCCGTAGATGTCACGCTTGCCCAACTCGACGAAGCGTCCGCCCACGGCGAGCAGTTCGATTCCCGCGCGTTGCGCGGCGCCGGGAAGCGAGTTGAGCACCACGTCGACGCCGTATCCCGAGGTGTCCCGGCGGATCTGGTCGGCGAATTCCGTACTGCGCGAGTCGTAGACGTGCTCGATACCCATGTCCCGCAACAGTTTCCGGCGCTCGGGGCTGCCCGCGGTCGCGAAGATCTGACACCCCACAGCCCGGGCGATCGCGATGGCCGCCTGGCCGACGCCGCCGGTGCCGGAGTGGATCAGCACCTTGTCGGTCGGCGAGATGCGGGCCAGGTCGTGCAGGCCGTACCACGCGGTGGCGGCCGCGGTCGGGACCGCGGCGGCGTCGTCGAACGGCACCTCGGGCGGCAGCGTGATCGCATGCCGGGCGTCGGCGATGACGAAGGTTCCCCAGCATCCGTTGGGCGAGACGCCGCCGACGTGGTCGCCGACCCTGTGCTCGGTGACGTCCGGTCCGACGGCGGTCACCACCCCGGCGAAGTCACCCCCCAGCCGCTGCTGGTAGCCCTCGAACGTGGGATAGCGCCCAAACGCGACAAGAACATCCGCGAAGTTGACGGTCGACGAGGTCACCGCCACCTCGATCTCGCCCGGGCCGGGCGGCACCCGGTCGAACGCGGTGAACTCCAGCGATTCGAGGTCACCGGGAGCGCGGATCTGCAGGCGCATGCCGTCACCCCCGTGATCGACGACGGTGGTGCGCCGCTCGACCGGGCGAAGCGGGCCGGGCCGCAACCGCGCGGCGTACCACTGCCCGCCGCGCCAGGCGGTCTCGTCTTCCGCCGACCCGGTTTTCAGCTGCAGCGCAATGTGTTCGGGGTCGGTCGCGTCGTCCACATCGATCTGGGTCGCGCTCAGATGCGGGTGCTCGGAGTCAATCACCCGCATCAGCCCACGCAGCCCGGCCTGCGCCAGGTTGGCCGCATCGCCGGCGGTCACGCTCGCCGCGTTGCGGGTCACGAGGTAGAGCCGTGGCGATTCCCCGGGCAGCTCCGAGAGCTCACGGGCGACGGCCGCCAGGTGCGAGACATGATCCCGGCCGGCGTGCGCCTCGCCCACCGCGCCCTCCGCTGCCCCGGCCACCACGACGACCCCCGTCAGTCCCTTCAGCGGCGCGTGACCGTTGGAGACGGGCTGGCCGCCGCCGGACAGCAGGGCACGCAGCCGCGCGGTGTTCGGCGACCCGACGGGATCGGCGATCGAGACACATTGCCCGCCATCGGAATTCAGGGCCTCGGCAAGTCGCGCGGCAAACGGGTCGTGACCGTCGGACGCACCGAGCAGCACCCAGGAGCCCGGCTCGGTCTGCGTGGCCTCGGGCGCTTCCCGGGGTTCCCAGTCGATGGTCAACAGTCGCTCGTTGAGCAGCCGCTGGGCGTGTTCGGATTCGGAGGCGCCGCCGGCGAGCCGCAGTCCCTCGACGGTCAACAGCACCGTCCCGGACTGGTCCAGCACGTCGAGGTCGGCCTCGCATTCGCCGGGGCGCGAGGAGGTGACCCGGGCCAGGCAGTACTGCGCGTGGCGGGTCGAGTGGTAGGTGCGCAGCCTGCGCACCCCGACCGGCAACAGCAGACCGGCGCCGGCCTTGTGTACCTCGGGCGAGACGACGACCGACTGGAAGCACGCGTCGAGCAACGCCGGGTGCGCGGCATAGGCCGACTGCTGCGAGCGGATCGCGCCCGGCAGTGTGACTTCGGCCAGCACCGTGGTGATCTCCCCGTCGGCGACAAGCACCGCGGCCAGACCCGAAAATGCCGGCCCGTATTGAATCCCTACGGCGTCGAAGGCTTTTCGCAACTCCGCACCGTCCAGGCGGGACGGGTGGGCGGCGATCAGCGTCGCCATGTCGTGCGCGGGCGGCTGATCGGGCTCGGGTGAATCCGCGTTGTCACCGGGGAGAGCGCACAGGACCGCGCTCGCCCGGCGGACGCGTTCGCCGTCCTCGTGGGTGTCCACGGTGAAGTCGAGAACACCGGGGCCGGCGACCGTCGCGACCGAGGAGGCCTGCGTCCGGTCGTCCAGTAACAGGGTCTGCTCGAACCTGACGTCGCGGACCTCGGCGCGTTCCCCGAGCGCCGCGCGGGCGGCCCCCAGCGCCATCTCGCAGTACGCGGCACCGGGAAATGCTGCGACACCGTGGATTTGGTGATCGGCAAGCCACGGGTGCGCCTCGGTGCCCACCGCGCCCTGCCAGACGTGGCGCTCGGGTTCCTCCCGCAGATGCACGTGCGCTCCGAGCAGGGGATGGACGGCCTGGACCGCCGCGCCGTGGGCGGCGTGCTCGTTCCCCTCGCGACTCAGCATCAGCCGGCGATGCGTCCACGTCGGCAGCGGGGCGTCCACCAAACGCCCGGTCGGGTATTGGACGGAGAAGTCGATCACCGCGCCCGCGCTGTGCACGTCGGCGACGAAGCCGCGCAGACCACCCGGCAGCTCTCCCCCGCGAGCGGGTGGTGCGCCCGGCTCGCGTCGGCGCATGGCCGCCACGGCGGCGATGGGCATGTCCAGGCTGGCGGCGTTCTGCTCGACGGCGTGCGTCAGCAGCGGATGCGGCGCCAGCTCACCGAAGACGCGGAAGCCGTCCTTGAGGGCGGCCTGAACGGCGGACGCGAATCGGACGTTGTAGCGCAGGTTTTCGGCCCAGTACTCGCCGGTGAACGAGGGCCGTTCCCGCGGGTCCCAGAGCGTCGCGGAATAGTACGGAACCTCGGGCGCCATCGGTCGCAGGTCGGCGAGGACCTCGACCAACTCGTCGAGGATCGGCTCCACCTGCGGCGAATGCGAGGCGACGTCCACCGCGACCTCGCGGGCCAGCACGTCCTGCTCCTGCCAGGCCGCCACCAGATCGCGGATGGTCTGGGTGTCGCCGCCGACGACGGTCGACGTCGGCGACGCGACCACGGACAGCACGACGTCGGAGATGCCGCGAATCGACAGTTCCGACAACACTTGCTGCCCCGGCAGTTCCACCGATGCCATCGCGCCGCTGCCCGCGATCCGCGCCATCAGCTTCGAGCGACGGCAGATGACGCGCACACCGTCGGCCACCGACAACGCGCCCGCGACGACGGCGGCCGCGGATTCGCCCAGCGAGTGCCCGATGACGGCGCCGGGGCGCACGCCGTAGGACTTCATCGTCTCGGCGAGCCCGACCTGCATGGCGAACAGCGTGGGCTGCACCCGGTCGATGCCGGTCACCGCCTCGGGCGCCGCCATGGCCTCGGTCACCGAAAAGCCGGATTCCGCGGCGATCAACGGTTCGACGGCGGCGATCGTGGCGGCGAAAACCGGCTCCGTGGCCAGCAATTCGGCGCCCATCCTCGGCCACTGCGAACCCTGGCCGGAGAAGACCCACACCGGCCCGCGGTCGCCCTGCCCCACCGCGGGCCGGTACGGGATGTCGCCGTCGGCGACCGCGCGCAGCTCGGCGCCCAACTCGCCGAGGGTGCCGGCCGAGATCACGGTGCGCACCGGGCGGTGCGCGCGCCGGCGAGACAACGTGTAGCCCAGATCCGTCAGGCGCACCCCACTGTCGCCGTCCGGAGCACCGTGTTCGTCGATCCAGGCCGCCAGCCGGGCGGCCGTGACGCGCAGCTGCTCGGCGGAGGTGGCCGACAGGGGAAACAGCAGCGGCCCCACCGGTGGATCGGATGCCTGCGCCGGCGGCTGTCGCGGCGCCTGTTCCACGATGGCGTGCACATTGGTGCCCGACATCCCGTAGGACGACACCGCGGCGCGGCGCGGGTGGCTCCTGAGGGGCCATGGCGTATTGCTCTGCGGCACAAACAGATCGGTCTCGATCCGGGCCATCTCGTCTGGTAACCGGGTGAAGTGCAGATTCTGCGGGATCACGGCGTGCTGCAGCGCGAGGATCGCCTTGATCAGTCCCAGCGGACCCGACGTCGACTGCAGGTGACCGAAGTTCGTCTTCACCGATCCCACGGCGCAGGGAGCGCCGACGCCGTATACCGCTGCCAGGCTGGCGAATTCGATCGGATCGCCGACGGGAGTGCCGGTGCCGTGCGCCTCGACGAAGCCGACCGTGGCCGCGTCGACGCCGGCGATCTGCAAAGCCTTCCGGTAGACGGCGACCTGAGCCGTCTGCGAGGGCGCCGCGATGTTCACGGTGCGGCCATCCTGGTTGGCCGCGGTGCCGCGCAGCACCGCCAGGATGCGGTCGCCGTCGCGGTGCGCATCGTCGAGCCGCTTGAGCAACAGCATGACGCAACCTTCGCCGGACACGAAGCCGTCGGCGTGCACGTCGAAGGCGTGGCAGCGGCCGGTCGGCGACAGCATGCCCTGCAGCGAGCCCGAGACGGACTTGCGCGGTTCCAGGGTCACCACGACGCCCCCGGCCAGGGTGAGGTCCGATTCCCCGCTGCCAAGACTGCCGCACGCCTGGTGGACTGCCATCAGCCCCGACGAGCACGCCGTGTCGACGGTGACCGCCGGACCGTGCAGCCCCAGGGCGTAGGCGACTCGCCCGGACGCGAAGCTGTTGGACGTGCCGGTGAATCCGTACGGTCCTTCGGCCGCGCCGCAGTCGGCGGACAGCAGTTCGTAGTCACCGTGGGTCAGGCCGACGAACACACCGGTCTGCGATTGGGAAAGCGACGCGGGGTCCAGGCCGGCATGCTCGACGGCGTCCCACGACGTTTCGAGCAGCAGGCGGTGTTGCGGGTCGATCGCGATGGCCTCGCGCTCGGTCATCCCGAAGAAGTCGCAGTCGAACCCGCCGACATCGTCGAGGAACGCCCCCCACCGGGTCACCGATCGACCGGGCACACCGGGCTCGGGATCGTAGAACAGGTCGGCGTCCCACCGGTCGGCGGGAATCTCGCCGACGAAGTCGTCACCGCGCAGCAACGCCTGCCAGAGGCGGTGCGGGGAGTCGATCCCGCCGGGAAGTCGGCAGGCCATCCCGATGACGGCGACCGGTGTGGCGTTCACGGCACGCACAGTGCAAGTCCCCTATCTTGCCCGATCACTGAGGCGCGCGCGCCCGTGAGCA
This sequence comes from Mycobacterium sp. NGS33, assembly GCF_059812885.1. Taxonomy (NCBI): domain Bacteria; kingdom Bacillati; phylum Actinomycetota; class Actinomycetes; order Mycobacteriales; family Mycobacteriaceae; genus Mycobacterium; species Mycobacterium sp. NGS33. The sequence goes on along the minus strand of NZ_JCALDN010000002.1, from coordinate 342,781 downwards.
TCGGCGCGCACCGTCTGGTCTCACGTTTTCAGCCTTATTATGCAGATGTCTGTTTAGCTTCGAACCAGGTCAGCTTAGCGGGAGTAAACAATTTCCGGTCGGCCTTGCAAAAACGGGCCGCGCCGGCCGAGCGCTCGCGAAACCCCCGCCGTCAGTGCGGAATTCCGGCAGCGCCTGATCCCGCCGGGGCGCCGCGACGTCCGGGCGCCGCGGGCGGCCGCCCAGGCGGTCGGAAACGCCTGATTCGCAAGGCGATTCGTGGCGAGCGCGCCGGCCGGCTACGTGTCGCTGGTCTGTTCGGAGTCGTCGGACTCGGCGTCGTTCGCGGGGTCCTCGATGACCTGATAGGCCGGATCGCTCAACAACATGGGCCGGTTGCCGCTCTGCTTGGGCTTGCCGGTGATCCGCAGCAACTGCCCGGGCGCTATGTCGGCCCCACCGCGTTCCGAACGGAACGTGACGCAGATTTCGCCGGTATTGTCCCCGACGACCACCTGGCGGCGCGTCCGCCTGCCATGGTTGATGTCCTCGACTTGATTGACCCGTCCCTCAAAGGTGGCCCGCTGGCCGGGTATCAGGCCCGACACCGTGATCGGCGCGGGCCCGCGGTCGGGGTGCTCATAGGCATCGACGTTCTGCTGTTCGTCTCGACTGATCCAGGCTTCCACCTTGTCGAGTTCGCGCGCGACCCGTTGCTCGAAGTTGTCCGGGTAGGCCTGCTGGATCCGGCTCTGCACGTCATAGGGCACGATCGTCGCCGCGGCATCGGGTATCAGGCTGACCGCGCGGGAGACCTTGTCCGCGGTGCGGTCGTGCAGCAGCCGCCCGAGCAGCGGCGCGTACGTGCGGCGCGGCAGCAACACCGTGACGTTGGTGTTGCGCTCCTCGTCGCGGGACTTGGCGACCAACACCTGCGCGGCCCGGGTGATCCGCCGGTCCGGGCAGTCCACCACCCGCAGCGGAGTGTCGAGTTCGAAGTGATCCCAACGCGTTCGGATCAACTGGGCGTGCGCTTCATCGACCATGAAGTGGACCGCGACCAGCTCATCGGCGCGCAATCCGCGGCCGTACCGCAGCGCTTCTATGACCGCGAGGTCAACCGAGTTCACGAACACGAAGACCTTGTGCCGGGCGTACTTCACCAGCTCGGGGCGGTCGGTGCGGAACATCTCGAGAATGGCTGCCTCGGCGCGATATTCACGGTTGAGTCGCATCAGCACGAACACCAGCAGCGGGAATACGACGACCACCAACCACGCGCCCTCGGTGAACTTGGCCACCGCGAAGATGCCGACCACGATCGTTGACAGAATCGCCGCGGACAGGTTGATCGCCAGCCGCCGCCGCCAACCCGGCTCGCGCCGCGTCAAATGGTGCTTCGTCATTCCGTAGCCCGCCATCGAGAACCCGGTGAACACGCCGATGGCGTAGAAGGGCACCAGGGCGTTGACCGAACCGCCCGTCGCCAGTAGCAGCGCCACCGACAGCGCGGTGAGCGCGATGATGCCGTTCGAAAACACCAGGCGGTGACCGCGTTTCATGAGCTGGCGCGGCAGGAAGCGGTCTTCGGCGACGAAACTCGCCAGCGCCGGAAATCCGTTGAAACTGGTGTTGGCACCGGTGTACAGGATGGCCGCCGTCGCGACCTGGACGAGGGTGTACAGGACGTTGCCGATCGGGCCATTGCCGAAGACCGCACGGGCAACCTGCGACAGCACAGACGGATATCCGGCCTCATACGGCGTCGCGTGGGTGACAAACGTCAGATACGCGACACCGGCCAGCAGGAAACCGAGGATGCAGGCCATGGTGGTGAGCACCCGGCGGGCGTTGCGGCCCTGCGGCTTACGGAAGACGTTGACCGTATTAGAAATCGCTTCGACTCCCGTCAGCGAGGACCCGCCGTTGGCGAACGCACGCAGCAGCACCAGCACCGTCGCACCCATCACCAGCCCGTCGCCCCGATGAATCGGCACCGTCCCGGCAATGTGTTGGGCATCGTAAGTCGGTAAATGCCAGAACAATTGGCGGATGACGCCGGTCACGATCGTCAGGCCGATCATCGTGACGAAAAAGTAGGTCGGGGCCGCGAACTGCACGCCGGCTTCTTTGAGCCCGCGCAGGTTCGCGTAACAGATGACCAGCACCACGCCCACCGTGATCGCGAGGCTGTAGGGCCCCAGCACCGGGAGGGCCGACGCCACCGCGACCGTCCCGGCCGCCGCCTGCACCGCCACCGTGACGACATAGTCGATCAGCAGCGCCGCCGCGGCCACCTGAGCCACCCGGGGTCCGAAATTTTCCCGCGCGACGATGTAGGAACCGCCCGCGCGCGTGTAGGCCATCACGACCTGCCGGTAAGACGCGGCCACCAACACCAGAATCACCAAAATCGCCGCGTTGATGGGCAGCAACAGGGCAAAGGCCGCGAGCCCGGCGTTGGGCAGCAACTCGATCAAAATCTGTTCGGTGCCATACGCGGTGGACGAGATCGCGTCCGGTGACAGAGCGCCCAGCGCAATCGGATTGGACAACTTCTCGGTCGACAGGCTCTCGTTGATCAGCGGTTTTCCCAGCAAGATGCGCTTGGCGATGTCCCCGACCGAGGTTGGGATGTACGTCTTGCCCGCCGTCGTCGTCACGACATGCATTCTGCCGGTCGCCCGGCCGGCGCGGCAGGCAGTCGGGCTAAGTCAGTCGCTGCACGGCGGCGGCGATCCGCTCGTCGGCGGCGGTCAGCGCGACCCGCACGTGTCGCGCACCGCGCGGGCCGTAGAAATCGCCCGGCGCCACCAGGATGCCGCGCTGCGCCAGCCAGGCGACGCTGTCGTGGCACGGCTCGCCGCGGGTCGCCCACAGGTAGAGGCCGGCTTCGGAATGGTCGACGGTGAACCCGGCCGACACCAGCGCGGGCAGCAGTGCCGCGCGGCGCCGCTCGTAGCGTTCCCGCTGCGCCAGCTCGTGGGCGTCGTCGTCCAGGGCCGCCACCATGGCCGCCTGCACCGGCGTCGGCACCATCATCCCGGCGTGCTTGCGCACGGCCAGCAGCTCGGCGACCAGCTCGGGGTCGCCCGCCACGAAACCGGCCCGGTATCCGGCCAGTGACGAGCTCTTCGACAGGGAGTGGATGGCGAGCAGGCCGGTGTGGTCACCGTCGCAGACCGAGGGGTGCAGGACCGACAGCGGCTGGTCGTCCCAGCCCAACCCCAGGTAGCACTCGTCGGAGGCCACCAGGCAGCCCCTGTCGCGGGCCCAGCCGACCACCTTGCGCAGGTGGTCGACGCCAAGCACACGTCCGGTCGGGTTGCTCGGCGAGTTCAGGTAATACAGCGACGGCGACTGCGGACCCAGCTGGGTCAGCGAGTCGGCGCGCAGCACCCGCGCCCCGGCCAGCCGGGCCCCGACGTCATAGGTCGGATACGCCAGTTCGGGCACCACGATCACGTCCGCGGGGCCCAGCCCCAGCAGCGTGGGCAGCCAGGCGATGAGCTCCTTGCTGCCGATCACCGGAAGCACGGCCGCCTCGCCGAGCCCGGTGATGCCGAACCGGCGGTCCAGCGCGGCGACCGCCGATTCGCGCAGCCGGGCGGTGCCGGCGGTGGCCGGATATCCCGACGCGGCCGCGGCGCCGACCAGCGCGTGCTGGATCACCGGGGCGACCGGGTCGACCGGGGTGCCCACGGAGAGGTCGACGATTCCGCCCGGGTGGGCGCCGGCCAGCGCCTTCGCGTCGGCCAGCGTGTCCCAGGGGAACGCCGGCAGCGCCGCCGACACCGCGGGCCGGCGTTTTTTGAGCTGGTGGGGCACCGGGTCGCTCAGTCGCCCTCGCCCTGCGGCGGCAGGTCCTTGACCACCTGCGGGTCGTTCTCGGTCATGCCGACCTTGGCCGCGCCCCCGGGCGATCCCAGCTCGGCGAAGAAGTCGGCGTTGATCTGCGTGTACTGGCTCCACTGGTCCGGCACGTCGTCTTCGTAGTAGATCGCTTCGACCGGGCACACCGGCTCGCACGCCCCGCAGTCGACGCATTCGTCGGGGTGGATGTAGAGCATCCGAGCGCCTTCATAGATGCAGTCGACGGGGCATTCCTCGATACAGGCTTTGTCCTTGATGTCGACACAGGGTTCGGCGATCGTGTACGTCACAGACGTTCCTCCATGTACTAGGCCATCTTTTGGGCTCAACTGTGGGCTGCTGTTCAGCTCGCACCGGCGCGTCCGACCGATTCCGATGAAGCTTTCGGTTACTGATACTAGACGTTGCAGATACAGGTCAACCATTTGGCGCGCCTGTCCGAGCACCGATTTAAGACCGACAGTCTCGGAGCTGTCGGCCGGCGCCCGTTTCGCCGACGGCGAACACCGCTGACACGCCGCTGACCTGCGAAGAGTAACGCCCAGGCGGTGGCCGGCGATAACCGTTGCGTTGCAAGCACGCTCGCGGGGCCTGGTAATCTCAACCGAAAGACGGCAACCGCTGGGCAGACGTTCTCGCCGTAATAGCGGTGCATTAACTGGGGAAGGTGTCCACACATGAGGCTGTCGTTGAGCAAATTGGGCGTTGCGGTTGGCAGCGCGGCGGTGGCGTTGACCGCCGGGGCCGGGATCGCGTCCGCGGATCCCACCGACGCGATCATCAACACCACCTGCAACTACGGGCAGGTCATTGCGGCGCTGAACGCGACCGACCCGGCCGCTGCCCAACAGCTGAACTCGTCGCCGGTGGCGCAGTCCTACATCCGCAACTTCCTGGCCTCGCCGCCGCCGAAGCGTCAGCAGATGGCCCAGCAGATCCAGGCCATGCCGTCGGCGCAGAAGTACTACGACGACATCAACCAGGTCGCGGTCACCTGTAACAACTACTGAGCCGACCGCTTCGCACGAAGCGGTTCAGTAGCCGCCGAGCAGGCGACGCACGCGCCCGAGGGTTTCCGGCCCGACGCGGCTGCGAATGCGTGACGGGTCGGCGGGCCTGCGGCCCCACAACAACAGCACGCGCGCGGCCGCGTCGGTCTCCAGGGTGGCCGGGCCTTCCGGCTTGGCGAGCCCGATGGTGATCTGATCGGGGCCCGCGGCCAGCACGACGTCGTCGCTGCCGTCGGCCCGCAGCCGGGCATCGATGCGCTCACCCTCGTTCAGTTGCTTGGCGCCCTTCATCAGCAGCGGCCTGCCGACCGCGAGCACGCTGTGCGTGGTCATCCACGGCTCGGCGAGCCGGGCCCGGGCGTCCGGTTCGTCGCCGGTGATGTCCCAGCTGTGCAGCACCAGCTCCTCGCGCATGTGCTCGGCGAACCAGGGCACCTTCATGGTGCGGCCCGTCCAGGCGACGTCGGTGTCGTCCGGGAGCGCCTCGGCGGCCACCGCGACCTCCTCGAGGCTGGCCATCCGGTCCAGCAGCGCGTCCCACAGGTCGGTGTCGTTGAGGGCGCGCAGGGGGCCCTCGCGTTCCTCGAAGCCGCGGGTCGCGACGGGTTCACCGGCCAGGTGGGCGCCGAGCACCCGCGCGAGCTCTTCGGCGTTTCCGGCCTGGTGAACGACGATGTCGCGCACCGTCCAGGCCTCACACCACGTGCCGGCGTCGGGTCCGTGCCGGCGCACCGCATCCACGAACGGCCGCCACTCGGGGAACCGATCGTCGTCGATATGTCGCTTCACGGCCTCCGGTATACCCGACGGCCCCGACACGCAAGCGAGCTACGCGGCCAGCGTCGTGTAGTCGGTGGTGCGTTGCCGCGCCGGGCGGCCGATGCCCTCGGCGATCGCGACGAGCTCCGCCACCGTCTTGGCCGACCCGTGCTCCGAACCCGCCATCCGGGAGATGGTCTCCTCCATCAACGTGCCGCCCAGATCGTTGGCGCCACCGCCCAGCATCACCTGCGTGCGTTCGACACCGAGCTTGACCCAGCTCGTCTGAATCTGAGAAATGCGACCGTGCAACATGATTCGCGCCAGCGCGTGTACCGCGCGGTTGTCGCGATGGGTGGGGCCGGGACGGGAGGCGCCGGCCAGGTACAACGGTGAGCTCTGGTGCACGAACGGCAACGGCACGAACTCGGTGAAGCCACCGGTGCGGTCCTGGATGTCACGCAACACGTTGAGGTGGCCGACCCAGTGCCGCGGACTGTCCACGTGGCCGTACATCATGGTCGACGACGACCGCAGCCCCACCTCGTGCGCGGTGCTGACGATTTCGATCCACAGCGACGTCGGCAGCTTGCCTTTGGTCAGCACCCAGCGCACTTCGTCGTCCAGGATCTCGGCGGCGGTGCCGGGGATGGTGTCCAGGCCCGCCTCGCGCAGGCTGATCAGCCACTCGCGAATGCTCAACCCGCTCTTGGTGACCCCGTTGGCGATCTCCATCGGGGAAAACGCGTGCACGTGCATCGACGGCACCCGCGCCTTGACCGCGCGGACCAGGTCGGCGTAACCGGTGACCGGCAGCTCGGGGTCGATGCCGCCCTGCATGCACACCTCGGTGGCGCCCTGGACGTGCGCCTCCCAGGCGCGGTCGGCGACCTCTTCGGTGGACAGCGAGTACGCGTCGGCGTCGCCCTTGCGCTGCGCGAACGCGCAGAACCGGCAGCCGGTGTAGCAGATGTTGGTGAAGTTGATGTTGCGGTTCACCACGAACGTCACGTCGTCGCCGACGGTTTCGCGACGCAGCGTATCGGCAAGGGCGGCAACGGCTTCCAGTGCCGGGCCGTCGGCGGTGGCCAGCGACAGGTATTCGCTGTCCGAGCAGCCGGCGGGGTCGCGTTCGGCGGAACGCAGCGCGGCTAGCACGTCGGTGTCTAGGCGTTCTGGCGCTTTGGCGCCCTGCGCGGCCAGCTCGTGCACGTGGGCGCGGATCGATTCCCAGTCGCCGAAGGCGCTGTCGATGTCGCTGCGGGTTTCGGTGTTGCGGCCCTCGCTGTCGATGGCAGCGTTCAGGTCGACCCGGCCCGAGGAGCCGACGTCGTCGGGCTCCTGCCACGACAGACCCACCGGGTTGACGTCGCGAGCCAGACCGGTCGCCGGATCGGCCAGCGCCGTCACGTGTCCTTGCACCCGCGGGTCGATCCAGGCCGCGGGTGCCTGCACGTATTTCGGCTGCGCGGTCAGCCGCTGGACCAGCTCGTAACCGGCTTCGGCGGTGACGGCGGCCAATTCGTCGAGCGCCGGCCACGGCCGCTCGGGGTTGACGTGGTCGGGCGTCAGCGGTGAAACACCACCCCAGTCGTCGACTCCGGCGCCGAGCAGCGCCAGGCACTCGTCGCGCGAGACCAGGTTGGGCGGCGCCTGAATCCGCATCCCGGGACCGAGCACCAGCCGAGCGACCGCCACCGTCGCGAGGTAGTCCTCGATGCCGGCGTCGGGGACGGCGGCCATCGCGGTGTGTTCCTTGGCCCGGAAGTTCTGCACGATCACTTCCTGGACATGACCGAACTCCTTGTGCGCCTTGCGAATCGCATGCAGGGTGTCGGCGCGCTCGGCGAGGGTCTCGCCGATGCCGACCAGCAGGCCGGTGGTGAACGGGATCGACAGCCGGCCCGCGTCGGTCAGGGCGCGCAGCCGCACGGCCGGGTCTTTGTCCGGGCTGCCATAGTGCGCAAGCCCTTTCGTCTCGAACAGGCGCCGTGACGTCGTCTCGAGCATCATGCCCATCGAGGGGGCCACCGGCTTGAGCCGGGCCATCTCTGACCAGCTCATCACGCCGGGATTGAGGTGCGGCAGCAGCCCGGTCTCTTCGAGCACCCGGATCGCCATCGCGCGCACGTAGGACAGCGTGGAGTCATAGCCCCGTTCGCTGAGCCACTCAACCGCCTCCGGCCAGCGATCCTCTGGCCGGTCGCCAAGGGTGAATAGCGCTTCCTTGCAACCCATTTCGGCACCGCGCCGGGCGATATCGACAATCTCGTCGGGTTCGAGATACATGCCGGCGCCCTGAGCGCGCAGCTTGCCCGGGACGGTGACGAAGGTGCAGTAATGGCACGTGTCGCGGCACAGGTGGGTGACCGGTATAAATACCTTGCGCGAGTACGTGATCGGCAGCCCACCGCCCGGGCCGCGCCGGCCGGCCGACTCCAGACCCGCATCGCGTACCCGGGCCGCACTGGCGCACAGATCGGCGAGGTCCGCACCGCGCGCGGTCATGGCGAGCGCCGCCTCATCGATGTTCAGAGCCACGCCGTCTCGAGCCCGTCGCAGCACCCGCCGCAGCGCCGATGAGCCGGCCTTCGGCGGGGCTTCCGGAGAAACCTTGGCCGGAACCACAGGGTGGGGCAGAGCGGTAGGCTCCTCGCCCGGAGTCAACAGCACTTTGGTGTAACTTCCCCACGATCGAATTTCATCCACGCGTCCCAACATGTGAAATCGTGGCACCCGTTGGCGGGTCCCGTATGGGCAACAGTCAACAGTAGCGGCACCCCCGCGTCGGCAAGCGGGCGACATCCCGGCCGAGCGTCAGACGCCCTGCCCGCGCCGCCACAGCACCCATACCGGCGGCACGACCCCGAGGACCAGCAGCAACAGGGCCCCGTAGGCCATCAGGCCGCGGCCGCCCAGGATGACGTCGTCGGCCGGGCCGCCCATGCTGATCACCGCCACGGTCAACAGCCACGTCCACAACGGCAACGCCGCCAACCGCGGCGCGCGCGTCCAGCGGCCGGCGGCCCACACCAGGGCGGCGTTGACCAGTCCCGAAATCAGTCCGCTGATGGGAAACGGAACCGTCCCGATATACAGAGGCAGCAACAGAGCTCCGGCAAGTGCGGAGAGCACCCCGTCGACCGCCAAAAGGGCCAACACGACGAAACGGATCGCGGGGTCGGTCGCGTCGGCGTCGTCAACGGACGCGACGCGTGGCTTGGTTTCGGTCAGGTCGGGACGCTGTCGAGGTTGGACATGATGGAGCCGATAACCCACTGCAGGCTGTCCAGCCGGTCCTGCCAGTGTTGCTGATTAGGGTCCAGGTCGGGGTCCATGCGAATTCCTTCCGTGGCTGCCTGATTGGCAGCCTACCGCGTCGGGGCCGATGGAAAACCAAGCCCTGCGAGCAGGTCCGTTTCCCAGCCCCGCTCGTCGCGCTCCCCCGCCGCGCCGCCGGCCAGGACGTAGTGCTCTTGCCCCAGAATCGGTATGGCGGCGTTGTTGGACAGCGCGCAGGCGCGCCCGGTCGGCCCGACCACCACCTGCGTGGCGTGCGCGGCGAGGGCCGCCCGCTTGGCGGCCACGGCCTGCGGGGCGGTGTCGACGACGGCGTCGATGTCCTCGTCGGCGTAGCCGAAGGTGAACTCTTCCTTCGGCGGGATCGACCATTCGGGCCGCAGATCCGCGGGCGTCAGCGCGTCCATGGCCGCCTCGAAGGCGCTCGTCGCGAAGACCGACCAGTAGAACTTCGGCACGACCCAGGGCTCGCCGGCAAAGCCGGCCCCGGCACCCGCCGCCTCGATCGCGGCCACCGTCACCCGGTGCGCGTGGACGTGATCGGGATGGCCGTAGCCGCCGCCCGGATCGTAGGTCACCACGACGTGCGGGCGCTGCCGGCGAATGACGGCCACCAGGGCGCCCACGGTGTCGCGTTCGTCGGCGTCGATGAAGCGTTGCCGGTGTCGCCTCGGCGTGCCGCGCATGCCCGAATCGCGCCACCGGCCGGCGCCGCCGAGATAGTGGGGTTCGCCCACGCCCAGCGCGTGCAGCGCCGCGGTCAATTCGCCGATCCGGTAGCCGCCGAGTTGGTCGGCGCGCTCGACGGCGAGTTCGGCCCAGCGATCGCCGATCACCTCGCCCTCCTCGCCCAGCGTGCAGGTGATCACGCGGACATCCGCCCCGCGGGCGGCGTAGTGGGCGATGGTGGCGCCGGTGCCGAGGCTTTCGTCGTCGGGGTGCGCGTGGACGAACAGCAGCCGCGGCGTCTCAGGCATGGACGGCACCCTACCGGCAGCCGCGGCGGCTTCGGCAGCCCGGCGGCTACCCACCGGTACGCGGCAGATAGGAACGCGCACGGCTACTATCAAGGGGTGCCTCAGCTCACGGACGCAGACCACACCGGCAGCCGAAGCCGCCGGCGCGGCGAGGTCCTCGAACGCGCCCTCTACGAGGCCACCCTGGCCGAGCTGACCGAGGTCGGTTACGGCGGCCTGACCATGGAGGGCATCGCGGCGCGCGCCCATACCGGCAAGGCCGCCCTGTACCGGCGCTGGGACACCAAGTGCGAGCTGGTGCACGCCGCTCTGGTATTCGCGCTACCGCCGCTGCCCGAGCTGCGTTCCGGGCGTTCGGCCCGCGAAAATCTGCTCGCGATGTTCACCGCGCAGCGCGACCTGCTGGCGGGAAAGACCGGCTTTCCGGGTCTGGACGTCATCCATCAGCTGTTGCACGAGCCCGAGATGCGGGCCATCTTCGCCGACGCGGTGGTGCGGCCGCGCATGAAGATCGTGGAATCGATCCTGCAGGCCGCCATCGACGACGGTGACCTCGACCCGACGACGGTCACCCCCCTCACCGCCCGCATCGGGTCGGCCCTGATCAACCAGCACTTCCTGCTGAACGGATCGCCGCCGAACCGGCGCGAGCTGGCGCTCATCGTCGACACCGTGATACCGCCGCGCGCGGCGCGTCCCGCCGACTGACGGCCCCGGCGCTACGGCCCGGTCTTGATCCATTGGCCGGCGTCGCCGACGATGCCGACCGGTACCGCACCGGAGAGGCTGACGTTCTGCACGCTCGGGCCGGCCCCGACGATCGTCGTGTCCTGCAGGATCGGCAGCACGGTGGACATGTTCCACAGGCGCGGTTCCACGGCGGTGATCACGTCGTTGATGTTCTTGGTGCCGTTGAGGGCGGCGTCGATGTTCGACTGGATGCTGCGATCGCAAATCCCGGTGAGGTTCGACGGCGCCTGCACGAGGGCGTTGGGGTCGGCCGGGCGGCTGGGCGGCGGCGTGGTCGTCGGTGTCGTCGACTTGGCGAGCGGCCCAGTGGACGGCGTGGGACCGGCAGGGGCCGACGGCGCGGGCGCCGGGCCGTTGGAGATCGGGACCTGCGTCGATTCCAGTGCGGGACAACCGTATCGGGAGGCGAGCCGGGTCGCCAGGTTGCCGCCCGCCTGATGCCACCCGACGATCGCGTCCACCCGGTTGTCGTTCAGTGCGTCGTGATAGAGGGTGACCGGGTCCAGCGCCAGCACGGTCGCGGCGATGCCGACGTTGCGCAACCGGTCGGCGGCGGTGTTGGCCACCGCGACCGAGGTCGGGTCGTTCGCCGCGACCCCGATCACCAGTGAAAGCTGTTGGCCGTCTTTGCTGATCCGGCCGCGGATGACCTCGGGCGGCCCGGTGTTCGGCGGGGCCGGCGCGGGTGGGGCCGCTGAAGCCGAAGTGTTGGGTTCGACCTTGTAACCGGCCGCCTCCAGCAGCGCCAGCGCCGCCGGAGTCGTCATCGCAGGCGGGGCGGTCGGCTCGTAGCCCGGGTCGCTCGGCGCGCGGATCTGGGCCTGGTCCAGGGTGACGGTGTTGTCGCTGCCCGCGCCCACGGCCGCGAGCAGGTCGACGTCGAGCAGCCCCAGGATCGCCTTACGGACTTGCGTGTCAGCCAGTTTGGGCTCGGTGGCCCGCAGCGTGAGCTGCATGACCCGCGGCGTCACGATCCGCGCGGTGCGGACGTCGGGAATGGCGGACAGCTGCGCGAACGCCGCCGAGCCGCCATGCACCTGCGCCACCTGGGTGTCGCCGTTGCGCACCGAATCGGCCAGCGCGGCCGGCGCACCGGCGCGGCGGAACAGGATGAGCGCGGGTTTGGCCGGCGGCCCCCAGTACCGGTCGTTGCGGGCCACCAGGATCTCGTCGCGCTGCGGGTCGATGCTTTCCACCCGGAACTGGCCGCCCGTGACCGGAAGCGTGCGGGCCAAGCCCGCGGCGAAACCGCCGGGCACGTCCTTGACGATGTGCGCCGGAAGGATGTTGGCGAACAACTCCTTCCACGCCGGATACGGTTCGGCGAAGGTGACCACCGCCTGCTTGCCGCCCTCCAGCGACTGCACGCCGGTGATGAGGTCGTACCCGGCCGGGTCGACGACGCCGGGCTGGCTGACCATCTGGTGCCACAGGTACCAGAAGTCGTCGGCGGCGATCGGCGCGTTGTCGGTCCACTGCGCCTCCGGCCGGATCTTGTAGGTCACCGTGAACGGGTTCTGGCTGGTCACCTCGGCCGACACCAGCAGGGTCGGGTCCATCTCCCAGCGGGAACCGGTCGGCGTGTTGGGGTCGGGCACCGGCCGGAAGGCACTCGGCAGCACCAGCGCGCTGATCGCCGCGTTCACCGGGGACAGGTCGGAGAGCAGGTGCGGGTTGAAGCCGGCCCCGATCGAGTCGATGCCCATGATGATCTCGCTGACCCGGGGCGGCGGCGGCACGGAGTTGTGCGGCGTGTCGGTGCTCTGCGGCGCCGGTGGCGGGTTGACCGTACAGGCCGAGAGCACGAGTCCGACCAGGAAGATCAGTCCGCCCAGCACCATGAACCAACGGCGGACTCGTCTCGGCACGCTGATCAGCGTATCGAGCAGCCGCCCAGCGGCCCGCCCGACCACCAGGTGTTAACCCCGGGCCTTGGCGCGCGACCGGCTGCGGGCCCGGGAGGTGGCGTCCAGCTCGACCTTGCGCACCCGCACGATCTCCGGGGTCACCTCCACGCATTCGTCTTGCGCGCAGAATTCCATGGCCTGCTCGAGATCGAGTTCGAGCGGCCTGGCCAACGTTTCGATGACATCTGCGGTCGACGACCGCATGTTGGTCAGCTTCTTCTCGCGGGTGACGTTGATGTCGAGATCCTCTGCGCGCGGGTTGATCCCGACGACCATGCCCTCGTAGGTGTCCTGGCCGGGCTCGACGAAGAACTGGCCCCGGTCGGCGAGCTGGATCATGGCGAAGGGGGTGATGGTGCCCGCGCGGTCGGACACCAGCGACCCGGTGTGGCGGGCGCGGATCTCCCCGGCCCACGGCCGGTAGCCGTCGAACACCGCGTTGGCGATGCCGGTGCCGCGGGTCAGCGTGAGGAAGTCGGTGCGGAAGCCGATCAGGCCGCGGCTGGGCACGATGAAGTCCATCCGGACCCACCCGGCGGCGTGGTTGGTCATCTCTTCCATGCGTCCCTTGCGGGCGGCCATCAGCTGGGTGATGGCGCCGACGAATTCCTCGGGGCAGTCGATGGTCATCGCCTCGAAGGGCTCGTGCAGCTTGCCGTCGATCGTCTGGGTGACGACCTGCGGCTTGCCCACCGTGAGCTCGAAACCCTCGCGGCGCATCTGTTCGACAAGGACCGCCAGCGCGAGCTCGCCGCGGCCCTGCACCTCCCAGGCGTCGGGCCGGTCGATGTCGACGACCTTGATGGAGACGTTGCCCACGAGTTCGGCGTCCAGGCGCGACTTCACCATGCGAGCGGTCAGCTTGTGCCCCTTCACCTTGCCCGCCAACGGCGAGGTGTTGGTGCCGATGGTCACCGAGATGGCGGGCTCGTCGACGGTAATGCGCGGCAGCGCGTGCGCGTGGTCCGGATCGGCCAGCGTGTCGCCGATCATGATCTCGGGAATGCCCGCGACGGCGACGATGTCCCCGGCGACGGCCTCGTCGGTCGAGGAACGCTCGACGCCCTCGGTCACCAGCAGCTCGGTGATCTTCGCGTTGGTGATGACGGGGTGGCCGTCCACCTCGCGCATCCAGGCCACCTGCTGGCCCTTGCGAATACGGCCCTTGTAGATGCGGATCAGCGCGAGCCGGCCCAGGAACGCCGACGCGTCCAGGTTGGTGACCAGCGCCTGCAGCGGCGCCTCGGGATCACCCTGCGGCGGCGGGATGTGCTCGAGCAGCACGTCGAACAGCGGATCGAGGTTGTCGCCCTCGGGGTTCTCGCCATTGGCCGGTTCCGTCGTGCTGGCGATGCCGGCCCGTCCCGAGGCGTACAGCGTCGGCAGGTCCAGGGCGGCCTCGGCGGCCTTCTGCGCGTCCTCGTCGAGGTCGGAGGCGACGTCGAGCAGCAGGTCGTGGCTTTCCGAGACGACCTCGGAGATCCGGGCGTCCGGCCGGTCCGTCTTGTTGACGACCAGGATCACCGGAAGGTGGGCGGCCAGGGCCTTGCGCAGCACGAACCGGGTCTGCGGCAGCGGCCCCTCCGAGGCGTCGACCAGCAGCAGCACCCCGTCCACCATCGACAGGCCGCGCTCCACCTCGCCGCCGAAGTCGGCGTGGCCCGGGGTGTCGATGACGTTGATGACGGTCGTCGTTCCGTCCGGATTCTTGCGATGCACGGCCGTGTTCTTGGCCAGGATCGTGATGCCTTTTTCCTTCTCCAGGTCCCCGGAGTCCATCAGGCGTTCGACCGCGTCGTCGCCCCGGTGGTGCAGCGCGCCCGACTGCCGCAGCATCGCGTCGACCAGGGTGGTCTTCCCGTGGTCGACGTGGGCGACGATGGCGACGTTGCGAAATAGCACGTCGGTGATTGTGGCAGCGGGGGCCCCGGATAGCGAACCGGCTGGTGACCGGGCGCCCTTTACCAGCCCCGCCGGCGCGGCGCCGTGCCGACGAGCTGACCCTTACCCGCCGCCTCGCGGCTGCGGTAGACGATGTACGGCCGGAACAGGTAGACGACCGGCGCGCTGAACGCATGCACCAGCCGGGTGAACGGCCACAGCGTGAACAGCACCATGCCGATCAGGGCGTGCAGCTGGTAGTCCAGCGGGGCGTTGATCATCACCTCGCCGTGCGGCTGGAATATCCAGATCCGGCGGAACCACAAGCCCACCGTGTAGCGGTAGTGGAACTCCCCGCCGTGCGGGCCTGTGCCGATCAGGTCGCAGTACAGGCCCACCACGATCGCCAGCACCAGCACCACATACATCACCTTGTCGCTGCGGCTGGTGGCCACGGACACCGCGGGGCGGGTGAACCGCCGGTAGATCAGCAACCCGATGCCGACCAGCGTCGCGATGCCGGCCACCGACCCGGCGATGACCGCCTGCAGGTGGTAGAAGTGGTCGCTCATCTTCAGCATGTGGGTCACCCGGGGCGGAACAAACAGCCCCATCACGTGTCCGGCGAAGACCGCCAGGATGCCGAAATGGAAGATGGGGCTGGCGATGCTCAGCAGTCGCGACTCGTAGATCTGCGACGACCGCGAGGTCCAACCGAACTTGTCGTAGCGGTAGCGCCACCAGGTGCCCACGATCAGCACCGACAGCGTGACGTAGGGCGCGATGTCCCAGAACAGGACGTTGCTAAACACTTGGCGATCCTTTGCGGGGTGGCACGGTCAAGGTAAACGGTTGCAGTCCAACGGCTTCCGCCGGCGGGCCGGCTTGCGCCAGCCGCTCGGCCCGGCGCACTTCCTGATCGGTCGCGTCCGGCAGGGTCTCGCAGACCGCCGCCACCGTCGGTTCGTAGGGCGACTTCGCGTCGGCCAGGGCGCCGCGCAGCACGTCGATCGGCACCCGATGCTGGTTCAGCAGTCGCCGCCCGGCGTCGGGGTCGACGGTGGCGGCGAATTCGAGCACCACGGCCAGATGATCGGGCGCCTCACCGCCCGGCGGTTGCACCCCCGCCTCCCGGTAGGCGGTGGCGAACGCCAGCATCTCCCGGCCCCGGTTGCGGGTGTCGCCCGCGGTCCAGTAGGTCAGGTACATGGTGGCGCGCCGCCGCATGTCGAACGTCGCGACGTAGTCCATCGCCGCGGTCATCGGCTCGGTCGCACGCAGCGCCGCGACCGTCTGCCCCAGCAGCGCCGCCGGCGCACCGCTGACATGCCCCAACAGCTCCTCGACGGCGTCCAGGCGCCCGGCCAACCCGTCGTCCGGGTAGGCCAGCAGCAGCGACGCCGCCTGCCACACCAGGCGATCCTGCATCGCCCGGGTGGTGGACCGCTCGCGCAGCGCCGACAGCAGCTTCATCGCTGCCGCCCCTCGGGAAACATGCCGGCGGGCACCTGGCCGCCGTCCCAATTCAGCAGGTTCACCCGGCCCGACCGCCGCGCGTTGGCGGGATCGTCACCGCGCTGCTTGAGGGTGTGGAAGGTCTCGACGGACACCGGCACCGGATCCGACTCGTACATGCCCGGCCCGCCGTCTCCGGTCAACGAGCAGCCCGCCATCTCCTCCAGGTCGCGGGCCTGCGGTGCGAAGGCCGTCGGAATGACATAGCGCTCTTCGTATTTCGCGATGGCCAGCAGCCGGTACATCTCGTAGATCTCTTCTTCGGTCAGGCCGACCGAATGCGGGATGTGCGGCTGGGTTTCCCGGCCGAGGTTGATGTCGCGCATGTAGGAGCGCATCGCCGCCAGCCGGCGCAACACGCCCTCGACCACGGCGGTATCGCCGGCGGTGAACAGTTCGGCCAGGTACTGCATCGGGATCCGCAGCGCATCCAGCGCACCGAACAGGTTGCCGAGGTCCTCACCGTCGTGCCCGTCGCGGCTGACCGCGTCGACCACCGGCGAGAGCGGCGGGATGTACCAGACCATCGGCATGGTCCGGTATTCCGGGTGCAGCGGCAGCGCCACCTTGTAGGTGTGGATCAGCGCGTAGACCGGCGAACGCTGGGCCGCCTCGATCCACTCGTCCGGTATCCCCTCCGCCCGCGCACCGGCGATGACGTCGGGATCGTTGGGGTCGAGCAGGATCTCGCACTGCGCCGGATAGAGATCGGTCTCCTTTTCCACCGACGCCGCTTCCAACACCCGGTCGACGTCATAGAGGACCACACCCAGGTAGCGCAGCCGGCCCACACAGGTCTCCGAACAGATGGTCGGCAGGCCGACCTCCATCCGCGGATAACACAGCGTGCACTTCTCGGCCTTGCCCGTCTTGTGGTTGAAATACACCTTCTTGTAAGGACATCCGGACACACACATCCGCCAGCCGCGACACCGGTCCTGGTCAACCAGCACGATGCCGTCCTCGCTGCGCTTGTACATCGCGCCCGACGGGCACGACGCCACGCAGGACGGATTGAGGCAGTGCTCGCAGATCCGGGGCAGGTAGAACATGAAGGTCTCTTCCAGCGAGAGCTTGACCTCCTCGCTGACCTTCTTCAGAATCGGGTCCCCAGCCAGGATCTCCGGCGACCCGGCCAGGTTGTCGTCCCAGTTCGGCCCCCACGAAACCTTCATCGGCTCACCGCTGATCAGGCTTCGGGGCGCGGCCGTCGGGAAGGTGTCACCCGCCGGGGCGGTGGTCAGGTTTTCGTAGTCGTAGGTCCAGGGCTCGTAGTAGTCGCCGATGACGGGCAGCTTCGGATTGGCGAAGATGCGCAGCAGCTTTTGCAGCCGGCCCCCGTCGCGAAGCCGCAGGCGGCCCCTCTTGTCGCGAATCCACCCGCCGCGCCAGCGCTCCTGGTCCTCATAGGTGCGCGGATAGCCTTGTCCGGGACGGGTTTCGACGTTGTTGAACCACACGTACTCCGTACCGGGTCGGTTGGTCCACGCCTGCTTACAGGTCACCGAGCAGGTGTGACAGCCGATGCATTTGTCGAGGTTCATCACCATCGCCAACTGGGCCATGACCTTCATGTCAGTACACCACCTCTTGGCTACGACGACGGACGATCGTCACCTCGTCGCGCTGGTTGCCGGTCGGACCCAGGTAGTTGAACGCGAACGCGTGCTGTCCGTAGCCGCCGGCCAGGTGGCTGGGCTTGATGCGGACCCGGGTCAGCGCGTTGTGGTTCCCGCCGCGCTTGTTGTTGGTCTCCGAGCGCGGGGTATCCACCGTGCGCTCCTGGACGTGGTAGACGTAGACCACGCCGTCGGGCATCCGGTGCGAGACGATCGCCCGGCACACGTAGATGCCGTTGACGTTTACCGCCTCGACCCAATCATTGTCGCGCACATTGATTTTCGCCGCATCGCCCGGGCTCATCCACATCGTCGGGCCACCGCGGGACAACGACAGCATGTACAGGTTGTCCTGATACGTGGAGTGGAACGACCACTTCGAATGCGGGGTCAGGTAGCGCACGGTGAGGCCGATGCCGTCCTCGGTAGCGCCGAGCGTGGGTGCGCCGAACAGCCGCGCCATGTCCAGCGGCGGGCGGAACACCGGCAGGTGCTCGCCGAGTTCCTCGACCCAGTCGTGGGCCAGATAGAAGTGCATCCGCCCTGTCAGGGTGTGGAACGGCTTGAGGTTTTCGATGTTGATGGTGAAGGGCGCGTAGCGACGGCCACCAGTTTCGCTGCCCGACCACTCGGGGCTGGTGACCACGGGGACGGGCCGGGCCTGGGTATCGGCGTAGCTGATGCGCTTGTCCTCGCTGCCCTCGGCCAGATGCACCAGCCGCTGACCGGTGCGCTTCTCCAGTTCGTGGAAGCCCTCGACCGCCAGCCGTCCGTTGGTGGTGCCGGACAGCAGCAGCAGCACGTCGGCCATCCGCGACGCGGTGGTGACGGCCGGACGCCCCGCCGCCACACCGGAATTCAGCACACCGAACTTGGCGGCCAGCTCCTCGACCTCACGGAAGGGGTGCACCGTGACGCCCTTGGTGGTCAAACCGAACTTGTCGACCAGCGGCCCCAGGGTCAGCCACTTGTCGTAGATGGCGCCGTAGTCGCGCTCCACCACGGTGAGCTTGCCCATCGTGCGGCCGGGCACCGGCATCGCACCGGACTGCAGCCAATCCTGTTCGGTGCCATCGGGATAGGCCATCGCATCCGGGGTGTCGTGCTGCAGCGCGGTGAGCACCACGTCGGTGCGGGTGCCCAGATGGTCCTTGGCCATGGCGCTGAAGGCGCGGGCGATCGCACCGAAAGCGCCGAAGTCCGAACGGGTTTCCCACGGCGGATCGGTCGCCGCGCTGAACGCATGCACGTAGGGGTGCATGTCCGTGCTGGAGATGTCGGCCTTCTCGTACCAGGTGGCCGCCGGCAGCACGATGTCGGACACCAGCGTGGTCGAGGTCATCCGGAAATCGATCGACATCATCAGGTCGAGCTTGCCCTCGGGGATGTCGCCCTCACACGTCACGCCGGTGGGCCGCACCCCGTCCTCCGGGGGCAGCGCCGAGGCGTTGGAATCGGTACCCAGCAGATGACGCAGGAAGTATTCGCCGCCCTTGCCCGACGAGCCGATCAGGTTGGCGCGCCAAACGGTAAGCACCCGTGGCCAATTCACCGGGTTGTCGGGATCGGTCACGGCGAGCTTGAGCTTGCGCTGGCCCAGCTGTTCGGCGACGTAGTCGGCGACGTCGCGATCGGCGGCGCGCGCCTCGTCGGCGACGTCGAGGCTGGATCGGTCGAACTGGGGGTAATAGGGGCTCCACCCCATGGCCACCGAGGAGGCCAGCAGGTCCATGGTGTGCTTGCCCGCGAACCTGCCGCGGCCCACCGGGCTGGCCAGTTTGTCCGCGCCGTATCCGTCGTAGCGCCACTGGTCGGTGTGTGCGTACCAGTAGGAGGCGCCGGGCACCTGCCGCGGCGGGCGCACCCAGTCGGTCGCCATCGCCATCGTCTGGAATCCGGTGAGCGGGCGCACCTTTTCCTGGCCGACGTAGTGGGCCCAGCCGCCGCCGTTGCGGCCCATCGACCCGGTCAGCATCAGCAGCGCCAGTACCGCACGGTAGATCGCGTCGCTGTGGAACCAGTGGCAGATACCGCCGCCCATGATGATCATGGAGCGGCCGCCGGATTCCTCGGCGCTGTGCGCGAATTCCCTTGCCACCCTGATGGCCTGGGCCGCCGACACGCCGGTGATCGCTTCCTGCCAGGCCGGGGTGTTCTGCTGGGTGGCGTCGTCATAGCCGGTGGGCCATTCGCCGGGCAGGCCGGGGCGTGCCACACCGTATTGGGCGAGCATCAGGTCGAAGACGGTGCACACCACGTGCTTGCCGATCCGGCGCACCGGGACGCCGCGCGCCACGGTGGTGCCCTCGCCGTCGACCGTGTCGAAGCTGGGCAGGTGAACCAGCGCGGTCTCGGCGTCACCGTTGCAGCCCTGCGCGTCTCGCACGCTGAGCGCGGGCGTCAGGTCACCGAGATCGAGGTTCCACTTCCCCACACCCGACTCGCCGTACCGGAATCCCAGCGAGCCGTGCGGCACCACCACCGAATCGGTGATCTGGTCCAGCACAGCGGGTTTGAGCGAGGCGTTCTCGACGGCCTCCCCCAGATCCGCCGCCGTGAGGTTCTTTCCTGGCACCAGCATGTCGCCGCGTTCTTCGAGCTTGATCAGGAAGGGCAGGTCGGTGTAGCGGCGGGAATAGTCGGTGAAGAACGGAACCTGCTTTTGCACATAGCATTCCGAGAGGATCACGTGGCCCATCGCCATGGCCAGTGCACCGTCGGTGCCGGCGGCACACGGCATCCACTCGTCGGCGAACTTGGTGTTGTCGGCGTAGTCCGGGCTGACGGTCACCACCTTGGTGCCGCGGTAGCGCGCCTCGGCCATCCAGTGCGCATCGGGCGTGCGGGTGATGGGGACGTTGGAACCCCACATCATCAAATACGCTGCGTCCCACCAGTCCCCGGATTCGGGCACGTCGGTCTGGTCGCCGAAGACCTGCGGCGAGGCGACCGGCAGGTCGGCGTACCAGTCGTAGAACGACGTCATGGGGGCGCCAATCAGCTCGAAGAACCGCGAGCCCGCGGTGTAGGACACCATCGACATCGCCGGGATCGGGGAGAATCCGGCGACGCGATCCGGTCCATAGGTCTTGATGGTGTGGACGTGGGCGGCCGCGATCAGCTCGGTGGCCTCGGCCCAGGTGACCCGGACCAGACCGCCCTTGCCGCGCGCCCGCTGATAGCGACGACGCCGCTGCGGATCGGACTGGATGTCGGCCCAGGCCAGCACCGGGTCGCCGAGGCGCGCCTTGGCTTCCCGGTACATCTCGATCAGCACCCCGCGGGCGTAGGGGTAGCGCACCCGGGTGGGCGAGTAGCTGTACCACGAGAACGACGCGCCCCGGGGACAGCCGCGCGGCTCGTACTCGGGCCGGTCCGGGCCCACCGACGGGTAGTCGGTCTGCTGGGTCTCCCAGGTGATGATCCCGTCCTTGACGTAGATCTTCCATGAGCACGATCCGGTGCAGTTCACCCCGTGCGTCGAGCGCACCACCTTGTCGTGGCTCCACCGGTCCCGGTAGAACACGTCGGCTTCACGGCCGCCCTCCCGGGTGACCGTGCGCAGGTCGGCCGAGATCTCTCCGGGGGTGAAGAACCGCCCGCTGCGCTCCAGGAGCTCCTCGAGCACTCCGCCGATGTGAGGTGTGACAGTCAAGAAGTGGTCCTCCGATTCGGTAGCGTCGCGCCTCGTCGCCGGGCCCCGCGGTCGACCCGGCCTGCGTCGTGATGGGCAGTCAGCCCGCTGATCCGCCCGCCCGCACCAGCTCGGATCGGCTCAGCGCTCGGCATGTCTGGCCCGCGGGCTGGGCGGCGATACAGCACCAGCATAGGTCTGGGTCGAGGGTGAAACCGGCCTCCCCGCGCGCGGGCGATTGTTCGAAAAAGGCGTCATGAGCAGTCGTTTTTGCGCACCGGGAGACCCGCCGTCCCGGCACCGCGGCCGCGACGGCCTGGTCTGCACAAGCGTTCGGCTCGCTATCGGCACGCACATCCAGGGCAGCTTCGTGTGGCGTCGTTATTACACGTCATATTGTTGTCTTCAGTTCACTGCGAAGACCTGCAACGCGGCTGTACATAAGCTGCCGGAACTCTGTGTACTTGTTATGAGGTAGCTCCTAGAGAGCTTTGGCCAGGTCCGCCAACCAGCCCCGATCGGCCGGGACCCAGTCGAGATCGTGCAGCTCAGCGGCGGTTATCCAGCGCAACGCCCGATGGTCGCGGGCATCGGGTTCGCCCCGGACCAGGCGCACGCGGTAGGCGCGCAGCGTGAACCCGCCGTCCACCACGATGTCGCCGCCGAGCCGGCCACCCACCGCGACGTCGCCATCGCCAAGACCCAGCTCCTCGGCCAGCTCGCGGGCCAGCGCGTCGCGCTCCGTCTCATCGGGCGCGACCTTGCCGCCCGGCAGCTCCCACCGCCCGGCCAGCTCCGGCGGACGGACGCGCTGTGCCACCAAGACCTTGGCGTCGCGGATGAGGGCGCCGGCGACGACGATCTGGGTCGGCATGGCCAGTCACGGTATACGGCGCCCGTTGCGCAACACCACCGCTCGGCAACGCCTGGGCGCAACGCCGGTGGGATCCGGACGGCTGCGCGCCCCCGCCTGCGAGGGCGAACGTCTTCGCGCGCCGGAGCAAGGGCCGTGCAGCCGCACACTGCGAACTGCCGCCGAGACGGCTCCACCGGTCGATTTTGCTATCGAATTACCTTGGGACACAACGACTCTCTTACGGTTTAGGCGCCCCCGTGGAATACTCGACCCTAGTCGGTCACGACCACGACAGGCACTTCCAATGAGGGGAGTTGGCAATGATCACCGAACCCGCAAAATCGTTCACTCGGATCTTCCGGGGCTATGACCCGGCTCTGGTCGACCCCTACATCGAGGCGTTGCTCGCCAAGGAGAAGTTGCTCATCGACGAAGTCCTGAACCTCAGGAACCAGCGCGACGAATCCAGCAATGAAGCGGCCGGGCTTCGGATCGAGGTCGCCTGCCTGCGGGATGAGGTCGCCGCACTCTCGGACACGTCACCGACGCCCTATGCGATGCAGCATCGGATGGCGAAGCTGTTGCGGCGCGCGCTCGATGAGGTTTCCCGGATGCAGGCCGACGCACGCGCCGAGGCGGATGCCCTGATCGCGGATGCCGCGGCCGAGGCGGAGGCCGCGCGGCGAGAACACCGAGAGTTGTTGGAGCACATGGCCGCGCAGCGAAAAGCGCTCGAAGTCGAGTGTGAGGAAACCAGGAAAAAGCTCGACGCCGACCTCGCCGGGATGCGGGCCGAAGCCCAGTCATTGATCGATGCGGCCTGGCAGGACGCCCAGCACGAGCGTGAGCAGCTGCTCGCCGACGCAAAGCAGAAGGCTCACGAGTTCGATGAGCGAGCCCACCGGGCGATGGACGAGGCGAATCAGCAACGGATCATGATCCTGGAAGAACTGATGGGCGTGGCCCGCGACCTACAGGACGTTCCCGCCAGCCTGGAGTCCGCTTACCAGCAACGACAGAGCCTCCCGGACGCGGGCGTCGTCGTGGCCTTGGACCAGAAGAGTCAAGCACCGGGTAATCCCGCCGTAGCCTCGTAGGTGACCACCTTCGCGGGGAGGTCACGGCAAGGGCCGCCCGTCGATCACCCCGTTATCCGACAGGAGAGGACGAGTCCGGTATGGCCGTGTTAACGGATGAGCAAGTCGACGCCGCACTGCCCGAGCTGGACGGATGGGAGCGCGCCGACGGCGCCCTGCGCCGCTCGATCAAATTTCCGAGTTTTCTCGCCGGCATCGATGCCGTGCGCCGGGTGGGCGAGCACGCGGAGAGCAAAGACCACCATCCGGACATCGATATTCGTTGGCGGACAGTGACTTTCGCTCTCGTCACCCACTCCGAGGGTGGCATCACCCAAAACGATATCGACATGGCACGCGACATCAACGGGATCGTCGACAGCTAGTCCCTCGAGCCCTCGCCCCCGTCGGCGGTCGCGCCGGCGTGATGCTCGGCGCCGACGGCCACGCCGGGGTGACGCTCGGCGCGGTCCCCGCGGCCCGCGGGGCGAGTGGCCGCGATCCAGAGCAACGTCGCCACCGCCGCGACGATGTAGATCAACCCGGCCCAGGCCAGATACCACGGGCGGCCGATCTGCCAGATGGTCGGTTGGGCGAAGCTCAGCAACCACGGGACGCCGATCAGCGTGAGGGCCAGCCAGCCCCAGCCCACGAGGCGCGCTCCGCGTCGCTCGCGCACCGGCCCGTGGATCGCCCAGATCATCAGCGGTACCAGCCACACCCAGTGATGGGTCCAGGAAATCGGTGAGAGCAGCAGCCCGAACAGTTCCACCACCAAGAGCCTGCCCAGCCGATCGGCGGGGTCCAGGGCGCGCCAGGCCAGCACGGCCAGGACGGCGGTGACGGCAAGGGCGGCCACCAGCAGCGGGCCGAATCCGACGTCGTGGCCCAGAATCCGCGAAATGCCCCCGCGCCAGGACTGATTGAACGACGTCGCGATGGGGCCGACCCGGTGGGCGTCGCCCAGCAGGTCGGTGAAGTAGTAGCGCGTCTGATCGCCGACGACCAGGACCGAAATCCCAATGGTGGCAAGGAAAACGACCGCCGAGAACGCCGCGGCGCCCCAGCGCCGCGCGCCCGCCAGATAGACGCCGGAGATCGCGGGGGTCAACTTGATGCCCGCCGCGACGCCGACCAACAACCCCGACAGCCACCACCGCGTGCTGCACACCGCCCACAACACCGCGGTCATCAGCAACACGTTGACCTGCCCGTAGTCGAAGGTGCTGCGCAGCGGCTCGATCCAGATGGCCACCGCCGTCCACGACATCGCGACACGCCGGCCGGTGCCGCCGGCCGCCCCGCCGATCAGGCGTTGGCTGAGCCGGATCGCGCCGTACAGCGCGGCCATCGTGGCGATCTGCCACAGGAAGGCCACGAGGCCGAACGGCACCAGGTGCAGCGGGTAGAACACGACGGCCGCGAACGGCGGGTAGGTGAACGGCAGCGGGAAGTCCGGCGTCTGGTCGGCGTAGACGTAGCTGTACAGGCTGCCGGGATGGTCGATCGCGGCGGATCCGCCCAGGTACACGTGCAGGTCGACGAAGTTCGCGCCGTTGGGGGCCAGATAGGTCCAGGCCAGCCGCGCGGCGATGCTCGCGACGAGCAGCATCGGCGCGGCCGCCTGCAGCAGACTCGCCAACCGCCGGGTATTGGGCGCCGCCACTGCGGCCGAGGTGGTGTCTATCCGCCCGACTTTAGCGAGCGCGAGGCGCGGCACGGCGCCGTCGGTCCGCACATCAGCCCTAGGGCCGCACATTTCGCGCGTTCGGTCACCGGTCTCACTCGTATCAATAACGAGTTCATAAATGCCACACGTGTCACTTGAGTCCCATCTGCATCAAAGTAACTTCAGCCCCGAACCTGTAGTCGATCAATCAGGGAGAGTCATGCCAACCATCTGGACTTACATGCGTGCAGCCGCCGTCGTGGTCGGTTCGTCCGCAGCACTATTGACGGGCGGTATCGCCCATGCCGACCCCGTGCCGGCCCCGGCCATGCCGAACATTCCGCAGCAGCTGATCAGTTCGGCGGCCAACGCACCGCAAATCCTGCAGAACCTCGCGACCGCACTCGGCGCCACACCGCCGGCGGCTCCGGCCACTCCGGGCATCAGCTTCCCGGGTGTCCCGGCGGCCACCTCGCCGGCAACCCCGGCGGCTCCGGTGGCCGGTCTTCCGTCGATTCCCGGACTGACCGCGCCGACCAGCCCCGCCGCCCAGGTGCCTTCTCCGGCGGCCAACCCCTTCCTTCCGGGGCTGGCGCAGTCGGCGACGCCCGCCGCGCCGTCTTCGGCGACGGGTGGCATTCCCGGGATGATCCAGGGCCTGACGGGTGCGCAGCCTGCTGCCGCGGGTCCCGCCGCTCCGGCCGCTCCGTCGATCCCGGGCCTCCCCGCGATCCCGGGACTGTCGGCACCGGCGGCACCGGCCACTCCGGCCGCTCCGCAGCTGCCGCAGGCGCAGGTCAACATGCCGGCGATGCCGGCTGGCCTGCCGGTCAGTGTGCCTCCGAAAGTGATGCTCCCGCAGGACCTGCCGGCGCTCGCTTCGGGACAGGCTCCGGCCGCACCCGCGGCACCGGCGGCACCGGCGGCCAGCCCCGCCGGACCGGCAGCGCCGCTGCTGGCCGCCCTGCCCTGATCAGTTCCTAGACAGCTAAATCACCACTGAGAACCGGAGGACACCGTGGCAACCACTTGGAATCTGTCCAAAGGTTTGGCCGCTGTCGTCACGGCATCGGCTGTCGCGTTCGGGTTCTGCCCGAGCGCGGCAGCCGACCCGGCGGCGCCGCAGCCGATACCGCAACCGAATGCGGCCCCAGGGCTGCCGGGTCTGCCTGCCCTGTCGCAGCTGAGCCCCCTCATCCAACAAGCGGCCACCGACCCGCAGCAGGCGACACAGCTGCTGATGGCCGCAGCGCAAGCCTTCGCTCACAACCCGACCACGCCCAACGAGTCGAAAAACGTTGCGGCGGCGGTCAATCAGTTCGTCGCCGAGCCCAGCGCACCGGTGCAACATGTGCCCGCGGCCGGGGTGGAACCCGGTCTGCAGGCCCACCTGCCGGCCGGCATCGACCCGGTCCACGCGGCGGGCCCGGCCCCCGAGGCGGCGCCTGCCGCCGCTCCAGCCCTCAACGCTCCGGCACCCGCCGCCGCTCCGGCACCCGCCGCGCCGGCGCCCGAGGCGCACCTGCCGGCGGGCATCGACCCGGCCCACGCGGCCGGTCCCGCACCCGCGGCGGCACCCGCCGCACCGGCGCCCGCCCAGCCGGCCAACGTGCCCGTCGCGGCACCCGTCCCCGCGCCACCGGCCCCGGCCGCGGCACCGCCCGCGGCCCCCGTCGCACCGGAAGCCGCGCCGGCGCCGGCGCCGGCACCCGCGCCCGCGGCGGCGGCCCCGGGTTTCGGCGCTGACACGCCGCCCACGCAGGACTTCATGTACCCGTCCATCGGCACCAACTGCCTGGCGGACGGCACCAGCGCCATCGCCACCGCGCTGTCGGTGGCGGGGCCGGCCAAGATTCCGCTTCCCGGCCCGGGGCCCGGTCAGACCGCCTACGTGTTCACCGCGGTCGGCACGCCCGGACCCGCCGAGGTGCAGAAGTTGCCGCTGAATGTCACCTGGGTGAACCTGACCACCGGCAAGTCGGGGACGGTCGCACTCAAGCCGCGCCCGGATATCAACCCGGAGGGGCCGACGACGCTGAGCGCGATCGCCGACACCGGCTCGGGCAGCATCATGTCGACGATCTTCGGGCAGGTCACCACCAAGGAAAAGCAGTGCCAGTTCATGCCCACCATCGGCTCGACGGTGGTGCCGTAGCAGACCGCACCGCCTCACCGCCGCGAACGCGCGTGTCCCGACCGCGGGGCACGCGCGTTCTCGTCAGTACGCCATGAACAGGATGGCGTCGCGGTCGTACTCGAGGCCAGGATGATCGCTGGCGAGGTGCGCCTGGGTCAACTCGACCAGTTCGTCCTCGTCCTTGCCGACGATGGCTTCGCCGCACGGACACGTCAGGTGTGTCTTCACGTTGCCGCCCTTCCCTTCTGTTGACCTGCTACTTCGCCGCTTTGGCTGCCGCTTTCATCTGCTTTTTGTACGCGCGCACTTTCCCCATCGACTGGGCATCGACGATATCGGCGACGGAGATGTGCGCGCCGGCCCGGCCGAAGTCGCCCGCGGCGGCGCGCCAGCCCTTCGGCGTCACGCCGTACTGCTTGCCCAGCAGTGCCAGGAAGATCTTCGCCTTCACGTCCCCGAACCCCGGCAGTCCCTTGATCCGCCGCAGCAGCTCGGTTCCGTCGGGGTCGCCGGCCGTCCACAATCCGGCCGCGTCGCCGTCGTAGCGGTCCACGATGATCTGCGCCAGCGTTTGGATGCGCTTGGCCATCGACCCCGGAAAGCGGTGTATCGCAGGGCTTTGCGAGCACAACGCGGCGAACTTGTCCGGGTCGTAGTCCGCAATCTCGGCGGCCGAAAGGTCCGGGAAGGTGCCCATCCGGTCCGCGATCTTCTTCGGTCCGGCGAACGCCGTCTCGAAGGGCACCTGCTGGTCCAGAACCATCCCGATGAGCAACGCCAACGGACTGTCGTCCAGCAGCTGGTCGGCTTCAGGATCTTGAGCGAGACAAAGTTTCACCGTCAACGATCTTCCTTTCGCGCAGCACCCTGGGACCGGGGACCCATTGGTCGCAAGATTACTCACCAGCAATCACCGCGATATCGTGGCGTGGTGGTGGATGAGGCCAGACTGGCACTGCTGCTCGCCCGCGACGAGCTGCATCAGCTCGTCACCGCCTACTGCCGAGCCGTCGACCGCGCCGACTACGACGCCCTTCGCGCCCTGTATCACCCCGACGCCACGGACTCGCACGGCTCGTTTTCTGACGGCGGCGTCGAACAGTTCATCGCGCAACTACAAGCGGCCGAACCGTATGTGCTTGTCTCCCAACACAACATCACCACCACGAACTTCGTGGTCGAGGCCGACGCGGCCCGCGGCGAGATCTACTGCCTGGTGTTCCACACCTTCGCGGGCCCCGAGCGCAACGTCGACGTCATCATCGGCGGGCGGTACCTGGACACCTACGCCAAACACGAGGGCCGCTGGAAGTTTCGTCAACGCACCATCGTCGCGGACTGGGCATACCAGAACGACCCGTCCCAAGTGAACTTCGAACACCCCAGCACGCGAGGAAGCCTGCGCGGAAAACCCGGCCAGGCCGACCCCTCGGTCGGGCTGTTCACCGCGCCCCACTGCTGAAGCCCGTCAACGGGATCCGGCCACCGCGGCCGGGGATCGTCAGCCGCTCTTGCGGCGAAATTCCCGGCGGTTCCCCACCGCGCCGTGCGCCCGCGATTGCTTGCCGGCGCCGTCCTTGTGATCGGACCCGCTCGACGATTTGGCCATCTTGCGGTCCAGGGCTTCACGGAATTTGCGCTTGGTGTCGTCGTCCGACGCGGGCGATCCAGCAGCCCCCGACTCCGAGGACGTTGAACCTTGCGGAGCATTCGATGCAGCCATAGGGGGCAGCCTAGCCGGGGTTTGGCGAAACGGTTCGGTAGCGGCGCGGTTACCGCATGCCCGGCGGCATGCCGTAGACGTGCGAGATCGGCAGCGTCAGCAGCACCCGCCGGTCGGTGACCATGGCTTGGCGGTATTCGTCCCAGTCCGGGTGCTCACCGGCGATGTTGCGATACAACGCGATCAGCGCCTCCACGGTGTCGTCGTCGGGCGCGGCCGCCGGCGGCGTCAGCTCGGCGGTGCCCTCGGCGACGGCATACGACCAGCCGTCGTCGGCGTCGACCAGGATCGAGGCCCGCGGGTCCCGACGCAGGTTGCGGGTCTTGGCGCGCGGCTCGGTGATCGACACCTGGATCGCCACGGCGCGCGGGTCGAAGTGATAGCTCACGTTCGACAGCTGCGGCCGCCCGTCGCGCTTGATGGTGGCCAGCACCCCGAGGGAATGTCCACTGATCAAGGCCAGCAATTTGTCGTCGAAGACTTGGCGTCCCATGACGAAAGCCTACGTCGCACCCGGCCGGGCGGCCCGGGATAGTCGTTGCGCGGCCGACCTGGTGGAATCGGGGCATGACCAAATACACGGCGTTCCTGCGTGGCGTCAACGTCGGGGGCGTCAACCTCAAGATGGCCGACGTGGCGGCCGCGCTGACCGACGCCGGGTTCACTGGGGTCCGGACCATCCTGGCCACCGGCAACGTGCTGCTGGAGTCGGCCGCCGGCGTGGCGTCGGTGCGCAAGAAGGCCGAAGCCGCGCTGCGCGACCGGTTCGGTTACGACGCGTGGGTGCTGGCCTACGACCTCGACACGGTGCGCGCCGTGGTCGACGCCTATCCGTTCGAGCGCGAGGTCGACGGCTATCAGTCCTACGTCACGTTCGTCGCCGACAAGGCCGTGCTCGACGAGCTCGCCGCGCTGGGCGAGGAGGCCGGCCCGGACGAGAAGATCCGCCGCGGTGACGGCGTGATCTATTGGCAGGTGCCCAAGGGCGCCACGCTGGACAGCAGCATCGGCAAGACGATGGGTAAGCCGCGCTACAAGTCGTCGACCACGACGCGCAACCTGCGCACGCTGGACAAGGTATTGCGCTGACACACCGACGAGTAAACAGCCCGAGCGCCAAGGGTTTTCGATGCCGACCGCGCCGGCTTCACTCGTCGGGCACCGCTTCGATGTAGCGCACCGCGTCGGCCTTGTCCAACCCGAGTCCGCGCGCAACGCGGACGTACTCGCGGGCCGCGGCGGCCATCGCGGCGTCGGTCGGGTCATAGCGCGCGATGAAAGTGCCGAAGCGGCCCCGGGTTTCGATGATGGCGGAGGTTTCCAGCTCGCGGTAGGCGCGCGCCACCGTGTTGACGGCGACGCCGAGCTGGCCGGCCAGGTCGCGCACGGTGGGCAGGCGGGTGCCCGGCGGCAAGGCGCCCTCGCGAACCCCCTCGATGACCTGCGTCCTGAGCTGGTCGAACAACGGCTTTCCCGCCTTCATGTCGACCTTCAACCAGTCACCGAGCTCCACCCGTCCAGTATCACCCACCCCCGGCTATCTTGGTGGGATGCGAGTAGCGGTGCTCAGCGGCGCGGGTATTTCCGCGGAGAGCGGCGTGCCGACCTTCCGCGATGACAAGAACGGATTGTGGGCCCGTTTCGACCCGTACGAGCTGTCCAGCACGCAGGGGTGGCGCGACAACCCGCAGCGCGTCTGGGGCTGGTATCTGTGGCGCCACTATCTGGTCGCCGATGTCCAACCGAACGCGGGTCATCGCGCGATCGCCGCCTGGCAAGACGAGGCCCAGGTCAGCGTCATCACCCAGAACGTGGACGACCTGCACGAGCGCGCGGGCAGCCGGTCGGTGCACCACCTACACGGCAGCCTGTTCGAATTCCGTTGCGCGCGTTGCGCTGTGGCCTATTCCGGGGCGCTGCCCGCGATGGCCGAGCCGGCGCTGGAGGTGGACCCGCCGGTATGCCACTGCGGCGGGTTGATCAGACCGGACATCGTGTGGTTCGGCGAACAGCTGCCCGACGAGCCGTGGCGGCGCGCGGTGGAGGCGACCGAGGCCGCCGACGTCATGGTGGTGGTCGGCACCTCGGCGATCGTCTATCCGGCGGCCGGGCTGGCCGAGTTGGCGCTGTCCCGCGGCACCGCCGTCATCGAGGTCAACCCCGAGGTCACCCCGCTGTCGAGCAGCGTGACGATCAGCATGCGCGAGACGGCCAGCCAGGCGCTGCCGGGGTTGTTGCAGCGGCTACCGGCCCTGCTGAGCTGATCGGGCCGTCCGGTCTCAGGGCCGGCGCGCGCGGCCGAGCAGCAACTCCGAGACCGGCATCGGCGCCCAGGCCGGCAACGTGAACTCCCGCCGCGACGTGTCGACTTCGAAGCCCGCCGCGACGATCGAGCGCTCGGTGTCCCGGTGCGTGTGGCAGTTGCCGAACAGCCGCGGCCACACCGTCGCATCGACCAGACGCTGAAAGCGGCCCCGCGCGCCGGCACTGGCGACGTGCTCGAGATACCGCAGCTCCCCGCCCGGCCGCAGCAACGAAAACAGCCGCCGCAGAACACTTTCGGGGTCGCGTACCGAGCACAGCACCAGCGAACACACCACCGCGTCGAACGGCTCGGTGCCGCTGAACGTTTCGGCCGTCTCGCCGGTGACGATCACCCGCACGGGCACCGCCTGCGCCGCCGCGCGGGCCTGCGCCGCCAGCCGCGGTTCGGGTTCCATCGCGATCACCTCGTCGACGGAGTCCGGGTAGTGCGGAAAGTTCGTGCCGATTCCCGCGCCGACTTCCAGCACCCGGCCGGACAGGCCGGCCAGGTTCTCCCGGCGCATCGCCCGGATCGACTCGGCTTCATGGGTGGCGACGACCGGCCAGACCCGCGCGAAGAAGGGGTTGTCGACCACCATTGTCATACCGTTGCGCACCTTCCGACTCGCTTGTGCCCCACACTAAGTTGCCGACGACCCGCCGGTCGGCCTTAACCGATATTGGGTACCGGCTCGGCGACCACCGGCGCGGGGAGCTCGACGGGGTCAGCGACCGGCGCGAGGTGATCCACGGTTTCGTCGGCCGCTCCCTCGCTGATCCCGAACCGGTCGTGCAGCCACGCCAGCGGCCTGGGCGCCCACCAATTCCACCGGCCCATCACGTGCATGAAGGCCGGCACGACCACCATCCGCACTAGGGTGGCATCGGCGAACACGGCGAGCGTCAGGCCGAGGCCGAACATCCGCATGAACGAGACGTGGGCCGCGATCAGCGCGGCGAAGGACATCGACATCACCAGGGCGGCCGCGGTGATCACCCGGCCGGTGCGGGCGACGCCGAGCGCCACGCTCTCGTCATTGGCGGCGTGGGCCTGTTTCGCGGTCGGTTTCGCCGGCCGGGCGGCGCCGGACGCCAGCCAGTACTCGCGGATCCGGGAGAGCAAAAAGACCTCGTAGTCCATGGACAGCCCGAAGGCGATGCAGAACAGCAGCACCGGCATGTTGGCCACCAGCGTCCCGCTGGGCGTGGTTCCGAGCGCACCGAGATGGCCGTCCTGGAAGATCCACACCAGGGCGCCGAAGGCCGCCGTCAGCGACAGGAAGTTGCAGGCCAGCGCCTTGGCCGGCAGCAGCACGCTGCCGGTGAGCAGGAACAGCAACACGAAGGTGATCGCCGCCATCAACCCCAGGACCAGCGGCAGCCGGTCGGTCACGGCGTCGACGCTGTCGCGGTTGACCTGTGCCACCCCGCCCATCTCTACGGACCGGCCCGCGGGGCCGGGCACCGCGTGCAGCCGCCTGAGCTGGGCGTCGTTCGCCGTCGAAAACAGCGGCGCGGTGCTGCTGACGGTCAGAAAGGCGCTGCCGCCGGCCAGCCCGGTGGGCCCGGCGGGCGGTCCCACCCGGTTGCCGGCCGCGAAGGTGCCGGCGGGGGCGGACACCGACGACACGTCGGCGACCCGGGACAGCGCGGCGGCGTAGGAGTCGAAGTCCGTGGGATTCAGGCCGGCGGCGTCGGGGATGACGACGGGCACCGACGTCGCCGAGTCGTGCGCGAAATCGTTGCGTAGCCGATCACCGACCTGATGCGCCGACGCCGACCGCGGCAGCACCCGGTCGTCGGGGAAACCCCACGTCACACGCAGGAACGGATACCCGAGCAGCAACAGCAGGGCGACGACGGTCAGCCCGATCGGGGCCCAGCGGCGCATCACGAACTTGGTGGACCGGTACCAGAAGAGTTGCTCGACGGGCTTGTGCATCGGTTCGGGACGCCGCAGCATTCGCCGCATGAACCGGCGCACGTCGAACGCGTCCAGCCTCGGCCCCAACAGGACGATCGCGGCCGGGGTGATCACGATCGAGGCGGCCGCGACGAAGGCAACGGTGGCCACGCCGGCGTAGGCGAACGACTTGAGGAAGTACATCGGGAACGCCACCGTCGCCGACATCGACAACGCCACGGTGACCGCGGAGAACAGCACTGTGCGGCCGGAGGTGGCCATGGTCCGGATGAGCGCTTCTTCCCGGTCGTGGCCCTCGGCCAATTCGTCGCGGTAACGGCTGACGATCAGCAGGGTGTAGTCGATGGCCAGGGCCAGGCCTAGGGCGGTGCTCAGGTTGAGGGCGAAGATCGAGACTTCGGTGGTGAAGGTGATGAGGCGCAGCACCGACATCGAACCGACCACGGCCAGCGCGCCCAGCGCCATCGGCAACGCCGCGGCCAGCAGCCCTCCGAACACCCAGATCAGCACCAGGAAGCTCAGCGGGAGCGCGATCATCTCCATCACCAGCAGGTCGGCCTGGTTCTGCGTGTTGATCTGCGCGTACTGCATCGCCGCGCCGCCGGCGCGGACGGTGACGCCGTCGCGGTCGTGGATGTACTGGTCGGCCAACGTCTGGGCGTTGCTCTGCGCGTAGTTCTCGCCGCCTTTGAGGTTGACCACGACGAGTCCGGATTTGCCGTCGCGGCTGACCAGGTCGGCCGCGGCCTGGGGCGGGACGGTCCACGGCGACGAGACGTTGTAGACCAGCGGGGACCGCCGCAGCTGGTCGACGAGGTCGGTACCCACCTTGCGCGTCTGTGCGCTGTCGCTGCCGTCGGGGGCGGTCACCAGAATCAGCACCTGCTGGCCGCTCTGGCCGAACTTGTCGCTCAACACGCCGATGGCGTGGGCCGACTCCGAGTCCGGGTCTTGGAAACCACCCGGCGACAAGCTCTTGGCGACCGGGACGCCGAAGATCGCGGCGGCGATGAACACCAGGACGCCGGTCGCGAGGATGCGGCGGGGCGCCCTGATGGCGACTCGGGCGATTTTTTGCAGCATTGTTGAGCCCTTCCGCTGCCGGTGCCCCGTTGCGCTGGCCGCTGGCGTGTCCGCGTCAACGTAACAAACGCTAGTTTCCACGCGTCGAACAGTGTTCTCTCTAAAGACGGAATCGGCCGCCCCAACCGTTCAACGCCGCGTTTTAAACCGCTCCGACAATAAGAGTCCGGCCAGAAAAATGTGTCGCAACTAAGCAGCTCACGGGCCAAATCGGGGCGCGGCCGCCGGTCAACCTACCCGCGGGTAAATTGCCAAGGTTTTCCGAATCGTGACTCAAAGATTCCTTAATGGTGGCCCATACGCTCAGTGTCATGTGGATCGACGACACAAGTGCCGACGTCATCAAAGTTGACTTCGAAGCCCTCTACCACGGCGACGTCCTGGTCGAAGGCGAGACCTCGGAGCAGTTCGACGAACTGCAAGCCGCGAGCTGAGGCAGACCATGAGCATGCTCGCACGCCTGTTGATGGCCGAACCCAACGTCAGTCGATGGTTCCGCAAGTAATCATTGAGCCTGGTAATGAAAGCCCCCCGCAGATGCGGGGGGCTTTCGCTTTGCCGGACGGACCGCGGCTCAGCGCGGCGCCATGCGAATGGCGCCATCCAGGCGGATGACCTCGCCGTTGAGCATCGGGTTCTCGACGATGTGGACGGCCAGGGCGCCGTATTCGTCGGGATCACCCAGTCGCGCGGGGTGCGGCACCTGCTTGCCCAGCGACGCCTGCGCCTCCTCGGGCAGCGATCCCAGCAGCGGGGTCTTGAACAGGCCCGGCGCGATGGTCACCACGCGGATGAGCTCGCGCGACAGGTCGCGCGCGATCGGCAGGGTCATCCCGACCACGCCGCCCTTGGACGCCGAGTAGGCGGCCTGGCCGATCTGGCCCTCGAAGGCGGCGACCGAGGCGGTGTTGATGATGACGCCCCGTTCCTCGCCGATCGGTTCGGTCTTGGCGATGCGCTCGGCGGCCAGGCGCAGCACGTTGAAGGTGCCGATCAGGTTGACCCCGATCACCTTCTTGAAGCCGTCCAGCGGGAACGGCCCGTCCTTGGACAGGGTCTTGATGGCGTTGCCGATGCCGGCGCAGTTGACGTTGATGCGCAGCGTGCCCATCGACTCGGCGGCGTCCAGCGCCTTGCCGACCGCGGCCTCGTCGGTGACGTCGGCCTCGACGAATCGCGCGCGATCCCCCAGCTCGCGGACCGCGTCTTCACCGCGCAGGTCGATGACCACCACCTGAGCGCCGCGGTCGAGCAGTCGCTTGGTGGTCGCCAGGCCCAGGCCCGACGCGCCCCCGGTGACGACGGCAACGGCGTCTTTGATCTCCATTCGAGTCCTTTCCTGATTCCCTGGATTCCAGCCAACTGGTTGGTTGGGGACTATACCCAGTCGTTGAGTACCGCCTCGGCGTCGGTCGCCGGCGCCGCCGGACGTGGCGTCTCCGGCGCGGTGCGGGAGAACCGCGGCGCCGGTAGCGGCTGCAGTCCCCCGTCGACTTCGTAGAAGGTGTTCCGCTCGGTGATGTGCGGCTCGGTCTGCACCTCGCCGAACGCCAGCACCGGCGTCACGCACGCGTCGGAGTCGGCGAACACCTTGGCCCAGTGGTCGCGGTCCTGGCTGGCGAACTTCTCGGTGAGCACCGCGCGCAGCTCGGGCCAGCGGCCGACGTCGTTCTGCCCGGGCAGGTCGGCGCCGTCCAGGCCGAGGCCGGTCAGCATGGCGGCGTAGAACTGCGGCTCGATGGCGCCGACCGCGACGTAGCGCCCGTCGGCGCATTCATAGGTGTCGTAGTAGGGCGCGCCGCCGTCGAGCAGGTTGGTGCCCCGGGCGTCGGTCCACATGCCCGAGGCCCGCATCTGCCACATCATCTGGATCAGCACGCTGGAGCCGTCGACCATCGCGGCGTCGACGACCTGCCCCTTGCCCGAGGTCTGCCGCTCCCACAGCGCGGACAGGATGCCGAGCAGCAGGAACATCGAACCACCGCCGAAGTCACCCACCAGGTTCAGCGGCGGGACCGGCCGTTCGTTCGCCCGGCCGATGGAGTGCAGGATGCCGTTGAGCGAGATGTAGTTGATGTCATGACCCGCCTGCTGGCTGCGCGGGCCGGTCTGGCCCCAGCCGGTCATCCGCGCGTACACCAGCCGGTCGTTGACCTTCGCGCAGTCCTCGGGACCCAGGCCGAGCCGCTCGGTGACGCCGGGGCGGTAGCCCTCGATCAGCACGTCGGCCTTGGCGATCAGCTTGAGGACGAGGCCGCGGCCCTCCTCGGATTTCAGGTCGGCGGTCACCACCCGCCGGTTGCGCATCATGGCGTCCTTCGCGACACCACCGGGACCCGAGGACGGGCGGTCGATGCGCACCACGTCGGCCCCCAGATCCCCGAGGATCATCGCGGCGTGCGGGCCGGGGCCGATGCCGGCCAGCTCGACAACACGCAGTCCCTTCAACGGTCCAGCCACGATCCACCGACCTTTCGTCCGCATTGACGCCGTCGACCGTTCGCTACCAAACAACCGGTCGTTCGACATCTTCGCAGCCGTGCCGGAAGGCCGCGCACCCCGGTCACTTATGGTGAGCCCATGCCTTCATCCGCGATCGCCACGCTCGCTCCCGTCGCAGGACTTGACGTCACGCTGTCCGACGGAGTGTTCTCGGTGATCATCAACCGGCCCGACAGCCTGAACTCGCTGACCATTCCCGTGATCACCGGCATCGCCGACGCGATGGAGTACGCGGCCACCGATCCCGAGGTCAAGGTGGTGCGGATCGGCGGCGCCGGGCGCGGCTTCAGCTCCGGCGCGGGCATCAGCGCCGACGACGTCTCCGACGGCGGCGGCGTCCCGCCGGACGAGATCATCCTCGAGATCAACCGGCTGGTGCGCGCGATCGCCGCGTTGCCGCACCCGGTGGTCGCCGTGGTGCAGGGACCGGCGGCCGGCGTGGGCGTCTCGATCGCCCTGGCCTGTGACGTCGTATTGGCTTCGGAGAGCGCGTTTTTCATGCTCGCCTTCACCAAGATCGGGTTGATGCCCGACGGCGGAGCGTCGGCGTTGGTGGCGGCCGCGATCGGCCGCATCCGGGCGATGCAGATGGCGCTGCTTCCGGAACGGCTGACGGCCGCCGAGGCGTTGTCGTGGGGCCTGGTCACCGCGGTCTACCCGGCCGAGGATTTCGACGCCGAGGTGGACAAGGTGATCGCCCGGTTGCTGAGCGGCCCGGCGGTCGCCTTCGCCAAGACCAAACTGGCGATCAACGCGGCCACGCTGACCCAGTTGGATCCGGCCCTGCAGCGCGAGTTCGACGGACAGTCGGTGCTGCTGAAATCGGCCGACTTCGCCGAGGGCGCAACGGCCTTCCAGCAGCGGCGCGCCGCCAAGTTCACCGACCGCTGAAAGTTGTTGCGCTAATCGGCCGCAACGCTTAGCCCGCTCTAGATGAGGTAACCCTCCCCGTCAGACACCCTGACGAACGACGGAGGATCGATGCCCGAACAGGTGCGGTGCCTGGTGACCGGAGCGACCGGCTATATCGGCGGGCGCCTGGTGCCGCGGCTGTTGGACGACGGTCATCGCGTCCGGGCGTTGGCCCGCAACCCCGACAAGCTGGCGCAGGTGCCGTGGCGACAGCGGGCCGAGGTCGCGCGCGGGGACCTCGGCGATGTCGATTCGCTGAGCGCCGCTTTCGACGGCATCGACGTGGTGTACTACCTCGTCCACTCGATGGGCGCCTCGAAGGATTTCGCCGCCGAGGAAACCCGCGCCGCCGGCAACGTCGTGACGGCCGCGCGGCGCGCCGGGGTGCGGCGGGTGGTGTATCTGAGCGGGTTGCATCCCGAAAACAGCGATCTCTCACCGCATCTGGCGTCGCGCAAGGCGGTCGGGGACGCGCTGATCGATTCCGGTATCGAGACCGTGGTGTTGCAGGCCGGGGTGGTCATCGGCTCGGGGTCGGCGTCGTTCGAGATGATCCGGCACCTCACCGACCGGTTGCCGGTGATGACGACGCCGAAATGGGTGCACAACAAGATCCAGCCGATCGCGGTGCGCGACGTCCTGCACTACCTGGCCGCGGCGGCCACCGCGCCGGTGCCGAAATCGCGCACCTGGGATATCGGCGGGCCCGACGTGTTGGAATACGGCGACATGATGCGGGTCTACGCAGAGGTCGCCGGGTTGGGCAAACGCTACCTGTTCGTGCTGCCGTTTCTGACCCCGGCGATCGCCAGCCTCTGGGTGGGCACCGTGACCCCAATCCCGGGGGGGCTGGCGAGACCACTGGTCGAATCGCTGGAATGCGATGCCGTGATGCGCAATTCGGACATCGACGACATCATCGGACCGCCGCCGGGCGGCCTGACCGGCTACCGCCGCGCCGTCGAGTTGGCGCTCGAACGCGGCGCGCGTGGTGTTCCCGAACCCACGTGGTCATCGCTGCGGTCCGAGCCGGCCGGGGCGCTGCCCACCGACCCGACCTGGGCGGGCGAAATCGTCTACACCGATGTGCGCACGGCCGAAACCGCCCTCGAACCCGACACCTTATGGACGGCCGCGGAGCACGCGGTGAACTCACGGACAACCGACTGGAAGGTCGAGGAGCGCGTGCCGGGAGCCCTGCTGCGGCTGCGTTCCACCAAGCGGGCGCCGGGGCGGGAGTGGCTCGAGATTGCGGTCACGCGGGACGGCGATCGCGGGAGCCGGTATACCCAGCGGTCGGTCTTTCTGCCGAGGGGCATTCCTGGGCGGGTGTATTGGTTCTTCGTTCGGCCCGTCCGCACCGCCGCGATGCGTGCGCTCGCGCGTGAGGTCGTCGGGTCGGCCCGATAGCCGGCGCTAGACCCCGAACATCGGGGGCAGCACGAGCACCATGATCAGCCCCCACACCAGGTGGGTGAGCACCGGCGCCAGGACACCGCCGGTGGCCCGGCGCTCGAACGCGCACACCGTTCCAAGGATGATCGCCGCGAAGCCGAGCATCGGGTTGCCGCTGGCCAGCGTCGCGCAGGTATAGAGAACCGTCGAAATCACGAGCGGGTGGTAGCGGCCCAGGGCGGTGTAGAGCGCGCCGCGGAAAAAGAGCTCCTCGGCGACGCCGTTGATCAGCGTGATCGCCACGATCACCGGATACCACCCGTGGTGGGCGTAGAGCAGGACCCGGGTGATCAACTCCGCCACGGGCGTGATCTGCCGCGCGATCGATCCGCCCACGATGAACGCGCCGCCCACCAACAGGCCGATGCCGGTGCCGGTGATGACCGGCCGCTGGTTGCGGCCGCGCCAACAGATGCCGCCCAGGTGCAGCGGCCCGGAGATCAGCGCGCCGGCCGTCCACACCCCCGCGAGCAACAGGGTCAGCCAGTAGAAGCTCGCATCCCCCGGATGCCGCCGCAACGAGAACCCGAGCACCGCGGCACCGAGGACCACCGTGATGGCCACGATGACGCGGCGGCGCCGCACGATGGCCGGCGACTCATTATGGGGGACCGCAACATTGGTGACCGCACGGCGAAACTCGGTGAGGACGCCGGTCTGGTATGGGCTCGTCGACTGACTCATGCGGGACGCACCTTCGGGGTCAGGGCGATCAGGATGTCGAGGCCGGTGCGGACGGCTCCGGCCACCGGTCCGGGGACCCGGTTCACCAGTCCCAGGGTCGGCCGCACGACGGGTGGGGTGACTCGACGGGCGAGCCGGCGGATGCGCAGCGCGTCGCCACCCGCCCAGGCGGGATCGGTGTTGGCGAGGTGGTGCGGGTCGGCCAGGGCGTTGACCGGACGCGGCCGGTGCTTGGACTGGCCGGCCAGGGCCAGGGCGATGGACTCGTCGATGCCGAGTAGGCCGCCGGGCGGGTCGGGAACGCGATCGCGCAGGCTGCTGGCCGAGGCCACCATCGGGTGGTCGAGCGATTCGACCAGGTCGCCCGCCAGCCCCGGCGGCACGGGCAGCGCGACGCCGGTGATCAGCGACGCCAGCGTGGTGCCGATCCTGCCGACCGGCAGCCCGGTGTGCCAGCGCCCGGAGACGCGCGCGTACGCCTTGAGCAGGTCGCGGTAGGACGTGGTCTCGGGCCCGGCGATGTCGTATGCGCCGGCGGGCACCAGGTCCGGGTCGGCCGCGGCGACGAGATAGTGCAGCACGTCGCGGATGGAGATGGGGTCGATCGGGTTGTCCATCCAGCTCGGGATGGGAATCAGCGGGAAACGGTCGCCGACGTAGCGCATCATCTCGAATGACGTCGAGCCGGCGCCGATGATGATCGCCGCGCCCAGCCACACCAGCTCGGGGCCGTCCGGGAGGGTGAGCGCCTCGGCCACCTCGGCGCGGCTGGTCAAGTGCTCGGACAGGTCTTCGTCGGCGGGCACGAAGCCGCCCAGGTAGACGATGCGGCCCACCCCGGCGTCGCGGGCCGCCGCCGCGAAGTTTGTCGCCGCAGTCTTGTCGGCATCGCGAAAATCCGGCTGACCGATCGCGTGTACCAGGTAATACGCCACGTCGACGGGCCCGCAACCGGCGAACGCGGCGGCCAGCGACGCGGGGTCGGCGGCATCCAGCTTCACCGGTGTGACGTCGTCGAACCAGCCGAAACGGTTGAGGCGCGCCGGGTTTCGAGTCGCGGCCGCCACCTCGTGCTGATCGGCCAGCAGCGCGCTGACCAGGCGCGATCCGACATAACCGGTGGCACCGGTGACCAGAGCCCGCATACCCCGACCCTAACCGGACGACGCCGCGCGGTGCGCGCGGCGTGCGCAGGAGTCGGGCAATCGCGCGAAGTGGGGCGCCCACGCGGTGTTCACCTGAACCAGCGGCGCGGCGGCACCGTCACCTGTACATGGTCGCGCTGAAGAATCCGTCCGTTGCCGGCGTTGCGGTGAAGTTTCCACCCCATCGCTATACCCAAAGCGAAGCCATCCGCGCGCTCACCGACATCGCCGGTCCGGACTTTCGGCGTTTCGCCTCGAGCAGCGGGGTCGAATTCCGCAATACCGCGCTGCGGCTGCCGCGCTACCGCGAGCTGAGCGGATTCACCGAGGCCAACGACGCCTATCTCGAGGTCGCGCTGGACCTGGGCGAGCAGGCGCTGGAGGCCGCGCTGGACGAGGCCAAGGTCAAGCCGTCGGAGCTCGACATCGTGTTTTCCACGACGGTCACCGGGCTGGCGGTTCCCACGCTGGAGGCGCGGCTGGCGACGCGGGTGGGGCTGCGGCCCGACGTCAAACGCGTGCCGCTGTTCGGCCTGGGCTGTGTGGCCGGTGCGGCCGGCGTCGCGCGCATGCACGACTACCTGCGGGCGTTCCCCGATCACACGGCCGCGTTGCTCGCGGTGGAGCTGTGCTCCCTGACCGTGCAGCGGCAAGACCGGTCGGTCGCCAATCTCGTTGCCACCAGCCTGTTCGGGGACGGGGCGGCAGCGGTG
The DNA here is from genome assembly GCF_059812885.1 of Mycobacterium sp. NGS33. Classification (NCBI taxonomy): domain Bacteria; kingdom Bacillati; phylum Actinomycetota; class Actinomycetes; order Mycobacteriales; family Mycobacteriaceae; genus Mycobacterium; species Mycobacterium sp. NGS33. Next base: position 301,394 of record NZ_JCALDN010000002.1, on the reverse strand, counting down.
ATCACCGAAGGGGCCAACCGCGCCGGCCGGGAACACACCGGTCCCCGGGTGCTGGCCACCCGCAGCCACCTCTATCCCGATACCGAGGACATCATGGGCTGGAAGATCGGCAGCGACGGCTTCCGGATCGTGCTGTCCGCCGACGTCGCCACCATCGCCGAGAAATACCTGGGCGACGATGTCCGCGATTTCCTCGCCGACCACGGCCTGACCCCGCGCGATGTGACGGCCTGGGTGTGCCACCCCGGCGGACCGCGGGTGATAGAGACCGTCGAGAGCGTCCTGGACCTCCCCCCGGGCGCTCTCGACCACACCCGAAACTCGCTGCGCGAGAACGGCAATCTGTCCTCGGTATCGGTGCTCGACGTGCTCGCGACCACCATCGGCGATGCGCCCCCGCCCGGCTCGATCGGGCTGATGATCGCGATGGGCCCGGCGTTCTGCTCCGAGCTGGTGCTGCTGGCCTGGTAGCGCTGGGAGAGACTGTAGCCATGTATTACCTGCTGGTGCTGGCGGTCGCGCTCGAGCGCGTGGCCGAACTGGTGGTGTCCACCCGCAATGCGCGATGGTCATTTACCAAGGGCGCCAAGGAGTTTGGCCGATCCCACTATCCGGTGATGGTGATCATCCACACCGCGCTGCTCCTCGGCTGCCTCATCGAGCCGTGGGCGCTGCACCGGCCGTTCATCGCATGGCTGGGCTGGCCGATGCTCGCGGTGGTGGTGGCCAGCCAGGCGTTGCGCTGGTGGTGCATCACGACGCTGGGCCGGCGGTGGAACACCCGGGTGATCGTCCTGCCGCAGGCGCCGCTGGTGCGTCAGGGCCCCTACCGCTGGCTGCACCACCCGAACTATGTTGCAGTGGTGGCCGAAGGGGTGGCGTTGCCGCTGGTGCATACGGCGTGGCTGACCGCGACCATTTTCACGCTGGCCAACGCCGCGTTGCTGAGGGTGCGCCTGCAGGTGGAAAACTCCGCGTTGGGTTACACGTGAGCGATTACGACGCGGACCTGTTGATCGTCGGCGGCGGCCCGGGCGGGCTGGCCACCGCGTTACACGCCCGCCGCCAAGGACTTTCGGTGATCGTGGCCGAGCCGCGGGACGGCCCCATCGACAAGGCGTGTGGCGAGGGGTTGATGCCGGGCGGCTTGGCCGAATTGACTTCGCTGGGCGTGGATCCCGTCGGCATGCCCTTTCACGGGATCGCGTACGTGAGCGACCGGCGGCGCGCGCAGGCGCGGTTTCGCGGCGGGCCGGGGCGCGGCGTGCGCCGCACCACGTTGCACGCGGCGCTGGCCGCGCGCGCCAAAGAGCAAGACACCGACTGGATCCGCACCCGGGTGACGAGGGTGGCCCAAGACGCCCACGGCGTCTCGGCCGCCGGCGTGCGCGCGAAATGGTTGATCGCCGCCGACGGGCTGCATTCGCAGGTGCGCCGCGCCGTCGGAATCACCGCGACGGCGGGGACGCCGCGGCGCTACGGCGTGCGCTGGCACTACCGGGTGCCGGCGTGGTCGGACTTCGTCGAGGTGCACTGGTCGCGCTGGGGCGAGGCGTACGTGACCCCGGTCGAGCCCGAGCTGGTCGGTGTGGCCATCCTGTCGCGCGGCCGGCCGGACCTGGCGTGGTTCCCGCGGCTGGCCCGCCAACTGCACGGCGCCGCCCCCGGGCAGCCGCGCGGCTGCGGCCCGTTGCGGCAAGTGGTTTCGCGTCGGGTCGCGGGGCGCGTGCTGCTGGTCGGGGACGCGGCCGGCTACGAGGACGCGCTCACCGGCGAGGGCATCAGCCTGGCGCTCAAGCAGTCCGCCGCGGCGGTCGACGCGATCGTCACCGAGAGGCCGGCCTCCTACGAGAAGGCGTGGCACCGGATCACCCGCGATTACCGGCTGCTCACCCGCGCGCTGGTGCTGGCCAGCACTCCGCAGCTGGTGCGCCGCGCGGTGGTCCCGACGTGCGCGCTGCTACCCGCGGTGTTCGGCCGCGGGGTCAACATCCTGGCGGGCTAGCGCACCGTCACCAGCGTCCGTGGTCCGTACGGCTAGCGCGCCTTCCAGACCGGCTCCCGCTTCTCGGCGAAGGCCAGCGGTCCCTCTTTGGCGTCCTCGGACCTGAGCAGGGCCTTCATCTCGCGAATCGTGCGTTCCCAACCCGGTTCGTCGTCGACGACGACACCGTCGTCGACGCCGTAGGCGACCCGCTTGCTGGCCTGCACCGACAGCGGGGCGTTGACGGTGACGCGCTCGGCCAGGGCCAGCGCGGCGTCCAGCACCGAACCCTGCGTAGCGATCTCGTTGATCAGGCCCCATTCGCAAGCGGCGGCCGCGCTGATCGGTTCGCCGGTCAGCAGCAGCTGCATCGCCACCTTGCGCGGCAACTGCTCGACGATGCGAAAGACCCCACCCGCGGCGGCGATCAGCCCGCGCTTGACCTCGGGCAGCCCGAACTGTGCGCGTTCGTCGGCCACCACCAGGTCGCTGGCCAGCGCCAGCTCGGTGCCACCGCCCAGGGCGGTGCCGTTCACGGCCGCGATCGTGGGCTTGTCGATGAAGTGGTGGACGTATCCGGCGAAGCCCCATTCGGGATGGTCGGGGTGGTACAGGTTCTCCCGGCGCGCGATCGCCTTGAGGTCGGCCCCGGCGCAAAAGGACTTGTCGCCTGCGCCGGTGACCACCACCGCCCGCACCTCGGGGTCGTGCTGCGCCTCTTCGAGCGCATCCCCGAGGCCGATGCTGACGGCGGCGTTCACCGCGTTGCGGGCTTCCGGCCGGTTGATGGTTATCACCATCACGTTGCCCCGGCGCTCGGCCAGGGCCCCCGGCGCTTCCGTCACAACAGTTCCACGATGGTGGCGTTGGCCTGGCCGCCACCTTCACACATGGTCTGCAAACCGTACTGAATTCCCTTGTCCCGCATGTGATACAGCAGTGTGGTCATGATCCGGGCGCCGGATCCGCCGAGCGGGTGACCGAGCGCGATCGCGCCGCCGTTGGGGTTGAGCTTGTTCTCGTCGGCGCCGATGTCCTTGAGCCAGGCCAGCGGAACCGGCGCGAACGCCTCGTTGACCTCGTAGGCGCCGATGTCGCCGATGGACAGCCCGGAACGCTTGAGCACCTTCTGGGTGGCCGGGATGGGCGCGGTCAGCATGATCACCGGGTCGGCCCCGGCCAGCGTCGCGGTGTGCACCTTGGCGATCGGCTTGAGCCCCAGTTCCTTGGCCTTTTCGGCGGACATGAACAGGATCGCCGCCGAGCCGTCAGAGATCTGCGACGAGTTGCCGGCGTGGATCACGCCGTCTTCCTTGAAGGCCGGCTTCAGCGAGGCCATCTTCTCCATCGGCGTGCCGCGGCGGATGCCTTCGTCCTTGAGCACCACGTTGCCGTCCTGATCCTTGATGCCCACGATCTGGTCGTCGAAGGCACCCGAATCCTGTGCGGCGGCGGCCTTTTCGTGCGAGTCAAGGCTGAACTGGTCCAGCGTGGTGCGGTCCAACCCCCACTGCTCGGCGATCATCTCCGCGCCGATGCCCTGGTTGGGGATCTGACCTTCGTAGCGGTCCAGGAAGGCCTGGGGATACGGGCGCCCGCCGTTGGCCAGCGACGCGCCCATCGGTGTCCGCGACATCGACTCGACACCGCCGGCGACGACGACGTCGTAGTGCCCGGCGATGACGCCGGCGGCCGCGAAGTGGATGGACTGCTGGCTCGAGCCGCACTGACGGTCCACGGTCACGCCCGGGACGGTCTCGGGCCAGCCGGCGGTCAGCAGCGCGGTGCGGCCGATGTCGAGGGCCTGCTCGCCGGCCTGCATGACGCAGCCCCAGATGACATCGTCGACCAGGGCCGGGTCGACGCCCGCCTTGTCGACCAGGCCGTTGAGCACCTGTGCGGACAGATCCGCCGGGTGCACCCCGGACAATCCGCCGTTGCGCTTGCCGATCGGTGAACGCACTGCCTCGACGATGACGGCTTCAGCCATGGTCTTGTCTCCTTTGACACGTGGACTTCGAAAAATGTGGAGTCTTGCGTCGATTGTCAACCAAGGGGTTGGGCGGGCGAAGCCCGGGGTGTGGTTCTGGCACGCAAGCCGGCGGACCCGGTCACGTCACGGCGCCCACGCGACCGATGCGTATCGAGTCCAGGTGACCGAATACTTTGCCAAAAGCGCTATCGCATGTGCTAGCGCATTCGACAGTCACGAAATGGTCGCTGAGACAGCCGCTTTGGCGGCGCGACCGCGCCGAGGAGAACCGAAATTGCCGCCACGGTCGCGATCAGCCCGAAAACCGCGACCCTGACGGCAATCTCGCCGAAGGGTGATTCCTAGCCGGCGGGGTAGGCCACCGACTTGACCTCGGTGTACTGGTCGAATCCGGCCACACCGTTCTGGCGTCCTATGCCGCTCTCCTTGTAGCCGCCGAACGGCGTGTCGGCACCGTAGGGGGCCCCACCGTTGACGCCCATGAAGCCGGCCTTGATCCGGCGGGTCACCGACAGCGCACGCTCGAGGGAACCGGCGAACACGTTGCCGGCCAACCCGTAGACGCTGTCGTTGGCGATCCGAATCGCGTCCTCCTCGTCGTCGAACGGGATGACCGAGAGCACAGGGCCGAAGATCTCCTCCTGCGCGATGGTCATCTTGTTGTCGACGTTGGTGAAAAGCGTTGGCCGGATGAAATATCCCTTGTCGAAACCGGTCTCGGCGCCGGGGCCGCCGACCAGCGCCGTGGCGCCCTCTTCGACGCCCTTCTCGATGTAACCGGTCACGCGGTCGAACTGCCGTTGCGAGATCACCGGCCCGCACAGCGTTCCCGGGTCCTGCGGGTCACCGCACGTGACGTTCTCGTAGATGTTCTTCAGGATCTCCACGCCCTCGTCATAGCGGGACCGCGGCAGCAGCAGCCGGGTGGGGTTCGCGCACCCCTGACCGGCGTGCATGCACGGCGCGATGCCCACCATGCACGCCGTGCCGAAGTCCGCGTCCTCCAGCACGATGGTGGCCGACTTGCCGCCGAGCTCCAGGAACAGCCGCTTCATGGTCGCGGCGCCCTTTTCCATGATCCGCTTGCCGACCACCGTCGATCCGGTGAACGAGATCAGGTCGACCTTGGGCGACAGTGTCAGCTCCTCGCCCACGAAGTGGTCCGAGGCGGTGACGACGTTGACGACGCCGGCGGGGATGTCGGTCTTCTCCGCGATGAGCCGGCCCAGCCGGGTCGCGTTGAACGGCGTGTTCGGTGCGGGCTTGAGCACCACCGTGTTGCCGGTGCCCAGCGCCTGGCCCAGCTTGTTGAGGGTGACCTCGAACGGGAAGTTCCACGGCACGATCGCCCCGACCACGCCCACCGGTTCCCGCCACACCTTGCGGGTGGTCAGCGTGCCGGTCAGGCTGATCACCTTGTCGCCCAGGTCGGTTTCCCACGCGTACTCATCGATCAGCCGGGCCGGGTACTTCAGTCCGTCTTCCAGTGGCGCGTCCAGCTGGGGCCCGAAGGTGATGGCCCGGGGCGAGCCGACCTCGAGGATCAGCTCCTCGCGCAGTTCTTCCTTTTCCGATTCGATCGCCTCGTGCAGCTGCAGCAGGCAGCGCTTGCGCAACTCCTTGTTGGTCGACCAGTCGGTCTCGTCGAAGGCGCGCCGGGCGGCGTCGATGGCCCGGTGCATGTCCTCCTTGGAGGCATCGGCCACCTCGCCCAGCGGCTCTTCCGTCGCCGGATTGATGTTCGTGAAGGTGCCGGCCTGCCCGTCGACGAGCTTGCCGTCGATCATCATCTTCGGCTCGAAGCGGACCTTTACAGCCTCAGTCATATCTGTCACTCTCTTCTGGGTCGTTGAGGGGCTACGGAGAGCCTTACCGGAAACTAGCCGATTGGCAAGTTGCAACCGCTGCCGGGCTGGTTACCGGGGGTCGAAGAGCACTGGAACCGACGTCGGTGACCGGAAGACCTGGCCGCGGATGTGCGGGTCCTCCCCGTCGGGATCCAACCGAAGATTCGGCAGCCGGTCGAGCAGCAAATTGATGGCGGTGCGCATCTCGAGGCGCGCCAGGTGCATGCCGAGGCAGACGTGCACGCCGTGCCCCCAGCCCAGGTGTGCGCGGGCCTCTCGGTGGATGTCGAACCTGTTCGGATCGGGATAACGATCCTCTTGCCGGTTCGCCGAGCCGAGCATGGGCATGACCGTCGCCCCGGCCGGGATCGACACGCCGCCGAGTTCGGTGTCGCGCGTCGCGACCCGGGTGATGGTCAGCAGCGGGGATTCCCAGCGCACGCCCTCCTCGATCGCCTGGGGCAGCAACGATCGGTCGGCGCGGATGGCATCCAGCTGCGCCGGGTTCGACACCAGCGCCAGAAGCAGGCTGCCCAGCGCGCGGTAGGTCGTCTCGACGCCGGCCGGCAGCAACAGCCGCAGGAACGAGAAGATCTCCTCGTCCGCGAGCTTCTCCCCGTCGATCTCGGCCGCGCCGAGGGCGCTGATCAGATCGTCCTTCGGCTCGGCACGGCGGGCCTCGAGTATCGGCGCGAAGTACTCGCACAGCGCGGCCGAGGCCGCAAGCCCGCGTTCGGGATTCATCAGCCAGCTCAACAGCGAAATCGACCAGCGCTGGAACTGTGGGTAGTCCTTTTCCGGCAAGCCCAACAACCCGGCGATGATCTGGCTCGGGTAGTCGAAGGTGAATTCCTTGACCAGATCGGCCTTGCCGTTGGGCGCGAACTTGTCGATCAGGCTGTTCGCCACGCGCCCGACCAGCTCGTCCTGCCAGCGCGCCAATGACTTCTGCGAGAACGCTTTCGACACCAATGAACGCAACCGGCCGTGGATCGGCTCGTCCATGCCGAGCATAACTCCCTCACCCAGCACGGGACCGAATGCGGCGATGACCGCGGCCGAGGAGAACGTCTCGTTGTCGCGCAGCATCTGCTGGATGTCCTCGTGGCGATACACGATGAACATCGGCAGCGATTCCTCGTGCGGAAGCGCTCCCGAGGTCTCGAGGCGCTGCACCGGTTCCTCGCGGCGCAGACGCGCCAATTCGGTGTAGGGATCACGCACGTCACCGGATATCGCGTCGTCGAACGCGCCGAAATCCGCTAGGTCGTCGAAAAGTTGTTCCATGATTGCCCCTCTAGTCCCCCTGTGGTGCCGCATTCCGTTGCGACGAGAACCGCCCCGCCACCGCGGCCAAGCGCTGCAGTACCGGCTGCGGAAGAACACGTGCGACGAAGACCATCGCCTTTTGGCTCGTCGTCAACGGCCACGCGCCGTCGCGCATGGACCCCTGCCGGGGTATGCCCAACACGATCCGCGACATGTGGTGCATACCCGACGCGGGCAGGATCCTGTTGGCCACCAACAGCATCGAGGCGTCCGGCCCGATGCCCCGACGGCGGAACGCTCCCCGGTCCTCGATCGCCTTGAGCAGGCCGTCGGTGAACCGCTCGGGTGCGCGGGCCATCTTCATCGCGAAGCGCCCGCGGCTGTTCATGGTGTTGTGCAGCCGGGCGTACGGGCCGCCGAAGTCGCGGTTATCGGTGGTGCCGGCGTCGGTGATGATCTCGGTGTCATAGGTACCGGCCACCAGAACCGTCACACCGAGACCGAACGGCGCGATCTCACACGCCATCGATTCCCCCCACCGCTCCAGCGCTCCCTTGGCCGCCGAGTACGGCGCGGTGGCCGGCTGGCCCCGCACCCCGGCCGCGCTGGACACCAGCACGATGCGCCCCTCCCCCGCCGCCCGCATCGACGGCAACAACGCCTGGGTGAGCAAGACGGGGCCCAGGACGCTGGTGGCGAACATGCGCTGCCACAACGCCATATCGGTCTCCTCCACCATTCCGGCGGCCGAGATGCCCGCGTTGTGCACCAGCGCGTAGGGTGCGCCGACGGCCTCTTCGATCGACTTGGCCGCCGCGGCGATCGATGCGCTGTCGGTCAGGTCGAGCTGCACACCGATCAACCGTTCGTCGCCGGGGGGCGCGAACCCCTGTTCTTGAATAGCCTGGCGCAGCAACGGCATTCCCTGGTCGGGGGTGCGCATCGCCGCGACCACGCGCCACCCCTCCCGGTACATCCGCACCGCCGAGGCGAAGCCCAGTCCGCGGGACGCACCGGTGATGACGACGGTGCGCGGCTCAGCCACGCTGGCCCGCATTGTGGTCCTGGACAGCACACGCACCCTCGCCCGGCGGCGGAGGATCGACGTGCGGGCGTCCGTTGGGCTCCCCGCTCGCCCAGGTTGACCAGATGCCGACCGAATACGGGCCTTGGGCGCCCGCCTTCTCGTAGAACCCTTGCGGGTCATAGACTTTGGCCTCCGGATACGGCCACGGGCAGGCCACCGACGTGGCGGCATGACTGGCTTTGATGGCCCAGAACCAGCCACCGTAGGCGAAATACGACACGTTGATGATGACGAACATGACCACAAATGTGCCCAGTACCGGCCGCGCGGGGAACAACTTCGCTTTGGCGGCAAGCTTTTCCGCCACCGACCTACCGGTGTCGTCGCGATAGCACAGGATCGCCGCGGGGACCATCACAAAGCACACCGAGAACGACTCCCAGATCAACGGGAACTGGAAGGTGGTGCCCGTGAACACCGATCCCCACGGGATCACCTGCGAGTAGATGTACATGCCCCAGTGGATCAGAATGTTTTCCAGGAAGGCATCGAAGATAAAACCGATCACCAGCGTGATCAGACCCAGACAGACCAGGGGATGGCGCGACACATAACCCGTGGGCCCATACTTCGCCTGCAGCCTGCGCAGCAACCACACCGCCGGGAAGTAGGGGCCGAAGTAGAACATCACGTAACCGAAGACCACGAACGGTTCGACCGTCGGCGATAACGACACCAGCGGCCAGGATTCCGGCCAATGCACGAGGTCGGGGTTGTAGACGGCGAACGGCGACCAGTTCATGATCGGGTCCTGCCAGACGATCAGCGTGGTGCACAAGAACATCAACATCACCGGGCTACCGGGATTGCGGCGCCAGCCCCTGATGAAGACGATCAACAGCACGATCAGCGCCACCACCGTGGCCCAGTCCAGGAAGCCGATGTAGTCCAGCCCGAACGTGAACTTCACCGGGCGCGGCCGGCCCTGAACGCCTGCGTTCGCGACGCGTGGGTCAAGGGCCACACGGCAATTCGCGATGAAGAACAGCGCGAACGCGGCCAGCGCGGCGCCGGCGATCCACCCGCCCCAGCTGCGCTTGGGGCCGCCCGGCGCGGCGAGCTTGTCGTTCGTCGTCAGCGGTATCGACTGCTCCGTGGCCATCAGTCTTCCTCTCCGAACCGATCCACCAGGTGCGAGTTGACGCCGTCGGCGTCGAGCGTCCGGGCCACCAGATAGCCGGCGCCCATCCAGGCGCGGCGCGTCCACTTGCCGAACGACACCCGGGTGCCGGGTGCGCCGGAGGCCGCCGGCATCATCTTGACCCGCTCCAGAGCCTCTTTGACGCCCCGCGGGCTCAACGGATGCGCGTCGGTGAACGCGCGCACTAGGGTCGCCGCGACGTCGCGGTTGACCACGGTCACACAGAACTCCGGGCGACTGCCGTTGTACCTCTTGGCGTATCTGTCGAGGAAGTCCTGGCCGATCCGGTTCGCCTCGTCGTACTGGTCCACACCGGTCCAGCCCACGAACGCGTTCCACATGATCGGATTGACCCAGGCGTTCTGCCACGCCGTGGTCGTGAAGCGGGGCGGGTCCCAGCCGAGCGACTCGAGCGCCGGATTGATGAACACGATGCCGAAGCCGAAGCCCAAATGCACGATCGCCTCGGCCTTTGCCTCGTGCAGGGTCCGCACCGCGGCGTTGATGTCCTGAGCCGTCTGCGCGATGGCGACCTCCGCGACAATCCGAATTCCCTTGCGCCGACACGCACTTCGCAGATTCTTCAGATAGCTCTCCCCGATCAGGCTCTGCTCGACCAGCACCCCGATCTCGGCGAGCCCGCGTTTGGCGATGAGGTCGGCCAGGAAGATCGGCTCGTCGGTCATGGAACCCTGGGGGAAGGCGAAGGTCCACTCGCCCAGCCAGTCATCGGTGCCGGTGACGCTGATCGCGGGAACCTTGAATCGCTCCTCGATCGCTTCGCGCAGCGGCACGCAGTTGTCGGTGATGTTCGGACCGAAGACCACCAGGCAGCCCTCGTCGACCAGTTCGCCATACGCATCGATCACCGCCTTGACCGAACCCTTGGGCAAACCCTCCACCTCGCGATAGATCATCTGCACCGGCCGGTCCATCAGGCCCTGGGCGACGGCCTCTTCGAAGATGAGCTCGAAAGTCTGGGTGAAGGAAGCGAACAGCTCCTCGGGAAAACCAGGCGGGAGCGTGAAGTCCATCAGGTAGCCGACCTTGATCGGCTCTGCGCTGCTCTCGTAGGACATCCGACCTCCTAGGTGAAACCGCACGCGCCGATCCGAAAAAACCTAATATTTGTTCAGACCCTAGCGGGGGCGGTATGCAGCGTCAATCATCGAACCCGCCGGACGCGTCGGACCCGCCGGCCGCGAGATAAATCTGGATCATTTCGCCCAGCGCCTTGCCCACCGCCGCGTCGTCGGTCAGCGGGCCCGCGATCGCGGCCCGGGCCGCTTCGCGCATGCTCAACCCCTCGGCGACCAGCCTCCCCGCGGCGATCAGCACCCGCGTCGACGCCACCTCACGCAGCCCGCCGGTTTCCAGCCGGCGGATGGCCTGCCCGAAGCGGACCAGCTCGGCGGCGGTGGCCCGGTCGACGCCGGCCTCGTGCGCGACGATGTCCTCCTCGATATCGGCTGCGGGGAAATCGAATTCGATGGCCACCATCCGCTGCCGCGTCGAATCCTTGAGGTCCTTCAGCACGCTCTGATAGCCGGGGTTGTAGGACACCACCAGGCCGAAGCCCGGCGCCGCATCCAGCGTGACGCCGAGCCGCTCGATGGGCAGCTGGCGCCGGTGGTCGGCGAGCGGGTGCAGCACCACCGTCGTGTCCTGCCGCGCTTCCACCACCTCGTCGAGGTAGCAGATCGCGCCCTCCCGCACCGCCCGGGTCAGCGGGCCGTCCACCCACACCGTCTCGTCGCCGCGCAGCAGATACCGGCCGACCAGGTCCGCGGTCGTGAGGTCGTCATGGCAGGCGACGGTGATCAGCGGGCGGCCCAGGTCGTGGGCCATCGCCTCGACGAAACGCGTCTTGCCGCACCCCGTCGGGCCCTTCAGGATCAGCGCCAGGCCTTGCCGGTAGGCCGCCTTGAACACGGCCTCTTCGCTGCCGACCGCTTGGTAGTAGGGCCGCGCGGGCTCCCCCTCCGGGGTCCCCGGGTTGAAGTAAGCAAGCCGCGACTCGTTGGCCATAGCTTCCCTTCCTCGGTGATTGGAGCCTATCCGGAACAGATGTTTGTTTCAAGCCGTGTGCGCGGTGCCGACGTCGCTTCGGTGCGCCAATGACGTTCTGGGACTTGGCATCACCGATATCCTGCGGCGTACCTCCGCCGATCGCAGCGCAGAGCGAAACAGCGGCCCGATCACCCCGGCGAGCTGGCCGGGTCGCGCGATCGTCGCGTGCGCCGTGCTGCCGAACACCCGGCGCAGCGACCGCACGTCGGTTCCCGCGCCGATCGTCAGGCATACGCATCCGGTCCCCCGGCGGCGGGCCTCGGTGAGCGCGCGGCGCGCGTCCGCGGCACCGTATGCCCGCTCGTAGCCATGGTCATAGGCCAGCCCGTCGGAGAGCACCACCAGCAGCCGACGTGACGTGCCGCCGCGCGCCTCCAGCGTCGCGGCGCCGTGGCGGATCGCCGCGCCCAGGCGTGAATACGCGCCGGGTTGAAGGCTGTTGAGCCGCCTGATCACCTCGGTGTTCAACGGGTCGTCGAACCGCTTGACCGGCACCATGCTCACCGCGCGCCGGCCCTGCGAGTAGTAGGCGTACAGCGCGACGCGGTCCCCGAGGTCGTGCAGCGCCACGGTCAGGTGGGCGACCGCCGCGCGTTGTTGTTCGTGCACCGTGCGCCCGACCGTTCCGGGTTCGCCCGCCGAGCCCGACACGTCGAGCAGCAGCAGCACCGACAGGTCGCGCCGGCGGCGAAGGCTGTCCAGGTAGACGGCCTCGTCGGGCGCCGACCCGGCCCGCACTTCGACCCGGGCTTCCACGGCGGCGTCGATGTCGATGTCGTCGCCCTGCGCCTGCCGGTGGCGACGGTGCAGACCCATGCCGAGCCGCGACAGCGGGCGCCGCACCCCGATGGCGTCGTCAATGGCTTGCGTGGCCGACGAGTTGATCTGCGGCTCGACCTCACGCACCGTGCACCAGGCCGGCCGGTAGCTCTTGCGCGCGACGTCCCATTCGGGATACCGCACACCGTCCGCGGCGGTTTTCCCATCGTGGTCGGAGTCCCCGTCGTCGTCGCCGGAGGTCGACGCCAGCGATGTGACGGCGTACGCGCCGCGCTTGCCGGAGCTGGTGCGATGGGTCGGGGTATCCGCGCCGGGTGGGCCCCCGCCGCTTCCCATCTTGCGCGTCGACGAGAGCATCTTCTTCAGCCACTTGCCGATGACGCCGCCCCCGCCCACCGGGCTGGTGAACAGGTCGGGATCGTCGGAATCGTCCACCTCGCCGTCGTCGAGCTCCTCGAGTTCCGTTGCGCCATCGCGCCGCGGCGCATGCCAGGGCCTCTCCTGTTCCTCGTGCTCGGCCGCCCGGGCGCACGCGGTGACCACCTTCGCCGCGCGGATCACGCCGAACTCCGGTGCCGGGTCCCCGAGCGCCTCCCGCGAGGCCGCGATTGCGAGTGACGCGTGGGGCGAATCGCTGCGACCCGCGATGCCCCGATCGCCCAGCGACGCCAAAACACCTGGCAGCAAAGGCGCGTTCGCGACCAGCGCGCGGTGTCCCTCGACCGCCAGGTAGCGCTTGGCCAGCTTGCGGTGCCGCAGCAAGGCGCCAGCCACATCGGGATGCAGGCTGCCGGCGGCGATCATCGACGCCTGCACGGCCACGGCCTGAAGTTGCGCGAGCGGACCGGCGGCGGCGTCGACGAAAATCGTCTGGCCATCGCTCCACGCCGGTTCACCGGGTGAGAGCCCGTCGACCGCGACGGCTCGGCCCGCCAGCGCGGAGGCGAGCATGCCCAGGACCTGCAGTCGGTCGGCACGGGCGTCGTCCCGCACGCTCCACCTCCGATTGACCAAATATCTGTTCCACCGTAGAGTCCGGCGGCACGGCAGTCAATGAGTCAGGAGCGCACGATGATTGACTTCACCGGCCAGGCGGCCGTGGTGACCGGAGCCGGTCGGGGACTCGGTCGGCTGTACGCCCTGGACCTGGTCCGCCGCGGGGCATCCGTGGTCGTCAACGACCTCGGCGGCTCGATGCGCGGCGACGGTTCCGACAGCGGCGTCGCCGACGACGTGGTCGACGAGATCACGAAGGCCGGTGGCACAGCGATCGCCTCGTACGACTCCGTGGACAACCCGGCGGGCGGGCAGGCGATCGTCGACGCCGCGGTCGACGCGTTCGGACGCCTCGACGCAGTAGTCAGCAACGCCGGCATCTTCGGCAGCGCGCCCTTCGAGGACCTTTCGCACGACGACTGGACGCGAATGCTGCGCGTGCATCTCGACGGCGGCTTTCACCTGGCCCAGCCCGCGTATCGCGTGATGAAGAACAACGGGGGCGGACGATTCGTGTTCATTTCCTCCTCCGCCGGAATCTTCGGTCAGCCGATGGAGGCCCACTATGCGGCGGCCAAGGCCGGCTTGGTCGGATTGACGAACGTCATCGCCATCGAAGGCGAGGCGCACGGGATACTCGCCAATTCCGTTATGCCAACCGGCTTCTCGCGAATGGTCAGCGAGACTGTCGGCGACGAGAAGTTCCTCGCGGAATCGGGTTTCATGCAAGCCATCCGGCCAGAGCTCGTCGTACCGCTGGTGACGTTTCTGGCCAGCACCGCTTGCACCTTCACACACCGCAACTATTCGGCGGCCGCGGGACGTTATGCGCGGGTGTTCGTCGGACTGACCGAAGGCTGGCTCGCCGACGCCGAGAGCCGGCCGGCGGCCGAGGACATCGAGGAGCATCTCGAGCAGATGTCATCGACGGAAAAGTTCATTGTGCCCGCGTCGATCGTCGATGAGGTGTTGGAAGTGTGTGAGCGACGCGGTGTCAGCCCGATGCCGGATAACGCCGAGATCGCATTCCCCGAGCCCGAAAGGAGCTGAGCGTGCACGACGAACTGCGGCACCTCGCGGCTGCGCGCACGGCGGTCGACGTCATTGACCAACTATCCGCTCAACCGTAAAGTCCGGCTTGGCCACAACGTTTTCCGACGCTAAAGACAAGAGCAACGTGGACTTTTCCTACCCGGCGGACGTGGAACGATTCCGTATCGAGCTACGTGACTGGCTGTCGCGGAACCTGACCGATGAGCTGGTGGCGGCCCGCCGGCCCACCGGCCGCGACGACGCCGCGTTCGAGATGCTGCGCGCCTGGAATGCGACGATGGCCGACGCGGGCTGGGCGGCCGTCTCGTGGCCTCCGGAATACGGCGGGCGCGGCGCGACGGTACTCGAGCAACTCGTGTACACCGAAGAGACCACCCGGGCGCGAGCTCCCATGCCGCTCAACGTCATTGGGTTGAACAACATCGCGCCAGCCATCATGGAGTACGGCACCGAGTCGCAGAAACGCACCCTGCTCCCCCGCATGATGCGCGCCGATGACATCTGGTGCCAGGGGATGTCGGAGCCCGAAGCGGGCTCCGACCTCGCGGCGCTGCGTACCCGCGCCGCGCGCGACGGTGACGACTTCGTCGTCAATGGCCAGAAGATCTGGACCTCGCTGGGCCATCGGGCCGACTGGTGTCAGCTCTACGTGCGCACCGATCCCGAGGCGCCCAAACACAAGGGGATCTCCTGCCTGATCGTCGACATGACGCTGCCGGGCATCGAGGTTCGCCCGCTGGTCACGCTCAACGGCGAGGCGGACTTCGCCGAGGTGTTCTTCCATGACGTGCGGGTGCCGGCGGACGCATTGCTCGGGCCGTTGAATGCGGGCTGGCAGGTGGCCACCACCACGCTCAGCCACGAGCGCGCCGGCGCGGCCAGGCTGTATGCGGAGATGCAAGTCCGGCTCGAGGAGCTGGTCAACGACCTCGCCGCGGCCGGCGGCGGCGCCTTGGACGATCCGGTGACCTTGCGGCGGCTCGGCGAAATCGCGGTCCGCATCAAATATCTCGAAGTCCTGTGCCAGCGGTCGATCTCGGCGACGCTGCACGGCGGCGACGGGTTCGGGTCGGCCAGCCTCGCCAAGACCGTGTGGGGTGAGATCGGCCAGGACCTGGCCGCGCTGGCCTTCGACGTGCTGGGTACCGGCGGCACCGGGGCGCCGTGGGCGAACTACCGCCTGACGTCGCGGTCGCTGACCATCGCGGGTGGAACCACACAGATCAACAAGAACATCACCGCGCAGCGGGTGCTGGGGTTGCCGCGGAAATGAACCTCGAACTCACCGACGAACAGGTGGCGCTGCGCGACACCACGCGACGCTTCCTCGCCGAGAAGGCACCGATCGCAGGACATGTGCGGACGTTGCTCGACGATCCGACCGGAACGGACGAGGCGGTGTGGCGCGGCCTCGCCGAGCTGGGAACCACGGGCCTGCTGGTGCCCGAGGAGTACGGCGGTGCCGGCATGACGATGGTCGAGGCCGGCGTCGTCGCCGAAGAACTGGGCGCCGCGCTGCATCCGGGGCCGTGGTTGTCGACCGCGGTCGCCGCCGCGCGCACGCTGACCCGGCTCGGGGCAAACGACATCGCGCCGGAGTTGTTGCGCGGCATAGCCGATGGCAGCACCGTCGCGACCGTCTGCTTTCCGGACTCGGCGACCACCCCGGTGGCCGCGAGCCGGCGCGGTGACGCGATCGTGCTGCACGGCGAGATCGCCGCGGTGCCCGACGCCGCGGCCGCCGATGTTCTGCTCGTGGTCGCCGAAGACGACCACGGCACCGCGCTTTTCGCGGTGCGGTCCGGCTCGTCCGGGTTGTCGGTCGCGCCCGAGCACGGCATCGACCCGACCCGCAAGCGGTTCGGCGTCACCTTCGACGCCGCGCCCGCGCGACGGCTCACCGCCGCACGCGCCGCCGACCTGGCCGCGGTGATCGACGACGTGCTGATCGCCACCGCGGCCGATTCGCTGGGCGCCGCGCGCGCGATCATGGGGCTGGCCGTCGAATACGCCAAAAACAGAACGCAATTCGGTCAGCCGATCGGTTCCTTCCAGGCCGTCCAGCACCTGTGCGTGGACATGTACGAGACGGTCGAGCTGGCCCGCAGCGGCGTGCTCCACGCGTTGTGGGCCAGCGACGCCCGCACGCAACCGGACGGTCAATCCGGCGAGGAGCGCCACCTTGCCGCGGTGCGGGCGAAGGCGTTCGCCGGGCGGCTGGCCACCGTGGCCGACACCGCCATTCAGGTGTTCGGGGGAATCGGTTACACCTGGGAACACGATGCCCACCTGTACCTCAAGCGCCTGCTGAGCTGGAGCGCGTTTCGCGGCGCTCCCGACGAGTACCTCACCGAACTCGGTGCGCGCCTTGCCAAGAGAGGCAGTCAGTGATGGAGATCGAGTACCTGCTCACCGCGACCCCTTCGGCGCGCAAATCGCTCGACCTCGACGCGCCGGTCGACCTCGACGACATCCGCGACTGCCTGCGCATCGCCCTGCAGGCCGCGAACGGGTCGAACGCCCAGTCGTGGCGCTGGCTGGTGATCTCGGATCCGGCGCTGCGCACCACGATCGCCGAACTGTACCGGCAGGCCTACCTGCTGCGGGTCGGCGGACAGCTGGTCGCCGACCTGATGCCCGCGGGAACTCCGGAGACCCGCGTCATGTCGTCGACGGAGTGGTTGGTCGAGAACATGGCGCGGGTGCCGCTGCTGGTAATCCCTTGCTATGAGCCCTATTTGCCTCGCATCGAGGGCGACGAATCGTTTCACCTGGCCACGCTGTACGGCTCGATCTTCCCGCCGGTATGGAATTTTCAGCTGGCCCTGCACACCCGGGGATACGGGACGTGCATCACCACCCTCCACCTGCATCACGAAGAGGAAATCCGGAACCTGCTCGGCATTCCGCCGACCTATGTTCAGGGCTGTCTCTTGCCGGTGGGCCGCCTGCGGGCCGGCCGCACGTTCTCACCGGCGCGACGGCGCCCGCTCGAGGAGGTGGTCGCGTGTGACCGGTGGGACGGTCCGGCGCTCTAGAATGGGGCTTTCACCGCTTTGTGCAGCGCATTCACCGCGCCCAGTCTGATAGCCTCTAACAAAGATTTGGTTCGGTAAGAGAGGACGAATGCGAATGCTCGCCGACCCGCAGTCGTCCAGATCCGCGCACCGCTGACCATGGCCAGGGCCGAGTCATTGCGCGCCGGCGGCACAGCTGAATCCCCGACGCGTCGCGCCGAAATCCTCGCCACCGCCGCCTCATTGATCGCATCCTCGGGCTTGCGGACGTCGCTGCAGGAGATCGCCGACGCTGCAGGCATCCTTCCCGGCAGCCTGTATCACCATTTCGAATCCAAAGAGGCCATCCTCGTCGAGTTGATCCGCCGCTATCAGGACGACCTGGAGCGCATCGGGCGGGCCGCCCAGGCGAGATTGGACGAACCCGACGCCCGTCCGGTCGAAGAACAGATCATCGAGCTCGGGTCGGCGATCGCGCACTGCGCCGTCGACCACCGCGCGGCATTGCAGATGTCGTTCTACGAGGGGCCGAGCACCGACCCGGAACTGATCAAGCTGACCCAGCAACGGCCCGCGGCGATCCAGGAGGCGATGCTGCAGACGCTGCGCGCTGGCCGCTGGAGCGGCTACATCACACCCGACATCGACCTTCCCACGCTAGCCGACCGGATCTGCCAGACCATGCTGCAGGTGGGGCTCGATGTGATGCGCCACAAATCCGCGGCCGACCAGGTGGCCGGACTGCTGTGCCGAATCATTTTGCAGGGCTTGGCAGCTCGGCCGCCGACCGACGCGGCACTGGATCGCTCGAAAGCGTTCACCGCCGCCGATGACGTCATCGCGACATGGTCCGACGACAGCGACGCGGACCCGAGCGACAAGGCAGCGGCGGTGCGGGCGGTGGCGCGAGCCGAATTCGGCCGCCGAGGATACGAGGTCACCACCATCAGGGACATCGCCTCGGCGGCCGGCCTTGGCACCGGAACGGTGTATCGCGTGATCGGCTCGAAGGACGAACTGCTCGCGTCGATCATGGAATCCTTCGGCAGGAAGGTCGAGGCGGGCTGGGTCAGCGTCCTGCGCTCGGATGCCACCCCGGTCGAAAAACTGGACGCGCTGAGCTGGGTCAACATCAACGCGCTCGACCGGTTCTCCGACGAGTTCAGGATTCAGCTGGCCTGGATGCGCCAATCACCCCCGGACACGCCGAATCCGGGCTGGCTCTACGCCACGCGGCTGCGGCAGATGAAAACGCTGCTATCCGAGGGCATCCGCTCGGGAGAGATCGCGATCGACGCCCCCTCCACCGCGATCCTGGCGCGCTGCGTCATCGGCCTGCAGTGGATACCGGAAAACATCCTCGCCGAGATCGGCAAGCGCGCAGCCTTGGTGCACGCGCGCGACACCGTCCTGCGCGGCGTCGCGGTCCGCGGCAAGTAGCACCCGATTAACCCGCCCCGGTATTGAACCAAATAACTGTTACCCATACAGTTGAGCAGTTAGAACCGCGTTGGCATTATCCGAGAAGGGGATTTCCATGACCATTGTCGATCGGTTGCGCTACGACGGCAAGCGCGCTCTCGTCGTCGGCGGCGCGACTGGCATGGGCGCCGCGGCGGCCAAATCAGCGGCCGAGTTGGGCGCCGAAGTGATCGTGATGGATTACGCGCCGGTGATCTACGACGTCGCCAAGGCCATCCAGGTCGACCTGCGCGACACCGCGTCGATCGACGCCGCGGTCGAGCAGCTGGACGGTCCGGTCCACGCGGTGTTCTCGGCCGCGGGCATCGCCGACGGGACCACCGATCTGATGGCGATCAACTTCCTCGGTCACCGGCACCTGATCGAGCGCCTGCTGGAACGCAACCAGCTTCCCTCCGGCTCGGCGATCTGCTTCATCTCCTCGGTCGCCGGCATGGGCTGGGAGAACGACCTGGACCTGCTGAACGAGTTCCTGGCCACCCCGGACTTCGCGTCGGCTCAGGAATGGGTCAAGGCGCACGAAGCCGAGGGCATCATTCACTACGGGTTCTCCAAGAAGGTCGTCAACGCCTACGTCGCCACCCAGGGCTACCCGCTGCTGAAGAAGGGCATTCGGATCAACGCCATCTGCCCCGGTCCCACCGACACCCCGCTGGCGCAGTCCAACGCCGACCTGTGGCTGACCTTCGCGCAGGACTATCGCGACGAGACCGGCTCCAAGGTGCACACCCCGGAGCAGATGGGCGACGTGATGGCGTTCCTCAACAGCGCCGCCGCGTTCGGGATCAGCGGCATCACGCTGCTGGTCGACTACGGGCACACGATGGCGTCGCTCACCAACGCCTACCCGCCGGGCAAGCCGATCATCGACATCATCATGGGGCGCGTGAAGCTTTAGTGGTGATCGCGAGCGCGGCGTAGCCGGGCGAAGCGGGTCGCCACCAGGTAGGGACTAGCGGCTCGCCCCCGCCACTCGCTGACGTCGGTACCGTCGGACGCATGGCACGCATCATCGTCTTCGGCGGGCACGGCAAGGTCGCGCTGCAGCTGGCCCGCGCCCTGACCCAGCGCGGCGACCGGGTGACCTCGGTCTTCCGCAACCCCGACCACTCCGACGATGTGGCTGCCACCGGCGCGACGCCGGTCGTGGCCGACATCGAGCGGCTCGACACCGACGCGCTGGCCGATCTGGTGGGCGGGCACGACGCGGTCGTCTTCTCCGCCGGCGCGGGCGGCGGCGACGCGGCGCGGACCTACGCCGTCGACCGCGACGCGGCGATCCGGGTGATCGACGCCGCCGGACAGGCGGGCGTCAAGCGGTTCGTGATGGTCTCCTACTTCGGCGCCGGCCCCGACCACGGTGTTTCCCAAGACAATTCGTTCTTCCCGTACGCCGAAGCCAAGGCCGCCGCCGATGCCCACCTGCGCGACAGCGACCTGGACTGGACGGTGCTGGGTCCGGGCCGGCTCACGCTGGAACCGGCCACCGGCAGGATCGTCGTCGGGCGCGGCACGGGTGAGGTGTCCCGCGCCGACGTCGCGCTGGTCGCCGCCGCCGCGCTCGCCGACGATTCGACCATCCGGCGGACCATCGAATTCAACAACGGCGACGACGCAACCGCGCTCCCGATCGCGCAGGCGCTGGCGGGCTGACTACACTCCATTTCGCAGCTGGTCTGCCGTCGCCACACAAGTGGCGCCGGCATCGAGCGAGGCAACGTTAGTAACGCTTCGCGAGAGGGAACCCGGTGAGAATCCGGGACTGTCCCGCAACGGTATGCAGGAACGACCGCCGTCAGAGTTTTTGGCAAGCACTGGTCGCAAGACTGGGAAGCGACGGCCATTAGGAGCACCAGCGAAGTGCGCGCCTGCGAGTCCGGAGACCTGCCAGCTGTGCCGGGCGCGCCGCGTCCGGCGGCTCATCGCCTCGAGGAATGGGCGTTAGGCTGCAGCCGTTGCGGTTGGTACCCGGGTACGCACCGCTAACGGATCGGCTGCACGTCCGCCGGCGATGACCACCACGTCGATTGAAGGACGAATATCGTGACCCCTCAAGCATTCACCGCCACGGTTGTCGGCTCGCCCCGCATTGGCCCCAAACGCGAACTCAAGCGCGCGACGGAAGGCTATTGGGCCGGCCGCACCAGCCGCGCCGAGTTGGAACAGGTGGCCGCCACCCTGCGGCGCAACACCTGGAAACACCTGGCCGACGCCGGGCTGGACTCGGTGCCGGTCAACACCTTCTCCTACTACGACCAAGTGCTCGACACCGCGGTGATGCTCGGTGCGTTGCCGGCCCGGGCCGCGCAGGTTGCCGACGACCTGGATCGCTACTTCGCCGCGGCGCGCGGCAACCAAGACGTCGCGCCGCTGGAGATGACCAAGTGGTTCGACACGAACTACCACTACATCGTTCCCGAGATCGGGCCCTCGACTACGTTCTCGCTGAACCCGGACAAGGTGATTTCGGAGCTGAAAGAGGCTCTGGGACAGAACGTTCCGGCGCGTCCGGTGGTCATCGGCCCGATCACGTTCCTGCTGCTGAGCAAGGCGGTCGACGGCGGGCGCGCCCCCATCGAGCGGCTGCAGGAGCTGATGCCGATCTATTCAGAGCTGCTCTCGCTGCTGGCCGACAATGGCGCGCAGTGGGTGCAGCTCGACGAGCCGGTACTGGTCACCGACATCTCCCCCGACGCGCCGGCACTGGCCGAGGCGGTGTACAACGCGCTGGGCAAGGCCAGCAACCGTCCCGCCATCTACGTCGCCACCTACTTCGGCGACCCGGGTGACTCGTTGGGGGCGCTCGCCCGCACGCCCGTCGAGGCGATCGGCGTCGATCTGGTCTACGGAGCCGACACCGCGGTGGCGGCGGTGCCCGAGCTCGCCGGCAAGACGCTGGTCGCCGGTGTGGTGGACGGACGCAACATCTGGCGCACCGACCTTGGGGCGGCCCTGGGCAAGCTGGTGACGGTGTCGAGTTCGGCGGCGCACGTGGCGGTCTCGACGTCCTGCTCGACGCTGCACGTGCCGTATTCGCTGGAGCCGGAGACCGGGCTGGACGACGCGCTGCGCAGCTGGCTGGCGTTCGGGCAGGAGAAGGTCGCCGAGGTGGTGACGCTGGCCCGCGCCCTGAACGAGGGCCGCGACGCGGTCGCCGACGAGATCGCGGCCTCCGACGCCGCCGTCG
Source organism: Mycobacterium sp. NGS33 (assembly GCF_059812885.1). Classification (NCBI taxonomy): domain Bacteria; kingdom Bacillati; phylum Actinomycetota; class Actinomycetes; order Mycobacteriales; family Mycobacteriaceae; genus Mycobacterium; species Mycobacterium sp. NGS33. The sequence goes on along the minus strand of NZ_JCALDN010000002.1, from coordinate 279,488 downwards.
CCTCCCGCAACGAGGATCCGCGGCTGCACGACGACGATCTCCGGACCCGCATCGATTCGATCGTCGCGTCGGGTTCACAGCGGGGTGATGCGGCGCAGCGCCGCGCCAGCCAGGAGGCGCGCTTGCACCTGCCGCCGTTGCCGACCACGACGATCGGGTCCTTCCCGCAGACCGGCGAGATCCGTAAGGCGCGCGCCGCTTTGGTCGCCGGCGAGATCGACGAAGCCGAGTATCGGCGGCGGATGAAGCAGGAGATCGCCGACGTGATCAGGCTGCAGGAGGACCTCGGCATCGACGTGCTGGTGCACGGCGAGCCGGAGCGCAACGACATGGTGCAGTATTTCGCCGAGCAGCTGGACGGCTTCTTCGCGACCAAGAACGGGTGGGTGCAGTCCTACGGCAGCCGCTGCGTGCGCCCGCCGGTGCTCTTCGGCGACGTGATCCGCCGGCACCAGATGACGGTCGAATGGGCCAAGTACGCGCAGTCGCTGACCGACAAACCGGTCAAGGGCATGCTGACGGGTCCGGTGACGATCCTGGCGTGGTCGTTCGTCCGCGACGACCAGCCGCTGGCGGACACGGCCAACCAGGTGGCGCTGGCCATTCGCGACGAGACCGTGGACCTGCAGGCGGCCGGCATCGCCATCATCCAGGTCGACGAGCCGGCGCTGCGCGAGCTGCTGCCGCTGCGTCGCGCCGACCAGGAGGCCTATTTGCGTTGGGCCGTGGGGTCTTTCCGCTTGGCCACCTCCGGCGTCGCGGACTCCACGCAGATCCACACCCACCTGTGCTACTCGGAATTCGGTGAGGTGATCGGGGCCATCGCCGACCTGGACGCCGACGTCACATCGCTCGAGGCGGCCCGCTCGCGCATGGAGGTGCTCGACGATTTGAACTCGATCGGCTTCTCCAACAGCGTGGGTCCGGGCGTCTACGACATCCACTCGCCGCGGGTGCCGAGCACGAACGAGATGGCCGAGTCGCTGCGGGCGGCGCTGCGGGCGGTGCCGGCCGAGCGGCTGTGGGTCAACCCCGACTGCGGGCTGAAGACGCGCAACCCCGACGAGGTCAGCGCGTCGCTGAAGAACATGGTCGCCGCCGCGCACGAGGTGCGGGCAGACGCTTAGGGTTTCGCGAGCGTAAGCCCACTGTGATTTGCGGCCGATTATTTCGCAGTGGGCTTACGCTCGCGGACCTACTCCGGCTGCTCCGAAACCACCTGCACCGGAACGTCGTCGGCCCACGGCTGGCGCACGACCATGTCGGCGACCCGGACGATTCCGCGCTCGAATTCACCGGTCGCGGCGTCGACCAACCGGTATGCCTGCGTCTGCTGGTGAATCGGTTGCGCGTCAAGCAGAACCACGCGGACCTCGCCGGGCTCGAAGTGGCAGCGCTCCTGCAGGGCGGCGATGAGTTGCTCGTTGTGCATGTGGCCGTCGCCGAAGTTCCAGCCGATCGCGGTGCTGCAGATCCGCTCCCCGTCGGTGATGACGTAGTCGTCCTCGTTCTGGCCGGCCATGGCCCGATGCGCCAGGGTGAACAGCGCCCGGCCGTGAGTGTTGAAGCCGCGGAACGCATATCCCATATAGATCGGGATCTGCGCCGCCTCGGGGCTGCCGTAGAACCGCTCCAGCTGAGCCTGCGGCATGCTGGCGATCGCCACGATGCCCCGGCTGATCTTGTCGCTGGCCGAGGGTTTGATGCACCACAGTGTGGTGTCCCAGTTGCCGGCGTAGTAACGCATCCCGGGCAAGAACGAGATCTTGCGCGGAAACATGTTGCCCAACAGCACGATTCCGGCGATGACGACGAACAGGACCGCGACCACCACCGGGTGCCGCAGCTGCCGCAGCCCGATGTGGGTGTGCGCGACGAACAACGACAGCACGCCGAAGATCATGAAGACGTTCCACTCCAGCGGCACGCCCATCGGGATCGAGACGAGGATTCCCAAGTGGAAACACACCATCACGATCGCGGCGACCGTCACCGGCCAGCCGCCGTGACAGAAGAACAGCGGTAACGGCACCAGCATCTCGATGGCGGTGCTCAGGTGCGCCAGCCAGCGTGACAGGCGGCCGGGCCGCAGGTCGTCCGGGAAGTTCTCGAAGAAGCGCCGCTTCAGCCAGCGGGGCCGCACCAGCGGGTTGTTCGACATCATCGTGGAGATCACGAATGGAAAGTGTTTGTTGAGTTTGGATGTCGCGGCCCCGATCCAGATCACCAGGAAGACCACCTTGGACCCGACGATCATGTCGGGCGCGCCGAAAAGGAACGTCACCGCCATGGTCGCGTAGACCTCACCGCGCGCGGCCAGGAAAATCACCTTGTCGCGCAGACCAACGACCGCCAGCAGCAACAGGATCAACACGATCTTCCATGCGGGCAGCAATCCGATGCTGGTGCCCAATTCGGGCATCGGCCCGGTGCCGTCGGCGAACAGCGCCGCGAACGTGAACACCAGGAACAGTCCGTAGAGCGCGACGTCGACCGGCTTGCGCTTGGTGCCGCTGGTGAGCGGGACGCGATCCGGCCACGGTGGCAGCCGAATGGTGCCGAAGCGCATCCAGTACAGGATCGAGCCCATCGGCGGGAAGAACCGGTTGTTCAACGGCCCGAAGCCGCATCCCAGCCCGATCACCTCGAACAGCATCGTGTAGAGCACGACCTTCTCGAACACGATCGGCTCCGACCACCACGACGCGACGCGCGTGAACCCGCCGAGACCGTCGGTGGCCGACGCGAACAGCCACGCGCCCAGGATGTAGAGCAGGATTTTGACGACATAGAACAGGTGGAGCACCACCGGCGTGCCGAAACCCACCTCGGCCCAGTGCTTGGCCATCGGCCGGATCTTCTCGCTGCGGGTGCCTTTGTTCCATTCGGCCATGTCGAGCTGCGGCAGCTCGGGCTTCAGAAATCCCATGGTTCCACAGACTAGAACGTGTTCTAGGCGTGCGTGCCGCAACCTTGGGACGAAATGCGGCTTTCGCGGTGTGATGCAAAGCGGGTCGCGGGCCGGCGTCCGTACCCCGAGGGGTCCGCAGATTTGGCACATTCGGTCCGCCGACAGCGGTTTGGTGCTGAGCTATGTCCAGCGAGGAGGTGTTAGCGTGCCTGGGTTCAAGTCGTGGCTGGGTCGGCCCGATCAGTTCGACTGGATGACGGCGATCCTGCGCGAGCGCGGATTGCTTCGCGCGGCACAGTCGACGCTAGCTGTCATCGCCTCCATGTCGGCCCTTGTGCCACTGACCACGTTGCTCAGCACACGTCACCCCACTGGCGAGGTGGTGCTTATCAACGCGACCGCAGCGGTGTTCGTCGTTGCGGCAGGCGTCTACTGGTTGACGCGCTGGCCGACCCGCGTCCAATCGGAGATCGTCGGCGTTGCCGCCGCGACGTGCATTGCTGGGTGGAGCCTGACCCAGTCGACGGCCGCCCTGGCCGCGGTCGGCTGCTGCGCAATGGCCACGAATAGCGGGTATGTCGCCCTTTTCCACAGCAATAGACTTCTGGTGTTCGACGTCGTCCTGGCGATCGCTGTCTCCGTCGCCGCCGCCGTGCACCTGGCTCATGAGAGCGACATGGGAACAGGCATCGCCGCGTTTTGGGTGATCACAATGCTCAACCTGTCGTTCCCCCTGGGCATGCGAGGGATGTCACGGGCAATGGGGACCTACGCGCAGCGCGCCGATCAAGACTCGCTGACCGGGCTGTTCAACCGGCGAGGGTTCATCACCGCTCTCACCCGACGACTCGCCGAGGCGGGCGCCGACGATGCCCACCTGACCATGACCATGATCGACCTCGATGCGTTCAAACGCATTAACGACACCTTCGGTCACGCCGCCGGGGACCGAGCGCTGATCGCTGTCGCCGGCGTGCTGCGGCAGCACGCGTCATCGACATCGGTGCTGTGCCGCGCCGGCGGCGAAGAGTTCCTCCTGGCCGCAACCAGCCGATCGCCGAACGCCGAGCTGGTCTCGACGCGCTTGGGCGCCGCCATCGCCGCACTTCCCCAGGGACTAACAGCCAGCATCGGTACTGCCACTGCCGAACTGCCGCCGATGGGCACATTCGACGTCCTCGGACTCGTTGAGAAGCTCATCGACGCCGCCGACAGCGCGATGTACACCGCCAAACGCCGCGGTGGCAATCAGGCACATCACCTTTGACCGGCTAACCGCCAAGCGCGACAAAGGCTTTGCTACCACCGGCCGCATCGCGCCTCGACTTGCGCACCGAGTTCCAGTCATCGATCAACGGCTTTGAACGCTTGAGAAATACCGGTGAACACGCTACTTCCGACTCCGCCTCGGTGTAGTTTGCTGCTGGGGTGGGCGAGGTTGAGGAGCCAACCGTGTCTGAGGTCGATTATTGCGTGGTCGGAGCGGGATTCGCGGGTTTGACGGCCGCTTTGCGGCTCCAACAGGCGGGCCATTCGGTGGCATTGCTGGAGGCGCGTGACCGGGTCGGTGGCCGGACCTTCACCGAGACGCGGCCCGACGGCGCGTGGATCGATCGCGGCGGCGCCTGGATCGGTCCGGGCCAGGACGCAATCCATGCGCTGATGAACGAGTTCGGCGTTCCGGAGTACAAGCAGCACAACGACGGCGACGCGATGATGATCGTCGGGGGCAAGAAACACCGATACGGCGGCACCATCCCGTGGACCGTGAGCCCGTGGGCGGTCGCCAACCTCGGGATCGGTCTGGCCACCATCGAGAAGATGTGCAAGGCGATTCCGCGCGAGGCCCCGTGGGAGGCCAAGAAGGCCCAGGAGTGGGACCGCATCAGCATCGGGCAATGGATCGAAAAGAATTCCCTGTCCTCCGAGGCCGCCGAGATGCTGGACATGGCCTTCGCCGGCCTGTACACCTCGGCCGCGTCCGAGACGTCGCTGCTGTGGGGGCTGCTGCAGACGGCGTCGGCCGGCGGGCTCACGTTCGCGATTTCGGGCAAGGGCGGGTCCCAGGACGCGCGCCCGGTCGGGGGGATGGGCGCCCTGCACCGCCCGATGGTGGCCGCGCTGGGTGACGCGCTGCACCTCTCCCAGCCGGTGCGCCACATCGCCCAGGACGCCGACGGTGTGACGGTCAGCGCGAGCGACCTGACGGTGCGGGCCCGCCGGGTCATCGTCGCGATCCCGCTGGCCATCGCCACCTCGATCCACTACGAGCCGATGCTCCCGGTGGATCGGGCCTTTCTGCACCAGCGCATGCCGAGCGGCGCGGTCATCAAGACCTCGCTCATCTACGACGAGCCGTTCTGGCGCGCCGACGGATTCTCCGGCCAGTCCGCCGCGCCGGGGTCCCCGGCCACCCTCACCATCGACGCATGCACCGACACCGGGACGCCCGGAATCATGTGCGTCATCACCGAAGGACCGGCGGCGCGCCGCCTGACCCAGCTCGACGAGACCGGGCGCAGAGCGCTGGTCATCGGCGAACTCGTGGACCGATTCGGCGAAAAGGCAAAGGCACCAACCGAATTCCACGAGCAGAACTGGACCGTGGACCGCTACTCCGGCGGCGGGATGATCGGCCACGCCCCCACCGGCGTGCTGACCGAATACGGCTACACCTTGCGCGAACCGTGCGGCCGCATCCATTGGGCCGGCACCGAAAGCTCGACGATCATGTGCGGCTGGATCGACGGCGCGATTCGCTCCGGCGAGCGGGCCGCGGCCGAGGTGGCCGAAGCCGAATCCGCGGCGGTCGCGTAGCGGACATCAGCGCGGTCGCGCGGCCAAATCACTTGCGCCTCTTCTGTTTCAGTGGTTTCGGAGTGGCCTTTCTTGTCGGTGTCGGGGCATAGTATTCGAACATGCGTTCGATTGATGGCGAGGGGCTTCGGGACGATGTCGAGGCGTTGCGCGCCGCCATCTCCCGCTTCCAGGACCATTCATACGAGGCGTTGACCACTCCCGAGCGGCTGGGGCTGCTGGACACGCTCGAACGCGAGGCGCGCCGCATGCAGGCTCTCGGCCACCAGCTCATCAATCAGATTGGCCAGCAAGCCGATCCTGCCGAGCTGGGCGGCAAGCTGTCCTGGGCGTTGGCCGATCGGCTGCACATCACCCGCGCGGAGGCCGGCCGGCGCATCGCCGCCGCCGCCGAGCTGGGCCCGCGCCGCGCGCTGACCGGTGAGCCGCTAGCGCCGCTGCTGCCCGCCACCGCGGCAGCCCAGCGCACCGGAGCCATCGGGGCCGACCACGTGGGGGTGATCCGACGGTTCTTTCACCAGCTGCCCGAGTCCGTCGACCTCGACACCTGTACGCACGCCGAACAGCAACTAGCCACCAACGCCACCCAATTCCGCCCCGACCAGCTCGCCACACTGGCCCGGCGCCTGATGGACTGCCTCAACCCCGACGGCACCTACACCGACACCGACCGCGCCCGCCTGCGCGCACTGACGCTCGGCCACCAGCAGACCGACGGCATGTCGCGGCTCAGCGGCTGGCTGACACCGGAAGCCCGCGCCACCCTCGAGGCGGTGCTGGCCAAACTCGCGGCCCCCGGCATGGCCAACCCCGACGACGAACACCCCGTCGTTGACGCTTCACCCACCGAAGACGCGATGCAGCGCGACACGCGCAGTGCGGCCCAGCGCAACCACGACGGCCTCAACGCCGCCCTGCGCGCGATGCTGGCCAGCGGGGAGTTGGGTCAGCACAACGGATTACCGGCCAGCATCATCGTGACCACCACCCTTGGCGAGCTCGAAACCGCGGCGGGGAGGGGTTTGACCGGTGGCGGCACCATGTTGCCGATGTCGGACGTGATCCGCCTGAGCCGCCATGCCCGCCACTACCTGGCGATCTTCGACAAGGGCAAGGCCCTGGCGCTGTATCACACCAAACGGCTGGCCTCACCCGGGCAGCGAATAGTCTTGTACGCCAAGGATCGCGGGTGTTCGCATCCCGGCTGCGACGTGTCCGGCTATTACTGCGAGGTCCACCACGTCACCGACTGGGCCCACACTCACCGCACCGACATCGACCAACTCACCCTGGCCTGCGGACCCCACCACCGCCTCCTCGACCAAGGCTGGACCACCCGCACAAACACCCACGGCGACACCGAATGGATCCCACCACCACACCTCGACCACGGCCAACCCCGCACCAACACCTTCCACCACCCCGAAAGCGTCCTCGCCGAAGACGTCGATGACCCCTGATCACCCGGCTTGCTTGGCCGGCGGCCGGTAGAAAATCGCCAGCTGGCCGATGGCACCCGCCAGACCCAGTCCCGCCGAGATCACCAGGCCCTGCCAGCCGTCCATCCAGTTCTTCCCGAAGACCAGGTAGTCCAGGCTGTACTTGCCCGCGCCCAGGGTGGCCACGACGACCGCGCTGACCGCCAGCACCAGGTTGTACTCCCAGCCCTCCTTGACGATGAAGAAGCCGTTGGCCCGGTGCACGGTCCAGGCCGCGACCAGCATCAGGGAGACGAAGCCCGCCGCCGGGATCGGGGTCAGAAAACCGGCGGCCAGGCCGAGGCCGGCGGCCATCTCGGTGGTCGCCGCCACGGTGGCATGGAACTTTCCGGGCTTCATGCCGATGCTCTCGAACCAGCGTGCGGTGCCCGGGATGCGGCCGCCGCCGAAGAACTTGTTGTAGCCGTGCGCGGCCAACGTCACGCCCAACACCAGCCGCAGGATCAGTACTCCGACGTCATGGAACGTGTCATATGAAGTCATAACTGTAAACCTAGATCATGGGCGGGGTGGCAAGACAAGAGCCGCCGAGCAGCTACGTCGCTTAATCCGCTGGTCCGTGTGGGAACATAGCGGGCGTTCCGACGTCGGCCCGATCAGTCGCTACACCACAAAGGGGGTGCACCACGGCTCGTACCGCGCGAGGCGGCGCCCACGCGTCAAGCAGGCGAGAGGTCCCGTCCATCGAGCACTCCGTGGTGTTGCTGGACGGCGGATCGAGCCACCCGCGGGAGCTGCTGGGCAACAAGGGCCACGGCATCGAGGCGATGCGCCGCCAGGATCTGCCGGTGCCGCCGGCGTTCTGCATCACCACCGCGGTGGGGCTGCGCTATCTCGCCGACCCGGTAGCGACCATGGATGCCATCTGGGACGACGTGCTCGACCGGATGCGCTGGCTCGAGGCGCAGACCTCGCGCACGTTCGGGCGCGGCCCGCGGCCCCTGTTGGTCAGCGTGCGCTCGGGAGCCACCCAGTCCATGCCGGGCATGATGGACACCATCCTGGACCTCGGCATCAACGACGCCGTCGAGCAGGCGTTGGCCGCCACCGGGAACCGGGAGTTCGCCCGCGACACCCGGCGGCGGTTCGCCCAGATGTATCGGCGCATCGTCGGGGTCGGCGAACAAGAATCGGTGCCCGCCGATCCGTACGCGCAGTTGCGTGCGGGCATCGAGGCGGTGTTCGCCTCGTGGAATTCGCCGCGCGCGGTCGCCTACCGCGCCCACTACGGCATCGACGATCGGCACGGCACCGCCGTCGTCGTGCAGGCCATGGTGTTCGGCAACCTTGGCCCCAATTCCGGTGCCGGCGCGTTCTTTTCGCGCAACCCGATTTCCGGCGACAACGAACCGTTCGGTGAATGGCTGCCCGGCGGCCAAGGCGACGACGTGGTCTCGGGATCGGTCGACGTCGAGCCGATCGTCGCGTTGCGTGACGAGCAGCCGGCCGTCTATGACGAGCTGATGGCCGCCGCCCGCCGCCTCGAGCGGCTTGATGCCGACATCCAGGAGATCGAATTCACCGTCGAGGACGGCAAGCTGTGGCTGCTGCAGACACGATCGGCTGAGCGCTCGGCGCAGGCGGCGGTGCGCTCGGCGCTGGAATTGCGGCGCGAGGGACTCATCGATGATGCGGAGACGCTGCGCCGGGTGACGCCCGCGCACGTGCGGGCCCTGCTCCAGCCGGCGCTGCAGCCCGAAATACGGTTGGCGGCACCGCTTTTGGCCAAGGGCTTGCCGGCCTGCCCGGGAGTGGCCTCGGGAACGGCCTACACCGATGTCGACGAGGCGCTGCGGGCCGCCGATCGCGGCGAGCCGGTGATCCTGGTGCGCGACCACACCCGGCCCGAAGACGTGTCGGGGATGCTGGCCGCGCAGGCGATCGTCACCGAGGTGGGCGGAGCGTCCAGCCATGCGGCCGTGGTCAGCCGTGAGCTGGGCCGGGTCGCCGTGGTGGGCTGCGGCCAGGGGGTCGCGGCATCGCTGGCCGGCAAGCACATCACCGTCGACGGCGCCGAAGGCGAAGTGCGCGAAGGCAAGCTGAGCCTGTCGGCATGGTCGGAAGACGATACGCCGGAGCTGCGCGAACTGGCCGACATCGCACGACGGCTCAGCCCGCTGCGCGCCCACGCCGCGGGCGAGCACGCGCGGCTGGACGACGACTCCGAGGCCGCCGTGCGCGCCGCGCTGGACCGCGGGCAGACCGACGTGGTTTCGGTGAACCCGCTGATCGTGATGCTCACCGCGATGCGCGTGGCATCGGAAGCCGATCGATGACGGAATTGGCGGTGCTGCAAGGGGTTCGGCTCAAGGGCCGGGTGGGTGCGGCCGAGCTGGCGGCGACGCTAGGGGTCGACCTCGGCTCCATCACCCCGACCGTCAAGCGGTTGGCCGCGGCGGGACTGCTCAGCGAAGGCCCGCCGCTGCGGATCACGAGCAGCGGCAACGACAGACTCGCCGCGTTGCTCACCGAGGAGCGCGAGGGCATCGATCGGGCGGCGATGGCCGCCGCCTACAACGACTTTCGCGCGGTCAACGCCGACTTCAAAAGGCTTGTGACGGATTGGCAGCTCAAAGGCGGCCCCGGCGGCCCGCCCAACCCCCACGACGACGCCGACTACGACGCCGCGGTATTGACCCGGCTCGACGGCGTGCACGCCCGCACGATGCCGATCGTCGAGGCGGCCGCCGCGCAACTGCCCCGGCTGGGCGCCTATGCCACGAAACTTGGTGCGGCACTGGACAAGGTCAAGGCCGGCGAGACCGCCTGGCTTTCCCGTCCGCTGATCGACTCGTACCACACGGTGTGGTTCGAACTGCACGAAGAGCTGATCGGCGCCGTCGGGCTCACCCGCGAGGAGGCGGCCAGATCCGGTGACGCGCAATAACTAGAGCGCCGCGTCCAGCAGCGCCAGGTAGGCATCGATATCGGGCAGGGCCGATTCCGCCGCGTGCACGCTGATCGCGATGGTGTCGCCGATGCCGTGCACACCGTGCGTCAACCCCATCATCGGCGAGAGCGCCGGGTATCCCGCCGTCAGCACCACCGGCGCGCCGCCGAAGCTCAGATCGGCCGCGCCGCGGTTGACGCTGGACACCACGGTGTTGCCCGACACCTGCGACGCGCGTTCCCCCACATCGAATTGTCCGATGCCCCACCGCAGCAGCCCGGCGGGCACCGCGGCGAACGCCCGGTCGGCGGCGCGGGTGGCCGGGTGCTCGAACCGGCGCCGGCCGTTGGCCAGGTCGGCCGCGATCCGTTCGGCGCGCGCGTTCCGTGCGAGCTTCGGGTACAGCCCCACCACGACGTTGCCGAAGTGGTTGTACGCGCGCGGCGCGCCGGGCTTGGCCATGGGCACCTCGGCGCCCAGCGAATCGCATTGCCCGCCAAGCAGCTTGGAGAGCGCCTGGGATATCGCGCTCAGCGCGCTGACGGTGATTGTCGGGCCCGGCAGCTGCGCGCGGTGCCGCACCAATGTCCGCGCCGCGCGGGCGCCGTCGGGGCGCGCGTTCGTCGCCAGCACCGGACGCGACCCGGCCCCGGCGGCCAGCCGGCCCGCCCGGATGTCGCGCTCCAGCGCGCGGTGAGCGCGGGCCGCCTGCACCGCCCGCCCGGGCAGGAAACCGGAGCGTGGGGCGGGCACCGGCGGCACACCGGGGCCGGCCGGCCGAACAGCCAGGCCGCCATCGCCGCGGAACGGGCGCCGTCGGCCAGCGCGTGTGCGACCTGCAGCACCGCGACCGTCCCGCGCCCGGTGACGCCCGGAATGCCGCGCACGGACGTGAAAAGGTGTAGCCGCCAAGCCATCCGGCGAATGTCCAGTTGGTCGTCGGCAAGGCCGGCGACCGCCACGAGCACGCCGTCCCAGCTGTCCTCGCCCAGCTCGTGGCGGACCATCTGCTCGGGTGTGACCGCCGCCGGCACCCACAGGGGATAGCGCAGCCGGCTGCGGTCGCACGCCCGGATCGTCAGCGCCGGCTCGACGGTGGCCCGCCCGCGGAGTCGTTCGACGGCGCGCGGGTAGTCGGCGGGCTCGCCGTCGAACGCGTAGAGCAGGAACTCGTCGTTGGGGATCTTCGCCGACATCCAGTAGAACTGCGCATCGACGGCGGCCATCCGGTGCCCCGGCACGGCGCGGGCCACGGCGTCAGCCGGGTGAGCCGATGAACCCGAGCACCAGGTCGGCGACCTTGTCGGGTTGTTCGAGCTGCAGGAAGTGCCCGGCGTGTTCGACGATGCCGGCCTCGCTGCCCGGCGGCAGCACCTTCTCGGCCCAGCGCACGAAAGCCGGTGTCATGCAACCGTCGTCGCGGCCGTGCAGGTACAGGCACGGCAGCACGGGTTCTTCGGTCCACAACTGGTTCAGCTCGGCATACCGCGCCGACGGCCTGGTGTTGCGAATGGTGGCGCGGTACGGCCCCAGCGCCGCGCGCCAGCTCTCCGGCGCCCCGATCGCCGCGTCGACGTGGCGCAGATCCTCGTCGGCGCGATAGCCGGGCGACCAGCGCCGCCATAGCAGCGGCAACACCCAGGAGGCGGAACGCTCAGGCAGCCAAGGCAATTGGAAGTACATGATGTACCAGCTGCGGAAGACCTGGCGCGCCAGGTGGGCGGCCAGCCGGCCCCGCTCGGCCGCGCCGCCGCCGCGCCGCCGGAACGCCGCCGACGGTGGCACCGACATGATCACGGCCTTGGCGAAGGGGCTGTCGGGCATGGCGGCCAGGCCGGTGCCGGCGATTGCGCCCCAGTCGTGGCCGATGATCACGTCGTTCTCGGTGCCGCCCGCGGCCTCACGCACCCGCAGGGCGTCGTCCATCAACGCACCGACCTGGTAGCCGCCGTCGACCGGGATCGACGACGGCGCGTATCCACGCATGAAAGGCGCGACCACCCGCCAGCCCGCCGACGCGAGCCGCGGCGCGACTTTGCGCCAGCCGTAGGGCGTGTCGGGGAAGCCGTGCAAGCACAAGGCGATGGGGCCGTCTTCCGGCCCCCAGGTCAGGGCCTTGAGGTCGCCCGCGGGTCCGGTCACGTCGATCCAGCCTGGTTCAGCCATGTTCACTCCCTGCTCGACGTCTCCGCAGGGATCAACCTAACCTGTGTGGCCGCTCGACGCACCGACCCTGGTCGATACGGCGTCAAAGCATCGCTGTATCAGCGGTTTTCACCGTTGCAGCGCGGCCGCCCGTTCCAGCTCGGCGATGACGATCTTGCGCATCCCGTACATCGCAGTGGTGGCCGCCGCCGCCCGGTCGCGATCCGGGTCGCTGATCAGTTCGTAGAGCCGGTCCGGGACGATTTGCCAGCTCAGCCCGAAGCGGTCCTTGAGCCAGCCGCATTGCGATTCCTCACCGCCGTCGCTCAACCGGTCCCAGTAGTAGTCGACCTCGTCCTGGTCCTTGCAGTGGACCGTGAAGGACACCGCTTCGCTGAAGTGGAAGTGCGGACCGCCGTTGATCCCGATGAACCGGGTGCCGTCCAGCACGAAGCTGCCGGACAGGACGGTCCCGGGCTCGCCCGGTCCGGCGTCGGTGGTCTGGTTCAAGCCCTCGATGTGGGAGTTGGGGAACACCGAGGTGTAGAACGTGGCGGCTTCCTCCAGGTTGTTGTCGAACCACAACGACGGGGTGATCGATGGCATGTCCGGGTCTCCTTGACGGCTCGTGGGTCTCTGCCATGGATAGACCGGGTCGACGACGAAAACTCACCGCGTCGTCCACCCGCGCAACAGTGCTTAACCGGCCTATGTAACGTCAGATCGCATGAGCACCGTCAGCAGCAGCCCCGAGACGGTTGAGTTTGCCGGCGTCGGCGGGATCAATCTGGTCGCCGACGAATGGAATCGCGGCTCCGACGGCGCCGGGCGGCCGAGCATCCTGATGCTGCACGGGGGCGGCCAGAACCGGTTTTCCTGGAAAAACACCGGTCAAACGCTGGCCGATGAGGGGCTGCACGTGGTGGCGCTGGACTCGCGGGGCCACGGAGACAGCGCCCGCTCGCCCGACGCCGACTACGAGATCGAGACGCTGACGGGCGACGTCATGCGGGTCCTGGACGCGATCGGCCGGCCGGTCACCATCATCGGGGCCAGCATGGGCGGCCTGACGGGCATCCTCGCCGCGCACCGGGCCGGACCGGCGAAGGTGACCCGATTGGTGCTCGTCGACGTGGTCCCCCGATTCGAAAAGGGCGGCAGCGCCCGCATCCGCGACTTCATGTTCAGCGGCCTCGACGGCTTCGACTCGCTGGAGCAGGCCGCCGACGCCGTCGCCGCCTACCTGCCCTACCGGAGCAAGCCACGCAGCCCCGAGGGGCTGAAGAAGAACCTGCGCCTGCGCGACGGCCGCTGGTATTGGCACTGGGACCCGGCGTTCATGACCAAGCCGGGCGACGATCCCGAACTGCGCACCGAGAGCTTCGAGCAGGCCGCCAAGAACCTGACCATCCCCGTCCTGCTGATCCGCGGCAAGCTGTCCGACGTGGTGAGCCCCGAGGGTGTGCGGCACTTCCTGGCCACCGTCCCGCGCGCGGAGTTTGTCGAGCTGTCCAACGCCGGACACACCGCGGCCGGTGACGACAACGACGCGTTCAGCGACGCGGTGGTGGCGTTCGTCAACCGCCGCTAGTTCGCCGGCTTCTCGGCGTGGCCCCCGAACTGCTTGCGCATCGCCGAGAGCGCCTTGTTGGCGAAGTCGTCGAGCGAGCGCGAGGCGAAGCGGGACTGCAGCGCGGTCGTCAGCACCGGCGAGGGCACTCCCTCGTCGATGGCTGCGATGGCGGTCCAGCGACCCTCCCCGGAGTCGGAGACTCGGCCGGAGAACTCCTTCAGTTCCGGCGATTCGTGCAACGCGATCGCCGTCAGGTCCAGCAACCAGGAGCCGATCACGCTTCCCCGGCGCCACACCTCGGCGACCTCCGGAATGTCGAAGTCGTACTGGTAGAACTCGGGGTGCTCGAGCGGTGCGGTTTCGGCGTCGCCCTCCTGCACCTGCTTGCCGATGTCGGCGTTGCGCAGGATGTTCAGCCCCTCGGCGAGCGAGGCCATCATGCCGTACTCGATGCCGTTGTGCACCATCTTCACAAAGTGCCCGGCACCCGACGGGCCGCAATGCAGGTAGCCCTGCTCCGACCGCGCGACCTCGCCTTCGCGACCCGGTGTGCGCGCCGCGGCGTCGACGCCCGGTGCCACGCTGGCGAAAATCGGCTCGGCGTGCAGGAAAGCCTCGTCGTCGCCGCCGATCATCAGGCAGTAGCCGCGCTCGCGACCCCACACGCCGCCGCTGGTGCCGCAGTCGAGTAGGTGAATGCCCTTCTCCGACAGCGTCTTTGCGTGGCGGATGTCGTCGCGGTAGTAGGAGTTGCCGCCGTCGATAACGATGTCTCCGGCGTCCAGCGTTTTGGCCAGCTCCTCGATCACCCCGGTGGTGATGGTCCCGGCCGGCACCATCACCCAAACCAGCCGCGGTGCCTTCAGCTTCTCGGCGAGTTCTTTCAGCGAGGACACCCCGGTGGTTTTGTCCTCCCCCGCCATCGCCTTGACCGCGTCGGGATTGTGGTCGTACACCACACATTCGTGTCCGTCCTTGACGACGCGGCGGACGATGTTCGCGCCCATCCGGCCGAGGCCGATCATTCCAAGCTGCATCGTGTCTCTAGTCTCCTTACTGTTTCTTGGGCGTGCTGCGCGGCAGCCACGGCTCTTGCCAGCTGTGGTGACCACGCAGCAGCGCATGCGCGGCCTCGGGCCCCCAGGAGCCCTGGTCGTAGTGGCGGATTCGGCCCGGCTTGTCCAGCACCGGCTGCACGATTCGCCACGTCTCTTCGATGGCGTCTTCGCGGGCGAACAACTGGTGATCACCGTTGAACGCGGCGTAGAGCAGGCGTTCGTAGGGCCGTACCGGTTCGCCGAGGTCCTCGGCGAACGACGAGTCCAGGTGCACGTCGTGCCACGAGTCGCCGGCCTGTGCGGACAACTGCAGCCGCATCCCGGGATCGGGGTCGATGCGTAACACGATCTGGTTGCACTCGGGTGGCCGGCGATTGGGCAGAAACGAAAACCCGGGAACGTGGTGCAGAAACATCCGGACCTCGGTGACCTTGTCCGGCAGCGCTTTTCCGGCGCGCAGGAAGATCGGCACTCCCGCCCACCGCCAGTTGTCGATCTCGGTCCGCAGCGCAATATAGGTCTCGGTGGTGGAATCCTTTGCGACACCGGGGACATCGGTATAGCCACGGTATTGCCCGCGCACGCAGCGCTCCGGGTCCAGGGCGGGCATCGCCCGGAAGACCTCGGCCTTCTTGTCGTTCAGGTCGTCGGCGCCGGCGCCGACCGGGGGCTCCATGGCGACCAGGGCGAGCACCTGCAGCAGGTGGTTTTGCACGACGTCGCGAAGCGCGCCCACGGCGTCGTAGAACTTGCCGCGGTCCTCGATCCCGAAGTCCTCGGCCATGGTGATGTGGATCTCGGAGATGCTGTCGCGATCCCACAGCTTGGCCAGGCCGTTGTTCGCGAACCGCAGGTATTGCAGTTCCTCGACGGGTTGTTTGCCCAAAAAGTGGTCCACGCGCAGGATTTGGTCTTCGTCGAGCACCGCGCGCAGCCGTGCGTTGAGGTCGCGCGCCGAGTCCAGGTCGTGGCCGAACGGTTTTTCCACCGCCACCCGGGCCCGTTCCAGCAGGTCGGCCTTCGCCAGGTTCTCCACGATGGGCGCGAACAAAGCGGGCGGCATTTCCAGGTAGTAGAGCGGATGGGAGTCCGACGGGATCTTCTTGGCGAGCTGCGTGTAGAGGTCGGCGTCGGTGACGTCGCCGTGTAGGTAGGACAGCCGGTCCGCCAGCCGATCGAAGACGGCGTCGTCGAACTGCTCCCCCGATGCCTTGATGGCGTCGCGCGCCCGGTCCCGCAGTTGTTCGACGGTGATGTCGTCACTGGCCACGCCCACGATCGGGTGGTTAAGCATGTGGCGGCGCTCGAGGCGGTACAGCGCCCGGAAGGTCATCTTGCGCGCCAGGTCACCGGTGATTCCGAAGATCACTAGCAGGTCAGATGGGTTACTGTCGTCCTCGGCCAAAACCGCTCCTCCCGAAAGTCACCTGATCGGCTCCCTTGAGATCACTACCCGCGGCCGGCGGACTCAACACTAGACACTGCCGATAGGGCCGACAACCTGGGCGGACCGCGGCCTTGAAAGGATGACCGGCATGGCTGACGCGCTGCACGTCACGGTGTACGTTCTCGCCGGGATCGCCGCGGTCGAAGGTATCGCACTGATCGTGTTGTGGCGGTTGCTGGTGCGCAGTCAGCAGCAGCTTGACGAGCTGCGCCAGCGGACCGATGCCCGCAACCAGTTGCTGTCGGGCGGCCGCGAGGCCGTCAAACGGGTGTGGAACACCGCCAACCTGATGCGCAAGGAAGGCTTCGGCGCGGCGGTGCGCAGCAGCATCGAAGACCTCGCGGACTGGGCCGAAGTCGAGCGACCCGACCTTGCCCGCGTCACCCCGGACGGGCGGGTGGTGATCTTGTTCTCCGACATCGAGGAGTCCACCGCGCTCAACGAGCGGATCGGCGACCGGGCCTGGGTGAAGCTGATCAGCTCGCACGACAAGCTGGTCTCGGATCTGGTGCGGCGACGGTCCGGACACGTGGTGAAGAGCCAGGGCGACG
This sequence comes from Mycobacterium sp. NGS33, assembly GCF_059812885.1. NCBI lineage: Bacteria > Bacillati > Actinomycetota > Actinomycetes > Mycobacteriales > Mycobacteriaceae > Mycobacterium > Mycobacterium sp. NGS33. The sequence goes on along the minus strand of NZ_JCALDN010000002.1, from coordinate 262,597 downwards.
GATTCATGATCGCGTTCGCCCGCGCCGAGGAAGCGGTCCAGTGTGGCATCGACCTGCAGGACGCGTTGCGCCGGGAGGCAAAACGCAAGCGGCGCGAGGAGATTCGCGTTCGGATCGGGATCCACATGGGCCGATCGGTGCGCCGTGGTGACGATCTGTTCGGCCGCAACGTGGCGATGGCGGCACGCGTCGCCGCGCAAGCGGTGGGCGGGCAGATCTTGGTGAGTCAGTCGGTGCGAGAAGCGCTTTCCGATTCCGACGGCATCCGGTTCGACGACGGCCGCGATGTGGAGTTGAAGGGGTTTTCGGGCACCTACCGGTTGTTCGCCGTCGAGTCCCCGGGCGATTCCGAGCCGGACTGAACGCCGTCGCCGTTGTATTCGGCCAACCGCTGGTGCAGGCGATCGCGGACCTCGTCCGCGGTATAGGCCCGCCGCTTGCGCTGGTCGCGGACGACGAGTACGCCCCCGGCGACAACACCGGCGGCACCGGCCAATCCCAGCCACTTCCACACATTGCGCATGGCATCAGGCTATGCGTCGCCGGGTCGTTATGGCCCGGTTGTGATTGACTTGTGTGCCCGCAACGTACGGCACCGCCTCGCGCGCGCCGTGCCCCGCGGGCTGACACTGGCGACCACGACGGCGAAAGCCGCAGCGGCGGACGGGCTTACGACAATGCTCCCCTTGAACCAAGCGCTCGAAGAGACCCGCACCGGCGACCTTTGGCTGTTTCGCGGCGGCTCGGGACCGGACCGCGCGATCCAGACGCTGACGAACAGCCCGGTGAACCACGTCGGCATGACGGTGGCCATCGACGACCTACCGCCGCTGATCTGGCACGCCGAACTGGGCGACAAGCTCGTCGACCTGTGGACCGGAACGAATCATCGTGGGGTGCAACTGAACGACCTTGCCCAGTCGGTGATGCAGTGGTCGCAGCGTTACCACCAGCGGTGCTGGCTACGTCAGCTGACGCCGCCGGCCACCCGGGAGCAAGAGAACAAGCTGCTGCGGGTGATCGCGCGGATGGACGGCACCGCGTTTCCCACCACCATGCGTTTGACCGGCCGGTGGCTGCGCGGCAGGCTCCCGAACGCATACGACTGGGCGCGAGGAATCCCGTTCGTGGACAAAAAGGTTCGGGAATCGACGCAGCGGCGCAAGGAACGCCAGCGGCTCGGGTTGGAAGTGGCCTACTGCGCGGAGACGGTGGCCATCACCTACGAGGAAATGGGATTGCTCAGCACGGAGAAGTATTCGAATTACTTCGATCCGGGATCGTTCTGGAGCGGTGACCGGCTTCCCCTGGCACCGGGCTATGCCCTGGGCGACGAGATCGAGATCGCGATCGGCTAGTCCGGGATCAGTCGACCGCCAACTCGCCCATCTCCGACCAGCCCGTGGCGTCGATGGTCTGGTTGATGATCTTGGGCGTGGACTTCAGCGCCTGCGGGACTTCGGCCACGAAGCGCTTGAAGTGGTCGCTGTTGACGTGGGCGCCGCCGGCCTCATCGTCGCGGAAAGCCTCCACCAGGACGTACTCCGCGGGGTTATCCAGGCTGCGCGACCATTCGAACCACAGGTTGCCCTCCTCGGCCCGGGTGGCCGCGGTGAACGAGGCGACGAAATCCGGCCAGCGGTCGGTCCAGTCGGGTCTGGTTTCGAACTTGACGACGATGAAGATCATTGCGGCCCCGCCTCGGTTCGTTGCTTGCCGTTACGCCCGCCCCGGTCTCCGCGGGCAGCGCCAGCCTATCCGGCCGCGGCTGGTGCCGCGCCGCCCCGCCGTGGCGATGATGATCGTAATTTCCTTAGGTAAAGGTCAGAGCAAAGTGTGCTCATGCGTCACGCAGGACCCATGAGCACACTTTGGCCGCACCATTGCAGTGGCAGAGCTCACATACCAGGCGATTCCGGACGCATTTCACTATTCGGCGCAGCGGCCGGATTATCGCCTGCGGGACCGCCGGGATAATTTATTTTGACGAACTGCGGCAGGCCTATTTTGTTATTGATTCGCAATTCCCGCGTAGCCGGAGAAAGGCAATTCACACCCCGGGCGGAGGCGCAGCCGGTGGCATCGCGGCGTCGATGAGAACGGCCGGCGGCGGCGCATCCGGCGGTGGCGGAGCGTCCGGGGGCGGCGGAGCGTCCGGGGGCGGCGGCGGGGCGTCCGCCGGCGGCGGCGGGGCGTCCGGCGGGGGCGGCGGCCCGAACAACGGCGGCGGCGGCGCGTCTTCCGCGGGTAGCGGGAGGAACATGTGGTGCGTGAATCCGGCCTGGTAGGCGCCCGCTCCACCGACATGCACCCCGCCACGCTCACCGCTGGAAACCGCCGTTCCATCCGGCAGCGTCACCGCGGTGTGGCCACCGTTCCAGCCGATGACCAACGCGTTGGGGGCGGTTCCATATTGGAAGCCCCGCGCCAGCAATGCACCCTCTTCGTTTCCTGTGTTGAATCGATCGCCGAAAACGGGCCTATCAGATGCTGCATTAGCAATCCAGGACGCAAGTCCCGAACAATCCGTCCCTGCGGGCGAATCTCCACCCGAGATATAGGGCGTGCCGGAGACCTGATTGATCAACGACATCAATGTTGCAATAACGACCATGGGCAGGGAGGCTAGCAATAACATTTATTGTGAGCCAAAATTTGTGGCGCAGGTCATTCGCCAATCGGACCATGACGCGTACCGCACGTAGAGCAAACTTATTACACACCGGTATATTTTCGGCTGCTAATTACCTGCGGTTCCGCAGCGCCGGTTCCCCGGCCCCCTGCAAACGCTTCCCCGGATGCTCGCTAGGCCCCGTCGCGGTTCCGTTCGCTGTGCGCCGTCTCCCGATCGACGTCGGCGTGCTCTCGCTTAGCGCGCGGCGACCCAAGGCGTCGAATCAGACCGGCGTCCAGATGCCGTTGTTCCAGATCCCCCAATTCCCGGCACCGGTCGGGTTCCACATCATCTGCGCGCCGGGCGCCCAGGCCGGTTGCGGTGGCTGCGGCGGCGCCCACGGCGGCGGCGGTCCCCAGGGGCCCCACCCCGCCGGGGCGGACGGGCCGCCCGGGCGTTGCCAGTCGTGGCATTGATGCCAGTCCCAGTCCAAGACGTTGCCCCAGGTCGGGTTCCACGGATCGCCCGGGCACCAGTGGCCGGTGGGTGCCGGGGGCGGTGCCGCCGCCACGACGGGGCCGCCGGCCAGCCCCAGAACGGACAGCGCCACCGCGCCGCCCACCACCACGCTCGCCGTCCGCCGCACCGCGCGCTTCACAGTCGCCATCTCCTAAGAATTTCCCCCGACGGTGATCCGGGCAAGTAGAAGTTCGGATTCCTTCACACCGTCACAGTCCGAACTTGGACCGAGCCTCCGGCGTCACCGGGGTGAACAGGTTGACCAGGTTTCCATCCGGATCCCGGAACAACAGCGCGCGGTTGCCCCAGGGCATGGTGGTCGGCTCCGTTACGACCTCGGCGATGTGCTGTCGAAGCCGCTCGTATTCGGAGTCCACGTCCTCGACGATGAATTCCAGGATGGCGCTGCGATTGGCCGCGGGTTCGGCGGACCCGTCGCCGAACAGCGGGACGGTCTTGTCGCTACCGATCGCCAGCGTGCCGATCGGCGTCGGGATCTCGGCGAACAGCTCGTTGCCCCAGATCGCCGAGACGCCGGTGACCAGCTGGTAGAAATCGACGAGCCGCCTGACGTCGGCCGTGATGATGCGGGTCGAAATGAACTTCATGCGGTGCCTCCAGGTGCGATAGGTGTCTGAGGACCGCATGCTAAACGCCGCCTCCGACAACCGGGGCGCCGTCACGGGGGTGCGGCCCCGGCGCCCGTCGCCTCACCGGGACGGAAGGGTTCTCCTGGCCTGCCTTGCGACGCCCGGCACCGTATTCGCCAGGTCCGTCCGGCTCCTGGAGAAGGCACGGATCGCACGATAGAACGACCAAAGTTGGCGGGGCGTAGGGATTTTCGGCACCCAGGCCAGTTCCCAATGAATCCCGTTGATCGGGTCGTCCAAGAAGACCGCGTAGTAGCCGGGCCAGTACTGCGGGTAATCCTGGGGCTCGTCGGTGACCGGGATGCCGCGCGCGACCAAGAATTCGCGGTGGAATCGGTCGACCTCCGCCCTGTTGCGCGCCCACAACGCGATGTGGTTGATGCCGACCGCCTGCTCGGTGTGCGTCAGCTTCGCGCCGCTGCGCGCGGGCTGGATGCCGATGTAGCTGTGCGGGTTGACGTTTCGCGTCATGTAGTACGTCGATTGGTACTCCATGTCGAGCGACGAGAAGCTGCTGTAGCCGAGCCAACCGAATAATGCGTCGTAGAACGCGATGGAGTCGTCGTAGTCCAGCACCGCGAACTCGACGTGACACACACCCCGCCACCGCATCGTGTCTGACCTTAGTCGTCCGTGAAATCCACTGCCTTGCCGCGCATCGCGCTGACGGCCTTCAAGGACAGTGCGCCCGCGGGGACGGCGACGATGACCGCGATCGCGAGCGCGAGGACCGAATCGAGCCAGAAGAAGCGTCCAGTCAACGCGATCACAGCACCAGCGACGGCAACGGCCGCGGCCGACGCGGCGTCGGCGAGGGTGTCCAGCAGGACCGAGCGCATGTGCAGGTCCTCGCTTGCGGCCGAGGCGCCCAGCACCCACGCCCCCACCAACAGGACGGCCATGGTGACCGCACTGACGATCGACACCGGCAGGCCGTGCACCGCGGGAACGCCGCGAATCAGCCGGCGCATCGCTTCCACCACGATCAACACCGCCACCACCAGGAGCGCAACGCCGTTGATCAGCGCCACCGCCGGTATCGCCAGCCGACGCCGGGCATACGTCGTACGGTCCCGGACGGTGACGGCGATCAGACCGAGCAGCAGCGCAACAGAATCCGCGGCGGTGTCACCCGCCGCCGCGAGCACACCAACCGAATGTGCGACCAGGCCCACGATGACCAGCGCGGCGATGAGCGAAACGTTGAGTCCGAGGACGATCCCCAGTCGCCTTCGCTGGCTCACGCGCGACGCAGGCGCGTCTCGTCAAACCGTTGTTCGGACCACCGCCGCCAAGCGGCCGCCGCCTGCTCGCGCACCAGCCAGCGATAGATCATCGTGCGAGCGTATTCGGTGCGTGCTCCCCGCCGCGGCGAAACGCAACCGGGCGCGGTATCCATGACAGGACCCTCGGCATCGTCGCCCGGCTGCGCGAACTGACCGGCGGCGCGCATGGTTACATGGATCAGTCAGCAAACCCGGATTAGTCCAATCCCCTTCGCCCGTCTGAATTCAGGGAGTCATCCATGGCCGACGCCGAAGCCGCGGCGATCCGAGCGGCGCGAAACAACTGGATCAGTGAGCACCTGGACACCTACCTGAGTTCGGGTGGCGCGCGCGGCCACATCTTCGACGTCAGTGCGGTCGGGGGCCGCGAGATGACGACGCACTGCTTGATCAGGTGCGTGGGCCGCAAGTCGGGGAAAATTTATATCCGGCCGTTGATCTACGGCAACTTCGGCGGCGAGATCGTGATCGTCGCGTCGAAGGGCGGCGCCGACACGCATCCGGGTTGGTACCTGAATATCTTGGCGAGCAACACAATCGGCCTGCAGATCGCGACCCAGGCGTTCGAGGCCACGTGGCGGGAACCCGAAGGCGAGGAACGGCATCAAGTGTGGTCCTACATGGCTCACCTGTACCCGCCGTACATCTCCTACCAGAAATCGACGACCCGCCAGATACCCCTGGTGATGTTGACGCCCGTGCGGCCGATCGACGTCTTCTCCGCGCAGGACTCGCAGTAAACGCCTGACGCGCCCGCGGTGTTCGCTACACGTTGAAGCGGAACTCGACCACGTCGCCGTCGGCCATCACGTAGTCCTTGCCCTCCATGCGGACCTTGCCCGCCGCCTTGGCGGCCGCCATCGAGCCCGCGGCGATCAGGTCGTCGTAGGACACGATCTCGGCCTTGATGAAGCCCTTTTCGAAATCGGTGTGAATCACCCCGGCGGCCTTGGGTGCGGTGTCGCCCTGGTGAATCACCCACGCGCGCGCCTCTTTTGGGCCGGCAGTGAGGTAGGTCTGCAGCTTGAGGGTGTGAAAACCGGCCCGCGCCAACGCATCCAGTCCACGCTCGGTTTGCCCGATGGACTCCAGCAGCTCGGCCGCCGACTCGTCGTCGAGCTCTTGCAGTTCGGCCTCGATCTTCGCGTCGAGGAACACCGCGTCGGCGGGGGCGACCATCGCGGACAGCTCGGCCCTGCGGGCATCGTCGGTCAGCACGGACTCGTCGGCGTTGAACACGTACAGAAACGGCTTGGTGGTCATCAGATTCAGCTCGCGCAGCGGCGCGGCGTCGACCCCGGCCGCGAACAGCGTCTTGCCCGAGTCCAGCACCGCCTCCGCGGCGACGGCCGCCTGGTGCACCGGCTTGCGCTCCTTATTGTTGCGGGCTTCTTTCTCCAGCCGCGGGACGGCCCTCTCCAGGGTCTGCATGTCGGCCAGGATCAGCTCGGTCTCGATCACCTCGATGTCGGCGCGCGGATCGACCTTGCCGTCGACGTGCACCACGTCGTCGTCGGCGAACACCCGCACCACCTGGCAGATCGCGTCACACTCGCGGATGTTGGCCAGGAACTTGTTGCCCAGGCCGGCGCCCTCGGAGGCGCCCTTCACGATCCCGGCGATGTCGACGAACGTGACCGGCGCCGGGACGATCTTCTCGGAATCGAACATCTCGGCGAGCTTGTCCAGCCGGGAATCGGGCAGCGGGACGACGCCCTCGTTGGGCTCGATCGTCGCGAACGGATAGTTGGCCGCCACCACGTTGTTCCGGGTCAGCGCGTTGAACAAGGTCGACTTGCCGACGTTGGGCAACCCCACTATTCCCAGGCTCAGGCTCACGGGGAACCAAGTCTAGGGGTCTTGGCCGCGGCGCGAGCCGGGGACCATTGGACACCGGCGTTCGCGCGCCCCGGTAGGGCACGCCCAGGATCCCCACGAGGTATTTACGGGCCTTTCGCCCCATTCCCGGTACGGTCTACATGTGTCAGCACAGCGGGCAAGTTCGACGGTGGAGGATGGTCACCGTTCGATCCTTCCGAACATCCCAGGTGTCCCCTGGTACGCAGCCCTGCTCATCGCCGTCACCGCGACCGCCATCGGCTACGGAATCGACGCTGGTCACAAGGAACTGACCCACGTCTTCGCGGGCTTCTATATAGCCGGCTGCGTCGCGGCGGTGCTGGCGGTGCGCCAGGACGGCATCTTCACCACGATCATCCAGCCGCCCCTGATCCTGTTCGGCGCGGTGCCGGGCGCCTACTGGCTGTTCCACGACGCCAAGGTCGGCCGCCTCAAAGACCTGCTGATCAACTGCGGCTATCCGCTGATCGAGCGTTTCCCGCTGATGCTGGGCACCGCCGGCGGTGTACTGGCGATCGGACTGGCCCGTTGGTATTTCGGAAACGCTTACCAGGCAAGGACATCGGCGAGCACCTCTGAAGACGCTTCGGAGGCCGCCGGCGTCGACGTCAAGTCCTTCTTCAACGGCATCGTCGCCAAGGCGCAGTCGGTGTTGCAGTCCGATGCCGACACCGACGACGCCGACGAGACCAGCGACGCCCGACGGGGCCGCAGGTCGGGTCCGTCGTCGAGGACGCGCCGCACCACCCGCACCACTCGCTCCACCGCGCGTTCGGCCCGGAGCCGCTCTCGGCACTCCCGCGAGCCGTTGGGCGATGGGTCCGAACCGGTCGAGCGGCCCGAACGTCCGAGGCGGAGCACCCGCCGCACCGCGGCGTCGGCCCGCGACTATGACGCCGCCGAGCCGCCCCGGCGGGCCCGGCGCCGGCCCAGGCCGGACGCCGACGCCGACGCGCGTGGCCAAGCGCGGGAACCGCGTCGCGAACCGCGCACCCGCCGCAGTCCCTACGACCGGCCCACCCCGCGGAGCAGCCGTTTCGACGGTTTCGAGCCCTATGGGGACAGGTATGAGCCGCCGAGCGGCCCGACTTCCGGGGGCCGCTATGACGGCCGCTACGAGAGCCGCGAGCCCTACGAGCCGCCCTATGAACCGCGGCGCCGGCGGCCCCCGTCAACCGGCTCCAACGGGACGACCCATCACCCCATCTCGCAGGTCCGCTACCGGGGCGCCGGTTCCCAGGAACCGCCCCGCGAGCCGCACACCGAGCGCCGCAGCCGCTCGCGGACGCCCGGGCGGTCACCGGCGGACTCGTGGGAATACGACGTCTAGCGGCTCAGCGAACTGAGCGGATCTCCCGCGGCAACGCGAACACCAGGGTCTCCTGCGCGGTCGTGACCGGCTGCACCACGTCGAAGCCGCATTCGGCCAGTCGCGCCAGCACGCCCTCCACCAGGACCTCCGGAACCGACGCCCCGGAGGTGACGCCCACCGTGGTGACGCCTTCCAGCCATGCCGGGTCGATGTCGTCGGCCCAGTCCACCAGGTGTGCGGCCGCGGCCCCGCCACCCAGCGCGACCTCCACGAGGCGCACCGAGTTCGAGGAGTTGCGGGACCCGACGACGATCACCAGCTCGCACTCCGGCGCCATCGCCTTGACCGCGACCTGGCGGTTCTGGGTCGCGTAGCAGATGTCGTCGCTGGGCGGATCCTGCAGCTTGGGGAATCGCTGCCGCAGCCGCTCGACGATTTCCATGGTCTCGTCGACCGACAGCGTGGTCTGCGAGAGCCACACCACCTTGTTCTCGTCGCGCACCGTCACGTGGTCCACGGCGGCGACCCCGTCGACCAGCTGCACGTGGTCCGGCGCCTCCCCGGCGGTGCCGACGACCTCCTCGTGGCCCTCATGGCCGATGAGCAGAATGTCGTAGTCGTTGCGGGCGAAACGCCTGGCCTCGTTGTGCACCTTGGTCACCAGCGGGCAGGTCGCGTCGATGGTGTGCAGGTTGCGGTCGGCGGCCGCGGCGTGCACCGTCGGCGCGACGCCGTGCGCGGAGAACACCACGATGGCCCCCTCGGGAACCTCGTCGGTCTCCTCGACGAACACCGCGCCGGCCTTTTCCAACGTGGTGACCACGTGGCGGTTGTGCACGATCTCGTGACGCACGTAGACCGGTGGTCCGTGCTTTTCCAGCGCGCGCTCCACGGTCTCCACGGCCCGGTCGACGCCCGCGCAGTAACCGCGCGGTTCGGCCAGCAGCACGCGCTTGCGGGCTGGGTCGCCGGCTGCCGAACGCGCTGGTCCTCCCACACGGCCGGGAATCCCCATGTCGATAGTCGGCGGCATGCCGTCCAGGGTACTTACCGCGGACACGGGCTTGCCAGCTCGCGCCGGTGGGCTTGGAGTTAGCCGCCGCTTAGGGCAATCTTGGACCCATGGGCACTGCACCGTATGGCGTTCGGCTGCTGGTCGGCGCGGCAACAGTCGCGGTCGAAGAGACCATCAGGCTGCCGAAAACCATCCTGATGTACCCGATGACACTGGCCAGCCAGGCCGCGCACATCGTGATGCGCTTCCAGCAGAACCTCGCCGAGCTGGCCATCAAGGGTGACAGCACGCTGGAATCGATCTTCCCGCCCAAGGACGAGAAGCCGGAATGGGCGACCTTCGACGAGGACCTCGTCGACGCGGTCGACGGGGCGTACGGCGCGTTGCAGGACGGCGGTGAGGGCGAGCGCAGGGCCGAAGGCCGGTTCGCGCTGTACTCGGTGGCCGACGCGCACGAAGACGCCAGCGCGCTGACCCGGCCCACCCGTCAGGCGAAGAAGCCGGCGGCCGGCGCCTCGGTTCCGCAGCCGGAAGTGGTCACCGAGCTCGACTACACCTCGCTGACGCTGGCGCAGCTACGGGCGCGCCTGCAGTCGCTGAGCGTGGACGAACTCGAAGCGCTGCTGGCCTACGAGCAGGCGACCAAGGGCCGTGCGCCGTTTCAGACGCTGCTCGCCAACAGGATCACCCGCGCGAACGCGAAGTGACCCCGGCCGTTACCTCCGAACCGAACTCCGCCGAGAACCCGTTTCCGGTGCGCGCGGTGGCCATCCGGGTCGCTGGCTGGATCGACAAGCTGGGCACCGTCTGGGTCGAGGGTCAGCTGGCCCAGGTTTCGATGCGGCAGGATTCCAAAACCGTGTTCATGGTGCTGCGTGACCCGGCCGCTGATATGTCGCTGACCGTGACCTGCCCGCGTGATCTGGTGCTGAACGCCCCGGTGAAGCTGGCCGAGGGCACCCAGGTGGTGGTTCGCGGCAAGCCGTCGTTCTACACGGGTCGGGGCACATTTTCGTTGCGGCTCAGCGAGATTCGCGCCGTCGGGGTGGGCGAGTTGTTGGCCCGCATCGACCGGCTGCGCCGGCTGCTGGACGCCGAAGGCCTCTTCGATCCTCGGCTCAAGCGACCGATCCCCTTCCTGCCCAACATGATTGGGCTGATCACCGGCCGCGCCAGCGCCGCCGAACGCGACGTGACCACCGTGGCGGCCGCGCGCTGGCCCGGGGTGCGCTTCGCGGTGCGTAACACCGCCGTGCAGGGGCCCAACGCGGTCGCCCAGATCGTCGAGGCGCTGGGCGACCTCGACCGCGACGCCGAGGTCGACGTCATCGTGATCGCTCGCGGCGGCGGCAGCGTGGAGGACCTGCTGCCGTTCTCCGACGAGACGCTGTGCCGTGCCATCGCGGCGTGCCGTACCCTGGTGGTCAGCGCGGTTGGCCACGAGCCCGACAACCCGCTGTGCGATCTGGTCGCCGATCTGCGCGCGGCCACCCCCACCGACGCGGCGAAGAAGGTGGTGCCCGATACCGCTGCCGAGCGGCGGCTGCTCGACGACCTGCGCCGGCGCAGCGCCCAGGCGTTGCGCAACTGGGTGACCCGCGAGCAACGGTCCCTGGCCCAGATCCGCAGCCGCCCGGTGCTGGCCGAGCCGCTGGCAGCGTTGACGGCGCGCGCCGAGGAGGTGCACCGGGCGCGGGCGGCGATGCGCCGGGACATCACGCGGCTGGCCGCCACCGAGACCGAGCGGGTCGGCCACCTGCGCGCGCGGCTGGCGACGTTGGGGCCGGCGGCCACGCTGGCCCGCGGTTACGCCATCGTGCAAACCACCGTGCAGGCCGTCGGGGCGACGAGCCGGGTGTTGCGGTCGGTCGACGACGCCCCGGCGGGCACGCGGCTGCGGGTGCGGGTGGCTGACGGCGCCGTGGCCGCGGTGAGCGAAGGGCGGTCGGATGGCGCGTAGCAACGACGGCGGGGACGACTCCGCGGCCCCGCAGGAGAGCGGGTCGATTACGCCTATTAGTCATCTGGCGTATGAGGCCTGCCGCGACGAACTGATCGAAGTCGTGCGGGTGCTCGAGCAGGGCGGCCTGGATTTGGACGAGTCGCTGAAATTGTGGGAAAGGGGTGAGCAGCTGGCTAAACGGTGCGAGGAGCACTTAGCTGGAGCCCGCAAGAGGATCGAGGATGCGCTCGCGGCCGGCGAGCCTGAGGATGCCTGAATTCGGCGACATCGGGGGTTTTGTTGAGAAACTTTTTTTCGAACTGGAACACGTTTCAGTTATGCTTCGGCCATGGGTGATCCATCGCTGACGGCCGAACTCGGCCGCGTCCTGGTCACCGGGGGCTCGGGATTCGTCGGGGCCAACCTGGTGTCCACCTTGCTCGATCGCGGACACTTCGTCCGGTCCTTCGACCGTGTGCCCTCGCCGCTGCCGGCGCATCCGCGGCTCGAGGTGCTCGAGGGTGACATCACCGACACGGCCGTGTGCGCCCAGGCGGTCGACGGCGTCGACACCGTCTTCCACACCGCGGCGATCATCGATCTGATGGGCGGCGCGTCGGTGACCGACGAGTACCGGCAGCGCAGCTTCGGGGTCAACGTCGGGGGCACCGAGAACCTGGTCCGCGCCGGGCAGGCCGCCGGGGTGCAGCGTTTCGTCTACACCTCGTCCAACAGCGTCGTCATGGGCGGTCAGAACATCGTCAATGGTGACGAGACGCTGCCCCACACCAACCGGTTCAACGACCTCTACACCGAGACCAAGGTGCTCGCCGAGCGATTCGTCTTGGGGCAGAACGGCGTTGACGGGCTGTTGACGTGTGCGATTCGGCCCAGCGGCATCTGGGGCCGCGGCGACCAGACGATGTTCCGCAAGCTGTTCGAAAGCGTGATCGCCGGTCACGTCAAGGTGCTGATCGGCCGCAAATCGGCCCGTCTGGATAACTCCTACGTGCACAACCTGATTCACGGTTTCATCCTGGCCGCCGAACACCTGACGCCCGGCGGCACCGCACCCGGCCAGGCGTATTTCATCAACGACGCCGAGCCGATCAACATGTTCGAGTTCGCCAGGCCGGTGGTCGAGGCGTGCGGGGAGAAGTGGCCGCGGGTCCGGGTGAACGGGCCGATGGTGCGTGCGGCGATGACGGGCTGGCAGCGGTTGCATTTCCGGTTCGGGATACCGGCGCCGCTGCTCGAGCCGCTCGCCGTCGAGCGGCTGTATCTGGACAATTTCTTTTCGATCGCGAAGGCCTCGCGCGACCTCGGTTACCAGCCGCTGTTCACCACCGAACAGGCGCTGTCGGAGTGCCTGTCGTACTACGTCGAGATGTTCGACCAGATGAAGCGACAAGCGTTGGCGGGCAAGGCATCCGCCTAGCGGAAGCTCACCATGTCGCTGCCCCAGGCGGCGCGGATGTTGGCGTCGATGTCGTGCGCGACGGTGTCGCTGCGGCCGATGACCAAGCAGGAACGGTCGTCCTCCGCATAGGGAGTCCATTCCGGCGCGCCGGCGGGACCGGTGGGCCTGGCATGCGCGGCGAAGTTGGTCCATCGGGTGCGCACCCTCTTGGACACCGCCTTGGCGGCCTTGGTGCCGCCGAGCTTCAGCGTGGGATCCTTGGGCGCGCCGAGATTGCCCCAGACGAACGGCAATTCGGTGGCATGCGCGGCCCCGACCATGAGCAGCTTCAACAACGGGGTGGCGTAATCGAACCGGTACAGATACACCGGCGCCACCCTGGCGTGCCCCTCGGCGATCCACACCGACGGCATCCGGAAGCCGACGTCGGTCGCGATGCTCAAACTCCTTGCCCTGCGCCGCAATCGCGAATACGCCGAGCCGATCTCCTCCTCGGTGGGCAATTGCAGATCGGGTTGTTCGGCGGCGATCTGGTTGAACATCGAGGTGATCGCGCTCGGCGTGATCGGCATCAGCGGCGAGCGCATCAACCGGAAGAGCGCCGCCTCGTGCTTGTTGGTGCCGATGATCAACGGGACCGGCTGTGAGCGGCCTTCCTGGGCGAGCTTGACCGGATAGTCGCTGAGCACATCGCCGTCGACGATCGGGACGAACGCCAGCGTTCCCGGGTTGCGCACCGGCACCTCGTCGAACACCTGTTGCGTCGCGGCCAGGATCGCCGCCATCGGGATGTCGATGAGGCGCCGCGATTCCGTCGGGGCGATTCCCAGCCGGTCGAGGAACGCCCGGGCCACCCGGCCGGCGCGTTCGCGGTCGTACACCGAAGTGGCCGGGGAGCTTTGCGCGATCGCCCGGGCGAACAGACCCTCGGCGGCGGGGCTGGCCAGCAGCGTGGTGACCATCCCGGCCCCGGCGGACTCGCCGAACAGCGTGACCCGCGCCGGATCACCGCCGAAGGCGGCGATGTTGTCGCGCACCCACTGCAGGGCCGCGACGGCGTCGCGCAGCCCGACGTTGGAGTCGAAATGCCGCCCACCGGAGTCGAACGGTGACAGGTCGAGAAAGCCGAGCACCCCGAGCCGATAGTTGACGGTCACCACGACGACGTCGCCGTGGCTGACCAGCCTGCGGCCGTCGTAGAGCGTCTGGCTGCTCGAACCAAGGACGTAGGCGCCGCCGTGCAGCCAGACCATCACCGGCTTGGTGTCGCCGGGCCGGGTGTCAGAAGACGCCCAGACGTTGAGCCGCAAGCAGTCTTCGCCCTGCGGCGCGCCCAGATCCAGTGGCATGTTGGGAAACACCGGCTGCGGGCAGGCCGGCCCGAACGCGGTGGCGTCGGCGACCTCGCTGCTGCGCGCGGGCGGCTGCGGCGCCTTGAACCGCAGCTCGCCCACCGGTGCCGCCGCGTACCGAACGCCCTTCCACGCCTTGACGCCGTCCACTTCGATGCCCCGAACCGGGCCGTAGCTGGTTTCGACCACCAGGTCGTCGTTAGCCATGCGCGTGCGAAATCTCCTGGACGAACCTAGAAAAGGCGTTGCGTGAGGAACTCGACCACTCGCTTACGGGCTTCGTAGGCGGGGTGGCCATCGAGCTCGCGGACCTCGTCGGTGAGCACCGAGTGCGCCATCTTGCCGAAGCCGTGCTGATTGGTGGGACCCGAATCGATGTCGATCACCTCGAAGGCGTCGCCGAGGCGTTGTTTGAGCGTCACGAACCGCTCGCCGGGCGACATCTTGTCCTCGCTGAACCGCAATCCCATGGCGCACAGGCCATCATTGGCGCACCGATCGGCCACGGTGGCCAGCTCGGATTCGCTCAAGCCGGGATCGCTGCGCCGCGCGGCTCCGAGCGGGAACGGCACCGACGGCTGGGAGAGCACCGGCGCCAGCACGCTGTCGTCGACCGCGGCCGCCAGCGCGAAGCCCCCGGTGAAGCACTGGCCGATCACCCCGACGCCCTTGCCGGGCGTCGAAGCGTTGAGGTCACGGGCCAGCGCACGCAGGAACGACGCCACAGGTCGCTGCTTGTTCAACGCGAGCGCCGCGAATTCCCTTGCCACGCAGGCACGTCCGATGGCGCCTAGGAGATAACCCGCCGTCTTGGCCTTGCCCGGGCGGCCGAACAGCGACGGCATGGCGACGGTGAAGCCGTTGTCCACCAGGTGATTACCCAGTGCGAGCACGCCGGGATGGATCCCCGGGATCTCCGGAATCAGCACCACCCCGGGGCCGCTGCCCTTGCGGTAGACGTCATGGGTGTATCCGCCGCCGCTGAAAGGGGCCGCCGACCATCCGGACAGGTCGGCCTCTGGTGCAGTCACGTCGATGCGACCCCTCTGCTCGCGCGGGTGGATTAGCGGCTGGGCAAAGGCGGTTGCGATTGCGTCGCCGACGCCAGCGTACGGAACTGATCGGTGTTTCCGGCGCCGGTTATCGCAATTTGGGTCGCGCCGCCCGGGCCGCTGAGCCGGGTCGTCCAGATCGGCTCGGCGTCCGCGCCGTTCTGACCGGAACCCTGATAGACCACCCAACCGGTGCCGCTGACGTCGACGGTCCCCGTGGGGTAGGCCGACGGGTGAATCGAATTGACCAGCTTGTCCTCGTCGGCGTTGCTCTGGGTCAGGCTCAGGTATAGCCCGGTCGGGGTGATGTAGCCGACGACCGATACGGGAGCGTTGAGCCGTTGACCGTTCGCGGGGTCGGTCCGCCCGCCCTGGATGCCCCCGCGGTGACCGGAGTTGGCCTGCCAGCCGGCGGGCAGCTGCGGCTGGCGGATGGGAAAACCGAGCGCGGAGGCGTCCGCGCGCAGGGCCGCGCCCGCGTCATACGACGGGACGGGGCCCTGGTGGTGGCCGAACTGGACCGAGCACATGCCGAGCATGCCGGCCAGCACGATGCACCCGATCACCAGCGGTATCAGCGACCAGAACATGTCCCGGCCGTCCTGCAACAACCGGGGTTTGGCCGGCCTGGGCGCCGGCCCCGCTTGCGGAGACGGCGCGCCGGCCACGCTCCCATCAAGCTGGGCATTCAGCGGCCGCTCGTCCGTCATCCCCCAAGTATCCCAGTTCCAGCGGACCGATCCGCTTCTGGGACAATCAACAACCATGACAGTTGAGGGCAACCACTCGACCGCCACCGCCGGCCGGGCCCCCGCGCAGGGGCGACCGCGCGGTGAGGCCCCAGACCGCAACCTGGCTTTGGAGCTGGTACGCGTCACCGAGGCCGGGGCCATGGCCGCAGGTCGCTGGGTCGGCCGGGGCGACAAAGAGGGCGGCGACGGGGCGGCCGTCGATGCGATGCGCGAGCTGGTCAACACGGTGTCCATGCGCGGCGTCGTCGTCATCGGCGAGGGCGAAAAGGACCACGCGCCGATGCTCTACAACGGCGAGGAGGTCGGCAACGGCGACGGCGCGGAGTGCGACTTCGCCGTCGACCCCATCGACGGCACCACGCTGATGAGCAAGGGCATGCCCAACGCCATCTCCGTGTTGGCGGTGGCCGACCGCGGCGCGATGTTCGACCCGTCGGCGGTGTTCTACATGAACAAGATCGCCGTCGGGCCCGAGGCCGCTCACGTGCTCGACATCACCGCGCCGATCGCCGAGAACATCAAGGCCGTCGCCAAGGTCAAGGCGTTGTCGGTGCGCGACATGACCGTGTGCATCCTGGACCGGCCGCGGCACGCCCAGCTGATCCACGAGGTCCGGGCGACCGGCGCCCGCATCCGGCTGATCACCGACGGCGACGTGGCCGGCGCGATCTCGGCCTGCCGGCCGCATTCGGGCACCGACATGCTGGCCGGGATCGGCGGCACGCCGGAAGGCATCATCGCCGCCGCCGCCATCCGGTGCATGGGCGGGGCGATCCAGGCGCAGCTGGCCCCCACCGACGACGAGGAACGCCAGAAGGCCATCGACGCCGGCTACGACCTCGACCAGGTGCTGACCACCGAGGACCTGGTGTCCGGGGAGAACGTGTTCTTCTGCGCCACCGGGGTCACCAGCGGCGACCTGCTCAAGGGCGTGCAGTACTACCCCGGTGGCTGCACCACCCAGTCGATCGTCATGCGGTCGAAGTCGGGCACCGTGCGCATGATCGAGGCCTACCACCGGCTGTCGAAGCTCAACGAGTACTCCGCCATCGACTTCACCGGCGATACCTCCGCCGCCTATCCCCTGCCCTGACCACCGATCGAAGAACGAGGAAAACCAATCTATGGCCGTGAACAGCTCCGATGACACCGAGTACCGCATCGAGCACGACACCATGGGAGAGGTCCGCGTACCCGCAAAAGCGTTGTGGCGCGCGCAGACCCAGCGTGCGGTCGAGAACTTTCCGATCTCGGGCCGCGGGCTCGAGCGCACCCAGATCCGCGCGCTGGGCCTGCTGAAGGGCGCCTGCGCGCAGGTCAACAAGGACCTGGGGCTGCTGGCGCGGGAGAAGGCCGACGCGATCATCGCCGCGGCGGGCGAGATCGCCGACGGCCAGCACGACGACCAGTTCCCCATCGACGTGTTCCAGACCGGTTCGGGCACCAGTTCCAACATGAACACCAACGAGGTGATCGCCAGCATCGCGGCCGCCAACGGCGTGACGGTGCATCCCAACGACGACGTCAACATGTCGCAGTCGTCGAACGACACCTTCCCCACCGCCACCCACATCGCGGCCACCGAAGCAGCTGTGCGCCATCTGATTCCGGCGCTCGAGGTGCTGCACGACGCCCTGGCCGGCAAGGCCCGCGAGTGGCACACCGTGGTCAAGTCGGGCCGCACCCACCTGATGGACGCCGTCCCGGTGACGCTCGGCCAGGAATTCAGCGGATACGCCCGCCAGATCGAGGCGGGCATCGAGCGGGTGCGCGCGACGCTGCCCCGGCTGGGTGAGCTGGCCATCGGCGGCACCGCGGTCGGCACCGGCCTGAACGCCCCCGACGGCTTCGGCGCCAAGGTGGTCGAGACGCTGGTGGCTTCCACCGGCCTGAGCGAATTACGCACGGCCGCAAACTCGTTCGAGGCCCAGGCGGCGCGCGACGGCCTGGTCGAGGCGTCCGGCGCGCTGCGCACCATCGCGGTGTCGCTGACCAAGATCGCCAACGACGTCCGCTGGATGGGCTCGGGCCCGCTGACCGGCCTGGCCGAGATCCAGTTGCCCGACCTGCAGCCGGGCAGCTCGATCATGCCGGGCAAGGTCAATCCCGTTCTGCCAGAGGCGGTTACCCAGGTCGCCGCGCAGGTGATCGGCAACGACGCCGCGGTGGCCGTCGGGGGATTGTCGGGCGCGTTCGAGCTCAACGTCTACATCCCGATGATGGCGCGCAACATCCTGGAGTCGTTCAAGCTGCTGACCAACGTGTCGAGGCTGTTCGCCGAGCGCTGCATCGTCGGCCTGGCGGCCAACGTGGAGCACCTGCGCGAGCTGGCCGAGTCGTCGCCGTCCATCGTGACGCCGCTGAACTCGGCGATCGGCTACGAGGAGGCCGCCGCGGTGGCCAAGCAAGCGCTCAAGGAGCGCAAGACGATTCGCCAGACGGTGATCGACCGCGGGCTGATCGGCGAGAAGCTGTCGATCGAGGAACTCGACCGGCGGCTCGACGTGCTGGCGATGGCCAAGGTCAAGCCCGAAGACTGAGCCGCCCGTCATCCGGTGACGGCGTTGGCCGACGAGAGTAAGGGTGGTTTTTCCATGACGGCTCCTCCCGGTGGCCCCTACGGCCAGGGACCCTACGGAAGCAATCCGTATGGGCAGGACCCGAATTGGGGTGGCCAGCCGCCGGGCGGCGCGCCCGGTCCTTACCCCCAGGGCGGTCCCGGTCCCTATCCGCAGGGCGGTCCCTACGGCTACCCGCCGCCGGGTGGGCCGTACCCGTATGCGCCCGGCGGCCCCGCCTACCCGAACCAGCCGTATCCCCAACCCGGACAGCAGTTTCCGCCGGGCGGGCCGGGCGGCCCATATCCCCCGGGGCCACCGCCGGGTGGGCCCGGCTCCAAGCTGCCGTGGTTGATCGTCGCGGGTCTGGTCGTGCTCGCGGTAATCGCGCTGGTCGCCACGCTGCTGGTGATGCGCGGCGGCCACGACAACAAACCGGCCGCCGCCCCGTCGACCACGAGCACGTCGGTCTCCACACCGAAGAACTCCGCGCAGAACGCGACCGATTGCACCCCGAACGTGTCCGGCGGGGAGATGCCCCGCACCGACTCGATCGCCGCGGGCAAGCTCTCGTTCCCGGCCAGCGCGGCGCCCGGCGGGTGGACGGTGTTCTCCGACGACCAGGGCCCCAACCTGATCGGCGGGCTGGGCGTCGCCCAGGACGTGCCCGGGGCCAACCAGTGGATGATGACCGCCGAGGTCGGCGTCACCAATTTCGTTGCCAGCATGGACCTTACGGCGCAGGCCACGAAGTTGATGCAATGCATCGTCGCCGGCCCCGGCTACGCGAACGCCCAGCCCACGCTCGGGCCGACGAAGTCGGCGTCGATCACCGTCGACGGCACCAAGGCGGTCCGCGTCGACGCCGACGTCACGATCGCCGATCCCAGCCGCAACGTCAAGGGCGACTCGGTGACCATCATCGCCGTCGACACCAAGCCGGTCACCGTGTTCATCGGCAGCACACCCATCGGTGACGCCGCCTCGGCGGGTCTCGTCGGCAAGATCATTGCCGCGCTGAAGGTCTCGAAGTCCTGACCCGCCCCGGCTAGCTCGCCGGGCCCGTCGGCGCCGAGATGTGGGTGGCCTCGGATCGCCCGCGCAGGACGGTGGAATAGCACTCGGCCCACTGCGCGCGCTCGGCCTCCCCGGCGGCGTCGACGGCCCCGGCCGAACACAGGATCCGCCGGTCGGAGGTCTTGGCGAGGTCGGCCAGCCGCGCGGCCTCGTTGACCGCGTCACCGATCACGGTGTACTCGTACCGGTTTTCGGCGCCGATGTTGCCGGCGAACACCCGGCCCGCGGAGACACCGATACCGAAATCGACCGGCAGCCGCCGCAGTTGGGAGCCGAGGGCACGGGCGGTCGCCAGGGCCGACGATGCCGGGTCGCTGGTCGGCAGCGGCACCCCGAAGACGGCCAGTACGGCGTCGCCGGCGAACTTGTTGACCAGACCGTGATGTTCGTCGACGGCGTGCACCACGATGCGGAAGAAGTCGTTGAGCACCTCGGCGACCTCTTGGGGAGGACGGCTTTCCGCGAGCTGGGTAGAGCCCACCAGGTCGATGAACAGCACCGCCGCTTCGACCACGTCGCCCGACAGGGACGCCCCCTCCTGGAGCGCGCGCTGCGCGACGTCGGCCCCGACGTGGCGCCCGAACAGGTCACGCAGCCGGTCGCGCTCGGCGAGCCCGGCCACCATCCGGTTGAATCCCGTTTGTAGACGGCCGATTTGGGAACGTTCGTAGGCGCCGACGTAGGTTTCCATGCGGCCATGCTCGACCTCGGCCATCGCGTCGACGACCTCGCCGACCGGGTCCGAGATGGACCGCGAGGTCAAGATCATCGTCGGCAGCCCCAGCACCAGGGCCGCCAACGACACCACCAGGATCGGCACGTCCAACGACGCGGACTTCTCGATCAGCCAGCCGTATGAGCGCAACACGACCAGCGTCGCGATCACGGCGATGGGAAAGGCGCTGCACAGAAACCACAGCAGAACCAGCCGCGCGTACACGCTCGGCACCGCCAGGCGCGGCTCGGCGCCCAGCGTGGCGACGCGCATGATGGGCCGCAGGGTGCGCTGGGCGAGCAGCATCCCGGTGCCGGCGGCGGCCGATCCGCCGAGCAGCACGCCGAGCACGATGGGCAGCAGAAGCCGCGGCCCGCCAGTCAGATTCAGCAGGATGAAGATCCCGCCGGTCATCGCCCAGGACGTCGCCAGGATCGCCGACTGACGTCCGGCCAGCTTCATCACGGCTTCGCGCTGTTGCGGGGTGGGATCGTCACCCGCGACGTACCAGCGCACCGTGGGCGCCAGACTCACGGCGCCGGCCACCGCGACACTGACGATGCCCAGCACGATGAGCAGCGCCACCGGCACCGTGTTCTGCCGCGCGAAGTCCGCGTTGTCGCCGACGGAAGTGTGTCCCCGCAACGGAATCAGGATGGCGGCCGCCTCGACGACGGCCAACACGTAGGACAGGCTCAGATCGAACCCGTATTGAAACAGCCATCGTCGAAAGGACTTTCGCGAACCGGCGGCCGGCCGCCGCGCGGACGCACGCCACTGTCGCGGAAGCCGATCCCGAAGCCAGCCCACGATGATCACCCTACAGTCGTGCGCGGACCGAAATCGGCTTTACGCACCGTTGTTCGGCCCGCCGGAGTTCTGTCCTGGGATGTCGGTGATCGGGAAGTTGGGCATCGGTTTGGGTGAGGGCGTGTTGGGCAGCGTGGGAATGTCGGCGGGCGGGATGTCGTGCAGGCCGTTGACGGGCGGACCGTTTTCCCGGCCGCCGTAGCTGCTGCCGGACGCTCGTGGTCCCAGCAGGTCGCTGACCGTCACCATGCGGTAGCCGTTGGCCTTGAGCACCGGGATGAACTGGTACACCAGGTCGACGGTGCTCGAGTAGGTGCTGTGCAACAGCACCACCGAGCCCGGCTTGATGTAGGTCATCAGCATGTAGCGCGTCGCGGCGGAGTTCGAGTCGTTCGCCCAGTCGAAAGGGATGACGTCCCAGAGGATTTCGGCCAGCCCGAATTGGCCGGCGGTCTGGCGCACCACGGGGTCGGACAGCCCGCCCGCGGGGCGGTACAGGTTCGGGGTGCGCCCGGTCGCGGCGGCGATCGCCTCGTTGGCCTTGGTGAACTGGGCGGCGATGTCCTCGCGCGGGATCGTGGTCATGTTGGGGTGTTCCCAGGTGTGGCTGCCGATCTCCATCCCGGCGTCGGCGATGCGCTTGGCGCCGCCCGGGTTGGCGGCCACCTTGTTGCCGATCAGGAAGAACGTCGCCTTGGCGTCGTTGTCCTTGAGGATCTGCAGCAGCCGCTCGTCGAACGGCCCCGGCCCGTCATCGAAGGTCAGGGCGACGCATTTGACGACCGAGCAGCTCAGGTCGTCGGCGCGTGTCACGTGACCGGTGAGCCCGCCGATGACCAGCACCGCGACGGCGGCGGCCACACCCACCACCGTGCGCCAGTAGCGCCAGGTCTGGGTGTCGGGTCGTTTCGCCACCGTGGAAGTTTATCGAAGGCGGCCCCGCCCGGGGCCGAGCGCGCTGGTCAGGCGCGCTCACTGCGGGCCGGCGATCTCCTCGAGCATCTCGGTGACCAGCGCGGCGATCGGCGATCGCTCGCTGCGCAACAGCGTGATGTGGGCGAACAGCGGATGGCCCTTGAGCTTCTCGATCACGGCGGCGACCCCGTCGTGGCGGCCCACCCGCAGGTTGTCGCGCTGGGCGATGTCGTGGGTCAGCACCACCCGCGATCCGGTGCCCAGCCGGGACAGCACCGTCAGCAGGACGTTGCGCTCCAGCGATTGGGCCTCATCGACGATGACGAACGAGTCGTGCAGCGAGCGGCCGCGGATGTGGGTCAGGGGCAGTACCTCGAGCATGCCGCGGGACAGCACTTCCTCGAGCACGGCCGGGCTGGCCAGACCCTCGAGGGTGTCGAAGACGGCCTGGGCCCACGGACCCATTTTCTCGCTCTCGCTGCCGGGCAGGTATCCCAGCTCCTGGCCGCCGACGGCGTACAGCGGCCGGAACACCACCACCTTGCGCTGCGTGCGGCGCTCCAGCACCGCCTCCAGGCCGGCGCACAGCGCGAGCGCCGACTTGCCGGTGCCGGCCTTGCCGCCCAGCGACACGATGCCCACCGTCTCGTCGAGCAGCAGGTCGAGCGCCACCCGCTGTTCGGCGGAGCGCCCGCGCAGCCCGAACACCTCCCGATCGCCGCGAACCAGCTGGACGCGTTTGTCGGCGTTGACCCGGCCCAGCGCGTGAGAGCTGCCCCCGAGCAGCCGAACTCCGGTGTGGCAGGGCAGGTCTCGCGCCTCCACCAGATCGATCTCGCCGTCGGTGAACAGCGCGTCGATGTCCTCGGTGGCGGTCTCGATCTCGCGCATGCCCGACCAGCCGGTGGCCACCACGTCCTGGGCGTGGTACTCGTCGGCGGCCAGGCCCACCGCGGCGGCCTTCACCCGAAGCGGAATGTCCTTGCTGACCAACGTAACTCGTTTACCTTCGGCGGCCAGGTTCGCGGCACAGCTGAGGATCCGGGAGTCGTTGTTGTCGCTGCGGAAGCCCGCCGGCAGCACCGCCGGGTCCGTGTGGTTGAGCTCGACGTGCAGCGAACCACCTTGTGTCCCAACGGGAATGGGCTGATCGAGCCGTCCGTGTAGGAGCCGAAGATCGTCGAACAGCCGCAGCGCCTGGCGCGCGAACCAGCCCAGCTCGTGATGGTGGCGTTTGGCCTCCAGTTCGCTGATCACCACCAGCGGAACAACCACCTCGTGTTCGGCGAATCGGCTGCACGCCCACGGGTCGGACAGCAGCACAGAAGTGTCGATCACGTAGGTCCGGATTTCGGTCACGTAGCGCTCCTCGAGCGGGATGAGCCCGCGCGGACCCGCACAGGCATGTCGACGGGAACCGCAGCACCAGGACCGGGGCCGGTCCTTCCGTTGTGATGACGGGAGGTGCCGCCCTGGCAGCAGAGCTTGACGCTGACCATCGAGAACGACGCTACTCCCGTGGCCGTGCGCCCGCTGTGCAGGCGCGCCGACGTTGCGGGACGCGACCGGTCCCCGCGCGTGGCCGCTGGGGTGAGGAGCGTGCCGGCCGGCTCAGCCGGCGACGAATTGCCGCAGCTGGGGCTCGTCGGCGAGCCCCCACGCGGCGATGCGGTCGGAGATCGCCTGGCGCAGCTGCTCCGGTCCGAAAATGCCTGCCTTGTCGACGTTTCGCACCTTGTCCGCGTACGCGTCGATGTCGGCGCCGGGCACCTCCAGGTCGGCCGCGCGGGCGGCGATCGCCGCGATCGTCTCGTCGCGGGTGTACTCGAGGCAGTGCGCGACGAGGTTGGAGAAGAACATTTCGTGGCGCCGCTCGTCGCGGGCGATCCGGTCGATCAGGCCGGCGAGGATGGGCTCCTCGAGCTGCGCGGCCAGGTTCTCGCAGAACACGGCGTGGGTGCGCTCGGCGAACGCCATGTGCACCAGGATCTCCACCTGCGAGTAGGTGTCGGCGCGGTAGCCCTTCATGACGTACTGGACGCGGGCCTCTTCGTTGGCGGTCGGGTCGACCTCGCGGGTCACCACCAGGTACTCGCGCAGCGCGATGGCGTGCAGGTGCTCCTCGGCGGTCCACCGGCCCAGCCAGCGGCCCCAATAGTCCTCCAGGATGAAGTGCTCGACCAGCTCGCGGTGGTGCGCGGCCAGGTTGTCCTTGAGCAGCAACATGATCTCGCAGGCGTCGGTCAGCGGCCTCGGCAACGTCATCGACGACGGGTCCCAGTCGCGCCCACCGAGGAAGGCGAAGTTCTCGCCCCGTTCGAACGGCACGTAGTCGTGCGCGAACCAGAGTTCTTCGGTGGACAGGTGGCGGTCGATGTTCGCTTCGACGACCGGCTCGAGTTCCAGGGTCAGTGCGTTAGCGACGGGTCTTTCGGCCATGAGGTAACTGTAACCCGCGTACACAGGTTCATGAAATCGACGCGGTCGTGTCGCGGCAACTGGTGACTTAGGTCCTCAAACCCCGCCGCCGGCCACCCTGCCTGCGGCGATGCCGGCTACCGGCCGACCAGCGCCCAGTCTTCGAGGCCGTCGTATAGCGGAAACTCCTGGGCCAGCCGCGTCACGCGCTGGCGCAGCCCCGAGACGTCGGCCGAGGTCCCGGCCGCCAAGGCGGTGGCGATGACGTCGGCGACCTCGCTGAACTCGGCGTCGCCGAAGCCGCGGGTGGCCAGCGCGGGCGTGCCGATCCGCAGCCCCGAGGTGACCATCGGCGGGCGCGGGTCGTTGGGCACGGCGTTGCGGTTCACGGTGATGCCGACCTCGTGCAGCAGGTCCTCGGCGGCCTGCCCGTCGAGCGGGGAGTTGCGCAGGTCCACCAGGACCAGGTGCACGTCGGTGCCGCCGCTGACGACCGACACGCCGGCCTTGGCGACGTCGGCGGCCAGCAGCCGGTCGGCCAGGATCCGGGCACCCGACAGCGTGCGCTGCTGGCGCTCGACGAACTCCGGGGTGCCGGCGATCTTGAGCGCGACGGCCTTGCCGGCGATGACGTGCATCAGCGGGCCGCCCTGCTGGCCGGGGAACACCGCCGAGTTGACCGCCTTGGCGTACTCCTGCTTGCCCAGGATCATCCCCGAGCGGCCGCCGCCGAGCGTCTTGTGGATGGTGGTCGACACGATGTCGGCGTGCGGCACCGGCGAGGGGTGCAGCCCGGCCGCGACGAGACCCGCGAAGTGCGCCATGTCCACCCAGAGCTTGGCGTCGACCTCGTCGGCGATCGACCGGAACGCCGCAAAGTCGAGGATCCGCGGGTAGGCCGACCAGCCGGCGATGATCACCTTCGGCCGGAATTCCAGCGCCTTGGCGCGCACCGCGTCCATGTCGACCAGATGCGTCGTCGGGTCGACACCGTAGAAACCGTTCTCGTAGAGCTTGCCGGAGAAGTTCAGCTTCATGCCGTGCGTCAGGTGGCCGCCGTTGGCCAGGTCCAGACCCAGCAGCCGCTCCCCCGGCGACATCAGCGCGTGCAGGACGGCGGCGTTGGCCTGGGCCCCCGAATGGGGCTGCACGTTGGCGAAGTCGGCGCCGAAAAGCGCCTTGGCCCTGTCCCTGGCGATGTTCTCCACCACGTCGACGTACTCGCAGCCGCCGTAGTAGCGGCGCCCCGGCAGCCCCTCGGCGTACTTGTTGGTCAGCACGCTGCCCTGGGCCTGCAGCACGGCGCGCGGCACGAAGTTCTCCGAGGCGATCATCTCGAGCGTGTCGCGTTGCCGGCCGAGCTCCTTGCCGAGCAGCTCGGCGATGTCCGGGTCGACCTCGGCCAACGGGGCGGACATCACGGATGTCGAGGGACGGGCGTCAGGTGCAGCAGTCACGGCCGCCAGTCTATCCAGCGCCGCCCTTTCGCCAGCCCAGCCGTCGGGCTTTTCGGCGCCCCTGCAACACTTGCACTATGCCGCGGCTTAGCGAGCCGAGCCCTTATGTGGAGTTCGACCGAAAGCAATGGCGCGCGCTTCGCATGTCGACGCCGCTGGCCCTCACCGAGGAAGAGCTGGTCGGCCTGCGCGGTCTGGGTGAACAGATCGACTTGCTGGAAGTCGAAGAGGTCTACCTGCCGCTGGCCCGGCTCATTCACCTGCAGGTCGCGGCGCGGCAGCGATTGTTCGCCGCCACCGCCGAATTCCTCGGCGAACCTCAGCAAAACCCCGACCGGCCGGTGCCGTTCATCATCGGGGTGGCCGGCAGCGTCGCGGTCGGCAAGTCGACGACCGCCCGCGTGCTGCAGGCGCTGCTGGCGCGCTGGGACCATCACCCGCGGGTGGACCTGGTCACCACCGACGGGTTCCTGTACCCGAATGCTGAGCTGGACCGGCGAAACCTGATGCACCGCAAGGGGTTTCCGGAAAGCTACAACCGTCGGGCGCTGATGCGGTTCGTGACCTCGGTCAAATCCGGTTCGGACTACGCGTGCGCGCCGGTGTATTCGCACCTGAAATACGACATCATCCCGGGGGCCAAGCACGTGGTACGTCACCCCGACATCCTGATCCTCGAGGGCCTCAACGTGCTGCAGACCGGTCCGACCCTGATGGTGTCGGACCTGTTCGATTTCGGCGTGTACGTCGACGCCCGGATCGAAGACATCGAGCAGTGGTACGTCTCGCGGTTCCTGGCCATGCGCAGCACCGCCTTCGCCGATCCCGAATCGCACTTCCACCACTATTCGGCGCTCAACGACACCAAGGCGGTGGCCGCGGCCCGCGAGATCTGGCGATCCATCAACCGCCCCAACCTGGTCGAGAACATCCTGCCGACCCGGCCGCGCGCCACCCTGGTGCTGCGCAAGGACGCCGACCACTCCATCAACCGGCTGCGGCTGCGCAAGCTGTGACGGTGCGCGGCCGGCGGATCACGCCTCGAGGCGACGCAATCCCAGGTACTGCAGCCCGGCAAACGCCGCGGTGTAGGCGGCCGTGGCCAGGGTCAGCGCGACGCCGGTGAGGGTCAGCGGCAGCGCTTCCGCGGCCAGGATCGCCACCAGCGTGAAAGCGACGTTGACCACCAACACGCTGATGCCGACGCGGCGCACGTCCGGCAGCGCCCCGAGGCTGAACACCAGCAGGCCGGACAGCACGAACAGGACGCCCACGCCGTATTCCTGGAAGGACGTCAGGCCGGTCAGCGACGATAGCGGGTCGGCGAGGAACGCGATGGTCAAGCCGAGCAACCCCGTCAGGGTCGCGTCGGCGCGCACGGCGAAACGCAACAGCGAGTCGGTCGCGTCGTAGAGGGGCCGGGCCGGGATGCTGGATACGCCGGTAACAGAGCTCATGTGCTTACTCCTCGCGGTGGCGGGTTGGGTCGAACAGCTTTGAGGGTGCCGCCCGTGCACTGCCATATCGACTCGTGGCACTGCCAACTCATGCCACGGATACAAAGACGAGGTGGTTCACCCGGCTATTCCCGCCGGGGGGTAAATATTTGACACGCGCCAGCCCTGGCGGGCTCAGCGTTCCCACCAGTCACAGGGGCCGCGGGACACCACGGTCGCGTGACGGAAGGTTCCCGCCGCTAGTCGCTGGGGACCGGGATCCGTCCCCGAAGATCGGCGGCGATCAGCCGGGCGGCGGCGTTCTGCCAGTTGTGCAGCGAGCGCTGGGGAACCTCGGTGACGAACCACTGCCACGCCTGCCGCGCGATCGGATCCAGACCCGAGGCGGTGGCGTTCTGCGCGTAGGCGCGCACCCCGACGACGTAGGGGAAGTACAGCGAGTTGTAGTACCGCCACTCCTCGGTGGTGCCGAAGTCGCCGCCGTCGCGCGGCTTCAGCCGCGAGATGCCCTCGGCCAGCACCGCCTTGAGTTCGTTGGCCCGCTCGATCGGCTGGTCGGGTGCGCCGCGGGCGGCCAGCCGCTCGTCGATCACCGGCAGCGCCGTCAGCGGGCTGGCGACCAGCTTGCTCAGGTCGCCGTAGTGACCCAGGGCGCGGCGGGTGAGGCGAGCGAAAGTGACGTCGTCGACGCCGGCGAGCGGGTGCTCCTGGCGCAGCGGCAGCGCCGCCCCGGTATGCCGCAGCGCGGCCCGATCCGCGCGCAGCGCAGGCGATTTCGAGAACGCCAGCCGGTCGAGCACCCCGGCCAGGGGATCGGCGAGCACCTGCACGGTGATCGCGACCGCCAGGCTGGTGAACAGCAGCACCGTCAGCGCGGTTCGCGCGGCGGCGTCGTCGCGGGTCACCGCCAGCCCGATCAGCGCCTGGCCGCCGAACAGCACCGCCACCGCCACCGAACCGGCGAACGAGCGGAGCATGTCGGGGCGCAGCGCGTGGCCCTCGTCGAACGCGTCCCACAGGGCCACCGCGACCCCCAGCCCGAGGACGTCGCAACTCGTCGACGCCAGCGCGACCCAGCTCGGCACCAGGCCCAGCGGAATGATCAGGATCGCGTTGGCCAGCGCGAAGAACAGGGTGGCGGTGATCGCCAGTCCCACGGCCGGCCTGGGCCGCCGCGGGCGGCGCAACGCGACCACCCCGGCGCCGAGCGTCGACACGGAGATCACCGCGAACATCACCCAGTGACCGGGTCGCAGCGGCCCGTCGACGCTGCCGGCCAGCATCGCCCCGAACAGGGTCAGCGCGGCGACGACGGCCACCAGCAACACCTCGCGGGAGCGCGAGCGCCAGCCGTCGCTGGGCCGGGACAGCTCGACGAGCACGGCGAACCACGCCACGCCGGGGAGGGCCGCCAGGTAGATCTCCACCCGGCTCAGCAGCCCGGCGTGGGCGGGACTGGCGGTCCGCACCGCGTCCAGACCCACCACGAGCGCGAACCCGCACAGTCCGATCGCCGCCAGCACGAGGACGGGCTTGCGCGGATCACGGCTCACCAGATACAGCCCCAGCCAGGCGCTCAGCGTGAACACCACCGCCGACAGCGCAGCCATGTCCTTAGTGTGACACGCGGCCGCGCCGGCCCTTAAGGCCTTCGGGAGTCACTTGCCGTGCCGGCGATCCCGCCGGCTGTAGTCGCGCAGCGCGCGCAGGAAGTCGACGCGGCGGAACGCGGGCCAGTGCGTTTCGCAGAACCACATCTCCGAATAGGCGCTCTGCCACAGCAGGAATCCGGACAGCCGTTGCTCCCCCGAGGTGCGGATCACCAGGTCCGGATCGGGTTGCCCGGAGGTGTAGAGGTTCTCGGAAATGGCGTCGACGGTCACCGCGTCGACGAGCTCCTCGCCGGTGGCGCCGTTGGCCAGCTCCTTGTTCAGCAGCGCGCGCACCGCCCCGACGATCTCCTGCCGGCCGCCATAGCCGACGGCGACGTTGACGTGAAAGGGCGCGACGCTGGGGGTGGACTCGACCGCTCCGCGCAGTCGGCGGGCCGGCTCGTCGCCGAGCAGTTCCAGGTCCCCCACCGTGCGCACGCTCCAGCGGTTGGCCGGCGCGCAGATCTCCTCGACGACGTCGGTGATGATCTCGATCAGCCCGGCCAACTCGTCGGGATCGCGCTGCAGGTTCTCGGTGGACAGCAGGTAGACGGTGGTCATCTCGACGCCGGCTTCGGAACACCAGCGCAGCATCTCGGCGATCTTGGACGCGCCCATCCGGTAGCCGTAGCTGACGTCCTCGTATCCCGCGTCGCGGGCCCAGCGGCGGTTGCCGTCGCACAGCACGGCGATGTGCCGCGGGAGCTGGGACTTCGAGGCGGCCAGGCCCTGCCTCAGCCGCAGCTCGTAGACGCGATACAGCGGCTCTTTGAGGCGCGGCGGAATGATTTCCACGACCATTCACCCTACTGCCAGCGGTGATGTATTCACCGGTTCTCGATTTCGGCCCGGTCACCTGAGCAGCCGACACGGTGCTGTAACCATCCCTGACTACTGTGGCTCTTGAACAGCCCCTGGCTTTCCGGAATCTCTCGTCGCGAAGAAAACGTCGCGAAGCCAAGACAGTCGCGAAGCCAAGACAGTTGCGAAGACAAGACACAGGAGACATGAGCAGCCAGACCAGCACCGTCCCCAACCCAGAGCCCGACCGCGAATCGATCGTTCCGGGCAACACCGTCGAACAGTTCGTCGAGGGTGCCGCCCAGTTCTTAAGCAAGCCCCGGATGCGCGGCTGGATCCACTTCGTCTCGGCGTGGCTGGCCATCATCACCGGCGCCACGCTGGTATCGGTGTCGTGGGCCGTCGCGTCGCCGCGCGCCGGCCACTCGACGCTGGTCTACGCCGCGGCCACGGTGGCCATGTTCGCGGTCAGCGCCACCTATCACCGGGTGCACTGGAAGTCCCCCGTCGCGCGCAGCCGGATGAAGCGGCTCGACCATTCGATGATCTTCGTGTTCATCGCCGGCAGCTACACGCCATTCGCGCGGCTGGTCATGCCGCAGAACACCGGGGTGCTGGTGCAGTGCATCGTGTGGGGCGGCGCGGCGGCCGGGATCGCACTGAAGATGTGCTGGCCCACGGCGCCGCGCTGGGTCGGGGTGCCGCTCTACCTGCTGCTCGGCTGGGTGGCCGTCTGGTTCGCTCCCACGATCCTGCATCAGGCCGGCGTGGCCGCGATGGTGCTGCTGGCGGTGGGCGGCGTGTTCTACAGCGTCGGCGGCATCTTCTATGGCCTGCGCTGGCCGGACCCGTGGCCGCGGACGTTCGGCTATCACGAGTTCTTCCACGCCTTCACCGCGATCGCGGCGATCCTGCACTACATCGCCATGTGGTTCGCGGTGTTCTACACGGGCGACCATGCCTGGCTGGCGGGCGGCTGAGGCCGCACGGTCACGCCGCTAGGCCTGGGGCACGCCGTCCTCCGGCGACCAGTAGGCCTTCATCGAGGCGATCTTGCCGCGGCCGTCGAAGACCATGACGTCGATCGGTTCGATCACCATCCGGTGCTCGCCCGCGGTCACGGTCAGCCGGAAATGGAAGGCCGCCTCGTTGCCGGCGACGCGCAGCGTCACCAGTTCGCATTCGCGCTGCAGGTTGTCGACCGCGGAGTAGAAGCCGTGGATCGCCTGCCGCCCGATGTGCACCTCGCCGCCGACCGGGTCCTCCACGGTGGCGTCGTCGGCGTACAACTCGACCAGATCGTCGGCGCTGCCCTTAGCGACCAATTCGATGTAGCGGTTGACCGTGTTCCGGATCGCTTCGGTCCTGGCGGCATTCGGCATGGGACGCAGGGTAACCCCGCGCTAGTGATCGGGGACACCCAGGGCGGTCGCCAATTCGGGCGCGGTGGTCACCGGCAGGTCGCACACCTGGCCGCGGCACACATACGCGGCATCGGCGCCTGCCACCCGGGGCCGGCCGGCCAGCAGCGCCGACGAATCCTGCGGCCCGCCCACCACGATCGCCCCGCCGGGCGCCAGCCGGCGCGCCTCGGCCAGCAACGCCGACGCCGGCGGGTCGCAGGCCACCGCGATCTGCAGGGGTCCGCGCACCGCGGCTTCCGCGACGGCCAGCCAATGCCCGGCCGACCGGGGCGCGCGCTCCAGCAGCACCGAATGCGCGCCGAGCGATTCGCCGACCGCCCGCAGGTAGCGCTCGGTGCGGTCGCCGTCGACCAGGTGCGCCGCGGTCAGCAGCGCCTCGGTGATCGACGACGCCCCCGACGGGGTCGCCCCGTCCAGCGGATCGGCCGGCCGCAACACCAACCGCTCGGCGTCGTCGGCCGTGTCGAACCAGCGGCCGGGCTGCTGCGGATCGGCGAAATGGGCCAGGGCGGTGTCGAGCAGCCCGGTGGCCGCGCTCAGCCAGGTGTCCTCGGCGGTCAGCTGGTACAGGGCGAGCAGACCGGTGGCCAGCATCGCGTAGTCCTCGAGGATGGCGGCGCTGTCGCCGACCGCGCCGCCCAGGCTGGCGCGTCGCAACCGGCCGTCGACGAGGTGCAGACCGAGCAGCGTTCGCGCGCAACGCATTGCCGCCTGCGCCAATTCGGGCTCGTCCAGCGCCACGCTGGCCTCGGCCAGGGCGGTGATCGCCAGGCCGTTCCACGACGTGACGACTTTGTCGTCACGGCCGGGCTGGACTCGGGCACGGCGGGCCGTCAGCAGCGCGGCGCGCACGCGTTCCAGCCGCTGGGCGTCCTCGGGATCGGCGGGGGCCTGCAGCACCGAGGCGCCGTGCTCGAACGTGCCGCTCTGGGTGACCGCGAAAACGCTTGCCGCCCAAGGACCGTCGTCGGGGCCGAGCGCCTCGTTCAGCTGCGCCGGAGTCCACACATAGGTCGAACCCTCGCGGCCGTCGGCGTCGGCGTCCAGCGACGAGGTGAACATGGCGCCGTCGGCCAGCTCGACCAGCAGGAACTGGGCGGTCTGGGCGGCGACCCGGCGCGCCAGCGGGTCCGCGGTGCGCCGGGCCCAGTGCGCGTAGGCGCGCAGCAGCAGCGCGTTGTCGTAGAGCATCTTCTCGAAATGCGGTACCACCCAAGCCTTGTCGACGCTGTAGCGGGCGAAGCCGCCGCCGAGCTGGTCGTAGATGCCGCCGCGCGCCATCGCGTTGCCGGTGTGCGTCACCGCCGCAAGCGCCTGCGATGAGCCGGTGCGCTCGAAGTGGCGCAACAGCGCCTCGAGCAACGCCGACGGCGGGAACTTGGGCGCTCCGCCGAACCCGCCGTGCACCGCGTCGCGATCCTCGAGCACCGTGGCGACGGCGTGGTCGCACAGCTCCGGCGCTATCGAGGGACCGCCGCCCGGCAGGCCCGACGAGATCCTGCGTAACTCGCCCGCGATGCGGTCCGAGGCCTCCTCGACCTCGCCGCGACGCTCCCGCCAGGTGGCCGAGACGGCCGAAAGAAGTTGCAGGAAGCCGTCTTTCGGATAATAGGTACCGCAGAAGAAGGGTCGTCCGTCCGGCGTCAGGAAGCACGTCATCGGCCAACCGCCGTGCCCGTTGAGCGCGACCGTGGCGTTCATGTACACCGCGTCGATGTCCGGACGTTCCTCACGGTCGACCTTGATGCAGACGAACCCGGCGTTCATCGCGGCGGCCACGTCGTCGTCCTCGAACGACTCGTGGGCCATGACGTGGCACCAATGGCAGGCGGCGTAGCCCACCGAGAGCAGGATCGGCACGTCGCGGTCGGCGGCGGCGGCCAGCGCCTCGGGGGTCCACTGCTGCCAGTGCACCGGGTTGTCGGCGTGCTGACGCAGGTACGGGCTGGTCGCCAGCCCAAGGGTATTCGTCGAAGCCTGGTCAGCCGGGCTCATCGCCGGGTCCCGGGGCTCGCGGCGGGCCGTTGCCTTCGTCCGGGGTGGCGCCGGGGCCGACCGCGTCGGTGCCCTCGTCGGCGGCCTGGTCCGGTTCGGGGTGCTTGGGATCGAACGATTCCGGCACCTTCTTCAGCTGCCGGTTCATCGATCGCAGCAGAAACAGCGTGCTGATCAACAGCAACACGACGATCAGCAGCCCGACCGGGCTGGCCTTGCCGAAGTCGGGGCCGGTGTGGTGGGGCGGGCCGTCGGCCTGCCAGCCGGCGGCGGTCACGACGAGAAAGAGGTGGTTCACGCGTCGCTCTCGATCCCGGCGAACAGGTCGTCCTCGGGCAGCGACACCGGGACGCGGGAGCGGGCCAACTCGAATTCCTCAGTGGGCCAAAGCCGTTGCTGCCACGCGATGGGAGCGGCGAAGAAGTCGTGCTCCGGGTCGATCTGGGTGGTGTGCGCCCGCAGCGCGTCGTCGCGCTGGCTGAAGTACGCCGAGCATTCGACCCGCGTGGTCACCCGGGACTCGAACGGATCGTGCGCGGCGTCCCAGTGCTCGAGCCACTTCTTGAACGGGGGCTCCTGACCGTGCTTGACGGCCTCGTCGTGCAGCAGCTGCATCCGGGCCCGCAGGAACCCGTGGTTGTAGTAGAGCTTGGACACCGACCACGGCTCGCCGGCGTCGGGGAAGCGCCGGTAGTCGCCGGCCGCCTCGTAGGCGCCCACCGAAACCTGGTGGCAGCGAATGTGATCGGGATGGGGGTAGCCGCCGGTCTCGTCGTATGTGGTCATCACGTGCGGACGGAACTCGCGAACCACGCGGACCAGCGCCTCGATCGACTCCTCGAGCGGCACCAGCGCGAAACAGCCCTCGGGCAGCGGCGGCGGCGGGTCACCCTGGGGCAGTCCGGAGTCGACGAAACCCAGCCAGGTGTGCTCCACGCCGAGTATCTCGGCGGCCTTGGCCATCTCGTCGCGGCGGATCTCGGCGATGTGGCCGTGCACCTCGGGCAGGTCCATCGCCGGGTTGAGAATGTCGCCGCGCTCACCGCCGGTCAACGTCACCACCAGTACGCGATGGCCTTCGTCGGCGTAGCGGGCCAGCGTGGCCGCGCCCTTGCTGGACTCGTCGTCGGGGTGGGCGTGCACCGCCATCAACCGCAATTCGCTCACGTGCTTCCTTGTCACCTCTGGGGGTCGCCCGGTCTGACCCTATAATTCCAGTTCCGAGTTCGTCGCATGCTGCCGGCCGGTGCCGGGCGGCCCACAACCAGGCAAAATCAGTCGTGACCGAATCCCCGATTCCTCGTCCGGAGGCCCGCTACGGGCGCTCCCGGCGATCGCGCATCCCCCGGCGGTGGGTGGTCGTCACGCTGGGCGCGCTGGTCGTGGCGGCCGGACTCGTCGTTGCCGTCATCGGTTATCACCGGTTCGGCACGAGCGACGTCAAGGGGACGATGGCCGGCTATCGGGTGATCGACGACCAGACGGCGTCGATAACGATTAGCGTGACGCGATCGGATCCGTCGCGGCCGGTGGACTGCATCGTGCGGGTGCGCGCCGAGGACGGCAGCGAGACGGGCCGCCGGGAACTGCTGGTCCCGCCGTCGGATGCGGGCACCGTGCAGGTGACCACGACGGTGAAATCGTTCGAGCCGCCGGTGGTCGCCGACATCTATGGCTGCGGCACCGATGTGCCCGCCTACCTGCGCCCGGCGTGACCTCCCCATCCACAGCGAACTGCGAATATGGGGTCATCAACTGTTTGCACGGTGGTAACATGGATGAATGCACGGTTCCGGTTGGGACCGTGTTGCTGCATTAGCGGACGTGAGCAAAACGGAGCGGCAGCACACGGGGAGGCACCCGCACACTCCCGGCGGCGGAGCTAACAG
Source organism: Mycobacterium sp. NGS33 (assembly GCF_059812885.1). Lineage (NCBI taxonomy): Bacteria > Bacillati > Actinomycetota > Actinomycetes > Mycobacteriales > Mycobacteriaceae > Mycobacterium > Mycobacterium sp. NGS33. Next base: position 227,655 of record NZ_JCALDN010000002.1, on the reverse strand, counting down.
GACTTAACGCGGACTCGCGGAACAACATACGAGGAGCACGACGAGATGACGGACACTTCCGTGACCTGGCTGACCCAGGAGTCACACGACCGGCTCAAGGCCGAGCTCGACCAGTTGATTGCGAATCGTCCGGTCATCGCCGCGGAGATCAACGACCGCCGCGAGGAGGGCGACCTGCGCGAGAACGGCGGCTACCACGCCGCCCGCGAGGAGCAGGGTCAGCAGGAGGCCCGCATCCGCCAGCTGCAGGACCTGCTCAACAACGCCAAGGTCGGCGAGGCGCCCAAGCAGTCCGGCGTCGCCCTGCCCGGTTCGGTGGTCAAGGTCTACTACAACGGCGACAAGTCCGACACGGAGACCTTCCTGATCGCCACCCGCCAGGAGGGCGTCAACGACGGCAAGCTCGAGGTCTATTCGCCCAACTCGCCGCTGGGCGGCGCCCTGATCGACGCCAAGGAGGGCGAGACCCGCACCTACGTGGTGCCCAACGGCAACACCGTCCAGGTCACGCTGGTCAGCGCGGAGCCCTACCACTCCTGATCCGGGCTCAGCCCGCGGCGACCCGCCGTTAGCCCAAGGCCCGGTCGAGATCGGCCAGCAGGTCGGCGACGTCCTCGATGCCGACCGACAGCCGCACCAGATCGTCGGGAACTTCCAATTGCGACCCGGCCGTCGACGCATGGGTCATGGCGCTGGGGTGCTCGATCAGCGACTCCACCCCGCCCAGCGATTCCGCCAGGATGAACACCCGGGTTTTGGCGCACAGGTCGCGGGCGGCGTCGCGGCCGCCACGCATGCGGACCGAGACCATGCCGCCGAAGCCGCGCATCTGCCGGGCCGCGATCTCGTGGCCGGGGTGTGAGGGCAGGCCGGGATAGAGCACCGTGCCCACGGCGGGATGCCCGGCGAGGAATTCCGCTACGGCCGAAGCGTTTTCGCTGTGCCGCTGCATGCGCAGCACCAGGGTCTTCAGGCCGCGCATGGTCAGGTAGGCGTCGAACGGCCCGGGCACCGCGCCCGCGCCGTTCTGCAGGAACGCGAACGCCTCGTCGAGTTCCTTGTCGTTGGTGACCAGCGCGCCGCCCACCACGTCCGAGTGCCCGCCGATGTATTTGGTAGTGGAGTGCAGCACGATGTCGGCGCCCAACGTCAACGGCTGCTGCAGCGCCGGTGACGCAAACGTGTTGTCCACCAACACCTTTGCCGAACTCTGCTTGCCCAGTTCTGCCAGGGCGGCGATGTCGGCGATGGACAGCAACGGGTTGGTCGGCGTTTCCGCCCAGATCAGCCGGGTGCGCGGCGTGATCGCGGCGGCGACGGCGTCCAGCTCATGCAGGGCGACCGGGGTGTACTCGACGTTCCACTGGGTGAAGACCTTGTCGATCAGCCGGAAGGTGCCGCCGTACGCGTCGTTCGGGATCACGACGTGGTCGCCGGGCCGCAGCACCGCGCGCAGGGCGCAGTCCGTGGCGGCCATGCCCGAGCCGAAGGCCCGCCCGTAGGCGCCCTCTTCGACGGCGGCCAGCGCCGCTTCCAGCGCGGTCCGGGTCGGGTTGCCGGTGCGGGCGTATTCGAAGCCGCCGCGCAGGGCGCCGACACCGTCCTGGGCGAAGGTGCTGCTGGCGTAGATCGGGGCGTTCACCGCGCCGGTCGCCGGGTCCGGCCGGTAGCCGGCGTGAATCGCTTTGGTGGCCAGTCCGGTGAACTCGTGGCGTGCGTCGTCGCTCATCGACGCTCAGCCTAGGTGACGGCCGGCCTCTCGGCGCCGTCGATCGGTAGGCACACCGTCGTCATGATCTTGTCCGCCAGCGTCTGGCGCTTCGAATCCCACAGCGGGAAAAGGAAACCGATGAAGCAGATGATCGCGTCGACGAAGTGCGCCAGCGCGCGCACCACCGACATCCCGAAGCCCAGGGGCTGCCCGGTGACCTCGCTGACCACTTTGAACTTCAGTACCGACTTGCCGACGCTCGACCCGGTGATGCCCTGGCGGTAGCCGTAGTTCCAGATCAAATAGAACAGCCCGAGGATCGACGCCAGCCATTGCGCCACCATGCCGACGGTCGAGTTCTGGGTGGCGCAGTACTGGTTGACGGAGTACTGCGTGACGTCGGTGATGCAGGCGGTCTGCTGGGTGGCGACCAGGATCGCGGTGCCGATGCCGTGCACCACGACGTACGGGAGGATGTCGATGATGAAGGCCAGCGCGCGGGTCAGCCACGGCGTGTACTGCTCCGTCGGCAGCGTGCGGATCGCCGGCCCGGGCGGCGGCGGCGCGTAGCCGCCGGCCGACGGTGGGGGCGGCGGGTAGGACCCCCCGGGCGGCGGTGGCGGAGGCGGCGGATAAGAACCGGCGCCCGACGCCGGTGGCGGCGGAATCTCCTGACCACCCGATGGCGGCTGGTCCCCACCCGCGGGCGCGGGCGACGACGGAGGTGGCGGGTAAGCGCCGGCGGGCGGTTGATCGGTCATGGGCCACCTTCCACTCCGGGTCAGCTGGACCCCTAGCTTGGACAGCCGAAACAGTACCCGAGCGCGTCGCGGCCGGGCGAGACGCGCGGCGCGCGCCGACGGCCGCGCGCTAGCGGCGCCCGGACAGCCCCCGGGGCCCGTCGGAGAGGAAACCCAGCAAGTCGTAACGGGTGATCACGCCCACCGGTTTGCCCTCCTCGACCACCATCAACGCGTCCCAATCGCGCAGGGCCTTGCCGGCCGCGCTGATCAGTTCTCCGGCACCGATCATCGGCAGGGGCGGGCTCATGTGCAGCGAGACCGCGTCGGCCAATTTCGCCCGACCCTCGAAGACCGCGGACAGCAGTTCGCGTTCGGAGACGCTGCCGGCCACCTCCCCCGCCATCACCGGGGGCTCGGCCCCGACGACCGGCATCTGGGACACCCCGTACTCGCGCAGGATGCCGATGGCGTCGCGCACCGTCTCGGCCGGGTGGGTGTGCACCAGGTCGGGCAGCTCGCCGGACTTGCGCCGCAGCACGTCGCCGACCCGGGACTGTTCGGTGGAGCCGTCCAGGCGGCTGCGCAGGAACCCGTAGGACGACATCCACGCGTCGTTGAAGATCTTCGACATGTAGCCCCGCCCGCCGTCGGGCAGCAGCACCACCACGATGGAGTCGGGCCCGGCCCGCTCGGCGACCTTGAGCGCGGCGACCACCGCCATGCCGCACGAGCCGCCGACCAGCATCGCTTCCTCGCGGGCCAGCCGCCGGGTCATGTCGAACGAGTCGGAGTCGGACACCGCGATGATCTCGTCGGGCACCGTGCGGTCGTACGCCTGCGGCCAGAAGTCCTCCCCGACGCCCTCCACCAGGTAGGGCCGGCCGGTGCCGCCCGAATACACCGACCCCTCGGGGTCCGCGCCGATGATGCGCACCGCGCCGCCGGATACCTCTTTGAGGTAGCGGCCGGCGCCGGTGATCGTTCCGCCGGTGCCGATGCCGGCGACGAAATGGGTGACCTTGCCGTCGGTGTCGGCCCAGATCTCCGGGCCGGTGGTGGCGTAGTGGCTGGCCGGGCCTTCCGGGTTGGCGTACTGGTCGGGTTTCCACGCGCCGTCGATCTCGGTGACCAGCCGGTCGGAGACGCTGTAGTAGCTGTCCGGATGGTCGGGCGGTACCGCGGTCGGACACACGACGACCTCGGCGCCGTAGGCCATCAGCACGTTGCGCTTGTCCTCGCTGACCTTGTCGGGGCAGACGAACACGCACTTGTAGCCGCGGTGCTGCGCGACGAGGGCCAGCCCGACGCCGGTGTTGCCCGAGGTGGGTTCGACGATGGTGCCGCCCGGCCGCAGCTGGCCGCTGGCTTCGGCGGCGTCGATCATCTTCACCGCGATCCGGTCCTTCGAGCTGCCACCGGGATTGAGGTATTCGACCTTGGCCGCCACGAGGCCGGCGCCGTCGGGCACGACGGAGTTCAGACGCACCAGCGGTGTGCCGCCGATGAGGTCACTGATGTGCTGAGCGATCCGCATGCGTTCATCGTCTCAGGCGGATTCGGACGCCGCACAACCCGCTGTGCGGCGTCTACTCCGTGGCCTCACGGATGTAGTCGCCGATCTGGCGCAGCGAGCGCATGGCCTCGGGCACCATCGGGGCGGCCAGCTGGAAGTCGTGGACCTGGCCGGGCCATACCCGCACCTCGGCCGGCACGCCCACCGCGGCGAGCCGGCTCGCCGCCAGGAGCGCGTCGTGCAACAGCACCTCGGAGCCCGACACGTGGATGAGCGTGCGGGGCAGGCCCGGCTTGATGTGGTCGAGCGGCTCGTAGATCTCTTCGGGCTTGCCGTCGACGATGTTCTTGCCGGCGGCCGTGGCCACCAGCTGGCCGAGCGCGTCGAACGCCCCGGCCGTGAACATGGCATCGGTCTCGATGTTGGGGTGGGCCTGCTTGGGTTCCTTGGCCAGCTGCAGCAGGGGCGAGATCGCCACCAGCGCCGCGGGATCCTCGCCCTCCTCCTGCAGGCGTTGGGCCAGCGTGAGCGCGAGGTAGCCGCCGGCAGAGTCGCCGGCCAGCACGATCTGGTCGGGCTGGTATCCGCGCTGCCGCAGCCATCGGTATGCGTCGTGGCAGTCGTCGAGCGCCATCCCGACCGAATTCTTCGGCAGCAGACGGTAGTTGACCACCAGGATGGGCGAGTCGGCGAACTTGGACAGGGTTTCGACGAGCCGGCCGTGGGAGTTCGCCCCGCAGGTCAGGAACGCGCCGCCATGCAGGTAGACGATCACGCGGCGGCTACCGTCGGCGGGCAGCACCCCGGGCGCGCGCACCAGCTGCGCCGACGCGTGGGGCAGCTTGATGGTCTCGCGGACGGTGGCCGACGCCGGGATCAGCACCCGGGCCGTGAGGTCGATCAGACCCCAGGGCCACGGCAGGTTGGGGACGTGGCTGCCGACGGACAGGATGGGCCGGATGGTCAGCCGCGAGGTGAGGTTGGCCAGCCGCGCGGCCACACTGGGCCCGGATTCCAGGACCTCGACCGGTGCGCCGTCGCTGATGGCGAACTTGCGCGCCTGGGCGCGGCGGGCTCTGAGGACATCATGTGGCCGAACGGTATTTGCCGACGACCCCGATTCCTTGCTAGGTGCGGTCATGCTCAACACTTCCTACGCCGTTGTAGTGCGATACAGCATGTGACGAGGCGACCGAGCGTGTGGTTCAGCCGTTTGCCAAGGCGCTCAGCCATCCCTTGTCATCAGCTTGACAGCGGTTGCTTAGTACAACGTAGGAAATTGCTGATTTGATACCAGTTTTGCTTCGCACCGTGATCAGTTCGTTTTCCAGCCGCCCGCGCGAACGTCGCAGCGGCTCTAAAATCGATTGCGTGACCATGCGGGTGCCACGCCGTTCGGCGATCGCCCTGGCCACAGCGGGCGCGCTGGCCTCAACAGGAACCGCCTACCTGGGGGCACGCAGTCTGTTGGTCGGCCAGGCCACTCACGCGCGCACGATCATTCCGAAGGCATGGGACATCCCGCCGCGCGCGGACGGGGTGTACGAGCGCGGCGGTGGCCCCGTGCAGCGGTGGCACCGCGGCATGGCGGTCGACTCGCACCTGATGATCTTCGGTGACTCGACCGCCGCGGGCTACGGCTGCATGAGCGCCGACGAAGTGCCCGGGGTGCGCATCGCCCGGGGCCTGGCCGAGCAGACCGGCAAGCGAATCCGGTTGAGCACCAAGGCGATTGTGGGCGCCACGTCCAAGGGGGTGTGCGGTCAGGTCGACGCCATGTTCGTGGCCGGTCCACCGCCGGACATCGCGGTGATCATGGTCGGCGCCAACGACGTGACCGCGCTCAACGGCATCAGCCAGTCGGCGCAGCGGCTGGCGCTGACCGTGCGCAAGCTGCGCGCCCGCGGTGCCGTGGTGATCGTCGGCACCTGCCCGGACCTCGGATTCATCAGCGCCATTCCCCAGCCGCTGCGGTCGCTGGCGCACGAGCGTTGCCTGCAGCTCGCCCGCGCCCAGACCGCGGCGGTCCGGTCGGCCGGCGGCGTGCCGGTGCCGTTGGCGCAGCTGATGGCGCCGCAGTTCCGCGCGACGCCCGACGCCATGTTCTCCGCCGACGGCTACCACCCGTCGGCACCCGCCTATGCACTGGCGGCCGACGCGCTGCTGCTCGCGCTGTGCGACGCGCTGGGCGAGAAGGTGGAGCGTCCACCGCTGAGCCCGCCGGTGCTCGCGGCGACGCCGGTGCTCGGTCAGCGGCACACCCGCAGCAGCGTCATGTCGCGGCTGTGGCGGCGTCCCACCCCCGGTCCTGCCCCGTCTTCGTGCCCCGAGGTCGGCAGCGACTAGATTTGTTCTCGCCGGTCGGAGCGAACCACGCCCGCCGCCAAGCGAGCCAGCCCCATCTGTGGGATCTGCAGGGATCTGAAGGGAACCACCATGCCTGAAGCCGTCATTGTCTCAACTGCTCGCTCGCCGATCGGCCGCGCGATGAAGGGGTCGCTGGTCAACATGCGCCCCGACGACCTGACCGTCCAGATCGTGCGCGCCGCGCTCGACAAGGTGCCCGCGCTGAACCCGCACCAGATCGACGACCTGATCCTGGGCTGTGGCCAGCCCGCCGGCGAATCCGGATACAACCTGGCGCGGGTCATCGCCGTCGAACTCGGCTACGACTTCCTGCCGGGCACCACCGTCAACCGGTACTGCTCGTCGTCGCTGCAGACCTCCCGGATGGCCTTCCACGCCATCAAGGCCGGCGAGGGCGACGCGTTCATCTCCGCGGGGGTCGAGACCGTGTCCCGCTTCGCCAAGGGCAGCGCCGACTCCTGGCCGGACACCAAGAACTCGCTGTTCGGCGAAGCGCAGGAGAGGTCGGCCGCGGCGGCCGAGGGCGCCGACGAATGGCACGATCCCCGCGCCGACGGCAACGTGCCCGACGTGTACATCGCGATGGGGCAGACGGCCGAGAACGTCGCGCTGCTGACCGGCATCAGCCGCGAAGACCAGGACCACTGGGGCGTGCGCAGCCAGAACCGCGCCGAGGAAGCGATCAAGAGCGGGTTCTTCGAGCGGGAGATCACCCCGGTGAGCCTGCCCGACGGCACCACCGTGAGCACCGACGACGGCCCGCGCCCCGGCACCACCTACGAGAAGATCAGCCAGCTCAAGCCCGTGTTCCGGCCCAACGGCACGGTGACCGCCGGCAACGCGTGCCCGCTCAACGACGGCGCCGCCGCGGTGGTGATCACCAGCGACACCAAGGCCAAGGAACTGGGCCTGACGCCGCTGGCGCGCATCGTGTCCACCGGGGTCAGCGGCCTGTCGCCCGAGATCATGGGGCTGGGCCCGATCGAGGCGACCAAGACGGCGCTGGCGCGCGCCAACCTGTCGGTCAGCGACATCGACCTGTTCGAGATCAACGAGGCCTTCGCCGTCCAGGTGCTGGGTTCGGCGCGCGAGCTGGGCATCGACGAGGACAAGCTGAACGTGTCCGGTGGGGCGATCGCGCTGGGCCACCCGTTCGGCATGACCGGCGCACGCATCACCACCACGCTGCTCAACAACCTGCAGACGCACGACAAGACGTTCGGTCTGGAGACCATGTGCGTCGGCGGCGGCCAGGGCATGGCGATGGTGATCGAGCGGCTGAGCTAGGCCGCTCGGCCGGCGGCCCGCCGCATCGAGTGTGCGGCCTGGGCATTGGGTGTGAAGCCTGGGCGGCGACACGCCGAGCGGGCCGCCGCCGGCGCACACAACACGACTTCAGCGCACACTCAACGCCTTCAGCGCACACTCAACGCCTTCAGCGCACACGAAAAGACCGGCACGCCACGCGGCGTGCCGGTCTTTTCGTTGACGAGAGCTAGTCGTTCTGCAGATAACTGAGCAGACGCAGGATCTCGATGTACAGCCACACCAGCGTCACGGTCAGGCCCAGGGCGATGCCCCATGCCGCCTTCTCGGGCGCGCCGGCGCGGACCATCTGGTCGGCGGCATCGAAGTCGATCAGGAAGCTGAACGCCGCGATCGCGATGCACACCAGCGAGAAGATGATGGCCACCGTGCCGCCGCTGCGCAAGCCCAGGCCGGTGCCGCCGTTGACGTGGAACATCGCCAGCACGAAGTTGCCGAGCATCAAGGCCAGCACGCCGAACATCGCGGCGACCAACATGCGGGTGAACTTGGGCGTCACCCGGATGGCCCCGGTCTTGTAGACGACGAGCATGCCGAAGAACACCCCGAAGGTGCCCAGCACCGCCTCACCGATCAGCGCCCCGGCGTTGGCGTTGGACACCGAGAAGTTGGCGAAGACGAACGAGATGGCGCCCAGCACCAGGCCCTCGAGCACGGCGTAGCTCAGCACGATGCCCGGGTTGTCCTGCTTGCGGCCGAAGGTGGCCACCAGGACGAGGACCAGGCCGCCCAACCCGCCGATCAGGGCCAGCGGCATGGCCAGCGCCACGTCGCGGGCGACCAGGAAGTAGGAGACCACGGCGGAGATCGCCAGCACCGCCAGCGTGATGCCGGTCTTGGTGACGACGTCGTCGATGGTCAGCGGACGCGAAGCTTTGGCCTCCTGATACGGGGCCGCGTAGGGAGCCGCGTAGGGGTCGGCCCCGTAGCCCTGCATTGGGGGCGCGGCCGTGCCGAATTGTGCGTATCCGCCCCTCTGCTTAGGCAGCGAACGAAATACCGGGTTGCTTGTCTCCCGCACCGTCGGATCCTCTCTAATTGGCTTCGAGCTGTGCGAACACAATCTCAACGATCGGCGTCGAGCCCTGGTTCCCAGCGGACCTGGGCGTTTTCGGGGTGTATATCGTCTCCGCCGTTGTCGTCGCGTTAAACATAACCCTTACCCGCGGGTACCGTGCCGGTCGCGACGATCTAGATTTCTTCCTCGAGGCTGGACCGGCCAGGACCGGCCCGAGGGAGGCGAGGGCGTTGACCGACGGATCCGATGAGGTGCTGACCGAAGTCGAGGGAAGCGTCGGCTTGATCACGCTCAACCGGCCCAAGGCGATCAACTCGCTGAACCAGCAGATGGTGGACGCGCTGACCGCCACCCTCCGCGGCTGGTCCGACGACGACGCGGTGCGCGCGGTGGTGCTATCGGGCGCCGGTGAACGCGGGCTGTGCGCCGGCGGCGACGTGGTGTCCATCTACCACAGCGCGCGCAAGGACGGGGTCGAGGCGCGACGCTTCTGGCGCGACGAGTATCTGCTCAACGCCCAGATCGCCGAGTTCGCCAAGCCCTACGTCGCGTTGATGGACGGCATCGTGATGGGTGGCGGCGTGGGCGTCAGCGCGCACGCGAACACCCGCGTGGTCACCGATACCTCCAAGATCGCCATGCCCGAGGTCGGCATCGGGTTCATCCCCGACGTCGGCGGCGTCTACCTGCTATCCCGCGCGCCCGGCGGGCTGGGCCTGCACGCCGCGCTGACCGGGGCGCCGTTCTCCGGAGCCGACGCCATCGCCATGGGCTTCGCCGACCACTACGTCCCCCATGGTGACGTCGAGGCGTTCCGCCGTGCGGTGGTTACCGACGGCGTCGAGCGGGCGCTCGACAAATACACCGTCGAGCCACCGCCCAGCGAGCTTGCGGCGCAACGCGCTTGGATCGACGAATGCTTCTCCGGCGACACCGTCGCGGACATCGTCGCCGCGCTTCGCGGACACGGGGCGGGCCCGGGCGCTGGACCTGCTCAAGACGCCGCCAAGCTGATCGCCACCCGCTCCCCGATTGCGCTGTCGGTGACGCTGGAGGCGGTGCGGCGCGCGGCCAACCTCGAAACACTCAAAGACGTTCTGGTGCAGGACTATCGGGTGTCGTCGGCGTCGCTGCGCTCGCACGATCTGGTGGAGGGCATCCGCGCACAGCTGATCGACAAAGATCGCAATCCGAAGTGGTCGCCGGCGGAGCTGCCCGACGTCACCGCGGCCGACGTCGAGGCGTATTTCGCGCCGGTCGACGACGACTTGAGTTTCTAGAAAGGCGGTTTGGATGACAGAGGCAACTTACGAGACCATTCTCGTCGAGCGCGAGGACCGGGTCGGCATCATCACCCTGAACCGGCCGAAGGCCCTCAACGCGCTCAACACGCAGGTGATGAACGAAGTCACCAGCGCGGCAGCCGATTTCGACGCCGATCCCGGCATCGGGGCGATCATCATCACCGGGTCGGCCAAGGCGTTCGCCGCCGGCGCCGACATCAAGGAGATGTCCGAACTGTCGTTCGCCGACGCCTTCGGCGCCGACTTCTTCGCCCCGTGGAGCAAACTCGCCGCCGTCCGCACCCCCACGATCGCCGCGGTCGCCGGCCACGCGCTGGGCGGTGGCTGCGAGCTCGCCATGATGTGCGACGTGCTGATCGCCGCCGACACAGCGAAATTCGGCCAGCCCGAGATCAAACTCGGTGTGCTGCCCGGCATGGGCGGCTCGCAGCGGCTGACCCGCGCCATCGGCAAGGCCAAGGCGATGGACCTGATTTTGACCGGCCGCACCATCGGCGCCGAGGAAGCCGAACGCAGCGGCCTGGTTTCGCGGGTGGTGCCGGCCGACGACCTGCTGACCGAGGCCAAGGCCGTCGCGACCACCATCTCGCAGATGTCGCGGTCGGCGTCCAGGATGGCCAAGGAGGCCGTCAACCGCGCGTTCGAGTCGACCCTGGCCGAGGGACTTCTCTACGAACGCAGGCTGTTTCACTCGACTTTCGCGACGCAGGACCAGTCCGAAGGGATGGCGGCCTTCGTCGAGAAGCGCCCGCCGAACTTCACCCACCGCTAGGACGCTTACATGAGCGAACGGGTTTCCGCGACCAACACCGAGGCAGGTCACCTCCCGGCCGGCGACGTCGAGGAGTCCGCGGCAGCCGAGCCGGTCGCCGCACCGCCACCGGTACCCGCACCGCGACCCGGCCGCGCCACGCCCACCCTGCCGTGGACGGAAAAACCTTGGTGGGTACGGCATTACACATTCACCGGCACCACCGTGGGCCTGCTCTTCATCTGGCTTTCGCTCACGCCGTCGCTGCTGCCGCGCGGCCCCCTGTTCCAGGGGCTGGTCAGCGGGCTCTCCGGCGCCATCGGCTATGGCCTGGGCGTCTTCTCGGTCTGGCTGGTGCGGTTCATGCGCGAGAAGGACCACAGCCCGCCGCCGCCGCGCTGGGCGTGGAAGGTGCTGATCCCGATCGGCGTGGTCGGTCAGGTCCTCATGGCGATCTGGTTCCACGTCTGGCAGGACGACGTGCGCGACCTGATGGGCGTGGCGCACTTGCAGTGGTACGACTACCCGCTGGCCGGGGTGCTGTCGCTGGTGGTGTTGTTCGCGGTGGTCGAGCTGGGCCAATTCACCCGTTGGCTGGTCAGAGTCCTGGTGGGCCAGGTGGACCGGTTCGCGCCGTTTCGGCTGTCGGCGACCATCGTGGTCGTCACCCTGGTGGTCCTGACCATCACGCTGCTCAACGGCGTGGTGCTCAAGTTCGCCATGCGCACCATGAACCACACCTTCGCCTCGGCCAACGAGGAGCTCAATCCCGACACCGCTCCCCCGAAAACCCCGCTGCGATCCGGCGGCCCGCAGTCCCTGGTGTCGTGGGAGTCGCTGGGCCGCGAAGGCCGCATCTTCGTCGAGGGCGGCCCGTCCGTCGAGCAGCTCGCCTCCTTCAACGGAGCCCCGGCGACCGAGCCCATCCGCGCCTACGCCGGTTTGGACTCATCGAAGGGCATCACGGCGGCCGCCGAGCTCGCAGCACGGGAGCTGCAGCGCACCGGCGGATTGCGGCGCGCGGTCGTCGCGGTGGGCACCACCACCGGCACCGGCTGGATCAACGAGGCGGAGGCCTCGGCGCTGGAATACATGTACAACGGCAACACGGCGATCGTGAGCATGCAGTATTCGTTCCTGCCGAGCTGGCTGTCGTTCCTGGTCGACAAGGAGAACGCCCGGCACGCCGGACAGGCGCTCTTCGAGGCCATCGACAAGCTGATCCGCCAGCTGCCCGAGGGCCAGCGGCCCAAGCTCGTGGTGTTCGGCGAGAGCCTGGGATCGTTCGGCGGCGAGGCGCCGTTCCTGAGCCTGAACAACGTGCTGGCGCGCACCGACGGCGCGCTGTTCAGCGGGCCGACGTTCAAGAACACCATCTGGACCGATCTGACGTCGACGCGCGATGGCGGGTCGCCGGAGTGGTTGCCGATCTACCAGGACGGCCGGTACGTCCGATTCGCCGCTCGCGCAAAGGATTTGACGCGTCCGAACGCGCCGTGGGATCACCCGCGGGTGGTCTACCTGCAGCACGCCTCGGATCCCATCGCGTGGTGGACCCCCGACCTGTTGTTCAGCAAGCCCGACTGGCTGCGCGAACCGCGCGGCTATGACGTGCTGCCGCAGACGCGCTGGATTCCGGTCGTCACCTTCCTGCAGGTGTCGGCCGACATGGCCGTGGCGGTGGACGTCCCCGACGGCCACGGCCACCGCTACGTCGCCGACGTCGCCGACGGCTGGGCCGCCGTGCTGTCACCGCCCGGCTGGACCCCCGACAAGACCGCCAAACTGCGCCCGCTGCTGCACTCCGACGAGACGACCTAGATCCAGCGGCGGGCGGCCGAACCGGTGTCCGCGAACACCGGATCGACCCGGCCCCCCGCCAGTTCGCTCAGCACGCCGGCGCCGGCCAGCGCGTGGTAGCCCCCGATGACGTCGGTGGCCCGGTGCAGGCCGATGTCCAGCAGCGCGGCCGCCGCCAGGCTCGACGTGTAGCCCTCCGAACACAGGATCACCCATTCGACGTCGTCGCCGACGGCCTCGGGCAGCCCGGCCTCGCTGGTGGGATCGCAGCGCCACTCCAGCACGTTGCGTTCGATCACCAGCGCCCCCGGCACCTCGCCCTCGCGGAAGCGCTGGGCCTGCGGCCGGATGTCGACCAGCACCGCGCCGCGGCGCACCGCGTCGGGCACTTCGGTGGCGGGCAGCCGCCGAAACCGGCGCCGGGCGGATCTGAGGACGACGTCGATGCGGCTCATGGCGTTCCTTCCGGCTGGTCGGTCAGTTCGGTACGGTCGCGGCGCAACGTCTTGCGGTCGGTGATCTCGTAGTACGACATCGCGGTCAGGGGCGGCGAGTAGGCGTGCACGCTCAGCGTCGGCTGCACCGTCGCGGCACCGCCGCCCGGCACCCCCGCGCCCGGCAGCGTGATGGGCGCCGGCACGGGCCGGGGCGCCCAGACCACGTCGTGCACCCAGCCCAACGGGAATCCGGCCTGATCGCCGGCGTCGAGCCGACGGCGCCGCAAAGCCCTTCCATCCCAACGGTATTCGTTCAACGATCCGGAAAGCACCGTCAAGGCCCCCAGCGACCCGCCGTGGTCGTGCAGTTCGGTCGGCTCCCCGGGCACCCAGCTGATCAGCCAGACGTCGAGTTCCTCGTCGCCGTGGATGCGGGTGAACCAACGCCTCGACTGGGGGATGCCGCCCTCGGGTAGCAGGTGGTCGCAGCGCCCGCTGAGCACGTCGTCGGCGGCCCGGTCGGTGGCGTAGAGCAGATCGGGCACGCGCAGCCGGGTCGGACCGGCGGACGGGGCGGACAGGGTTCGCGGGCGCAGGGCAGCCTCGGTGGCTACGGGCACAGACATCAGGGGGCTCCAGGGCGAAAACGGAAAAGGACAAGCGGCGGCGTGTTACGGCCGACAACACTCGCAAAAACCGAAGCGCTCCATCACGGCAGCAAGTGTTGCATAGATTGAGACCGTGCGCTCGTGCGGTGATCGGTCCCGGCGGCGGCGCGCGGTTGTTGCCGCGGCCGCCGCGCTGGCGGTGACGGCATGCTCGCACGGCGCCCACACCGGGGCCCCCGGATCCTCATCGGCGCGGCAATCCGGCATCCCCAACGGCCCCGGGTCGCCGCCGCCGGGCTCCGTCGGCCTGTCCCCCGCCGGCGTGACGACCAGGGTCGACGTACCCGCCGACTCGACCGAAGAGCAGTACTACCAGGCCTGTCACGCCGCGAAAGAGTGGATGGACGCCCAGCCCAAGACGGGCGCGTCGCTGTTCGAGCCCTATTTGTCGATGGTTCAGGCGTCCCCCGCGGGCACCGCGGGCAGCTGGAACGCCCCGTGGTCGAAGTTGACCCCGGCCCGCCAGGCCGCCGTGATCGTGGCCGCGCGGGCGGCCGCCAACGACGAATGCGGGTAGCACCACCCCCGAGGATTTTCACCCCGGCGCGTAATTGGGATCACGGGTGAAAAAAGTGCCCGCGCCCCCCTGGACGACCCCCGACCGCCCGCCGCCGCGCAAAATGTAGGGGTGCCTGACGAAGTCTCGCGTCGCCCAGAGCCGACCCGGGTGGCACTCGCCCTCGGCAGCGGTGGCGCCCGCGGCTACGCCCACATCGGCGTGATCGAGGCCCTGGCGGCGCGCGGCTACGAGGTGGTCGGCGTGTCCGGCTCGTCGATGGGTGCGCTGGTCGGCGGCCTGCAGGCGGCCGGGCGGCTCGACGAGTTCGCCGACTGGGCGAAGTCGCTGACCCAGCGCACCATCCTGCGGCTGCTGGACCCGTCGATCAGCGCGGCCGGCGTGATGCGGGCCGGCAAGATCTTGGACGCGGTGCGCGACATCCTGGGCCCGGTCGCCATCGAGGACCTGGCCATCCCGTACACCGCGGTGGCGACGGACCTCTTGGCGGGCAAGACCGTGTGGTTTCAGCGCGGCCCCCTCGACGAGGCGATCCGCGCGTCCATCGCCATCCCCGGCGTGATCGCCCCCCACGCGGTCGACGGGCGGCTGCTCGCCGATGGCGGCATCCTGGATCCGCTGCCGATGGCGCCGCTCGCCGCGGTGAACGCCGATCTGACCATCGCGGTGAGCCTGTCCGGCAGCGAGACGATCGGCAACCGCGAGCCGGAGCCGGGCGCCACCGTCGAGTGGTTGACCCGCATGGTGCGCAGCACCTCCGCGCTGCTGGACACGGCCGCCGCGCGTTCGCTGCTCGATCGGCCGACGGCGCGGGCGGTGCTGAGCAGACTGGGCGGGCCCAGCGGCGAGCCCGACGGCTGGTCGGACACCGACGACGAGCGGCCCGCCACCGAGGACGACGCCGAGGAACTAGCCGGCGCGGGATCCGACGTGCCGAAGCTGGGCAGCTTCGAGGTGATGAACCGCACCATCGACATCGCCCAGGCCGCGCTGGCGCGTCACACCCTGGCGGTCTACCCGCCCGACCTGCTCATCGAGGTTCCGCGCTCGACCTGCCGGGCCCTGGAATTTCACCGCGCCGTGGAGGTGATCGCCACCGGGCGGGCGCTGGCGAACGAGGCGCTCGACGCGCTGGACGTCGACGACGACCGGGACGTCCCGCCCGCGATCGAGCGCTGAGCGGATCTGAATTCCCTTGTGCGCCAGGCACACTCACACGTTCAGGAAGCGGGCGAGGGCCGCGGCTTCGCGGCGGCCCTGCTCGCGTCCGGCCACCGCTGACGGGATGCGGCAGTCCGGGTCCAAGGCGTTGGGGCCGAAGGCGGCCAGCGACGGGGCGTCGGCGAACACGGCGAAGGCCGCGCCGGGGAACGCCGAGATTTCGGCGGCCGGTCCCGCGCCGAACGGCGCCGGCGCGTCGACGCCGGAGGGCACCAGCACCACGGCCGTGTCGCAGTCGGCGGCGACCACCAGGTTGACCGAGCTGGCGACGCCGCCGTCCATGTAGTGGCGGTCGCCGATCGTCACCGGCGGCCACGCCCCGGGTACCGCGCAGCTGGCCGCCACCGCATCGACCAGATCGACACCGGAGGCGCGGTCGAACACGGTCAACTCTCCGGTGGCCACGTCGATCGCGGTGAGCCGCACGTCGCGGTCCGGCCAGTCGTGCGACGGCAGGCGGCGTGCGATCACGTCCCGGCGTACCGGCGCGGGAACGGTTTTCGTCGCCAGCGCGACGGCTCCGATGCGCTGCATCTGCTGGCGCGTCTTGTCCAGCGACTCCTCATACGGCTCGCCCAGGACCGTCAGGAACAGTTCGGTGATGGCCTCGACGTCGACCCCGGAATCGATCTCGGCCGACGATTCGGCGACCTGCCGGTCGAACAGCTCGTCCAGGGTGTGGCCGCTGCCGAGCTGCGCGGCCACCGCGGAGCCCGCCGAGGTGCCCACCAGCACGTCCGACTCGATCAACAGCCGGGCCACCGCCGGCGACTCGTCGGCGATGCCCCGCAGAACCCCTGTCTCCCAAGCGATTCCCGCTATCCCCCCACCGGCCAGCACCAGGGCGCGTTTAGTTGTCACGGTGTTCAGCTTGCCAGCACGGATCAGGCCAACTGCCGGGTGTTCGGCAGCGCGTGCTGCGACTCCTCCACCGGCGAGCTCAGGTCCTCGCGACGCAGCAGATGCCTGGGCGGATCCGGCAGGATCATGCTGCGGTGGACCTGCAGGCCGGCATCGACATGGAAGAGTTCACCCGCCGGCAGCAGCCGCCAGCGCGGCTCGTCGTCCATCACCTCGGTGGCGAACACCACCGACGACCGCTCACACAGATGCTCCGATCGGGCGTGAATCCGCTTGGTGCACAAGTCGAATTCGGGGTCGCGCGAAGCCGCGTCGTCGGATCGATCCAAAATATAGAGCTGATGGGTTTCCGGATAGCGCAGCGCCCACATGTCGGTGGCCGTGCTCAGCAGCACGTTGACCGCGTAGATCGGGACGTGCTCGGCGAGCCAGCGCATGGCGTCGGTGAGGCCGGCGGTGATGTCGCCGTCGCGCGCCCGGATCGCGGCGGTGATCAACGCGAACACCCGCTCGGAGTCGGTGTCGCCCAGCACCAGGTCGTCGGTGCCGACCTCGCGCAACCGCCCGTCGAGGATGTCCAATCCCTCGAGGACCCCATTGTGCGCGAAGATCCGCCCGTCCTGCAGGAACGGATGGGTGTTGTGGATGTCGAGCGAGCCGGTGGTCGCGTAGCGGACGTGGGCGATGACGGTCGTGCCGGTCATCCGGTGTGCCTCGGTCGCGAATGCGGCGTCCTGCCAGGCCGCTATCGGCTCCTTGTACAGGTGCGGCCGGCCGTGTTCATCGAAGACGCCCAGGCCGGTGCCGTCCGGATTTCTCCTGCTCTGTTGGGCCAGGCTGTCCGGGGCGTCCAGCAGCCAGAAGGTCGCGGTGCACGCGTGGGTCCCGGCATGCAGGCCAAAGAGTCGGCACATGGCTTCCCACGGTAGCGGTCGCGGCTCAGGCCGTCAGCAGAGCGGACAGGTCTTTCGGCCCGCCGCGTTCACCCGTGCGCTTCGACCACCTGGTATCCGTCTTCGGCGTAGCGCGACCGAATGGTCTTCTTGTCGTACTTGCCGACACTGGTGCGCGGAATCTCGTCGATGAAGGCCCACCGCTCGGGCAGCCACCATCGAACGACCTTGTCGGCGAGGAACTTTCGCAGCTGTTCGGCGCTCACCGAGGCGCCGTCCTTGGCCACGATCACGGCGAGCGGCCGCTCCTCCCAGCGCTCGTCGGGAACCCCGACCACCGCGGCCTCGACCACGTCCGGGTGGCCGATCAAGATGTTCTCCAACTCGACCGAGGAGATCCATTCGCCGCCGGATTTGATGACGTCCTTGGCGCGGTCGGTCAGGGTGACGAAACCCCGTTCGTCGATGCGGCCCACGTCGCCGGTGCGCAGCCAGCCGGAGTCGAACTTCGACTCGTCGCGGCCCAGGTAGTAGGAGCCGGCGATCCACGGTCCGCGCACCTCGACCTCGCCGACGGCGGTTCCGTCGTTCGGCAGCACCTGACCCTCGTCGTCGACGATGCGCATCTCCACCCCGCAGACCGGCTGGCCCTGCGTGCTGCGGAATGCCCAGTGCTGGTCCTCCGGGGTTCCCGGCGGCGGCCACGCCATGGTGGCCAGCGGCGACGTCTCCGTCATGCCCCACAACTGCCGGATCTGCACATCGTGCTTCTCCTCGAAGGTGCGCATCAGCGACACCGGGACGGCCGAGCCGCCGCAGACCACCAACCGCAGCGACGACATGTCGTGGTCGGGGTCGTCCTCGAGGTGATGCAGGACGCCGTTCCAGATGGTCGGCACCGCGCCGGTCACGGTGGGCCGCAGCTCCTCGACCATCCGGACCAGCGACCGGGGGTCGAGGTGGCGGTCGGGCAACACCAAGTCGGCGCCGGCCATCAGCGCGGCATACGGCAGGCCCCAGGCGTTGGCGTGGAACATCGGCACGATCGGCAGCACGCTGTCGGTGGCCCCGACGCCGATGCCGTTGGTGGTGCACGCGCCCATGGTGTGCAGGAAGCTCGAACGATGGCTGTAGACAACGCCTTTCGGGTTGCCGGTGGTGCCGCTGGTGTAGCACATCGCGGCCGCGGAGTTCTCGTCGATGTGCGGCCAGTCGAACTCGGGGGGCTCGCCGTCGAGGACGTCGGCGTAGCGCAACACGGTTTTGCCATGCCCCTGCAGCGGTTCGGTGTCGTCGCCGACCACGATCACCGTGTGCACGGTCTCGAGCTCGGGCAGCACGGGTGCGAGCAGTTTGACCAGCGACGCGTCGACCAGCACCACCTGGTCCTCGGCCTCGTTGGCGACGAAGGCGATCTGCTCCGGGAACAGGCGGATGTTGAGGGTGTGCAGGACCGCGCCCATCGAGGGCAACGCGAGGTACGCGGTGAGGTGCTCGGCGTTGTTCCACATGAACGTGCCCACCCGCTGGTCGCCGGTGACGCCGAGGCGGCGCAATCCATTCGCCAGTTGGGCGGCCTGCTGGCCCAGTTCGCGGTAGGTCGTTCGCCGGTAACCGTCCCCGGTGAAGGTGGTGACGGTGCGTGCGCCGTGCACGGTGCAGCCGTGCCGCATGATCGCGGTGATCGTCAACGGAAAGTCCTGCATGGTGCCGTCCACTGATCCACCGCCCTTACTCTCGGCGCAGCACCACCTGTGCCGTCGGCCGCCTCCCACCCTAAGCCCGAATTCGGCGAGAGTGTGTCAGCGCCTGACCGGACTGGTCATCGAATGGGTGGATCCCCTTCGGCGGGGGCAGCTTTGGGCCCCACCCGGCCCTAGGCCAGGACCGGCTCCCACTCCGGCAGCTCGGGCAGCCAGCCGGCGATCGACAAGTCGCGATCGGTCGCGTCGGTGAGCGGCCGCGGCGCGGGCGAGGCGATGCGCGCCGCGGTCACCACGCCGGAGTAGTCGGCGACGTAGAGATGGGCGCCGTCGGGGCTTTCCACCACGCAGGACGGGTGGTGGGACACCTTGACCTCACCGACGACCTCCTGCCGGTGGATGCTCAGCACCGTGATGCGTTCGTCGCTCACCAGGTAGGCGCGCGCGCCGTCGCGGCTCAGCGTCATCCGCGTGAGCGGGCCGGTGATCTCGGGCACCTTGTGGGTGGCGACGATCGTGGTGGCCCGGGTGTCGACCACGTCGAGCACCGCGCCCGCCACGGGATCGAAGCTCGCCACGTACGCCGTGGCGCCGTCGTCGCTGAGCGCGACGTCGCGCACGGGCAGGCCGACCTCGATCACGCCGACGATCCGCGACCGGCCGCCGACCCGGCGGTTGTCGGAGCGGGTCCGGGTCTCGATCATGGCGAGGCTCCCGCCGGTCGGCCCGTTCATGCCGACGTACAAGCGGCGCCGGTCGGCGCTGACCCGCACGCATTCGGTGGTGGTGCCGGTCTCGGTCGCCAGCTCGATCACCTCGAGCTCACCGGTGGTGGTGTCCAGCACCGTCACGTCGGCACCGCGCACCGCGTTTCTGCTGGCGTACAGGTAGCGACCGTCCGGGCTCACCGCGAGGCCGCTCACGCTGTGCGCGAGCCGGTGGGTGGCGATGCGCCAGTTGGTGACGACGTCGATGACTTCGATGGCGTCGTAGCCGGCGGTCGCCGTGCTGACGTAGGCATAGTTGGCGTCCGCGCTGTTCATCGCGACCGCGAAGGGCTCGGCCAGGCCGGTGACGGTGCTCGAGACACGGCAGGTCTTGGCGTCGATGACCGAGACCATGTCGCGGCCGTAGTTCGTGACCACCAGCCGGCGCCCGTCGGGGCTGATGTCGAGATCGCTGATCGGGCCGTTGTGCAGTGGGACGCGGACCACCGAGGTGGTGTCCAGCTCGAAGGCTCGCCCGTCTCGTTCGTCGTGCGCGGCCGTAGGGCCGTTCACATCGTTCACGCTGATACCGCCTTTGCTGTGGTTGTCGGCTCTAGTGGTCGAGTGTCGAAGCCGCCGAGATGTTCGCGACGATCCGGCCATCGGATCCACCGGCGCTCAGCACCGAAAGGCACTGACGAGACTGGTTTTCGATAGTCTACTGGCCGCATATCGCACCGAAGCAGTTCGAGAGGCTCGGCGTTAGCTACGTCACTGCGCGCACTTACGTTCTGCTCAGACTTCCAATCACGCTGTATCGCAGTGGCTTACCCGTAGCGAAAGTCAGACAAACCCGCTTCCGGCGGATTTCGCTCCCGCCGCTAACAGTCCAGGTGACCGCGCTATCTGGGCATATATAAGGAATTCTCAGGCTTGGGGCCGCGACGAGGGAAAGATCACACTCGCGGTAGACCTAGCTGAACTTCGTCTGCGACCTTGCCAATCGGACTCCGTCGACGACGATATCGAGTTTTTCGTTGTAGAACGCGATAAGACCGGCGATCTGCCCCACCGCCGGCAGCGGATAGTGGTAGGTCCACGCCAGGTCCTCGTGCACGGTGTCGCCCAGCCGCACCGACCAATAGCCCGACGTTACTCCCTTGTACGGACACAATGTCTGCGTCGCGCTGGTTTCCAGGTGCTCGAAGGACACATCGGCCGGATCGATGTAATACCTTGTCGGCAAACCTGTTTCGAACAGCAGCACGGGAATAGCGGTGTCCGCCAAGGTGATTCCGTCGAGTTCGACCCGCACGTGCCGGTGCGAGCGCAAGGCGTCGACGCGCGCGTACGGATTGCGCGGGTGGCCGTAGATCGGCTCGTCTTCTTCGAACCAGCGCAACGGATTCCATTCGAAGCGCACGGTGCCGGCCACCGCGCTGTCACCGTCGGCGTCGAACACCCGCGCGGCGGACTCGTGCGTCTGGCCGCCACCCACCAGCGAGTACAACCGCGACGGGCCGAATTGCACCTTCTGGGCGTGGTTTTCGTCGCGCAGGAACTCGGTGCGGACGTCGGCGAGCGGGATGTAGTACTGCGGGTAGTAAGGGACTTCCCACACGTATCGGGCGGCGGTGGTGTCGAAGACGAGCGCGTCGCCGAGGTAGCCACGGACCCGCCGCGGGGCGGGTTCGATCCTGCCGCGGGCGGCGGCGGCCTGCGGATAGTCGGCAGAGGCGGTCATCGCTGACCTACTGGTCCTTGGAGGCCAGCCCGGCCGGTGCGTGGCCGATGGCTTTGTGGATGGCGTCGGCCAGCGCCAGGGCGCTCTCCTCGGTCAGTTCCAGCGCCACCCGCGCCGACGGGCCGAGCTGCGGGTTGAGCACGTCGATGTTGACCGTGTGGCCGTAGGGCGCGTGGATGGGATGGTCGACGTACACCGTCGCGCGGTTGGCCCCGAACCATCCCGTCGCACCCTTGCCGCTGCCGTCGATCTCGACGTGTTCGGTGAGATAGGTGCACATGGGAGGCCCCTAGCCTTTCAGGTAGGTGGCGAAGAACTGGTCGATGCGCTGCCAGCCTTCCACCGCGGCCTCCGGCCGGTACGCCGGACGGTCGACGGAGAAGAACGAATGGCCCGCGCCCTCATAGGAGTGGAATTCGTGCGGCTTGTCGAGCCTGGTGAGTTCGGCGTCCAGGGTGGCCACCGCGGCGGGCGCCGGAAACCGGTCGTCGAGGCCGAACAGGCCGAGCAGCGGACAGCTGAGGTTGCCGGCCAGGCCCAGGATCGGCTTCATGGTCTTGGGCATGCCCTCGGGCGGATCCTCGACGATGAACGCGCCGTAGCAGTCCACCGCCGCATCGAACGGCAGCGAGCAGGCCGCCAGGTAGGCGTGCCGCCCGCCCGAGCAGTGCCCGATGACGCCGAACTTGCCGTTGGCCCCCGGCAAGGAGCGCAGGTGCTCCACCGCGCCCGCGACGTCGCCGACCAATCGGTCGTCGGGCACCCCGCCCGCGGCCCGCGCCGCGGCGGCGGCGTCGTCGGGGGCGGCGCCCGGGGCTTCCCGCGAGTAGAGGTTGGGCGCGACGACGTTGTAGCCGCTGACGGCGAGCCGGCGGACGAACTCCTTGGTCTCGAGGTCATATCCGGGCATGTGATGGATCCACACGACGCCGCCCCGCGAGCCCTGCGCGAGCGGCACCGCCTGGTAGGCCTCGATCTCGTCGCCGCCATGGCCGATGATGGTGACGGTCTCCGCGCGCATGGCGTCCGCGCTGGGTGCGTTCATTCGCGACTCCTTTTCTCCGCTCCGGCGGGCACTCCCGGTGCGGCCGTAGCCGGACGCGGAGCGCGTGCGGCGCACCGGGGCCGCTCCGCCGAGAACCAACGTAGCCGAACCGCGGTGGGGTTCAGCTCCGCTTGTCGCGCACCTTGTAGGTGGAGGGCCACGACTTTCGGGACTCGTCCCCGGTCAACGGGGTGCCCATCCCGCCGACCTTGACCGCGTAGGCCTCCTTGCCGGGGCCCACTTCGCGATTGGCGTGCTCCTGGGCCAGGAAGTAGAGCTCGTCGATGGTGGCTTCGTCGTAGGCGACGAACGAGGTTTCCCGTGCGACGTCGTCGATCCCGACCAGCATCCGGTCCGGCAGCAGCCGCGACGCCACCGCCGCCAGCCCCAGCAGCCCGAAGGGAATGATCCAGTAGCACAGGAAGGACAGCGGGGTCTTGGTGTCCAGCATGAGGGCGGCGGTCGTCCCGGCGGGGCCCGCGGGACCTTCCAGGATTGACGGGATGGCCGACGACACCGTCATCGCGGCGAACGTCGCGGCCCAGAGCCAGCTGAGGATCTTGACGATCCGGCGGAACAGCTCGGTTTTGATGATGTCGGGCGCGTGTTCGGCGGCCGCGAACTCGGCCACGAAGGGCTTGCCGACCAGCACCCCGATCAGCGTCACCAGGAAGAGGCCGGCGTTGCTCAGCGGCAGTATCCACCGCTCGAGGAACGACTCACCGAGGGTGAAGGCCAGCACGCCGAGGATCAAAAGCACTGCGACGGAGGCGAAGTCGAAGAACTGCCACTTCCTGCCGAGCACGCCGCCGGCGCCCAGGCTGACGGCGGCGATCGCCAGCGCAACCAGCACGGCCGCGGCGAACGGGACGTTACCGACGAGTACCCAATACACGATCCACGGCGCGAGGCCGAACAGCATGCCCATGCTGGGTCAGTGTATGAGTGGCGGTTTGCTGGGCGGTCGGCGGGCCCAAAATCTTGGTCCGCGCGTCACGGCCACTGCGCCGGCGCCGCGCGATCCCATCAAACATCAACTCCCACAACGGTTTCCTCGTTACCCGGTGGACGTCGGGGTCAGCGCCATCGCCAGGAAGTCCAGCCGCCACAGCGACCGGAACAGCGTGCGCGCGAATTCCCGCACGCGCTCCCCGTCTTCGGGCCCGACGTCGTCGCGCTGTGCCACGCGATCCACGATTTCTCCGATGGTGCGACGACCGTCGACGTGCTGGACGAAGGGCAGCTGAGCCGGGTTGAGTTTCAGCGTCGCGCCGGGCAGGTGGATCGTCTCGACGGACAGCGCGCAGGCCGGGCGCAGCAGCGGGACGTAGCCGAAGCATGCCGCGGCCGAGAAGTCGATCGCGTAGTCCGGTTTCGGGCGTTCGGGGCGGCAGGCGAGAAAGAAGTGGGTGGCGTTCGACGGTTGCAGGCGCTCCATCACCGACCACAGCTTGACGTCGGGGAGCTGATTCACCAGCGACTGGAACCGGCTCGCCGGCGCGATGAAGTCGTGCGGGTAATAGGGCGAATTGCGCAGCCAGCCCTGAAACGTCAGGCCCGCCGCGGCCACCAGGTCCAGACATTCGTCGACGGTGTAGCTCCGTTGGCGGGCATGCAAGAACGTGTCGACCAGGGCGCCCTCGGACATCAGGTCGGTCGCGCTTCGCAGGTAGGGGCGCACCGGGTGGTCCGGCGGTAGCACCGCAAGAGCCTGCACGACCAGCTGGACCGACGTCTCGTCCTGGGACAGTCCGAGGTCGCGGAACGCCGATTCGAGCATGTCGACGCCGATCCGGCCGTATTTCGCGTAGAGCATGACGCCCAGCGCGCCGTCGGTCCGCAGGCACTCGCCGAGCGCGGTCAGCCCGGCCAACGGGTCGGCCGTGTGGTGCAAGACGCCGCTGGAGACGATCAGGTCGAAGTCGCTCGACAATGCCGAGACCTCTTCGACGGGAAGCAGATGCAGGTCCAGATTGTCCAGGCCGTGCTTGTCTTTCAGCCGCCGATGGTGATCCAGCGCCGACCGGCTGACGTCGATCGCCACGACGTGGGCTGCGCGGTTCATGTAGGCCAGCACGGCCGCCTGGAACGTGCCGCATCCCGCGACGAGAATGTCGAGATCCGGCTTGTAGTCGCGGTTCGGCCACATCATCCGATGGGCCCAGTAGGGGTCGAACCAATCCCAGTGGTTCGTGGTCCACGCCGCGAGATCGGTTACCGGGGGCGGATATTCCCACCGATCGTATTGACGGGAGACGCCGTCGCCCCGCGGATCCTCGGTCACTTCGGCGCTGGCTCCTTCGCGGTGGCAGATCGCGCAACCGTACGACGAAACATACTGCGCTTGCCACATTCGGCGGTGGGGACGGCGGCGCGATTCGTTCCGACCTGCCGATGCGGGCGCGCACAATTAGGATTCGGTTCCTGCACCATTGAGGGCGAGGAGTGAACGCATGAAGAACACCGCACGGTTGAGCGGCCCGATCGCCATCGGCCTGGCCGCGTTCGTCGTCCTCGCCACCGCACCGACCGCCACGGCCGACGCCGCCGACGACAACTTCCTGCGCGCCCTGACCCAACGGGGGCTCAGCTGGCCAGCCGGCAACGACCAGACCATGATCAGCGTCGGGCATGCGGTGTGCGCGGACTGGGCGGGCGGGGACACCATGGCCCAAACCGTCGACGACGTGCAGAAGTCGCTGGGGCTGAGCACCAACGGGGCCGGCACCGTGATCGGGGCGGCGACGGCGTCGTACTGCCCCGAATTCCGCAGCAAAATGTAGGACACCGCGCGCTAGGCCCAGCGATCGACTACCGGTCGCGGCCTTCCTCCTGGGCGTATTGGATCATTCGCTCGCTCAGGCGCACCAACGGGATCTTCGTGTCCGCCGGGCATGCAGTAGGCCAGCTGACGCAACTCGATGGCGAATCCGTACAGATCGTGACTTAGGGACGCAACATTCATCAGAAGACTTCTCACATATGAGGACTGTGTACTAGACCGATAAACGCCCGAGCGTTCTTCCCGATCAGACCGCCCCGGAATGCGCTTGCGCGCTACGCCTACCCCGATTCCGCGTCCTCGCAAACCATGACCCCTGCGTCCCGTGCGCGCCCGATTGGCCGGCCCGCAGCCGGGGTGGAGTTTTGTGCCGTCGCTGTCGGGGTAAACGACGGCACGATTCTGACCGCAGTGCCACGGAGTTAGCAGAGCGAATGAACACCCGAGTGTTGCTCGCCGACCGCTATGAGGTCGGCGGCAAACTCGGAAGTGGCGGCATGGCCGAGGTTCGCGAGGGTTGGGACACCCGACTGCGCCGACCGATCGCGATCAAGCTCCTACACCCGGCGGTGTTCGCCCAGAGCGGCATGCGGAATCGCTTTGACGCCGAAGCGTGCGCTGCAGCGGCGCTCAACCATCCGAATATCGTCGCGGTCTACGACAGTGGCGAGCAGAACGGCCAGCCGTTCATCGTGATGGAACGGCTGCCCGGGGAAACCTTGGCTCACGAGATGGCCCGTGGTCCGCTGGCGCAAGCGCGGGTGGGCGCCCTACTCGACAATGTCCTCGCCGCGCTGAGCGCAGCCCACGGCGCCGCCATCCTGCACCGCGACATCAAACCGGGGGAAACATCCTGATTGCCGCCGGCGGCGAGATCGTGAAGGTCGCGGACTTCGGGATTGCCAAACTTCCGGAGGCGACCAACACGCTGACCGGTCAGATCCTCGGCACCATTGCTTATCTGAGCCCCGAGCGGATCGCCGGTGCGCCTGCGTGTGTAGCCGACGATCTCTATGCGCTGGGCGTCGTCGGTTACGAAGCGCTCGCCGGGCACCGCCCGTTTCCGCAGGAGAACATGGCCGCGCTCGCCGGCGCCATTCTGCACGGGCGGCCGCCGCCACTGGCCGGGCTGAGGCCCGACGTCGATCCCCGGCTGATCATGGTCATCGAACGCGCCATGGCGCACGACCCTGGGCGGCGGTTTGGCAGCGCCGACGAGATGCGCGCCGCGCTGCACGGCCGCCTTGACGTGGCGGCAGGCGCGCGGGCCGCACCACGGAGGCACCCGGCTACCAAGCCGCTCGAGGTGCCGGTGCCCAACTCGCCGACGAACACCTTCGTCCCAGCACTGATTCCGCCGACGAGCCGCAGGCGAAAGTTGCTGGGCGTCCTGGCGGCCTGGCGGTACTGATTCTCATCCCACTGGGACTCGCGCTTGACGCGTCGTCCTCCCACGCACCTGTCGAGCCGGCGACCACCGCCACGCCCTCGCCGGTTCCGGTCAGCAATGCCCCACCACCGACACCATCCCCGCCTGCACCACAGCCCGTGGCCCCGCCCTGGCACGGTCCAGGCAAGGGACACGGCAAGGGCAACGGCGGTGGTTACGGAGACTGAGCCCGGGCTCAGCACACGCCGACGCGACCGGCGCCGCCCCGCCCTCGTTCCCAATGTGAGCCGCTGAACACCCTTGCGCTCCAAGGTGTTTCATCATCACAACGTGCCGACAACCCATGCGATGCCGCTACGGTCCAGTGCGGCGCACCGGGAGCCGGTCCGCGGCCAAACCCGGCCGACCCGGTGCCCCCAGTCGGACTCGAACCGACACTGGGCGGATTTTAAGTCCGCTGCCTCTGCCAATTGGGCTATGGGGGCCCGGCGGCGAATCTAGCGCGTCACGGCCGCCCGCGTGGCATCGCATCGCCTCGCTAATTAGCCAGATGTACAACATGCGGGCCGGAGGGGCATCGTCTAGTATCCGCGCGCCGCGCGCGAATTCCCTTATCGGCGCCTCGACCCGAGTGACATCACCATGTCCTCCGACAGGGCCCTGTTAAAACTGACGCCCTTATCGTTAAAAACCCGTAAACGGCTGTAACGCCTGCCCTTTGGGTGGGCAACGTGAGGGTGTGGGTCATTAGCCTTACGCACACGCACAGGGGTCTATACGTGCACACACAGGTCGATCCACGCCGGGGGTCGACTCGTTCCGACATTAGGAGCATTGGATGTCTTTTCTGACAACGCAAACTGAAGAAATGTTAGCCGCGGAGCAGCTGCTCAGCGGAATCAACACCAATCTGGCCGCACAGAACGCGGGCGCGGCGGCGGCGACCACCGTCATCGCCCCGGCGGCCGCCGACCCGGTATCGGCCCAGCAAGCGATCCTCTTCTCCACCTACGGCACCACCTACCAGTCGATCGCGGCCGAGGCGCAGACGTTGCTGGAGCAGTACGCGAGCACCCTGGGCATCAGCTCCAACAGCTACGGCGACACCGAAACCGTCAACGCGGCCCAGGCCCTGCTGTCGAATTCGGACCTGGTCTCCGCCGCCGCGAGCCCCGCTGCCACCGCCGGACCGGGCACCAGCGGCCTGGACATCCTCCAGTACCTGCTGGGCGGCACCGGCAACTACACCAACCCGTCCATGCTCGGCGGAATGTTCGGCCTGTCCAGCAACGGCGCCAACATCTTGAACATCGGCGCCGGCAACTGGGCGTCGGCCGGATCCGACCTGCTCGGCATGGCCGGTGGCGGTCTGCTTCCCGCCGCCGCCTCGGACACCGGTGACGCCGCCGCCGCGGCCGGCGCCGCCGACCTGGCAGCGTCGACCGCACCGGCCACCCCCGCCATGGCCGGCATGGGTGCGATGCCGGCGGCGGCGATGGGCCAGGCGACCATGGTCAGCAAGCTCTCGGTGCCGCCGACCTGGGCCGGTTCGGTCACCCCCGTGGCAGGCACCGCCGCCGCGCCGCTGCAGACGGTCGGCTGGACCGCCGCCGCGCCGCAGGCCGGCGCCGGAACGATCGTGCCGGGCATGCCGGGCATGGGCGCGATGGCCCGCAACAGCGCGGGCTTCGGTGCGCCGCGCTACGGCGTCAAGCCCATCGTCATGCCGAAGGCGTCGAGCCTCTAAGGCGGCGGACAACGACGCGCGCATAAGCCAGCAACGCACCAGTTTTCACACCGAAGGGAACGGAATTAGAAATGGTTCTTGATTTTGCGGGTGTACCACCAGAGATCACTTCGTCGCTCATGTACGCGGGCGCCGGCTCCGGGCCGCTGATGGCCGCCGCCACCGCCTACGCCAACCTGTCGGCCGAGATCAGCACGACCGCCAGCCAGTGGGAGTCGATCATCTCGTTGCTCACCACCGAGCAGTGGACGGGCGGCGGCTCGGCGGCCGCGGCGGCCGCGGCCCAGCCCATCGTGTCCTACCTGACCACCACGGCGGCCGCGCTCGAGCAGGCCAGCGCCCAGGCCACCGCGTCGGCGGCCGCATACGAGGCCGCGTTCGCGGCGACGGTGCCCCCGCCGGTGATCGCGGCCAACAGGTCGTTGCTGGCCACCCTGGTCGCAACCAACTTCCTGGGCGTCAACTCCGCCGCGATCGCCGCGACCGAGGCCCAGTACGCCGAGATGTGGGTCCAGGACGCCACCATGATGGCCACCTACCAGGCGGCGTCCGCGGCGGCGGGCACCCTGCAGCCGGTGACACCGCTGACGTCGACCACCGACCCTGCAGCTGCCACGGCCATCGACAACAGCGCGCTGGCCAGTGACGCCACCAGCGGCACAGTCCAGGCATTGGATGCGCCCATCACCTCGGCCGCCGACCCGCTCGCATCGGTCAGCGCCTCGCTCCCCTTCCAGAGCACCGACCTGCTGCAGTCGATCGACGGCTTCCTGGGCACCCCGTCGGTCCTCAACGGCATCAACGGCGCGGTCAACACCGGGGCATGGTTCACCATGAACGCCATCCCGACCGGGGTATCGCTCGGGCATACCCTGTCCTCGGCCGCCCCGGCGGCAGCCGTCAGTGACGTGGCGCCGGCCGGCGCCGCGGGCATCACCGAAGGCGCGATGGTGAGCGCGGTGACGCCGGCGGGCGGTCTGGGCGCGGCGGCCTCGGCGAGCGTCGGCGAGGCATCCGCGGTCGGGGGCCTCTCGGTGCCGGCCAGCTGGTCGGCCGCCGCCCCGGCCACCGCGGCGGCGTCGACCGCCGCCCCGCTCGAGGGCTCGGGTTGGACCGTCGCCTCCGAGGCCGCCGAACCGGTCACCGCGATGCCCGGCATGCCCGGAATGGCGGCCGCAGCAAAGGGCGCCGGCGCCTACGGGGCCGGACCCCGCTATGGCTTCAAGCCGATCGTCATGCCCAAACAGGTTGTCGTCTGAGAGGGGAACGCTGATATGGGAAAAAGGGGGTACATGTCACCCGTTTGAGGCGAGCAATTAACCGGCAGGCCGTAATCTGTTTACAACGCGGCCACCACTGCATCAAGTCCAACTGTTAAGACTTCGGCGAACTGAAGCTTGAAGATAGGAGACAGCCGACATGGCAACACGTTTTATGACCGACCCGCACGAGATGCGGGCGATGGCGGGTCGCTTCGAGGTGCACGCCCAGACCGTTGAGGACGAGGCCCGCAAGATGTGGGCGTCGTCGATGAACATCGCCGGCTCGGGCTGGAGCGGTCAGGCCCAGGCCACCTCGTACGACACCATGGGTCAGGTCAACCAGGCCTTCCGCAACATCGTCAACATGCTCCACGGGGTGCGCGACGGACTGATTCGCGACGCGAACAACTACGAGCAGCAAGAGCAGGCCTCGCAGCAGATCCTCAGCAGCTAGCGGCCGAAACCGCTGCTGTACAACACTTTTAAGGAGCAAAGCCAATGAGCATTAACTACCAGTTCGGCGATGTGGACGCCCACGGTGCCTTGATCCGCGCCCAGGCCGCGTCCTTGGAGGCCGAGCACCAGGCCATCGTTCGCGATGTGCTTGCTGCCGGCGACTTCTGGGGCGGTGCGGGTTCGGTGGCATGCCAGGAGTTCATCACCCAGTTGGGTCGCAACTTCCAGGTCATCTACGAGCAGGCCAACTCCCACGGACAGAAGGTTCAGTCCGCGGGCAGCAACATGGCCAGCACCGACAGCGCCGTCGGGTCCAGCTGGGCCTGACACCCTCGCTCGACGCCGGGGCCGCGCACCGATCTGGTGCGCGGCCCCGGTTTTCGTATGCCGATCACCGAATGCTCCTGTGCGGCATCGACACTGGATGCGCCCGCCCCAGACCGCTCACCGCCGGACGCGGAACGGCAAGGGCCGCAAGCGGATCTGGCGCATCGCCGCGCCGGGTTCGGTTCCCATCGGGTGCGCACGGGGCCCCGGCCGAGGTCATCGACGGTGTGCTCACATTTGAGAACTCTATGAACTCCGTGACAATCCTGTATGTGCCTTGCCAGAATGTAGGAACATGACCGTGATGCCGGGATACTCCAGCGCGCAGCGCCCTCGCCAAGCGATCCTGGGGCAGCTGCCCAGGATCTCCCGCGCCGACGGATCACCCATCAGGGTTTTGCTGGTCGACGACGAGCCGGCGCTGACCAATCTGGTGAAGATGGCGCTGCACTACGAGGGCTGGGTTGTCGACATCGCCCACAACGGGCGCGAGGCCATGGCCAAGTTCGAGCGCGTCAGCCCCGACGTCCTCGTCCTCGACATCATGCTTCCCGACGTGGACGGGTTACGGATCCTGGAGCGCGTGCGCCAGTCCGACGCCTACACCCCCACCCTGTTCCTCACCGCGCGTGACTCGGTGATGGACCGGGTCACCGGCCTGACCGCGGGCGCCGACGACTACATGACCAAACCCTTCAGCCTCGAGGAACTGGTCGCCCGGCTGCGCGGGTTGTTGCGCCGGTCCGGCCAGCAACCCACGCCGAGCGCCGAAACCCTCAAAGTCGGCGACCTCAAGGTCGACAGCGCCAGCCGGGAGGTCACCCGTGCCGGCGACCAGATATCGCTGTCCTCCACCGAATTCGAGCTGCTGCGCTTCCTCATGCGCAATCCCCGCCGCGCACTGAGCCGCACCGAGATCCTGGACCGCGTCTGGAATTACGACTTCGCCGGACGCACCAGCATCGTGGATCTCTATATCTCGTACCTGCGAAAGAAGATCGACTCCGGGCGCGAACCGATGATTCACACCGTGCGCGGGGTGGGGTACATGCTGCGGCCGGCGGAATGACCCGAGACCGGGATACCGCGCCCGGGGGCTTTTCCCGGTGGTTTCCCCACTCGCTGCGCCGCCAGTTGTTGTTGGGGGTGCTGGGCGTGGTCAGCCTGGTGCTGGTGACGGTCGGAATCGTCTCGGTGCTGAGCCTGCGCAGCTACGTCAACATCATGAGCGACGCCGATGTCACCGAATCCCTGGACGCGTTGAGCCACCAGTACACGAAATACACGAACGGCGAACACGTTTCGTCGCATCCCGGCACCCCGCCGATCTCCCAGGCGATGCTGGAGTTCACCGGCCAGACCCCCGGCAACCTCATCGCCGTACTACACAACGGCACCGTGATCGCATCGGCGGTGTTCTCCGAAGACGAACCGAAACCCGCCCCGGCCGACGTCGTCCGCGACCTGCAAGCGCAATCATGGAGCGACGGGCCGCCGCGCACCGAAACACTCGGCCGGCTGGGGCCGCATCGCGTCGACAGCACCGTCGTCGGGTCCGACGTCCTCGTGGTCGGGGTGTCGCAGAGCCACGCCGACCGGATCATCGCGCGCAAACAGCTCACCACCACCGTGCTCACCGCGGCCGCGTTGGTGATCACCGCCGGGCTCACCGTGTGGGTGGTCGGCTACACGCTTCGTCCGCTGCGCCGACTGGCGGCGATCGCCGCCGATGTCGCCGCCCTGCAACTCACCGGCGACGACCACCGCATCAGCGTCCGGGTGCCGCCGCAGGACACCAACCCGCAAAACGAGGTCGGCATCGTCGGGCACACGCTGAATCGCTTGCTGGACAACGTCGATAGCGCGCTCGCCCATCGCGTCGAGTCCGACCTGCGGATGCGCCAGTTCATCACCGACGCCAGCCACGAATTGCGCACACCGCTGGCCGCCATCCAGGGCTATGCCGAACTGACCCGCCAGGACAGTTCGGCGCTGCCGCCCACCACGGAATACGCGTTGGCCCGCATCGAGTCGGAGGCCCGGCGGATGGCCTTGCTCGTCGACGAATTGCTCCTGCTGTCCCGGCTGGGGGAAGGCCAAGACCTGCAATCCGAGGACGTCGATTTCGCCGAGGTGGTCAGCAACGCCGTCAATGACGCGACGGTGGCCGCGTTAACCCACCACTGGGTCAAAGAACTGCCCGACGAGCCGGTGTGGGTGCGCGGCGATCACGCCCGGCTGCATCAGGCGGTCAGCAATCTGCTCGGCAATGCCCGCGTGCACACCCCGCCCGGGGTCACGGTGACGACCGGAATCACTTGCCGCCGTGACGGTCCCGGCGCACCCTACGCGGAATTGACCGTCGCCGATGACGGCCCCGGCATCGACGAGGACCTGCTACCCAGGTTGTTCGAGCGGTTCGTTCGGGCCGACAAATCGAGATCCAACGGCTCGGGCAACGGGTTGGGTCTGGCCATCGTCAGTTCGATCGTCAAGGCCCATCACGGGTCGGTCACGGCCGAATCCACCGAGGGCAGCACGATTTTTCGGGTACGGCTGCCGTTGATCGACGATCCGGCCCACCCTGCGCCGAGCCGATAATTGGCCCCGGCCCCTACTCACACTTTGTCAGCGCATTTACCGGCTCGGCGGGCCGTAAAGGAACCGTAAAGAGCCGCAGCCTCGCTGTTAGGAAACCGTCAATCGAACGCCCCGGCTGATGACACCGGCGCTAATTTCGAGCTGACCTTGGGTGGTGGGTGCTCGTCGAGGTCTTTCGTATGCATGCACGGGACGGAGAACAGATGGGCGCGGTGGTGTATGTGGTGCTGACTGTGGCGGTGTTCGCCGCACTCGGCGTGGCCCAGAAGTTGGTCGAGCGGCTGTGAACTACCAAAACGCCGTCGGTCTAGTGCTTTCCATCCTCATTGCGCTCTACCTCGGGGGTGCGCTGCTGTTCCCGGAGAGGTTCTAAGTGAACACGACAACGGCCGGGGTCCTTTTCTTCGTCGTTCTCGTCGGCGCGGTCGTGGTCGTGCACGTGCCGTTCGGCGACTACATGTTTCGCGCGTACACCTCGGAAAAAGATCTCCACGTCGAGCGGGTGATCTACCGAATGATCGGTGTCGACGCGCGCGCGGAGCAGACCTGGGGGGCGTACGCCCGAAGCGTGTTGGCGTTCTCGTCGGTCAGCATCCTGTTCCTGTTCGGATTTCAACTCGTGCAGGACAAGTTGCCGTTGCATCTACACGATCCGGCGACGAAGATGACCCCGTCGCTGGCGTGGAACACCGCGGTCAGCTTCGTCAGCAACACCAACTGGCAGGCCTACTCCGGTGAGTCCACCCAGGGCCATCTGGTGCAGATGGCCGGCCTGGCGGTGCAGAACTTCGTGTCGGCCGCTGTCGGGATGGCGGTGGCCGTCGCGCTGGTCCGCGGCTTTGCCCGCCGACGCACCGGCGAGCTGGGCAACTTCTGGGTGGACCTGGTCCGCGGAACGCTGCGCATCCTGCTGCCTATCGCCGTCCTCAGCGCGATCCTGCTGGTGGCCGGCGGGGCGATCCAGAACTTCCACCTGCACGACCAGGTGATCACCACCCTCAACGGGACCCAGCAGACCATCACCGGCGGCCCGGTGGCCAGCCAGGAGGTCATCAAGGAGCTCGGCACCAACGGCGGCGGCTTCTACAACGCGAACTCCGCGCATCCGTTCGAGAACCCGACGGTATGGACCAACTGGCTGGAGATCTTCCTGATCCTCGTGATCGGCTTCTCGCTGCCACGCACCTTCGGGCGCATGGTCGGTAACACCAAGCAGGGCTTCGCGATTGCGGCCGTGATGGCGACGCTCTACACCACCAGCACGGCGTTCATGCTGTGGTTCCAGGCGCAGCACCACGGCACGGTGCCGACCTCGATCGGCGCGTCGATGGAGGGGATCGAGCAGCGCTTCGGCGTCACCGATTCCGGGGTGTTCGCCGCAGCGACCACGCTGACCTCCACCGGCGCCGTCGACTCCACCCACGACTCCCTCACCAGCCTCGGCGGCATGATCGCGATGTTCAACATGCAGCTGGGCGAGGTCGCCCCCGGCGGCACCGGGTCCGGCCTGTACGGCATCCTGATGCTGGCGGTGATCACCGTCTTCGTCGCCGGGCTGATGGTCGGGCGCACGCCGGAGTACCTCGGCAAGAAGATCAACCCTCGCGAGATCAAGCTTGCCGCAAGCTATTTCCTGGTCACCCCGCTGATCGTGCTGACCGGCACCGCGATCGCGATGGCGCTGCCGGGCGAACGGGCCGGCATGCTCAACGGCGGACCGCACGGGCTCTCCGAGGTCCTCTACGCGTTCACCTCGGCGGCCAACAACAACGGGTCGGCCTTCGCGGGCCTGAGCGTCAACACCGACTGGTACAACACGGCTCTCGGCCTGGCCATGGCGTTCGGCCGGTTTCTGCCCATCGTGCTCGTCCTGGCGTTGGCGGGCTCGCTGGCCCGGCAGGGCAGCACACCAGACTCCGCGGGCACCCTGCCCACCCACCGGCCGCAGTTCGTGGGCATGGTCGCCGGCGTCACGTTGATTGTCGTAGCCCTCACGTTCTTGCCCATGCTCGCGCTCGGGCCGCTCGCCGAAGGAATCCACTGATGACCGCGACCGCGATCGACCCGACCGAGCGTCAGGCCAACCCTGCGGCGCCGACCGGCAGAAAACGGGTGCAGGGCGGCCTGCTCGACCCGAAGATGCTGTGGAAGTCCACCCCGGACGCGCTGCGCAAGCTCGACCCGCGCACCCTGTGGCGCAACCCGGTGATGCTCATCGTGGAAATCGGCGCCGCGTGGAGCACGGCGTTGGCGATCATCGAGCCGACGTGGTTCGCCTGGCTGACCGTGACCTGGCTATGGCTGACGGTGCTGTTCGCCAACCTGGCCGAAGCGGTGGCCGAAGGCCGCGGCAAGGCCCAGGCCGAGACGCTGCGCCGCGCCAAGACCCAGACCTTGGCCCGCCGCCTGAAGGACTGGGCGCCCGGCGCCGCCGCGGTGGAGGAAGCGGTCGCCGCGCCGCAATTGCAGCAGGGTGACGTCGTCGTGGTCGAGGCGGGCCAGGCGATCCCGGGCGACGGTGACGTGGTGGAAGGCATTGCGTCGGTGGATGAATCGGCCATCACGGGCGAGTCGGCCCCGGTGATCCGCGAGTCCGGCGGTGACCGGTCGGCGGTCACCGGCGGCACCACCGTGCTCAGCGACCGCATCGTCGTGCGGATCACCCAGAAGCCCGGGGAGAGCTTCATCGACCGGATGATCGCGCTCGTCGAGGGCGCCAACCGGCAGAAGACACCCAACGAGATCGCGCTGAACATCCTGCTGGCCGCGCTGACCATCATCTTCGTCTTCGCCGTCGCGACCCTGCAGCCATTGGCGATCTACTCCAAGGCGAACAACCCCGGTGTCCCGGATGGCCAGGCCCTCAACGCAAGTGGCGTCACCGGCATCGTGATGGTGTCGTTGCTGGTGTGCCTGATCCCGACGACGATCGGCGCGCTGCTGTCGGCCATCGGCATCGCAGGCATGGACCGGCTGGTGCAGCGCAACGTGCTCGCCATGTCCGGGCGGGCGGTGGAAGCCGCGGGCGACGTCAACACCCTGCTCCTGGACAAGACGGGCACCATCACGCTGGGTAACCGGCAGGCCGCCGCCTTCATTCCGCTGGACGGCGTCTCCGCCGAGCAGCTGGCCGATGCCGCGCAGCTGTCCAGTCTTGCCGACGAAACACCCGAGGGCCGTTCGGTTGTCGTGTTCGCCAAGCAGCACTTCGGGCTGCGTGCGCGCACACCGGGCGAGCTGTCCCAGGCCCAGTGGGTGACGTTCTCGGCCACCACCCGGATGTCGGGTGTCGACCTCGACGGCCACCTGCTGCGCAAGGGCGCGGCGAGCTCGGTCGCGGAATGGGTGCGCGCGCAGGGCGGCAAGGTACCCCCGCAGCTCGGTCAGGCCGTGGACGGCATCTCCGCCGGGGGCGGCACACCGCTGGTCGTCGGGGAAAGCCGCGACGGCGATGCGGCGGTACTCGGGGTCATCCACCTCAAGGACGTCGTCAAGCAGGGCATGCGCGAGCGGTTCGACGAGATGCGGCGGATGGGCATCCGCACGGTGATGATCACCGGCGATAACCCGTTGACCGCCAAGGCAATCGCCGACGAGGCGGGCGTGGACGACTTCTTGGCCGAGGCCACGCCCGAGGACAAGCTCGACCTGATCAAGCGCGAGCAGGAGGGCGGCAAGCTGGTCGCGATGACGGGCGACGGCACCAACGACGCGCCCGCGCTGGCTCAAGCCGACGTCGGTGTGGCGATGAACACCGGCACGTCGGCCGCCAAAGAGGCCGGCAACATGGTAGATCTGGATTCCGATCCCACCAAACTCATCGAGATCGTCGAGATCGGCAAGCAGCTGCTGATCACGCGGGGCGCGCTGACCACCTTCTCGATCGCCAACGACATCGCGAAGTACTTCGCGATCATCCCGGCGATGTTCGTCGCGCTGTTTCCCGGCCTGGATCTGCTCAACGTGATGCGGCTGCACAGTCCGCAATCGGCGATCCTGTCCGCGGTCATCTTCAACGCGATCATCATTGTGCTGCTGATCCCGCTGTCGCTGCGTGGCGTGCGGTACACGCCGAGCAGCGCGTCAAAGCTGTTGAGCCGCAACCTGTATGTCTATGGCCTCGGGGGCATCGTCGCCCCGTTCGTCGGAATCAAGGCGATCGACCTGATCGTCCAATTCATCCCAGGGATGTCCTGACATGACGTTCTCGAATTTCGTCCGCCTGCACTGGGCGGCATTGCGCACACTGCTGGTGCTCACGGTGATCACCGGCGTGGCCTATCCCCTGTTCATCTGGGTGATCGCGCAGTTCCCCGGGTTGCGCGACCAGGCTGAGGGGTCGATTCTCACCGCCGACGGAAAGCCGGTAGGCAGCAGACTGATCGGCCAATCGTTCGCCGACCCCGGCGGCAACCCGCTGCCGCAGTACTTCCAGAGCCGCCCGTCGGCGGCCGGCAACGGGTATGACCCCATGTCGTCGGGCGGCAGCAACCTGGGGCCGGAAAGCATCGTCGACACTCCCGCCGACCCGGCGCAACTCGCGGCCGGAAAGTCCGCTTCGGACGCGGGCTTCAAACCGAGCCTGCTGACGACGGTGTGCTCGCGCAGCGCCTCGGTCGGGAAGCTGGAGGGCGTCGACGGGTCGCGTCCGTTCTGCACGGGCGGCGGCGTGGGCGCGGTGCTCTCGGTGATCGGGCCGCGGGACCCGCGGGGCAACGTCATCCACGCGACCCGGGTGGTCAGCGTCAACGAGCCCTGCGGGACGACGGCCGCCCCGTTCCTCACCATCTACCAGGGTGTGCGCGTCGAATGCGCCAAGTACGGCGAGGACTATTCGATCGGGCAGATCGTGCCGGTGCGCGGCGCCGCACCGGCCGTCCCGGCGGTACCCGCCGACGCGGTGACCGCCAGCGCCAGCGGCCTGGATCCGAACATCTCGCCCGCCTACGCGGAGCTCCAGGTGGCGCGGGTGGCCAAAGTTCGCCATGTCAGCCCAGATCAGATCCGTGAAGTGGTCGCGCAGAACCGGAACGGGCGCGGGCTCGGGTTCTTCGGTGAACCGCGCGTCAATGTGCTGCAACTAAATCTGCAACTCGACCACCGGTATCCGGTCACGAGCTAGCGCCGAAGGGGGATGATGGTTGACGTGAGCGACGTTGGCCTCCGCGACCACCATCCCAAGCGCGGGGAGCTACGCATCTACCTCGGCGCGGCTCCGGGCGTGGGCAAGACGTACTCGATGCTGGGCGAAGCGCATCGGCGGCTGGAACGCGGCACCGATGTGGTGGCGGGCGTGGTGGAGACCCACGGACGGACGAAAACCGCTGAGCTGCTTGAGGGCATCGAGGTGATTCCGCCGCGCCAGGTCGAATATCGCGGCGGTAGCTTCCCCGAACTCGACGTGCCGGCCGTTTTGGCCCGGCACCCCCAGGTTGTGCTGGTCGACGAGCTCGCCCACACCAATACGCCGGGCAGCAAGAACCCCAAGCGATGGCAGGACGTCGAGGAACTGCTGGACGCCGGGATCACCGTGATCTCCACGGTCAACGTCCAGCACCTGGAAAGCCTCAACGACGTCGTCGCGCAGATCACCGGCATCGAGCAAAAGGAGACCATACCGGACTTCATCGTGCGCCAGGCCTCGCAGGTCGAGCTCATCGACATCACGCCGGAAGCGTTGCGGCGCAGGTTATCCCACGGCAATGTCTACGCCCCCGACCGCATCGATGCCGCGCTGTCCAACTACTTCCGCCGTGGAAACCTCACCGCGCTAAGGGAATTGGCGCTGCTGTGGCTCGCCGACCAGGTCGACACCGCGCTGGCCAAATACCGGGCCGAGAACAAGATCACCGACATGTGGGAGGCCCGCGAACGGGTCGTCGTCGCGGTCACCGGTGGTCCCGAGTCCGAAACTCTGGTACGACGCGCTTCCCGGATCGCCTCGAAGTCGACCGCCGAGTTGATGGTGGTGCACGTCATCCGCGGTGACGGCCTGGCCGGTCTGTCGGAGTCGCGGATGGCCAAGATCAGGGAACTGGCCAGCAGCCTGGACGCGTCGATGCACACCGTGGTCGGCGACGAGGTCCCCACGGCCCTGCTCGAATTCGCCCGCGAGATGAACGCCACGCAGCTGGTGATCGGCACCTCGCGACGGTCGCGCTGGGCGCGGCTGTTCGAGGAGGGAATCGGCCCGCGGATCGTCGAACTATCGGGGAAGATCGACGTGCACCTGGTCACCCACGAGGAATCCAAACGCGGCTTCCGCGCGTCCTCGCTGGCACCCCGCGAGCGGCGGGTCGCCTCATGGCTGGCGGCGCTGATCGTGCCGTCGGTCATCTGCGCCGTCATCGTGACGGTGCTTGACCCGTACTTGGGCACCAGTGGAGACAGCGCGCTGTTCTTCGTGGGGGTGCTGCTGGTCGGTCTGCTGGGAGGCGTTGCCCCGGCGGCGGTCTCGGCGGTGACGTCCAGCCTGTTGCTGAACTACTTCTTGACAGCGCCCCGGCATACATTCACCATCGCCGAACCCGACGCCGCGGTTACCGAACTGGTGCTGCTGCTGATCGCGGTCGCGGTCGCGGTGCTGGTCGATGGCGCGACCCAACGCACCCGGGAGGCCCGGCGCGCTTCGCAGGAGGCCGAGCTGCTGACCCTGTTCGCCGGTTCGGTACTGCGCGGGGCGGACCTGGAAACGCTGCTCGAGCGGGTGCGCGAGACCTACGCCCAGCGGACGGTCAGCATGCTGCGCGAGACCGACGACACATTGCGCGCCGGCGGCAAGAAGACCGAGGTGGTCGCGTGCGTGGGCCGCGAGCCTTGTGTGACAATCGATTCCGCCGACACCGCCATCGAGGTCGGCGATGACGAGTTCTGGATGCTGCTGGCGGGCAGGAAGCTGTCCGCGCGCGACCGGCGGGTGCTCAGCGCGGTGGCCAGGCAGGCCGCGGGTTTGATCAGGCAGCGTGAGCTCGCCGAGGAAGCCAGCCGTGCCGAGGCGATCGTGCGGGCCGACGAACTGCGGCGCTCCCTGTTGTCGGCGGTCAGCCACGACCTGCGGACGCCGCTGGCGGCGGCCAAGGTCGCCGTCTCCAGCCTGCGCGCCGAGGACGTCGCCTTCTCCCCCACCGACACGGCCGAATTGCTGGCCACCATCGAGGAGTCGATCGACCAGCTGACCGCCCTGGTCGGAAACCTGCTTGACTCATCGCGTTTGGCCGCCGGGGTGATCCACCCGGACCTGCGCCGGGTGTATCTGGAGGAGACGGTGCAGCGGGCCCTGGTCAGTATCGGCAAGGGCGCCACGGGTTTCTTCCGGTCCGCCATCGACCGGGTCAAGGTCGACGTCGCCGATGCCATGGTGATGGCCGACGCCGGGCTGCTGGAACGGGTGCTGGCCAACCTGATTGACAACGCGCTGCGCTACGCGCCCAACTGTGTGGTGCGGGTCAACGCCGGGCAGGTGGGCGATCGCGTGCTGATCAACGTCATCGACGAGGGCCCCGGAATTCCGCACGGGGCCGAAGAACAGATCTTCGAAGCGTTTCAGCGGCTCGGCGATAACGACAACACCATCGGCGTCGGCCTGGGGATGTCGGTGGCGCGGGGCTTCGTCGAGGCGATGGGCGGGACCATTACGGCCACCGATACCCCGGGAGGCGGGCTGACCGTGATCGTGGATATGGCCGCGCCGCAACCGATAGGCGCGCTGTGACTCGCGTTTTGGTGATCGATGACGAACCGCAGATCCTGCGCGCGCTGCGCATCAACCTGTCCGTGCGGGGTTATGAGGTGATCACCGCATCCAGCGGCACCGGCGCGTTGCGGGCAGCCGCCGAACACAAGCCCGACGTGGTGATCCTCGACCTCGGCCTGCCCGACATCTCCGGGATCGACGTGCTGGCCGGCCTGCGCGGCTGGCTCACCGCGCCGGTGATCGTGCTGTCGGCGCGCACCGATTCGTCGGACAAGGTCGAGGCGCTGGACGCCGGCGCCGACGACTACGTGACGAAACCCTTTGGCATGGACGAGTTCCTGGCGCGGCTGCGTGCGGCGGTGCGGCGCAACACCGCGGCCTCCGAACTGGAACAACCCGTCATCGAGACCGAGTCGTTCACCGTCGACCTGGTCGCCAAGAAAGTCACCAAGAACGGCAGCGAGGTTCACCTCACCCCCACCGAGTGGGGCATGCTGGAGGTGCTCGTCCGCAACCGAGGCAAGTTGGTCGGCCGCGAGGAGCTCCTGAAGGAGGTGTGGGGTCCGGCGTATGCCACCGAAACACATTATCTCCGAGTGTATCTCGCGCAGCTGCGCCGCAAACTCGAGGACGACCCGTCACATCCCAAGCACCTGCTGACCGAGTCGGGCATGGGGTATCGGTTCGAGGCCTGACGTTCGGCAGCTTGGTCACATGCGCACCATCCGCCTCCGCGGGGAGGCACTCGACCTTATGCCCGCCTCACAGCGACAACTTTGCCGTCGCCCGCAACGCCAGCACGCGTTGGTGTATTCGGTGCTCGGTACTGCGCGGGATGTACCCCGGACCGTACACAGCTCGACCCAGCCGACGGGCCCTGTCGCGGCCGACCTCCCAGCGCAAAGCATCCGAGATCACTTTTGATGCCCTGCCCGGGATGCAAAAGCCCTGCCTCTTAAGCGACTCCATCATCTCGGCGATAGTGGCCCGTCCATGGTGAGCAAGGTGCATCGTGAGCACGTAGCGAAGCTCGGTCCCTTGAAGGTTCATTCCCGCAGGGTGGCACACCCGTCTGACACCGGCGAAGTTGTCGCTGCGAGGCGGGCACAAGCGGTGCCCACTTTTCCAGAGACTGGTGTGACCTATGTGGCTTATTCGGCGATGGACAACACGATGCCGTCCAGGATGTCGTGCTCGCTGACGGTCAGCTCGTCGATGGCCGCACGGGCGCGCAGCTCGCGCGCCAACTCCTCGACCACGATGGCGCCCCCGCCGATCACGTCGGCGCGGCCCTCATGCATCGGGCCCAGCGCAGCGCGCTGCGCCCGCGTCATGCCGATCAGTCGTTCGCACACCGCCACCAGGTCGGCGCCGGCAACTCGCGAAAGATGAATGGCCGCAGAGTCATATGTTGTCATGTTGTGGGCCAGCGCCGACAGCGTGGTCATCGTCCCGGCCAGCCCGACCCAGGTCTTCGCCCCCTCGACGGGCACCTCACCCAGCGCGACCTCGAGCCGCTCGCGTACCACCTGGCGCGCCGCCGCGACTTCCTCGGGCGTCGGGGGGTCCGAATGCAGGCAGCGTTCGGTCAGCCGGACGCAGCCGATGTCGGCCGAATAGCTGGCCGTCACTCCGTCTTCGGCGCCACCGCCGGTGACGATTTCGGTGGAGCCGCCGCCCAGATCGACGACGACGAAAGGACCCGCCGCGCTGTCCAACTCGCCGACGGCGCCGCGGAACGACAGCGACGCCTCCTCGGCGCCGGTGATGACCTCCGCCACCGCTCCGGGCAGCACCGCGCCCAGCACGTCGGCCGTCATCGCGAAGAAGGCGTCGCGGTTGGCGACGTCGCGGGCGGCCGAGGTGGCTACCATCCGCACCCGTTGCGCCCCATGCCGTTTCAGTAAGGCCGCGTAGTCGGTGAGCGCCGCACGGGTGCGCGCTATCGCGTCCACCGCGAACTCACCGGTGGCGTCGACACCCTGACCCAGCCGCACGATCCGCGTCTCGCGGTGCACATCGCGCAGCCTGCCATCGTCCAGGTCGGCGATCAGCAAGCGAATTGAGTTGGTACCGCAGTCGATTCCCGCGAGTCTGCCGTTCACCATCGATCCGCCTCCAGAACCCCGGCCATCGCCGGCTCGCCGGCCAGGATCGCCAGCGCCTCGTCGCCGAACGGGTTCACGCCGGGCCCCTTGGCCAGCGAATGGGCGATCAGCACGTGCAGGCACTTGACCCGGTCGGGCATCCCGCCGCCGGAGAACGTGGTGCCCAGCGATTCGATCGCGTCCCGTTCGGCCAGATACGACTCGTGGGCGCGCCGGTAGGCGGCCGCCAAGTCAGGGTCCCTGCCCAGCCGCTCGGTCATTTCGCGCATCAGCCCCGTCGTCTCCAGCCTGCTGGCCGCGGCCGTCAGCGCCGGATGGGTCAGGTAGTACAACGTCGGAAAGGGCGTGCCGTCGGGCAGTTTCGGTGCCGTTTTCACCACGCCGGGTTCGCCATTGGGACAACGGTAGGCGATCTCGAGCACCCCGCGCGGCTCGCGGCCGAGTTGGCGCGCCACCGCTTCCAGGTCGCCACGATCAACCACCGGGACCCGCGGGATTCGGTGCGGGCACCGGACCGGGCGCTCCCGGTTCGACCGGCGGCGGGGCTTGGGGCGCAGGCGGATTGGCCGGCGGCAGGTGCGGGGCGTCGGCGATGGTATGCCACAGCGACGTGTACCAGGGGTCGGTGTTGGCCGGTTTCGCCGAGGGGGATCCCGGCTGCACCGGCTCGGCCGCCGACGGCGGAAGCTGCACCTGGAACGGGATGTCGCCGGGCTTGACGAAGCCGAGCCGCTCGCGGGCCTGCGCCGCGATGTAGGCCGGGTCGCCGAGCTTGGCCTTGCGCTGCTCGAGATCCG
This sequence comes from Mycobacterium sp. NGS33, assembly GCF_059812885.1. Lineage (NCBI taxonomy): Bacteria > Bacillati > Actinomycetota > Actinomycetes > Mycobacteriales > Mycobacteriaceae > Mycobacterium > Mycobacterium sp. NGS33. The sequence continues at coordinate 184,163 of NZ_JCALDN010000002.1, read as the reverse complement.
CGACCTGACGCCGCAGCGCCGCCTCGGTGGCGGCCAGCTGGTTCATCTCGGTGCGCTGGGCGAAGTAGGTGCGCACCGGTCCGGCGATGGTCAACGTCAGCACGCAGATCACCGCGGCCAGCACCGCCGCCCGGCGCGCGGTGAACCCCAGCCGTTGCTCGGAGCGCTGCTCGACCGATTCGGCCGCCTGGCGCGTGATGGGCTCGACGACATGCTCTTGCTGCGTGCGCGCGGTGGCGCGGCCTGCCGGATTCGCCGTGGGCGACGTCCGCGACGACGGCTTGGAGGACGGCTTGGCCGAGCGACGGCGCCGAACCGAGTCACCGGCCTTCCCCGGGCGCGATGCCGGGGAGCGCCGTTTGGAGTCGGGCCGTTTCGCGTCAGCCATGTCAACCGTTGCGCGTCAAGCTATTTCGCCTCCACGGCATACCGCGGGAAGGCCAGGTCGCCGGCGTAGCGGGCGGCGTCACCGAGCGCCTCCTCGATCCGCAGCAGCTGGTTGTACTTGGCGACACGCTCGCTGCGGGCCGGCGCACCGGTCTTGATCTGCCCGCTGCCCACGGCCACCGCCAGGTCGGCGATGGTGGTGTCCTCGGTCTCGCCGCTGCGATGGCTCATCATCGTGCGATAGCCGCTGTGGTGGGCGAGCGCGACGGCGTCCAGTGTCTCGGTCAGCGTCCCGATCTGATTCACCTTGACCAGCAAGGCATTTGCCACGCCCTTGTCGATGCCCTCTTCCAGGCGTTCGGGATTGGTGACGAAGATGTCGTCGCCGACCAGCTGCACCCGGTCACCGATCGACGCGGTCAAGGTCGCCCAGCCGTCCCAATCATCTTCCGACAGAGGGTCTTCGATGGATACCAACGGATACGAGCCCAACAGACCGGCGTAGAAGTCCGCCATCTGCGCCGCGGTGCGCGTGCTGCCCTCGAACTTGTAGCCGGTCCCCTCGGTGAAGAATTCGGTGGCGGCCGCGTCGAGGGCCAGCGCCACGTCGGAACCGAGCTTGAAACCGACCGTCTCGATGGCCCGGCTGATCAGGTCCAGGGCCGCGGTGGTGCCCGCCACGTCGGGGGCGAAACCGCCCTCGTCGCCCAGGCCCGTGCTCAAGCCCTCCTTCTTCAGCACCGCCTTGAGCGCGTGGTACACCTCGGCGCCCCAGCGCAGCGCCTCGGCGAAGCTGGGCGCACCGATCGGCGCGACCATGAACTCCTGGATGTCGACGGCGGTGTCGGCGTGCGCGCCGCCATTGAGGATGTTCATCATCGGCACCGGCAGGATGTGGGCGTTCGGGCCGCCCAGGTAGCGGAACAGCGGCAGCTCGGCGGAATCGGCGGCGGCCTTGGCCACGGCCAGCGATACACCCAGGATCGCGTTGCCGCCCAGCCTCGACTTGTCGGGGGTGCCGTCCAGATCCAGCAGCGCCTGGTCCACTAACCGCTGATCGTCGGCGTTCAGGCCGATCACCGCCGGGCCGATCTCGTCCAGCACGGCCTGCACCGCCTTCTGCACGCCCTTGCCGCCGTAACGCTCGCCGCCGTCGCGCAGCTCGACGGCCTCGTGTTCGCCCGTCGACGCCCCGGAGGGCACCGCCGCGCGGGCGAACGTTCCGTCGATCAGGGCAATCTCGACCTCGACTGTCGGGTTACCGCGGGAATCGAGGATCTCGCGGGCCCCGACCTGCTCGATAATCGGCACTGAGTTCTCCTTGCGTCCTAGCCGGTGCGTGCTTTCGCCGGTCAGCGATACATCCTGCTACAGCGGGTGACCTTTCGCGTAGGCGGTGGCCCAATCGCGGACCGCCCGGGCATACACCCCGGAGTTGTTGTAGGCGCGCAGCGCGGTGATCCAGCCGCGGGGCGTTGCGAGATCCTTTCCGCGCCAACACAGGTAACCGGCCGCCGCGAGCGCGGCGTCGTCAATGTTGTCGGGGCTGACGCGGCCGTCGTTGTGAGCGTCGACACCATAGAGCCGCCACGTCTCCGGGATGAACTGCATCGGTCCCATGGCGCGCGTCACTCCGTCGTCGTCGGTGACGGCTTCCTCGGTGTCGACGATGCGCAGCGTGCCGCCGCTGCCGTCGAGGCGGACACCCCGAATCGGGGGGCTCACATCGCCGTTGGGGGCCAGCCGCGCGCCGCGGTAGGTGCCGTGATGGCTCTCGACCTGGCCGATGCCGGCCAGGGTGGTCCACGCGATGTGGCATTTCGGGTTCTCGACTTCGGCCACCCGCGCCGCGTAGGCGTAGGCCTCGAGCGCGATCACCGGGATCTCGAGTGCCGCCGACCGCTGTTGTGCCCAGTCCCGCAACTGATCCGCGGGCCGGCCGCTGGCGTGGGTGTCCACCGCGGGCACCGGATCCCCGGCCGGTGGTGGCACGCCGTCGGGGATGAACAGGCTGAGCTGCCAGGTGCAGCTGGAGGCCAGAACGATCGCGGTCGCGCCGATCACGGCGGCCGCGCGCATCCAACGCCTCGGCGACACCATGCTTTCCTGAGCTCCCCTAAACTCGCCTGCACCAACTCCCGCCACACCATCGTCCCATGCGTTCGGGACCTACCCGGTTGCGTCGGGCCCCGGCGGACCGACTCGCCGTCGGCGTCAGCTAATCCTCCGATCGCTGTTGGTCGCCTCGGCTAGCGCGGTCGGCCGCCCGCCAACCACGGGGATTCGCAACCTCATCGGCGATATTGCCGAGCGCGCGCGGACAAATCGGGCAAACATTCCGGCGGTCGCTCTGCGTCCTGTTCGAAATGCGAATCAACGCGCGACCGCGCGGAGGTAACGGCGGGCGCGCGTCAGGCGTCGTCGGCCGCGGCGTCGGCGGTGGACTCCTCGGCCGCCGGGCCGGCCTCGCCGTGGGTCTCCAGCGCCGACTGTTGCGGCGCATCGTCGATCGGCGCCGCGGTCGGCCAGTGCTCGCGCCACTCCCGCTCGGAGATCTCGCCGAGCGGGACCACGTCGAGCTCCTCGGGAACACCGGTGCCGCGGCGCGCCGCCGCGATCGACCGCTCGACTCCGCGGACCGTCTCCACGAAGTCCAGAACGGCGGTGCGCAACGCACTTTCGGCATCGACATCGGCCGACACCGAGACCGAGGTGATCTCGTCGGGGATCAGGTCGGCGGGAAGGCCCGCTTTGCCGGCCCGGGCGACGACCTTCTGGGCCAGTGCCAACGCGGGCTGCCCGGTGTGCACATCGTCCATCACCGATTTCCGCGGCTTCTCGGCGGCCTTGCGCTCTTCCCACTGGGCCAACTGCTCTTCGAGCGAAATCGATTGTCCGGCAAGAACTCCCGGCACCCGGTTGCCGAGTTTGCGCATCAGGGCGCCGGCGACATCGTCGATGGTGAAGGCGGACTGCGGCGCATCCTCGGCGATGCGGGCGTGGAACAGCACCTGCAGCAGCACGTCGCCGAGCTCGTCGCGCAACTGCTCGGCGTTGCCGCTGCCGACGGCGTCGAGCAGCTCGTAGGTCTCCTCCAGCAAAAACCTGCGCAGCGAATCGTGGGTCTGCTCGCTTTCCCACGGCCCGGCGGTGCGCAGCTTGTCCATCATCGCCACGGCATCGACCAGCCGCTCACCGCGGGGCGTCTCCGGCGCCGAGATCAGCCGCGCGCCTGCGGCCAGCCGGGCGGTGACGGCGGGGTGCTCGGGGTCCGACGACAGCAGCACGGGGGCCGGAGCGTCGGGGTCACCGGAGTGCACCGGGCGCGCCGCGGGCAGCGACCAGGGCACCGCGACGGGCATCTCCTCGGTGTATTGCACCTCGCCGGTCAGGTGCTCGATGGCCTCGACGGGCACCAGCGAGGGACGGCGGGGGTCGAACAAGACGACGATCATCGCGCCTGTCGTTCCTCCCTTGCCATCGACGCAGGTAGTTCACTCGTTATACCAATGTCTGCCTGCGGTTTGCCCTGCAGTGCCGTCACCAGGTTGGCCACCATCTGCACCAGCTCGACATCGCGCAGCCGCGGCGCGCCCACCCCGCCGGACCGCGGGATCGGCACCGACACCGTGGACGTCGTGGCGCGGTAGTTCGCGGCCGGATACATCCGCTTGAGCCGCACCTGCGCCGAATCCGGCAGCGTCATCGGCGAGACCCGCACGGTGGACGCCGACGGCGCGGACACCTCGGTGATGCCGGCGGCGCGGCACAACAGCCGCAGCCGGGCCACCGCGACCAGCCGCAGGGCCGGTTCGGGCAGCGCCCCGTACCGGTCGATGAGTTCCTCCACGACCGCGTCGATCTCGCCATCGGAACCCGCGGCGGCCAGCCGCCGATACCCCTCCAGGCGCAGCCTGTCGCTGGCGATGTAGTCCGGCGGCAGGTGCGCGTCGACCGGCAGGTCGATCCGCACGTCCTTGGGTTCCTCGGCGGTGGTGACGGTGTGGCCGTCGGCGGCGGCCCGATAGGCCTCCACCGCCTCGCCCACCAACCGGACGTACAGGTCGAAGCCCACCCCCGCGACGTGCCCGGACTGCTCGACGCCCAGCACGTTGCCGGCCCCGCGGATTTCCAGGTCCTTCATCGCGACGGCCATGCCCGCGCCCAGCTCGTTGTTCTGCGCGATGGTGGCCAGCCGGTCGTAGGCCGTCTCGGTCAGCGGCGAGTGCGGCGGATACAGGAAGTAGGCGTAGCCGCGCTCCCGGCTGCGGCCAACCCGGCCGCGCAGCTGGTGAAGTTGGGAGAGGCCGAAGGTGTCGGCGCGCTCGACGATCAGCGTGTTGGCGTTGGAGATGTCGAGGCCGGTCTCGACGATCGTGGTGCACACCAGGATGTCGTATTCGCGGTTCCAGAACCCCTGCACCGTGCGTTCCAGCCGTTCCTCGGGCATCTGCCCGTGCGCGACGACCACCCGCGCCTCGGGCACCAGCTCGCGGATCCGCGCCGCCGTCCGGTCGATGGAGCTGACCCGGTTGTGCACATAGAAGACCTGGCCGTCGCGCAGCAGCTCGCGTCGCAGGGCCGCCGCGACCTGCTTGTCGTCGTGTGGGCCCACATAGGTCAGCACCGGATACCGCTCCTCGGGCGGCGTCAGGATCGTCGACATCTCCCGGATGCCGGCCAGGCTCATCTCCAACGTCCGAGGAATCGGAGTGGCGCTCATGGTCAGCACGTCGACGTGGGTGCGCAGCGACTTGATGTGCTCCTTGTGCTCGACGCCGAACCGCTGCTCCTCGTCGACCACCACCAGCCCCAGGTCCTTCCAGCGCACCCCGGTCTGCAACAGCCGATGCGTGCCGATCACCACGTCCACCGAGCCGTCGGCCAGCCCCTCGACGACGGCCTTGGACTCCGCCGCGTCGGTGAACCGGGACAGGCCCTTGACGGTGACGGGGAATCCGGTCATCCGGTCGGTGAAGGTCTGCAGGTGCTGGTCGGCCAGCAACGTGGTGGGCACCAGCACGGCGACCTGCTTGCCGTCCTGGACCGCCTTGAACGCCGCCCGCACCGCGATCTCGGTCTTGCCGTAGCCGACGTCGCCGCAGATCACCCGGTCCATCGGGATCGGCTTTTCCATGTCGGATTTGACCTCGGTGATCGCGGTGAGCTGGTCGACCGTCTCGGTGTAGCCGAACGCGTCTTCCATCTCGGCCTGCCACGGGGTGTCCGGCCCGAACGCGTGACCCGGGCTGGCCTGCCGCTTGGCGTACAGCGACACCAGCTCACCGGCGATCTCGCGCACCGCGCGGCGCGCCTTGGTCTTGGTGTTGGTCCAGTCGCTGCCGCCGAGCTTGGACAGCGCCGGCGCCTGCCCACCGACGTACCGGGACAGCTGGTCCAGCGAATCCATCGGCACATACAACTTGTCTGAGCCGCCGCCACGCTTGCTCGAGGCGTATTCGAGTACCAGGTACTCGCGCCGCGCGCCGCCGACGGTGCGCTCGACCATCTCGACGAACCGGCCGATGCCGTGTTGGTCGTGCACCACCAGATCACCGGCCGTGAGCGCCAGCGGGTCAACGGTGTTGCGCCGCTTGGCCGCCAGGCGTTTGCCTTCGACGGCGGTCACCCGGCTGCCGGTGAGGTCGGTCTCGGTGATCACCACCAGCGTGGCGCCGGGGATGATGACGCCGTCGTGCAGCGGGCCCTTGAGCACACCGACCACGCCGGCCTTGGGGGCGGCGCCCGAGTCGAGCATGGCCGCGGGGGTGTCACATTCGGCCAGCCGTTCCACCACGCGGTGCGCGGTCCCGCTGCCGGGCGCGACGACGACGGCGTAGCCGCCGGTGCTGACGTGCGCGCGCAGCATCGCGAAGATGCCGTCGATGTCGTGCTGATGTCCGCGCGCCGAGGGCGCCGCCCGGATGTCCAGCTCCACGGCCGACTCGTCGGACAGCTGGCTCAACGTCCACCACGGATGCCCGGCGCGGGTCGCCGCAGCCCGCACGTCGTCGAGCTCGGCGAATCCCGACCCGCCGAACTGCGCCACGTCGACCGGGGCGTCGGTACCCAGCGCGGCCACCGACCACGACGCCTCGAGGAACTCGCTGCCGGTCTTGATCAGGTCGGCGGCCCGGGTGCGGACCTTCTCCGGGTCGCACAGCAACACCGGTGTGTGCTGCGCCAATTGATCGGTGAGCAACACGTGCTCGCCGGGCCGAAGCACCGGCAGCAGCGCCTCCATGCCGTCGACCGAGATGCCCTCGCCGATCTTGGCCAACATGTCGGTGACGCTGCCGGTGATGGTGGGCTCGGTGGTGCGGTGCCGGGCGGCCAGTTCGGCGGCGCGCCGCCGCACGTCATCGGTCAGCAACAGTTCCCGGCAGGCCACCGCGATCAGGGTGTCGACCTCGATCTCGGGGATCGAGCGCTGATCGGCGACCGAGAACATCCGCATTTCGCTGACCTCGTCGCCCCAGAACTCGATGCGCACGGGGTGCTCGGCGGTCGGGGGGAAGACGTCGAGAATCCCGCCGCGCACGGCGAATTCGCCGCGCCGGCCCACCATGTCGACCCGGGTGTAGGCCAGTTCGGCGAGCCGGGCGATCACGCCCTCGAATTCGACTTCGGCGCCCACGGTCAACGTGACCGGCTCCACCAGGCCCAGCTGCGGCGTCATCGGTTGCAGCAGCGAGCGCACCGCGGTCACCACCACCTGCAGCGGCGGGCCCAGTCGCGCGTCTTCGGGATGGGCCAGCCGGCGCAGCACCGTCAGCCGGGCGCCGACGGTGTCGACGCCGGGCGAAAGCCGCTCGTGCGGCAGCGTTTCCCACGACGGGAACACCGCGACGGCGTCGCCGAACACGCCGCGCAGTTCGGCGGTCAAGTCGTCGGCTTCGCGCCCGGTCGCGGTGACTACCAGCAGAGGACCCAACCGCGCCAGCGCGCTGGCGACGAACAGCCGTGCGCTGGCTGGACCCACCAGGTGTAATTCGGCAGGCGACGCGGCCGCGCTGTCGATCAGCTGCTGGAAGGTCGGCGCGGTGAGCGCCAATTCAACGAGCCCCGCGATCGGGGTTTCTGGGCGAGCAGCCCCCGGTGCGGTCATGATGAATTCCATTCTAGGGGCCCTCAGTGACAGGGCCGGACGCACCGAACCACGTCAATATTGAGGTCGGCGACGTCAAGGGATCGTAAGAAAAGCACCACCGGACTACCCCCGGGGCGCACGTTGAATTCATGACATTGCTGGACATCCTGCCGTCCCTCGGTCACGCGGCTCCCCCACGTTTCGATCCCGCGATCTGGCCCATCACCGCCCACCCCGACGAACACGGCAGGCTGTGCGTCGGCGGGGTCCCTCTGGCCGACATCGCCGACGAGTTTCACACACCGGCCTACGTCATCGACGAAACCGACTTCCGGCATCGCGCCCGCCGCTACCGGCGGGCGCTGCGTGGCGCCGAGGTGGTCTACGCCGGAAAGTCGCTCCTGAGCACCGCCGTGGCCCGCTGGGCCCGCGACGAGGGTCTGGGCATCGACGTCTGCTCGGTCGGCGAGCTGGCCGTCGCGCTCGCCGGAGGCTTCGACCCGGCCCGCATCGTCATGCACGGCAATGCGAAATCACCCGAGGAGTTGCGCGAGGCGGTGCGCGTCGGCGTGGGGCGCATCGTGCTGGATTCCTGCATGGAGATCACGTACCTCGCCGGTCTGGCGCGGCGGCGCCAGCCGGTGCTCATCCGGGTGACCCCCGACATCGACATCCACGGACACCACGCCGTCACCACCGGCGTCAGCGACCAGAAATTCGGCTTCACCCTGACCGGCCACCACGCCGCCGAGGCCGTGCAGCGCGTGCTGGCGCACCCCATCCTCGACCTCGTCGGCCTGCACTGCCATATCGGGTCACAGGTCACCGACCCCGCCCTCTACGGCGAGGCGATCCGCCGGATGATCCCGGCGATGGCCGACATCCGGGCCCGCCACGGCGTCATCCTCACCGAGCTGAACATCGGCGGCGGGCACGCCGTCCCCTACGTCACCGGCGATCGCGAGCTCGACCTCGAACAGCTGGCCGACGTCATCGAGGACGCCCTCGACGAAGCCTGCGCCGCCGAGCATTTCCCCCGCCCGCAGATCGTGGTGGAGCCGGGCCGGGCCATCAGCGCACGGGCCGGCGTCACGCTGTATCGGGTGTGCTCGATCAAGACACAAGCCAACGGCCGCACCTTCGTCGCCGTCGACGGCGGCATGAGCGACAACCCGCGGGTGTCGTTGTACGGCGCGCGTTACGACATCGCGCTGGCGAACCGGCACCCGTTGGGCCTTAAGCAGCGCGTCACCGTGGCCGGCCGGCACTGTGAATCGGGCGACGAGATCGCCCGTGACGTCGAGCTTCCCGCCGACCTACACCCCGGCGATCTGCTGGCCGTGGCCTGCACCGGCGCGTATCACCACAGCATGGCGTCGAACTACAACATGGTCGGGCGCCCCGCGCTGGTGGCGGTCAAGGACGGGCGGGCGCGCGAACTGGTCCGCCGGGAGACGGTTGCCGACCTGCTGGCCCGCGACTGCGGCTAGCCCATCGCGGGAGGGTCGCCGGCCCTGCCGCTCGCCGAGCGTAAGCGCACTGCGGAAAATCCCGCCGAAAATCGCAGTGGGATTACGCTCGCGAACCTGGCCGGCTACTCGTCCTGTAAGCGGGGATCGGCTTCCAGGTGGGTCAGCCCGTTCCACATCAGGTTGACCAGGTGCGCGGCCACCACTTCTTTCTTGGGCTCGCGGGTGTCGAGCCACCACTGCGCGGTCATCGACACCGAGCCGACCAGCGCCTGCGCGTACAGCGGCGCCAGGCCGGGGTCCAGGCCGCGGCGGGAGAAGTCGCCGGCCAGGATGGAGCTGACCTGGTTGACGGCGTCGTTGAGCAGGCTGGAGTAGGTGCCCGAGCTGATCGCGGCCGGCGAGTCGCGGATCATGATCCGGAAGCCGTCGGTGCGCTCTTCGACGTAGGTGAGCAGCGCCAGCGCGACCCGCTCGACCCGGACCCGGGACCTGTTGTTGGTCAGCGACGACGTGATGCCGTCCAGCAGCGCGGACATCTCCCGGTCGACGACGACGGCGTACAGGCCTTCCTTGCCGCCGAAGTGCTCGTAGACGACCGGCTTGGACACGTTGGCGCGCAGCGCGATCTCCTCGATCGAGGTGCCTTCGTATCCGCGTTCGGCGAACAGCGTGCGCGCGATGCCGATCAGCTGTTGGCGGCGCTCGGTGCCGGTCATCCGCGCGCGCGGTGCCCGCACCTCTTTGTCCGGGTCCTTCTGCGTTTGGGGGTCCAGCACGGCCACGTCAATCAGCGTATCGGTCAGCGGCCCGCAAGCGGCCCGCATCGTCGTCGGACAGAGTCGAGATTTGTCCGATTCCTCATCGGCCCGCAAGCGGCCCGCATCGTCGTCGGACTAAAGTCTTCTTGGCGCGAGCGGTCCCAACCCGCCGCTCGGCGTGGGTTAGCGATCCGTCGTGGTGTAATCGGCAGCACCTCTGATTTTGGTTCAGATAGTTCAGGTTCGAGTCCTGGCGACGGAGCCCAGTTGCTCATTGCGATATCCCATCGTTTTTGCCTTCACCGCAGCTGAGGTGACACGCTTGACGGCGTGTCGGCGCTTCCGCGCGCAGCCCGCGCGGACAAACCCAACGAGGAGGGTTGATGTCGTCTCCAGGTGACACCGCGGTCCTGGTGCTAGCGGCCGGGCCCGGCACCCGGATGCGGTCGGACACCCCGAAAGTCCTGCACACCATCGGTGGGCGCAGCATGCTGGCCCACCTGCTGCACGCGATCACCAAGGTGGCTCCCCAGCACCTGGCCGTCGTGCTGGGCCATGACCACGAACGCATCGCGCCGCTGGTCGCCGACTGGGCCGACGCCCTGGGCCGTCCCATCGACGTGGCGCTGCAGGACCGGCCCCGCGGCACCGGCGACGCGGTCCTGTGCGGGCTGTCCGCGCTGCCCGCCGACTACGCCGGGGTCCTCGTCGTCACCTCGGGCGACACGCCGCTGCTGGACGCCGACACCCTGGCGGACCTGATCGCCTCCCACAGCGCGGCGCCGGCCGCGGTGACCGTGCTGACCACGACGGTGAGCGACCCGTCCGGCTACGGGCGCATCCTGCGCACGCAGGACAACGAGGTGATGGCGATCGTGGAACACGCCGACGCCACGCCCTCGCAGCGCGAGATCCGTGAGGTCAACGCCGGCGTCTACGCCTTCGACACCGCGGCGCTGCGCTCGGCGCTGGACCGGTTGAGCTCCAACAACGCCCAGCAGGAGCTCTACCTCACCGACGTCATCGCCATCCTGCGCGGCGACGGCCTGGCCGTCCACGCCCGCCACGTCGAAGACAGCGCGCTGGTGGCCGGCGTCAACAACCGGGTTCAACTCGCGCAGCTGGGCGCCGAACTCAACCGCCGCATCATCGCGGGCCACCAGATGGCCGGCGTCACCGTCGTCGACCCGGCCACCACCTGGGTCGACGTCGACGTCACCATCGGTCGCGACACCGTCATCCACCCCGGCACGCAGCTGCTGGGCCGCACCCAGGTCGGCGAACATTGCGTCGTCGGCCCCGACACCACCCTGATCGACGTCAGCGTCGGCGACGGCGCCTCGGTGGTGCGCACCCACGGCACGTCGTCGTCCATTGGGGCCGGCGCCACCGTGGGCCCCTTCACCTACCTGCGGCCGGGCACCGTGCTGGGCGACGACGGCAAACTCGGCGCGTTCGTCGAGACCAAGAACGCCACCATCGGCACCGGCTCGAAGGTGCCGCACCTGACCTACGTCGGGGACGCCGACATCGGCGAACACAGCAACATCGGCGCGTCCAGCGTGTTCGTCAACTACGACGGCGAATCGAAGCGGCGGACCACCATCGGCTCGCACGTGCGCACCGGCTCCGACACCATGTTCGTGGCGCCGGTGACGGTCGGCGACGGCGCCTACACCGGCGCCGGCACCGTGGTGCGCGAGGACGTCCCCCCCGGGACGCTGGCGGTTTCCGCGGGCCCGCAGCGCAACATCGAAGGTTGGGTGCACCGCAAGCGCCCCGGCAGTGCGGCCGCGCAGGCGGCCGAGGCCGCCGAGAAAGCCGCCGGTCAGGCCGCCCCGCAGGTCTCCCAGTCCGGCCCCCCGCCAGAAGCCGACTAGACACCGTGAATTTGGTAGCTGGCAACCCGGCCGCATTTCCGTACGATTCGCTTCGTACGATGGGGCCTTCCATCCCCCACCCCGATATGGCGAGGGCAGTGCGTTGAGCCACGACTGGACCGATAACCGCAAAAATTTGATGCTTTTCTCCGGCCGTGCGCATCCGGAGCTGGCCGAGCAGGTGGCCAAAGAGCTCGACGTCCACGTCACCGCTCAGACCGCGCGCGAGTTCGCCAACGGCGAGATCTTCGTGCGGTTCCACGAATCCGTTCGCGGCTGCGACGCGTTCGTCCTGCAATCGGCCCCGGATCCGGTCAACAACTGGCTGATGGAACAGCTGATCATGATCGACGCCCTCAAGCGGGGCAGCGCCAAGCGGATCACCGCGGTCATGCCGTTCTACCCGTACGCCCGGCAGGACAAGAAGCACCGCGGCCGCGAACCGATCTCGGCGCGGCTGGTCGCCGACCTGCTCAAGACCGCGGGGGCCGACCGGATCGTCACCGTGGACCTGCACACCGACCAGATCCAGGGCTTCTTCGACGGGCCCGTCGACCACATGCGCGGGCAGAACCTGCTGACCGGCTACATCCGCGACAACTATCCCGACGGCAACATGGTGGTCGTCTCGCCCGACTCCGGCCGGGTGCGCATCGCCGAGAAATGGGCCGACGCGCTGGGCGGCGTCCCGCTGGCCTTCATTCACAAGACCCGCGACCCGCGGGTGCCCAACCAGGTGGTGTCCAACCGAGTCGTCGGCGAGGTGGCCGGACGCACCTGCGTGCTGATCGACGACATGATCGACACCGGGGGCACCATCGCCGGCGCCGTCAAGTTGCTGCGCGACGAAGGTGCCGGTGACGTGATCATCGCGGCCACCCACGGTGTGCTCTCCGATCCTGCCGCCGAGCGGCTGGCCGCCTGCGGCGCCCGGGAAGTGATCGTGACGAACACCCTGCCCATCGGCGAGGAGAAGCGGTTCCCGCAGCTGACCGTGCTGTCCATCGCGCCGCTGCTGGCCAGCACCATCCGTGCGGTCTTCGAAAACGGCTCGGTCACAGGCCTTTTCGATGGGGACGCCTAGATGGCCGATTCCGTCATCTATCACAACCCCAAATGCAGCACCTCCCGCAAGACGCTGGATTTGTTGCGCGACAACGGCATTGAGCCCACCGTCGTCCAATACCTGAAGACCCCGCCGTCGCGCTCCGAGCTGGTGAAGATGATCCGCGACGCAGGCATCGACGTACGCACAGCCGTGCGCAAGCGCGAATCCCTGTATGACGAGCTCAATCTCGCCGAGGCCACCGATGACCAGCTGCTCGACGCCATGGTCGAACACCCCATCCTCATCGAACGACCCTTCGTCGTCACACCGAAGGGCACCCGGTTGGCCCGCCCGATCGACGCGGTCCGCGAGATTCTGTGATTCGGCTCGGCCCCCCGGTGGCCGCCGCCGCGATCGTTGCGGCGGCTTTCACGTCCGGAGGCTGTGCACCCAAACCGCCTGACTACGATTCGATCCTGTCGAAGACGTCGACGGCCACGACGACCAAGCCCGCCGAGAAACCGGTTCCGCTGTCGCAGTATCTGCAAAGCATCGGGGTGACCGGGGAACCGGTGGCGCCGGGATCGCTCACCGATCTGACGGTGTCGATACCGACGCCGCCGGGCTGGGCGCCCTTCACCAGTCCGAACATCAGCCCGCAAACCTTGATCATCTCCCAGGGTGGCAAATTCCCGACGGCGCGGCTGGTGGTGTTCAAGCTCAACGGTGAGTTCGATCCGGCCCAGGTGATCAAGCACGGCAACGACGACGCGCAACTGTTCCAGAACTTCAAGCAGCTGGACGCCTCGGGGGCGCCCTACAACGGCTTCCCCTCGTCGATGATCCAGGGCAGCTACGACCTCGAGGGTGGCATGCGGCTGCACAGCTGGAACCGCATCGTCATCGCGACGGGGTCACCCCCCGCCCACCAGCGTTACCTGGTGCAGCTGACCATCACCGGCTTCGCCAATCAGGCCGCCGCGCAGTCGCAGGACATCAACGCGATCATTCACGGATTCGTCGTCGCGGCGAAGTAGCGGCCCTGCGCCTGGGCGCCCTCGGCCATTAGTGTTGTCACCCATGACAGGCTGGACCGCCGCAGATCTGCCCTCGTTCGCCGAACGCACCGTCATCATCACCGGCGCCAACAGCGGGCTGGGCGCCGTGACCGCCCGCGAGCTGGCGCGCCGCGGGGCCACGATCATCATGGCCGTACGCGATATCCGCAAGGGCGAGACCGCCGCCCGCCGGATGGCCGGTCGGGTCGAGGTCCGCGAGCTCGATCTGCAGGACCTGTCGTCGGTGCACCGGTTCGCCGACGAGGTGAGCAACGCCGACGTGCTGATCAACAACGCCGGCATCATGGCCGCCCCCTTCGGGCTGACGGTCGACGGCTTCGAGACGCAGATCGGCACCAATCACCTCGGTCACTTCGCGCTGACCAACTTGTTGCTGCCCAAGCTGACCGATCGGGTGGTGACGGTGTCGTCGATGGCGCACTGGCCCGGCAGCATCAACCTCGACGATCTGAACTGGCAGAACCGCCGGTACTCGCCGTGGCTGGCCTACAGCCAGTCCAAGCTCGCCAACCTGCTGTTCACCAGCGAGCTGCAGCGCCGCCTCACCGCCGCCGGTTCCCCGCTGGGCGCGCTCGCCGCCCACCCCGGCTACTCGCACACCAATTTGCAGGGCGCTTCCGGGCGCAAGCTGGGTGACACGCTGATGTCGGCCGTCACGCGGGTGGTCGCCACCAACGCGGATTTCGGCGCCCGCCAAACGCTGTACGCGGCGTCCCAGGATCTGCCCGGGGACACCTTCGTCGGCCCCCGCTTCGGCCAGTGGGGCCGCACCCAACCGGTCGGGCGCAGCCGGCGCGCCCGGGACACCGCCACCGCCGCGGCGCTGTGGTCGCTGTCCGAGCAGCTCACCAAGACCAAGTTCCCTCTCTGAGTCCCGTCGGTCCCAGCGGCCCCACCCGCCCCTGGCCGGAGACATGAGCGTTGTGCCCGCCTTCGAGCGACAACCGGGGGTGGTTGCCGCCGCTGCCCCCGAGTTGTCGCTCGGAGGCGGGCACTTGCACCCATCCCCCGGCCGTGTGACAGAAGTGACACCCGCGCACCGCGGGGCGGCCGGTCGCCCACCGAATTTCCCCTCTGAGGTGCGGATGCGCTAACCTGACCGGGCGTCACGGCGAGGGTGGCTGGCTGGCCAGCACCGTTATCGACGGAGACCGACGAATCGTCGCGACCCGGCCGTGCCCCGAAACACAGGCGAGCACACAGGAGCGACAAGATGGCCAAGCAAGCCCTCAACCAGTTGAAGGTCGCGGTTCGCGGCGAGACCGGCAAGGGCGCGTCCCGGCGAGCCCGCCGCGACGGCAAGATCCCGGCCGTCCTCTACGGCCACGGCGCCGACCCGCAGCACCTGGAGCTGCCCGGCCATGACTTCGCCGCGGTGCTGCGTCACGCCGGCACCAACGCCGTGCTGACCCTCGACATCGAGGGCAAGGAGCAGCTGGCCCTGACCAAGTCGCTCGACATCCACCCCATCCGCCGCACCATTCAGCACGCGGACCTGCTGGTCGTGCGTCGCGGCGAGAAGGTCGTCGTCGAGGTCCGCGTCGTCATCGAGGGCGAGCCCGTGTCCGGCACGCTGGTGACCCAGGACGCCAGCACCATCGAGATCGAGGCCGACGCCCTGTCGATTCCCGAGCAGCTGGCGGTGTCGGTCGAGGGCGCCGAGCCGGGCACCCAGTTCACCGCCGGACAGATCACCCTGCCCAGCGGGGTCAACCTGATCTCCGACCCCGAGACCCTGGTGGTCAACGTGGTCACCGCGCCGACTGCCGAGGACCTCGCCGAAGAGGGCGCGGGCGAGGTCAGCGAGGAAGCCGCGGCCTCCGAGGCCGAAGAAGGGGCCGAGGCCGGCGACGAAGAGGCCGCCGAAGCCGAGTCCGAGTAGGCGGATCACAACGTGGCCGAGCCGTTGCTGGTGGTCGGCCTGGGCAACCCCGGAGACAACTACGCGCGGACCCGGCACAACGTCGGGTTCATGGTCGCCGATCTGCTCGCGGCCCGGATGGGTTCGAAATTCAAGGCGCACAAGCGGTCCGGCGCGGAGATCGTCAGCGGCCGGCTCGCCGGGCGCTCGGTGGTGGTGGCCAAGCCCCGCTGCTACATGAACGAATCCGGCCGTCAGGTCGGCCCGTTGGCGAAGTTCTACTCGGTGCCCCCGGGCGACCTCATCGTCATCCACGACGACCTCGACTTGGACTTCGGGCGCATCCGGCTCAAGATCGGTGGCGGCGAAGGCGGCCACAACGGCCTGCGTTCGGTCGCTAACGCCTTGGGCAGCAAGGACTTTCAGCGAGTCCGCATCGGCATAGGCCGCCCGCCGGGACGCAAAGACCCGGCGGCGTTCGTGTTGGAGGCCTTCAGCGCCACCGAGCGCGCCGAAGTTCCCACCATCTGCGAGCAGGCCGCCGACGCGACCGAGTTGCTGATCGAAGTGGGACTGGAGCCCGCGCAGAACCAGGTCCACGCCTGGTAGCCGGGCCGACCCGGATTACGTCACCAGGCTGACGGAGGTGGATCGGCGCAGCTTGCCCGACGGCGTCTTCGGGATGGTCCCCGGTCCGAGCACCACCACGTTGCGCGGCCGCACGTCGACCTCGGCCACGACCTCCCGGGCGACCTGGTGCTCGATGCGGCGCACCTCGGCCTGATCCTGGAAGGCGTTGGACTCCACGGCCACGGCGAACGTCTCGCGGGAGTGCCCGGCGTCCAGGCGCACCGCCACGGCGCAGCCGGGCCGCACGCCCTCGACGCGGCAGGCGGCGCGCTCGATGTCGGTGGGATAGATGTTGCGGCCCGCCATGATGATGACGTCCTTGACGCGGCCGCAGACCACGACGTGGCCCTCCTCGGTCAGGTAGCCCAGGTCACCGGTGTCGTACCAGCCGTTCTCGTCCTGGGCCGAGATGAAACCGCCCATGGTCAGGTAGCCGGGCGTCAGCGACTCGCCGCGCAGCTCGATGACGCCGACGCCGCGCGCGGGCATCACGTCGCCGTTCTCGTCGATGATGCGCGCCTCGAGGTCCTGCAGCAGCGGCCCGAGGGTGGCCAGCCGGCGGGTGTTGCCCTTGGTGGCCGGGACGGCGCGGCGCAGGGCGGCCAGCAGGTCGGCGTCGACCTCGTCGACCACCAGGCCGGCGTCGCACTCCGAAAACGACACGGCCAGCGTGGTTTCGGCCATGCCGTAGGCGGGCAGGATCGCCGAGGGCCGCAGGCCGAACGGCTTGCCGGCGTCGAGCAGGTCCTCGACGTCGGCGGGTTCGACGGGCTCGGCGCCGGACAACGCGAACCGCAGGGTGGACAGGTCGAAGTCGCCGGGCTTGGCGTTGCGGCGCAGCCTCTTGGCCAGCAGCGCGTAGGCGAAGTTGGGCGCCGCGGTCATGGTGCCCTTGTACTTGTCGATGAGCTTGGCCCACAGCAGCGTGTCGCGCAGGAAGTCCATCGGGGTGACCTTGACCAGCTCGGCGCCGAAGTACATCGGAATGGTCAGGAAGCCGACCATGCCCATGTCGTGGAAGCAGGGCAGCCAGCTGACCATGACGTCCTTGGTGACGTCGTACTGGGCGCCGATGAACATCGCCTCGGCGTTGGAGTAGATGTTGCGGTGGGTGATCTGCACGGCTTTGGGCGAGCCGGTGGATCCCGACGTCAGCTGCATCAACGCGAGCGCGTCCTCGCCGACCTCGACGGGGTCGATCGGCTCCGCGGCGAGCAGGTCGGCGACCGTGACGACCTGGATGCCCTTCTCCTCCAGGACCGGGATGGCCACCAGGAAGGGCTCCGAGACGACGACGGCCTTCGCCTCGATCATGCCGATGACGTTCATGGTGTCCTCGGCCCACACGGCCAGGTCGGTGCGCGGCGTGGGCTGGTGCAGCATGGTCAGGCTGGCGCCGCGCATCCACAGGCCCTGCGCCGTCGGCGCGATCTCCACCGGATAACCGGCGAGCACGCCGACCGCGTCGCCGGGCCCGATGCCCGCGGCGGCCAGGCCACCCGCGATGCGGCGCGCGCGCTCGTGGACCTCGCCCCAGGTGTGGCGGACCGGTTCGTGGGGTTCACCGGTGACCATGCCCGTCGTCACGGACTGGGCATTGCGGTACATCTTCTCGGTAAACCTGCTCACAGAGTCCTCCTCGGTTCCAGCCCACGTCCCCACGCCCGGAATCTCATATTCCGCCCGCCGGGTAACACTTCGCCGCAAGTACGCAAACACGGTTGGGCGGCGGTTAGGTCTCGGATCGGTGATGCGTCCACACCCGCCGTATTCAGGCGGCGCTCGCTGGTCCGATGAGCGCGAACCGGGCCCGGAAAAGCTCCTTGGGGCCCATGAATCGATCGTCCGCCGGAGCGCCCGGCGGACGATGGAATTAAGTGATCTTGCTCAACACTTCCCGTCACCGCGGATTATCTTAAACTCCTCTTAGGGACGCGCCAAACCAATGCGCAAAATGGGGAAAGATTCACACCTCGGTGGGTGCGGGGACGACCCGCGCGCCGGCCACCGGGCCGCTGGCGACCCGCACCGTGCGGCACACCCCCGCCCCCGACACCTCGGTGCCGACGTCAACCGCCGCGGCCGCCGACGGACACAGGAAGGCACACGTCGGGCCCGACCCGGACACGATGCCCGCCAGCGCCCCGGCCTCCACCCCCGCGCGCAACGTCCGCCGCAGGCCCGGATTCAGACTCACCGCCGCGGCCTGCATCTCATTGCCCAACAGCGGGGCCAACTGCTCGGCGTCGCCGGCGGCGAGGGCGGCCAGCACCGGCCCGGGGGCGGGCAGCCGGGGCGGATCGCCCGCCTCGCGCAGCCGGTCCAGTTCGGTGAACACCGCCGGCGTCAGCAGCTCGCTGTCGGCGAACGCCAACACCCAGTGAAAGGTGTTGCGGGACAACACCGTCGCCAACTCCTCACCGCGGCCGGTGCCCAACGCGGTACCGCCGTGCAGCGCGAACGGCACGTCGCTGCCCAACCGCGCGGCCAGTGCGCGCAGGTCGCGGCGTGGCACGTTGAGTTCCCACAGCGAGTTCATCGCGACCAGCACCGCCGCGGCGTCGGCGCTGCCACCGGCCATGCCGCCGGCCACCGGGATGGACTTGTCGATCACGATCGACACGTCCGGCGCCCGGCCGACGTGTTCGGCCATCAGCTCGGCGGCCTGCCAAGCCAGGTTGCGTTCGTCGGTGGGCAGCTTCTCGGCGCCTTCCCCGACGATGTCGAGCGACAGCACATCGGCATTGCGGACCGTCACCTCGTCGAGCAGCGAAACGGCCTGGAAGATGGTGTTCAGCTCGTGGTAGCCGTCCTCGCGGCGGTCACCGACTGCCAGGTAGAGGTTGACTTTTCCGGGCACCCGAACGGTGACCGACCCGGTGGGCACCCACTGCGCGGCGGTATTGCCGTCAGACGCGGACACCGCAGCAGACTATCGCTGCCGGGGGCCAACCACACGCAGCGGCGCCCGGGCGGCCCGCCGTCAGCCGGCGGAGGCGCCCCGTTCGGCGGTCCGGCCGGCGGCCTCGGGCGTCGTGTGGGGGCGTTCGGCGGAGCGCTGCCACAACCGCACGAAGTCGTCGATCGACAGCGTCTCCCCGCGGCGCGCCGGGTCGATGCTGGCGGCCAGCAACCGATCCGCGGACTCGTTGCCGGAGCCGGCCCAGTCGACGAACGCGTTGCGGCACGTCTTGCGCCGCTGCCCGAACGCGATGTCGACCAGTTCGAAGACGTGGCGCCGGAAGGCCTCGTCGGTGGGCCACGGCGAGGTGTCGTACCGGTCGATGCGCACCAGCCCGGAGTAGACGCGCGGGATCGGCCAGAAGACCGTCGGCGACACCGTGCCGCAGCGACGGACCCGGCCGAAGAAGCGCACCTTGACGCTGGGCACGCCGTACTCCTTGCCCCCGGGCTCGGCGGCCAGGCGCTCGGCGACCTCGGCCTGCACCATGACCGTCACCGTGTGAATGGACGGGAACTCGGCGAGCAGATGCAACAGCGCCGGGACGGCGACGTTGTACGGCAGGTTGGCGACTACCGCTGTCGGCCCCGTGGCCACCTCGTCGCGGCGAAGGGTCAGGACGTCGCGGTGGACCACCGTCAGGCGCTGGCTCTCGCTGGTGGAATGCTCGGCGACCGTCTGGGGCAGCCGCTCGGCCAGCACCGGGTCGATTTCGACGGCGGTGACGGCGGCGCCGCGGTCGAGCAAGGCCAGGGTCAGCGACCCCAGACCCGGACCGACTTCCAGGACATGGTCAGACCGGCTCACCCCGGAGGTCGAGACTATCCGGCGCACCGTGTTGGCGTCGTGGACGAAATTCTGGCCGAGCGATTTCCGTGGCCGAAATTCGAGTTCTTTGGCCAGCCGCCTGATCTCGGTGCGCCCGAGTAGCCGGATGGTCAGCGTGCACCAGCTCTTCCGCTGCACACTGGCCACGCACCCCAACCCTGGCGCTCTCGGGTCACCTCGGCGACGGTGATCTGCTCCTCGCGGGTGGCGAGGTCGGCGCGGGCGGCGAACCGCAACCCGCCGTTTCGCTCCCACGTGCCCTGGTCGAACTGCACACCGCCGTAATACCCGTTGCCGGTGTTGATAGCCCAGTTTCCGCCGGCTTCACAACCCGCGATCGCGTCCCAGATGGAGCCGTCGCTGACCGGAGGAACCTCGGTGCCGGGCTTGGTGCCGATGCGGACCACGGAGTCGCGGGCGGGCGTGATCACCGTGTTGGCGATCGGCAGCCGGCCGGTCTCGACGCCGTTGACCGTGGCCACCGAGAAGGTGACGTCCTGGGTGCCGGGGCTGCCCGGATCCTCGACGACCTGGCGGCTCATGTTCAGGCCCGGATCTTCGATGCGACGGGCGTTGGGCGGCAGCGGGATTCGCTCGGTGACCTGCTGGATCCGGTTGCGCGTCACCTGCACTTCCATGCCGTCGACGATCGGCGCCGACGCCGCGGGCACCACCTGGTCGCTGTCGAGCAGCGGCGCGCCGGCGGCGCTGAGCAGGCCGGCGACGTTCGGGGCCGCCAGATGCACCGTGCGGATCGCACCGGCGTCGTTGATGCGGACGGTCTTGGCGCTGACCACGGGCAGCGCCATGCCGGCCAGCGGAACGCGGCTGCCGCGGTTGGCCGCGGCCGGGGCGGTGTCGGTCATCGCCAGCTGGGCCAGCGCCTCGTCGACGGTGGATGCGGTGGTCCACACCTGCTTGGTGTCGTGGCCGTCCAGCGAGATCTGCAGCGGGCGGCTGCGCCGCAGCACGATCTTGCCGGCGTCGTGCACCGCGACATCGCCCGCGGGATACAGGTCGTCACGCTCGTCGATGGCAAAGCCGTTCTCTTCGACGACGTCGATGACACGGGACTTCATGGTGGTGACCTTCATGGCGACCCCGTCGACGGTCAACGTCACCGTCTTGCACACCGAAACCGCGTATCCGCCCGCGAATGCCAGGACTACCAGCAGCCCTCCGACTACGAGCCGCAACATCGGCGAAGGATTCTGATGAAGTTTTGTCAATACATTCAACGCGCGCTACCCAACCCTCAACAACCCACTCATTCAGCAGCAAGTCACAAATTAGGGGCCCGTGGGCCCCACCGTTCGATCACAAGACGGTAACGAACCGGTCACTGTCGGGCAACTCCGACGCGGCGATATTAAAGGAATCGCCTGGTCGTTTACGTCACACCGTGACCAATCCGTACACCCGTTGGGCATTGGCCGTTGTTATCTCGGCCAGCTCTTCCGGGCGACGATCCACCAGTTCGGCGATCGCCCGAACAGTATAAGGAAGGCAATACGGCTCATTCGCCGTCCCCCGATAGGGATGCGGCGTCAAGAATGGCGCATCGGTTTCCACCAGGAGCTGCTCGGGCGGTATCAGCGGGACGGCTTCGCGCAGGGCGTGCGCGTTGCGAAAGCTCGCGGTGCCCGACAGGCTCAGCAGCCACCCGGCGTCCACGCAGCGGCGGGCCATGGCCGCGTCGGAGGAAAAGCAGTGGAAGATCACGGCGTCGGGGGCGCCCTCGGCCGCGAGCACGTCGAGCACTTCGGAGTCGGCGTCCCGGTTGTGGATCATCAGCGGTTTGCCGCAGCGCTTGGCCAGGTCGATGTGCCAGGCGAAGGCCTCCCGCTGCACGGCCGGCTCGGCGCACCCGTCCAGCCGCCCGGGCCAGTAGAGGTCCAGGCCGGTCTCGCCGACGGCCACCACCCGGGGATGGGCCACCAGTTGCTCGATTTCGGCCCGGGCGGCCTCGTCGAGCGCGCCGGCCCGGGTGGGGTGCAACGCCACCGCCGCGTAGACCCGCGGGTCCCACTCGGCCGCGCGCGTCACCCAGCGCGCCGAGTCCAGGTCGTCGGCGATCGTGACGACCGCGCCCACCCCGACCGCCGCGGCGCGGTCCACGATGGCCCGCACCCCCTCGGCGTCGTCGGCGCCGCACGCGTCCAGGTGCGTGTGCGCGTCGACGAGCGGGCGCAACGGTTCGGGGGCCGGGGGTGGCTGACGTTTGGAGCTCACGCGCACACACTATGGGCCCACAAATAAGGTTGAGGGCGATGAGGCCCTATTACGTCACCACCGCGATCACGTACCCCAATGGCGATCCGCACATCGGGCACGCGTACGAGTACATCGCGACCGACGCGATCGCCCGGTTCAAGCGGCTCGACGGGTTCGATGTGCGGTTTCTGACCGGCACCGACGAGCACGGTCTCAAGATGGTCGAAACCGCCGCGGCCGAGGGCATCCCGACCGCCGAGCTGGCCCGGCGCAACTCCGACGTGTTCCAGCGGCTGCAGGAGCGGTTGAACATCTCCTTCGACCGCTTCATCCGCACCACCGATCCCGACCACCACGAGGCGTCCAAGGAGATCTGGCGCCGGATGTCGGCGGCCGGTGACATTTACCTGGACACCTACGCGGGCTGGTATTCGGTGCGCGACGAACGGTTCTTCGTCGAATCGGAAACCACACTGCTCGACGACGGCACCCGGCTGGCTGTGGAGACGGGCGCCCCGGTGACCTGGACCGAGGAGCAGACGTACTTCTTCCGGCTCTCGGCCTACACCGACAAGCTGCTGGCCCACTACGACGCGAACCCGGACTTCATCGCGCCCGAGGTGCGACGCAACGAGGTGGTCAGCTTCGTCTCGGGCGGCTTGCGCGACCTGTCCATCTCGCGCACCTCATTCGACTGGGGCGTGCAGGTGCCCGAGCACCCCGACCACGTGATGTACGTGTGGGTCGACGCCTTGACCAACTACCTGACCGGCGTCGGCTACCCGGACACCGAATCCGAGCGGTTCCGGCGCTATTGGCCGGCCGACCTGCACATGATCGGCAAGGACATCATCCGGTTCCACACCGTGTACTGGCCCGCGTTTCTGATGTCAGCCGGAATCGAGCTGCCACGAAGGGTTTTCGCGCACGGGTTCCTGCTGAACCGCGGCGAGAAGATGAGCAAGTCGGTGGGCAACGTCGTGGACCCAGTGAATCTGATCGAGGAGTTCGGCGTTGACCAGGTGCGCTACTTCCTGTTGCGGGAGGTCCCGTTCGGCCAGGACGGCAGCTTCAGCGAGGAGGCCATCGTCACCCGGATCAACTCCGACCTGGCCAACGAACTGGGCAACCTGGCCCAGCGGTCGTTGTCGATGATCGCCAAGAACCTGGACGGGATCGTGCCCGAACCCGGTGAGCTCGACGCCGCCGACACCGAGTTGCTCGCGACGGCCGACGGTTTGTTGGAACGCGTACGGGCTAGCTTCGACTCGCAGGCCATGCATCTGGCCCTGGAAGCGATCTGGCTGATGCTCGGCGAGGCCAACCGGTACTTCTCGGCGCAGCAGCCGTGGGTGTTGCGCAAAAGCGAGTCCGAGGCGGATCAGGTCAGGTTTCGTACGGTCCTGTACGTCACCTGCGAGGCGGTGCGCATCGCCGCGCTGCTGGTCCAGCCCGTCATGCCGGAATCGGCCGGCAAGCTGCTGGATCTGCTCGGACAGGCCCAAGACCAGCGAGCGTTCGCCGCGGTCGAAACCCGCCTGGCGCCCGGCACGGCGCTGCCCGCCCCCACCGGCGTGTTCCCCCGCTACCAGGTCGAGTGAGCAGACCGCTCAAAGCCCCGTGACCAGCGGCCGAAGACCGCACAATTCGGTTGAAGAGCAAGCGGGTTCGATGGCACGGCCGATGCATCTGTGCCGCTTTGGACAATGTGTCCAACATAACTTCTGGCATAGACCATAATCTTCGGTGTGGAACGACGCCAGAACAGGCAAAAGAGCCAATCGCCGATGACGACCTTGAAGGAGCTGCCCGCACTGGTTGTGCTGGAGCGGATCCCGGTTCCGGTGCTGGCCATCGGAGACGACGGCAGTATCTTGTTCGCCAACACCGCATTTGCCGACATGATGGGCTACGAGCCGGAAGAGACGTTGTCGCTGCGATTCGAACAGATCTTCCATCAGGCCCCCGCCTCGGACTCGCTGTTGGCGACGGTTCACGCGCTGGCGAACATGGTCGTCGAACTGGCGCACAAGGACGGCTCGGTCGTGCGCGCGATGATGAGCAAGTCCGCCGTGCGGCGGGTGGACGATCAGTTCGCCCTGGCGGCGTTTCAGGACCTGACCGAACAGCTCTGGGAAGAAGCGCGCTAGGCCCCTATCGGCGGCGCGCGCCGGCCGCGGTGCGCCGCCGCGGCAGGGCGCCGCAGACCGTGAGTCGGAAGTAGTCGAACGTGGCGTTGCCGCCCACGGCCAGCCGCGGCAACGCCAGCGGGTCGCATCGGCGATCGGCCAATCCCGGTGTGGTGGACAAGGCCCAGCGCACCCCGCGGCGGCGCAAGACGTCCTTGGCCCGGGCGTCGAAATCCTGCAGCCGGCCATTCGGATAGGCGAAAACGATTGGCCTGGCGCCGGTTTCACGCTCGAGCGCCGCGCAGGAATCGGCGATCTCCCGCTCGATCTTGTCGTCGTCGCACCGGGCCAGGATGGGGTGGGTCACGGTGTGCGGATACAGCGTCACCAGCGGGTCACGAACCATGTCCCGCACGTGCTCCCACGTGAGCATCCGGAAGGGGCCGGCGTCAGCGTCGTCCCGATATCCGAGTGCGGCCAAGAGCTGGTCCAGCGCGGCGACGCGGTCGGTGTCGGCGATGTTTTTCAGCGCCTCGACGGCCGTCGCGTAGACGCGGCCACGCCGGGCGTCACCGTCGAGCGAGCGCGTCCCCAATCCCAGTGCGGCCAAGTCGACTTCGGCCGCGGTGGTGTGGGCGATCGCCAGCCAAAGCCGGTCGGGCCACAGGGTTTCACCGGTGCCGATCGGGCCCGTCGCCAGGAACACCGCCGCGGGCAGGTCCAGCTCGCGCAGCACCGGCATCGCGTGTGTCGCGAGGTTGCGGGTGCCGTCGTCGAAGGTGATCGCCACCGCGCGTGGCGGCAACGTCCCGGCGGCAAGCGCGGCCAGCGCTTCCTCGAGCGCGAGCACGTTGAAGTGCTCACGCAGGTACTCCAATTGGCGGCGGTACATCGCCATGTCGCCGACATGCCAGCAGGGCGGCGACGGCGGCTCGTCTTCGACACCGTGAAACATCACGATGGCGAGCACGTCGCGGTGTCGTCGCCGTGCGAGCGCCGGAACACCGGCGGCACACAGCACCGCGGCCGCGATGTTCTTGATGGCCGGACGCATCCCGACGCCCGCGATTCGCGCCATCAAGGGTCAAACGCTATCGGCGCCGCCATGATTCGCGCCTGACCCGCCACAGGATCACCCCTGCGCCGACGATGGCCACGGCGACCCAGCCCGCGCCGAACCAGTACAGCCAGTCGAGGTTGGAATGACCCGCCGATCCCCCGCCATTGGCCGCACCCGCGGCCAACGGCGGGTGGTCGACGGTCACCGGGTCTTGCCCGGGAACCGACACCACGGCAACGCCTTTGAGCCGCTGCCAGTGTTTGTTGTTGTCGCTTTTGAGCCACCTGATCAGCTCGTCAAGCTGCCCGGGCGCTCCGTTGGACGTCGCGACCAGCAGCGACCGTCCATGGTTGAAAACCGTTTGGAGAGAAGCGAATCGCAGCACCGGGTCCAACGTCAGCTTGGCGGGCTTGTCACCGGCGCCGACGGCGCTGACGGTGATCGGCCCGCTGGGTCCGGCGGCCACCGGGAGCGTCACGTCGGACTGGTTCCATCCGTCGGCGGAAATCAGCAGTGCGGGATCGGAGGAGTCGATCGCCTGCTTGACCCCGGTGACGGTGGTGTCGATCGGGACCGAACTGATTCGCTGCAGGCCCACCATGATGTCGAGCGCGCGCACGGTGTCGATGAACGAGTGCTCGGCGATGCCGACCTGAACGCGGGGCATCAGGGTTTGCGGCATCGATTGGAACCCGTCTGGCATCGGTGGCGCGGCGGGGCTGCTCTCAACCGTGCTGTCGCCGTTGATGTTCAGGGTCAGCAGCTGATTCCCCGGTCCGGCGGTGTAGAAGTCGCCGCAGTGTCCGACGTTGCTCGCCACGTCGAGTACCAGCTCGAGGTTGGTGTAGCGCTGCAGCAACCGGTCCGGCACGTCGAGCCAGCGGTCGATGGTGCCGTGGCCGTCGGTGGGCCAGTGGTCGATGGTCTCCGGCCCGATCGTCACCGCGATCTGACCAACGCCGTTGTTCGACGTCGGGGTGTACGACCCCTGCAGATGCACCCGCACCGAGTGGATGGATCGGCCAAACCTGGTCTGGTCCACCCCGATCGACACTCGCGGTTGCAGCGAGGTCGAGTTGGCGAAGGGCTGTCCGAGCTCGCGCAGCGAGGTCGTATTGCCGGGTAGTTGCACTTTGGGCTTCGGCGAGTCTAGCGCGGCCTTCGACGACAGGGCCAGCTCCGACACGTCGCTGAACAACGCGGCCGTGTCCGAATCGTCGGTGCGGTTCAGCGGGCCCGACATCAGCAGCCACGGCACGCCGGAGGAGCCTTGCAGCGAAAGCCCGTTGTCCGGGCCTTCTTTGACGACGATCTGGCGCTCCAGCGATTGCGGCGGCGTTGGCGGCGAGTTCTGCCCTTCCTGCAACGGGATCACCGTGATGTCGGGGGCTTGCTTGCCGTAGTGCGCGGCGGCGGAGGCGGCGAGTTGAATTGCCGTGTCGGACTCGGCCGTCGACGGCGACTGCGGCAGATAGATGCTCAGCTTCCGAAGCACCGGCGGCAGGAAATGGGCCACCGTGGTGGGCGGCAGTTCGGTCCCCGTGTAGGTGACCGTTCCGTTGGTCAGACGCAGGGGGCTCTCCTGGTACAGGCAGTATCCGTCGACCGGAACCAGGTATGCGTGCACGGTGACGGTCAGCCAATTGTCGTTGACTTCCGCCCCGGCCAACGGGATGGCGATCGGTGTCTGATCGGCGGTGGGCAGGTTCAGCCTCGCAAGGGTGCGGTCCCCCTGTGTCACGGTGATCATCCCCGACCGCAGATTGATCGGCAGTTCGACCGTCGTATTCAGAGCCGCCGGCGTCAAGCCATGCAGCACCGGCACGGTCAGCTGCTGGCTGCTCGTCAGTCCCCAGAACTCCAGCGCCGCGGCGGACCCGACGTCGAGCAGCGACAAGGTGGTGGTCGTCGAGTCCGTCGATGGGGCCGGGTCGGCCGGCGCAGCCCACGAAGCCGGAGCACTCATCAACACGAATCCGAAGACACCGGCCAGTGCGATTATTCGGCGGAGAGATTTCCGGTACATCACCGGAACAGTATGCATTGTTCAAAGCGCTTCTACCCCAATAACGGAATCGCCGTCGCGGCGACCGCGAAAAGGCATCTCGCAACGCCTCTTCGAGGTCTTGCGTCGCCTCGGCACCCGCTATCGGCGGGCCCTATTCGGTTTCCGATTCCGTCGTGGCGTCCTCGCGCGATGCCCTGGCGGCGACATGGCGCATTTCTTCGCGCCGGAGGAATTGCTGGAAGTAGGGCAGCGACGCTTCTGAGACAACACCCGGGAGGAGCAGGTTCCATATCTGATGCAGACGTGCGGTGGGGTCGCCGACGATGTCGCCGATCCTGTCGTGGCTGGATATCGCGTTGGCTACCAACCGAGCCCCGAAGATGTTGCCGATGACCGAGGCGCTCAGCACGTCGGGATCGATGTCGTTGCGGAGGTCTCCCTCATTGATCGCCCGCCGGGCCTCTTGCGCCGTATCCAGCACCAAGTTGGCGTAGAAGCGCGAGGCCGCGGCGTTGAATCCGCTTAGCGCTGTGGCCAATTGCGCGGCCGCGCGCGCCATTTTGTCCGCGCTCAACACCTCGACGATCGTGAACGTGCCGTGCAGCAAGTTCTCCAGCCCGGGCGAGGACGATCCGCAGACATTGCGGAAAGCGCTGAGAAGGGTGTCGGAGCCTTCCTCGATGATGTTCGAGGCCAACGATTCTTTCGAATCGAAATGGTGATAGAGGGCGCCCTTGGTCATTCCGGTCCGCTCGATGATGGTGCTCCATCCGGCGGCGGCGTATCCGACATCGCTGAACACTTCGATCGCGGAGTCCAGGATCTTGCGGCGAGTGGCTTCAGAGCGAACTTGGCGCGCCACGGTGCACGCACCTCCGGGGTCTCATCGCATGCGCAGGACGCTCATCTGGTTCCACATTGCCCGCAAGACGGCCCACAGTATCAGTCATTACAGCGATCGGCCCCTGCAAGCTGCCCGCGACGTTACTGCTCGTCGGCATCCGCTGAACTGGTGTTGATGGCGAGCGCCGCACGCCGCCTGAGGAATTGGCGGAAGTATTCGATCCGGTCCGCTTGCAGGATCCCGGTCAGCAGCAAAGACCAGCACTTCTCCAGGTCGCGCAGGAACCGCTCGGGGTCGTCGAGGTTGCTTGTTTTGCGCAGCCCCATGTGCAGCGAAACCATCAGGCGGCCGACGTCCTGCGGGTCGCACTCGTCATTGATGTCGCCCTCGGCCTTGGCCTGCTCGGCGACCGTGGCCAGGGCTTTGATCCACCGATCGAACAACTTCTCCTGGGGCCCGCCCGACAGACCGATCGACTCCATCAGATTCAGCCCCGACCTGACCGCGTCCGTCTTCATGTCCTTGATCGCGATCAGATAGGAGAAGTCGATCAGCGTCTCGAGGCCCGAGAGGCCCCGCGTCAGGAGGTCCTGGACGGCTACGGCGCCATCCGCCGTCTGATGGTCGATGATCGCGACCGCCAACGCGTGCTTCGACTTGAAATGGAAGTACATCGCGCCCTTGGTCAGCTCGGCCTCGGCGAGGATGTCGTCGAGGCCGACGTCGTGGTACGGGCGCCGGGCGAACTGGTGCGATGCGGCCCGCAGGATCTGTTGCCGGGTCGCATCCGCTCGTCCGTCGGTCGAGTGGGTGGTCATCGCAGTCGGGAGTTGGGTTCCCACTCGGTGGGGGTTCTGACACCGGTGCTCGTGCCGAGGCTGACGCCGCGGGCCGGGTCGCCCGCCGCCACGTCGACAAACGCCTTGCTCATGCAGGGCACCACTACCTCGGTTTCTTCGGGGGTTGGGGCGAACACGCTCCCGCGTCGCTCAAAGATTTCTAGCCCACTCCAGAGGTTAGCAGTCATACGGCTGTCCGGGTTGACGCCCGCGCAAATACTTGAGGTCCCGACCGTAGGGTATTGTCAAACTATTAGTATGTTTTGTACGCTATTGTTAGATAGTCAGTTTGCAATCACGCAAAACATCGTCTGGGCCGTCTGCACCGCATAAGGGGAAGCACATGTCGTTCGTCACGGCGAACCGCTGGTCACAGGCCTCACACGACCGGCAGACCATGGCTGACCTGCGGATTGTTGACGCATCCACGGCCGACACCACCTCCTACACCGCCGGCGCCACGTCCGCCAGGCTGACAGTCACGGCCTGACATGATCGACTTCGGAGCGCTGCCGCCTGAGATCAACTCCACACGGATGTACACGGGTCCCGGCCCGCTGTCGCTGATCGCCGCCGCGGTGGCCTGGGACGGCCTGGCCGCCGAACTGCATGCCGCGTCGAGTTGCTACCGCACGGTGATCGCGGGCCTGACCACCCAACGCTGGATGGGCCCGTCGTCGCTGGCGATGGCTTCCGCGTTCGCGCCCTACATGGCCTGGACGGCCGGGGCCGCCGCGCGGGCAGCGGAATCGGCCGGCCAGGCCCGGCTCGCCGTGGAGGTCTACGAAGCGGCGTTCGCCATGACCGTCCCGCCACCGGCCGTCGCCGCCAACCGGGCGCAGCTCGCGATGCTGGTCGCGACCAACTTCTTCGGCCAGAACGCGGCGGCGATCGCGGCCACCGAGGCCGAGTACGGCGAAATGTGGGCGCAGGACGCCGCGGCCATGTACGAGTACGCCGCGGGCTCGGCGGCCGCGTGCTCGGTGACGCAGTTCAACCCGGCGCCACAGGTGACCAACGAGAGCGGGATGGCCGATCAGGCCGCGACGGTCGGGCGGGTCACCGCGCAAACCGAGCAGGCGAACCTCGCCCAGGTGGTGTCCAAGGTTCCCACCACGCTGCACCAGCTTTCGTCGCCGATGAAATCCAGCGTCTCCCTCCTGAGCGAGACCAGCGGCGACGTCGGCGGTGACATTGGCGGGGCCGCCGGGACCGCCGGGAGCACGGCGGCCGACTCATCGATCATGACGGGCCTCGCGTCGGGTATCCCCGGGGCCATTCCCAGCGCTTTCTCGGCGGCGGCGACCCCGCTGTACGGCATGTCCTCGATCCTCGGCATGGCCCAAACCGCACAGGGCCTGGCGAATGCCGCCAGCAGCGGGGCCATGGCCGCCGCGTCGGGGGCCGCCAGCGCGGCCAGCTCCGGCGCGGGCGCGCTCGGCTCGCTCGGATCGATCGGCTCGGGTGTCTTCGGCAGCCTCGGCAGCGCCGCCTCCCTCGGGCCGCTAGCCGTGCCGGCGAGCTGGACGAGCGTGATCCCGGCCGCCAACAGCGCCGTGTCCGCGCTGCCCGCTATCAACCTTGCCGGTGCGAACGTGCCCCCCAGCGTCATGGGCTCGCTGCCGCGCCTGGCCGCCGCGTCGGGCAAGTCGCTCGGCCCCCGATACGGCGTGATCCCGACCGTGATGACTCGCCCGCCGGCTGCCGGATACGCGTAAGCCAACGCATGAGCGCAAAGGTTTCCCGGGCCCGGTACAGGAGAAGGAGCGGTAAGTGAAATACACGCCCACCAAGGTCGCCGGGGTGACGATCATCGATTTCGAACTCCACCGTGACCATCGCGGGTTCTCCTCACGGACGTTCTGCGCCAGGGACTTCACGAACCACGGGCTGAATTTCGATGTCACACAGACGAATATCGTCTTCAACTACACCCGCGGCACCGTGCGTGGCCTGTACCGCCAGGTGCCGCCACACGCCGAGGCCAAGCTCGTCCGCTGCACCCGCGGAGCCATCGCCGCCGTTGCGGTCGACGTCCGTCCCGATTCGCTGACCTACGGCGACCACGTGATGGTCGAATTGAGCGCCGACGACCACCGGACGCTGTACCTGCCGCCGTACGTGGCGCACGGATTTCAGACCCAGGTCGACGACACCGAAGTCAGCTACCAGGTCAGCGGGGACCACGCGATGACCGAGGAGCAGGGGATCCGTTGGGACGACCCCGAATTCGGCATCTCCTGGCCGATTCCGGTCACGGTCATCTCCGAGCAGGACGCGAGCTGGCCCGCACGCAAACCCAGATTGGTTCCAGTGGAGCAGGTGGCGACATGCATCAGTCGGTAATGATTCGCAACCCAGTGGACATCATGCCTAGCCGGCGACCGCTGAAGTCCTGGGCCGCCGGCACGACCGCGCTGCATCGCGGCGACACCAACGGTTCTCCGGTAACCGCGCGCCCGGCGCCCTCGGCCGGTGGCGGCACGTTACGGCGCTGGCAGGATCAATATTCGCAGTACCTGCGAATCAGCGACTCGGTGATCGTCTGCGCGTCGGTGCTGCTCGCTCAGTACGTTCGGTTCGGGGAGATCGCGAACACCTCGGGTTACTCGGACCCGATGATGACGCTGTTCTCCTTCCTCTTCGCGGCGCTGTGGCTGTCGGCCCTCGCGGTCTTCCAGACGCGCTCGAGCCGGATCATCGGGTCCGGGATCGAGGAGTACCGGCGGATCGGCACGGCATCCTTCTGGACATTCGGAATCATCGCGATGGTCACGCTGCTCGCGAAGGTCGATCTGGCCCGCGGTTATCTGGCCATCGCGCTCCCCGTCGGGACGCTGGCGTTGCTGGGAAGCCGCAGCGGGTGGCGCAAGCACGTCAACCGCAAACGCGCCGAAGGCCATTGCCAGACGCGGGTTTTGGTGATCGGAGACCGCCAGGCGGTGACCCACCTTGCGCACGAACTGGCCCGCAATCCGCTGGCCGGCTGCGTCGTGGTCGGCGTCTGCATCCCCGGATACGGTCCGGGCCGCGGCAACACACTGACGATCGGGGGCCGCGAAATCCCGATCCTGGGCGACCAGACCCATGCGGCGACCGCGATCGTCAGCTGCGGCGCGGACACCGTGGCGCTGACCCAGACGGATCACTTTGGGATGCACGGAATCCGCGAGCTGATGTGGCAGCTCGAGACGATGGACGTCGACCTGGTCGTCTCCCCCGGCGTCATGGACGTGACCGCGGCGCGCTTGACGCTGCGCCTCACCGCGGGGCTGCCCCTGCTGCATGTCGAGAAGCCGCAATACGAAGGTGCGCACCGCTTTCAGAAGCAGGCCTTCGACTTCTTGTTCTCGCTGGCGGCGCTGGTCGCCACCACACCGCTTCTCATCGCGGCTGCGATCGCCATCAAGCTGACCAGCAAGGGCCCCGTCTTCTACCCGTCGGAACGCATCGGCGTCGACGGAAAGCCCTTCACGATGCTCAAGTTCCGCACCATGATCGACGGCGCGGACACCCAGCTCGAGCAACTGCTGTCGCTCAACGAGGGCGCCGGCGGCATGCTGTTCAAGATGCGCGACGACCCCCGGGTCACCCCCGTCGGCAAGATTCTTCGCCGGTACAGCATCGACGAGCTGCCCCAATTCATCAACGTCCTCAAGGGAGACATGAGCGTCGTCGGGCCGCGGCCCCCGTTGCGCCGCGAGGTCGACAACTACGAAAACGACGTGAAACGCCGGTTGCTGGTCAAGCCCGGAGTCAGCGGGCTGTGGCAAGTGAGCGGCCGTTCGGACCTTTCCTGGGAAGAGTCGGTGCGGCTGGATCAGTCCTACGTCGACAACTGGTCAATGTCAGGTGATCTGGTGATTATCGCCAAGACCGTGAAAGCGGTACTCACGAGCCACGGAGCCTACTAGGCTCGCGAGCCATGACCGAGCCGACGGCAGCCGATGCAGTGGTGCCGTCGGTGCCGCTCACGCGGATGGCTCACGCGTTCTCGATCCAGCTGATCTGCCGCGCCCTGGGCATGCTGGCGTCGGTGGTGTCGGTGGCCATGACCGCTCGTTATCTGGGACCGGGGCGCTACGGCCAACTCTCCATCGCGGTCCTGTTCATCGCCATGTGGACCAGCCTGGCCGATCTGGGCATCGCCACGGTGATCGTGCGCCGGGTGACCTCCGGGCGCGGCGACCTGGAGCGCCTGGTGCGCATCAACAGCGGCCTGGCCCTGATCTATTGCGTCCCGCTGGCACTGCTGGCCGCCGTCTCCGGGTTGCTCATCTATCACGACCCCGAGGTGCGGGTGATGCTCGTCGTGCTCTGCGGGGCGCTGCTGATGCAGACCATGGTGACGCGGTTCGAGCCGGTGTTTCTTGCCACCGTCCGCTTCTCGGCGGTGGCCATCTCCGACGTCGTCGGCCGGTCGGCCACGCTGGCGCTGGTGGCATTCCTAGTGGCGGCGCGGTCGAATGTCATCTGGTTCGCCGTCGCCCAGCTCATTCCGCCTGCCATCCAGCTCCTGGTTCAGGGCACGGCGGCGACGCGGCATATCTCTGTGCGTCCGATCTTCGCCCTGCGCGAGGCCGCCGACCTGCTACGCGAAAGTCTGCCCCTCACCGCATTTTTGGTGGTCGGATTCCTGTACTGCCGTGCCGACGGGGTGATCCTCTCGCTGATGAGTAGCCACTCCGAGGTGGGCGTCTACGGGTTGGCCTTCACCATCGCCTTTAACACCATCGTCGTGTCGCTGGTGTTCCTCAAGTCGACACTGTCAACGGCCACCGAGCTGTTTTCTCGCGACGTCGCCACCTTCGCCGGCTTTCTGCGTCGCAGTGTCGAACTGATGTATTTCGTCGCGGTCCCGGTCGCCGTCGTCGGCGCGCTGCTGGCCGGTCCGTTGATCGAGTTCTTCGGAGACCAGGCGTTCGTCGAGCGCGGAACGCCGACGCTGGCGTTATTGTTCGTCGCCGCGGCCCTGCGATTCGTCGGGGGTACCCTTGGCCAAGGCCTGGTCGCCAGCCATTACCAGCAGGTCTTGCTGTGGTTGACGGTTGGCACCTTGGGGCTCAATGTCACGCTCAATCTCGCTCTGGCGGGACGGTACGGTGCGGTCGGACCCGGTATCGCATTGGTGTGTACGGAGTTTTTCAACATGGCGGTTTCCAGTTGGTGGCTGCGCCGCCGGTGCGGTTACCGTACGCCGGTGACGTTCGTACTGCGGCTGCTGGTCCCGACGGCAGCGAGTGTCGCAGTGACGCTGCTGCTTTCGGGCCATCACGTCATTGTGACGCTGGCGGTGGCGGCGGCCGTTTACTTGGCCACCAGCGCGGCGGTCGGCCCGGTCTCATTCTCCAACCTGGCCTCGTTGCGTCGGCAGCAGGTTCGTCCGTGATTAGGAGCCGGGCTGATTTGCGCGCGTATCTGGCGGCGGACCTGACGGCGTATGACCTGCAGCGTTGGCGACTTCGTCATCGGATCTTGGAGCGCCCTGCCCACTTTCAGCGCCTGTTGCGCAAATCGGAATATTGGACCAATACCGCCCGGACGCCGGTGGGGCACGCCGTCGCCGCATACCTTCGGCTGCGCACCAAGTTGTTGGGGGAACGACTCGGTTTCGACATCCCGCGCAACGTCTTTGGTCCCGGTCTGTCGATCGCTCATGCCGGTCTGGTGGTCGTGCACTACAAGGCCCGCGTCGGCGCGAATTGCCGAATACACCACGGAGTGACGATAGGAGAAGGGCGCCCCGGCCACTACCCGTCCATCGGCGACGACGTGTTCATCTCGCCGATGGCGATGGTGCTGGGCGCCGACGTCGGCAACCGCGTGATGATCCGGCCCGGGGCGGTCATCACCAAATCGGTGCCCGACGATGTCGATGTTGCCGGTTATCCGGCCCGCATCGTCAACGACCGCCGCTCCCGCACTGTGATCGAGGATTAGGTGAAACGCGCGAAGCGGCCGATCTCATGAGCCGCGCAACGGATCGGGCATACCTGAAGCGTCCGGCGGGCGGCCTGCCCGCCTTGCCGGCGAACCGATCGCTCGCGGTGCTGATCGTGAACCACCGCGAGCCCCGGCTGCTCGAGGCGTGCCTCGCTAGTCTCGGCGAGCATCTGCCCGAGCTGGAGGTCTACGTGTCGGAGAACAGCGGGAGGCATCAGGACCGCGACCGACTGCGCGCCCGGTACCCCGCGGTGCGCTGGGTGTTCGGACCGCCGAACCTCGCCTTCGGCGCGGCCTTCAACGCGCTGGCCGAACAAGCGCCGGGCGACGCAAACCTGTTGCTGCTCAACGCCAATGCGCGGGTGCTCGGGCCGCTGACCCGGACCCGGGAGTTGCTTGCCCGGCCTGACGTGGCCGCGGTTTCGCCGCCGGCGCGCGACGGCCGCACACCCGATCGGGTGACGCGGCGCATCATCACCCGGCGGCCGGCCTGCCTGGCGATCAACCGCGCCGCGTGGAACGCCCTGGGCGGCTTGGACGAGGAGTTCTACCGCTACGGCGAGGTGGCCGACTGGCAGGCCCGCGCCCGCGCAGGGGGCTGGCGTGTCCTTTCGGCCGACGAGCCCGGCGTCGATCGTGCGGTGATAGATCGTGCGACCGTCAGCGACTCCGAGCGCCGCCGCCATCGCGACTTGGTGCGCGCCAACGCCGCGCTGCTGCTCGAACACCAGCACGGTGTGCACCATGCTGACGTGTATCTGGCCGGCGCCGCCGCGTTGGACCGGTTGCGCCCGAACCGCAGCGCACGCAGGCGCACCGGCCTGCCGGCGATCGTGATCACCACCAACCGCCTGGTCTACGGCGGAGCCGAGCGGCAAAAGACCTTGTTGGCAACGGAATTGGACCGCCGCGGCTATCCGGTCACCATCGCCTGCGTGCAACGCCTGGGCC
Source organism: Mycobacterium sp. NGS33 (assembly GCF_059812885.1). Classification (NCBI taxonomy): domain Bacteria; kingdom Bacillati; phylum Actinomycetota; class Actinomycetes; order Mycobacteriales; family Mycobacteriaceae; genus Mycobacterium; species Mycobacterium sp. NGS33. The sequence goes on along the minus strand of NZ_JCALDN010000002.1, from coordinate 148,180 downwards.
CCCTGATCTCCGAGATTCCGGACACGGTGCGGGTGGTGCGCCAGCCGTGGTGGGCGCCGATCGTCGACATCCCGGCGGGCCCGGCGGTGGTCATCACCGGCGACACCAACACCGAGGTGGGATTCGGTAGCTTGTGGCGGGCGGCGAGCCGAGACCGGCGCTGGTTGGCCGCTCCCCATGTGCCGCCCGCCGAGGACAGGCCCATCTACTCACGGCCGCTGACCGCCGCGATGCGCCGCGCAGATGGTTTTATCGTGCTGGCGCAACGACATTGGGACATGCTCGCCGCGCAGCACCGCCTGTCCGGGAGGCGATTCGTCGCACCCAACGGCGTCGTCGACCTCGGCGAGCCGGCCCCTCGGCGCCGAACTGCCGGCGAACCGTTGCATGTGGTGATGCTGTCGCGCATCGTCGAGCACAAGAACCCCCACATGCTGATCGAGGCGCTGAACGGTCTCGCCGCGATGCCGTGGAGATTATCGATTTTCGGTGACGGCCCCGACCGGGAGAGGCTGCAGGCCCTCACCCCCGCCGGGTTGGGTGATCGAGTGCGGTGGCGCGGCTGGTCGGCGGGCCCGGGGCCCGCGCTGGCCGATGCGGACCTGCTTTGCGTTCCCAGCCGCTCCGAGGCGTTTCCGGTGGTGATCCTCGAAGCGATGGCCCGGGCGGTACCCGTTGCGGCATCCGCGATTTGCGCCGTTCCGGAAATGCTGGATTTCGGCACGGCGGGATTCGTGGTCGAGCCCGTCTCGGTGGTGGGCTGGCAAGAACAGCTGGCCCGCATCCTGGCCGACCCCGGCGCGCTGCCGTCGATCGGACGGCGCGGCTACGAGCGCATGCGTAAGCACTACACGGTGGAGGCGATGACGGATGCCTACCTCGACGCCATCGAGGCGGTGCTGTGAACTCTCCTCGGGTGCTTTGGCTTTCGCCGTGGACACGGCCGGCGGTGCGCGTCCAGGCCGAGGCACTGCTGCGCCACGGCGCCGACGTGCTGTTGGTGACCTCCGACCAGCACCCGGAGTCCGATGCCGCGCGCTACTACGAGTTGGTGCTTGATCCGCGGTTTCGCACGGCCGCGACCTGGCTCCCGACGCTGAAAGCCTGGCGGCGCATCCGCCGGTACCGGCCCGACGTCGTGCTCGCCGAACTGGTTCGGGATCCGCGCTGGATCGCGTTGGCCGGATGGGCTCCGCGTATTCAGGTGGTGCACGACGACCGGCCCCACGACCCCGACGAACTGACGCCCGCTTACGAGCGTGCGGTATTCGACCGCTGGGGGGCCCGCTCGGCGGCCACGGTCACGTATAGCGGCTATGTCGCCTCCGCCGTCGCCGCGCGCCGCGACGTGGCGGGCACGCCAGTGCATGTCGTGCCGCTGGCAAGCGACCTCGACCTCGACCGACTGCCGCCCTTCGTGGGACCCGAAGGACGCCGTGATTTCGTGATGTTCGGCCGGCTGAACCCCTACAAGAATGTCGAGGTCGTGCTCGCGGCCTGGGAACGACACGTGCTCGGCGGCCGCTGGCGCGGTGACGATCTGGTGCTCATCGGCGACGGGCAACTGGATGCGGGCGCCCTGCCCAAACACACGCGCTGGCGTGGCGGCAGCTTCCGCTATGCCGACGTGATCCCGGCGCTGGCCGCGGCGAAAGGTTCGATCGCCCACTACCGGCGCGCCTCGCAAAGCGGCGTCCAAGTGCTTTCGATGCAACTCGGCGTGATGCCGATCGTGTCAGACGCGGGCGCGCTGCCCGAATACCAGCCGCCCGGCTGTCCGCCGGTCGGTATCGACGACGTCGCCGGACTCACCGCCGCCTTCGACGCACTGGCGGACCCGGTCGTCGCGACCGAGCGGGGAGCCGCCGCGGCACGCCACTACGCGCAGCGATGCGCCGTCGATCTCGTCGCGGATCGCTTCCTGGAGGTCATCGCCGAGGTGCTGGCGCGGCGGGGTTAGACGAGTCCGCGCCAGAACTTTTCCAGCCACCCGGTCAGCTCGCGGGCGCGGCCGAGCGCGTCCGCCGGGACCATCCGAGACCCCGTCGCCGCGATGGCCGCCGGTAATTCCGCCATTTCTCGGACCACCGTCGCCAACCCCGCCTCGCCCAGCTTTTCGGCGAACGGCAGCTGGTGCTCGTCGACATGCTCGCCCAGCACCGAGCGACGGGGCACCATCACTGGGTGCTTACCCTGCTCGATGCATACCAGCGTCGATCCCGCGCCCGCGTGGGTGACAACCACGGAGGCCCGGCGAATCTGCTCACAAATGTCGCCGAAGGACAGGAACCTCTCGAACCGCGCATGCCGCGGCTGGTACCGGCACGTTCCGAGCTGCACGAAAAAGTCCTCGCCCAGCTCACCCGCGGCGGATAGCTGGTCGACCGCGCGCGCCAGCCGGTCGAAGGGATGCACCTCCATGCCCATGATCACGAAGATCACACGATCCTCCCGTGATACTCGGTGCCGGGCACCCGGTCCACCAATTCCGGCCACTGGACCAGAAACCGGGATGCGAATGGCTTGACCATCCGTGCGGTAAGCGAAAGCTCGGTGATGCGAGTAATGGACTCGACGAAGACGGTGGGGATCCGCAGCAGCCAGGCCAGCCAGAGGAAGGGGGCGGCCACGCCCGAACCGGTGGTCAAGATCATCGCGGGCCGGTGGCGGATCAGCAGCCGCAGCGCCAGCACCAGGTTGCGAAGAAGGTTAGGGACGTTGCGGACGGTGGGGTGCGCCGCCCAATGCACCTCCTTCTCGTCGCGCAACAGGTAGCGGGCGTCGGCGGTCGGAAAGCTGACCCAAAACCGATCCTTGTCCTGCCAGAATTCGCGTAGACAAAACATTTCGTAGATGTGCCCGCCGGACGACGCGATGAGGAGCAGGCGACCCATCTCTCCCCTCACGTCGGCGCGTGACCGATACCGGTCACCCGAAAACAGCTATCGCCCTGCGGTGCAACGCGCGAGGCGGCTGATCAATCGTAGTCAACGCGGCCTCGATTTCGTCGCGTTCTCCGGATGTGCCAACGAAACTCGCCCGACCCCGGGGCGCAAGCCGAGCGCGCCCGCCGGGGCGGGTTTCCGCCCCGTCGACGGTGGTCGGCGACCAAAAGGAGATCGGCGAGATCGCCGAAATCATCAACAGAGCGATGCTAACGTCGTCATCGTCGAGTTGAAAGTGCCCCGAAAGCAGGCGATCTGAATCACTACGCATGTGAACGCTCCCTGCCCTCGCGCTCGACACGCAACCCGTGTACATCGTCGCCCGGAACTCGAGCGATGAGTGAGGGTCACGCCCGATGATCCGGACCGCCATCGTCGGCCTAGGAAAGATGGGGTTGTCGCATCTGGCGATCCTGCGCACGCACCCGGGCCTCGACGTGGTAGGCATCTGCGATTCGGCCGGCTATCTGCGCGACGTCCTCGCCAAGTACACCGGCCTGGACTGCTATGACGATTTCGATCGGATGCTGGCAGCGACGAACGCCGAAGCGGTCGTAGTCGCCGTTCCGTCGAGGCTGCACGCACCGATCGTCGAGAAGGCGCTGAGGTCCGGGGCGCACGTCTTCTGCGAGAAGCCGTTCGTCCTCGACGTACGCGACGGCGAGCGCCTGGTGGACCTGGCCGAGAGCCGTCAACTCGTCACCCAGGTCGGCTATCACTGCCGGTTCATCGGTGCTTTCCAAGAGGCTGCACGGATCGTTGGGACCGGCGCGCTGGGGCGGGTACACCACGTGCGCGCCGAGGCATACGGTCCGGTCGTCCTGCGCGAAAAGGGCAGCACCTGGCGCGGAGTGAAGGCCGAGGGCGGGGGCGCCCTCTATGACTACGCGTGCCACGCTATCGACCTGATGAACTTCGTCGCCGGCGTCCCCCAATCGGTCGACGGGGTTGTGCGTCATAGCATTTTCTCCCGCGACGTCGACGACGAGGTGTACTGCACCATGCGCTATGCCGACGGCGCAACCGGCCAACTGTGCGTGAACTGGAGCGACGAGAGCTTCCGCAAGATGTCGACAAAGGTGTCGGTGTGGGGCACGAACGGCCGCCTGACCGCCGATCGCCAGGAGTGCCAAATCTACCTTCGCGAAACGCATCCGGCACTCCCCGAGTTGCGGAAGGGGTGGACTATCCGGTACACCACGGACCTCACCGAGCAGGTGTGGTTCTATCTTCGCGGCGAGGAGTACTCGGCGCAGATCGACTATTTCGCCAGCAGCATCGGCCAGCGACGGGTGAACGGAGAGAACACGTTTCGCTCGGCACTCGACGTGGATCGGGTGGTCGACATGATCACCGACCCAGATCTCGTCGGGCGCTCCGACCTGCCACTGCGGCCGACGACGAACGGGTCGCCGCGCGGCACATTCCGCCGCGACATCATGGCGCGCATCAAGAAGCTCACCTCCCCGAAGGCATCGTGACCATGGACCGGGTGCTGTTCGGAGACAACCAATTCTTCGGCGTCAACCACATGTCCGAGGAAACGGCACGCGCGCAGGCGATACGCTTCCAGCACCTGCCGGCGGTGCTCGCCACGCTCGACGACGCCTACTCCGAAGGCATCCGGACGTTCGTCTGCACCACCCACGACCGCGTCGGCGAAATCTGTGATCATTTCCGCGCCAACAAGACCGAGTACCCGGACTACGTCTTCTACCCGTGCATGCCCTACGCACACAAGTACGCGAACGCCGTGACCGAGTTCGGGATTGTCGAGGCAATCCGCAAGTTCCTGCCGGAGACCGGGGCGGTGAAGTCGATGTTCAAAGGCGGTGTCGCCATCGCCAGCAAGGACGTCGAGCCTTTGATGCAGCTCTTGGTCGATGCCGAGATGAAGATGTTCGCCGGGCTGTCAACGCCGGTCATCTTTGTCCAAAACGTGGTCACCGACCTGCTTCTCGGCCTGGGGATGGACGAGACGTTCCGGCTGTTCGCCGATCACGTCAGGCTCAAATACAACGCCGAGCCGGGATTCATCACGATGAACCTGCCGCGCCTGCTCGACGCGCTCGAGCGGCAAGGCATCGAGAACCCGATCGTGTGCGCCAATTTCAACAAGATCGGCTTTCGGATGTGCGGGGGCGTCGAGCTTTACGAGAGAACGATCCGCGAACGCCAGTGCCGGCTGATCGCGATGTCGGTGCTCGCCTCGGGCGCCATCCCGCCACGGGAGGCAATCGAGTACGTGTGCGGTCAACCGCAGGTCTCCTCGATCGTTTTCGGCGCGTCCAGCCGTGCCCACATCCGGCAGACCAAGTCGCTCATCGACGAGCTATGGGGAGTGCCGACGTAGCATTCCAGGCTAACCCCTTGGCGTGCAGTTCATTCGAGAGTTCACCAGACGTTCGGCCAGCCGCACGCCCAGCGCGATGCCCAGCAGAGTCGGATTGGCTTGGCTGGACGTCGGTAGCACGGACGTGCTCGCGACGTACAGCCCGCGCACCCCGTGAACTTGCAGGTGCGGATCCACGACCCCGCCTTCCGGTGAGTCGGACATCCGCGTGGTTCCCGCCTGGTGGAAACCGGTCCGCTGCTCCATGAACTCCCGCACCGACCCCTCGACGTCATCGGTCAGCCACTCCACGTACCCCACGCCGTGCCGGCGCAGGTGCTCGTCGATCGCGGCGATGGCCCTGCGCACACTGCGGTAGTCGGCATCAGAAAAGTGCATGTGGGTACGAATCCGCCTCATGCCCAAGGCATCACGTTCGTCGGTCAGCTCGACGCGGCTATCCCAGTGCGGAAGGTGCTCGCCGTGGTACTGCAACAGGTAGCGGTTGTCGGCGCTCTTCACAAAAAAGCCGGGAGCCTTCCTCCCGCGTCGAAGAAATCGGGCGTAACTGAACGCGATCGCGAACCGGATCGAACCGATCGCGTCTCGCAGGATGTTGCGCAGGTGGGCGAGGATTTGCCGCGGGCCGTCGGTCTTGGTGTGCGCCTCGAGGATCGCCCTCGCGAGCAGGAAACGGCCGATCGGCGAGATCAGCGTCAGGTAAACCCCGGACAGAATCCCGCTCCCGTGACTCGGGTCGCTGATCGGTGGATTCACCAACCAGACCGCGGCGTTCGGCATTCCGGACTCGCGCAGCAGTTGTGGGTCGAAGGTGAAACGCCGCCGAACGTATACCCCTTCGTGGTCGCGTTCATAGGAGTAGATGATTTCATCCGTAGTGAATTGCACACGCGCAACCCGGCTTTCGACGTGTGCCATGTACCACCGACCCAGGTGCCCGCCCGCGTTCCCCAGCCCCGCGGGGTGGTGGCGATCCGACGCCAGCAGCAGACGGGTGGCCTCCAAACCGCCTGTGGCGATGACGTAGTCCGTCGCGACCACGCTGCCCTGGCGGCCGTCGAGCGTCTTGACCACCAGGTGGTCTACGCAGGCACCGGTCGCCGTCGTCACGATTTCGGTGCAGGTCAGCCCGGTCCACAGTGTGAGGCGGGAGGCGCTTCGCAGCGCCGATCGGTACTCACGGCCGAAACGCGTGGGCAAGGCCCAACGTTCGAGATCGGTCGTGCGCACGTCGCCGTCGGGAAGCCCGCCGACCAGGTCGCGATGCGCGATATCGGGGATATCGCGCGCATTGAATGCCGCCTCGCCGCACGCGGCCCAGTCACAGGCTCGCTGAAGATACGGCTCCACGTCGCCGTACCCGATCGGCCAGGGGGCCTGCGCGGTGATCGGTCGGTCCTCGAAATCGATGGGGTCGAACTTGACGCAGCGCCCGCCCCACAGTGCCGAAGTTCCGCCCACCTGCCGGCGGACCGTCAACTCGCTGCGGGAATGGAAGTAGTCGTCCTGCCCCGAGTCGAATCTGGCCAACTGCTGCACCGCACGGTCGGCGCGCTCGAGACCACTTTCGATCAACGCCACTTCCACGCCCGATCCCGCGAGTTCCAGCGCGATGACGATGCCGATCGGGCCGGCCCCGACGACCACGACGTCGGTCTCGATCGTCATGCCGCGGGCGAAGTCCGTCGCGCCGCGGATCATGCGCCAGCCCCTCGAAACTCCTCAACGAGCCCGAGGAAGCGCGACCGGGTCTGCGCGTCCAGCCCGGACGCGACCGCGGACGCCGCCTCGGCGACGCGGTACGGCTTGGTCGTGCTGTAAAGCATTGCACGGCAATCTATTACGTCTGCTGACGAGCCGAGGATCAGCCTGGGCAGCATCCCGGGAGCCAGCGGATCGGCCTGTAGCGCCTCGCGCCAACGTCGCGCCAAGTGTGGGTCCGCCAACAACGCCGCCGACAGCCTCCGGTACGGCTCGTTCAGCACGCCGAACGCGAGATCGGCCGATCGCGGCGCCGGAGTGAGCAGGTCGCTGCGCAGTTGGCGCACCGCATCCGGTGCGAACACCCGGGTGAAATCCGTCTCGAGCCCCTCGTCCTGTGAGACGCCCCAGGCCCGAATCTTGCCCCGCTGGCGGGCTCGTTCGAAGAATTCACGAAGTTCATCGCCGGCTATCGTGTCGCCCGGCCGCGGGGCGTGCACGAACAGGATGTCAACGTAGTCGACGCCGAGCGCGGCAAGGCTCGCGTCCAGGCTGCGCGCCGCGACGGCCGCGTCGTACAAGCGGGCGGCCTTGGACGGTTCCTGGCGCCGCTTGACGGTGCGGCGCAGGGCAGGCGCTTTGCGGAGCAATGCCCGTGCCGGGCCTTGAAACCGGCCGAGGCGGCGGGCCGCCCCGCCGACGTCGATGCCGAATTTGGTGGCAATGGTTACGGTTTCGCGCTCGACGGTCCGCAGAAATGCCCCGAGTTCCGCCTCCGCCCTCCCCAGGCCGTACATCCGTGCGGTGTCGAAATGGGTGATGCCGTTCTCCATCGCGGCGGCGAGCACGGCCATCCGTTCCTTGCGGTATGGCGATTGCATCAGAGCGCCGCATCCGAAACCGATTGCACTGACCGTCAATTGCGGTCCCGGAAGTTCAACGCGCCGCAACGCCGCTGCCCTGGTAGATCCGCCGAAGTTGCGCATCGATAACTTCGGGGCTTCGGGTGGCCGCTACGTGCCACTGACCCCGCAGCCCGTCGCGCTCGGCCAGGTCCGGGTCGCGCAGGTACCGGCCTATCGCCGCCGCCAATGCAGGCACATCGCCGACCGGTACGAGCATGCTCGGGTCCGGCGCGATCTGTGCCGTTCCGCCAACGGGAGTCGCCACAAACGGTCGCGCCCCGGCGAGCGCTTCGGTCAGGATCATCGGCATTCCCTCGGCCGACGACGGAAGGGTCACCACTCGCACCGACCGGAGCAGTTCACGGACGTCATCGGGATGTATCGGGCCTTCGACGGTCAGCCGCTCTGTTGGCGGCGGAACGTAATCGTCGATGGGACCGACTATCCGACAACGTCCTTCGATGCCCTCGGCGAGAAGTAGGCGCCAGGCCTCGACAAGCCTGTCGACACCCTTACGGCGCCCGACGGCCCCGGCGAACAGCACCACGGGCGGCGTCGACGCGGCCCCGGGCGTATCTCGATCGATCACGATCGGGTTCGCCACGACGGCGGTTGGCACGGTGGCTGCCACCTCGGCAACGGCCGCACGCGCATCCTCCGACAACAGAATCACGTGGTCGGCGTGTTTCAGCGTGGCGCCGACAAAGCGGGGACGCGAGCGGGCGAACTCGGGGAAGTCGGAGCCGTGCACGGTGACGATCACCCGCAAGCCGCGCACCCGGGCCAGCCGGATCAGGGATCCTTCACGCAACCACGCTCCGCCGTTCGAGATATGGAAGTGCGCAATCGTAGTGCGAGGAATTGCGGCGAGCGCGGCCCCCGCGCGCGCCGTGAGAAAAACGTTCTCCAGATGTCGGTGCGGCCCTGCCCACGTCGAGAGGACCCGGATGTCGTCGGCGCCAATCCTGTTGTCGCGGATGATCCGAATCACGGACTGCGTTCCGCCGATGCTGTACATGTCCGGCCCGACGTGGGTAACCGAGATCATTGCGCGGCGGCCATTGCGATCGGCGCCGGCGCGACGTCGACCTGGCTCGCGCTCTCGCTCCTGCGCCGCAAGCCTGCGTACCCCATCGCCGCGCCCAAGGCCATGCCCAACCCCAAAGCGTCCATCGGCATTTCCGGCAACGGCCACACCGCGGATATCGCCAGGAGGCCTGCGGCGACGGCCGCGCTGATTTTCGCCGGACCCGGCGCGCAACGCATCGCCAGGAGCACCGGCGTGAGCGCGAATAGTGCGAACGCCGCCATGCCCACCGCCCCGGCCTTGGCCAGCCACCACAGGTAGAAGTTGTGGGAATAGGCGGGATACAGGTACAGATGGAACTCGTCGTCCCCGGTCGGCGGCTGATAGGTGTAGCCCAGGCCGTGGCCGAAAATCGGGGCCTGGGCGATGGTCTCCTTCAGGAGATTGATTTCCCGGAGTCGTTCCAGCGCCGAATCGTCCACGGCGAGCGCGGTTGACGTCACGCCGCCGAGCACCCGCTGGTTGAAGGCGACGAACTGGTCGGCGAGCCACGCCCCGGTCTTCGAGCCATGCAGCAAGAACAGCGAGCCGGGAACCGCCACCGCCATCAATCCCGCACCGACCGCGGCCGCGTTGACGGTCCGCCGCACGGCCGCCCAGCTGAGGCTGGCCAGCAATGCGACGGCGGCGGCCACCCCCATCGAGATCAGCGTGTTGCGGGAGAAGGACAGCAGCGAAATGATCAGGGCGGGCGGCCCCAGCGCGAGATACATTGCGGGCCTTACCCGGCCGACGATCGGGGCGGCGACCAGCGCGCTGAGCACCGCGGTGGCCGGCGTCTGGGTCGTCAGGATGATGCGCAGGGCCTGGCCGGCGCCCGTGGTTCCTTCCAGGCTCTCCGCCCGGCCGGCCAGCCGGACGCCATAGAACGAACTGAGAATGGCCATGCCTGCCGAAAACCAAAGAATCACGATCATCACCCGCATCGACCATCTGACGTGACCCGCATACACGACAAACATCGCCAACACGAATCCGATGGCCATTTCGACCATGGTGGTCGATTCGCGCATCACCACCAGGTCGGCGTGTCCGGTCGCGAATCCGGTAGCGGTGGAAATCAATACGATCAGCACCAGCAGTCCCGGCAACAAGAAATCGGCCGACCGCGGTTTGACGGCTGGGATCAAATAACAGATCGCGAGCACCGCCGCCACATGGTACGCGTAGATCGTCATTGGGCCGATGACTTTGCCGACGTGCAGGCCTTCGGGCAGCGCCGCGAAAGCCCCGAAGAGCGTGACCCCTACCATCCCTTCGGGTTTCGCCCAGTACACGACCACGCAGAACAATGCGGCGGTCAGCAGCACTCCCTCGGTGGTTCGGCGCACCGAGAGCACCCCGAACGCGAAGCAGCCGAACACGAACATCGCCAGCAGAGCTCCATCCACTGCCAGGCGATGACGAGCCCGCAGGTAGGGGATCACGCCGGCCCGCTGGCCTTTGAGCGGTAGGCGCGGTCCGCGGCCCTGATGTGCAACGACTGGCGGGCGTCGGTCAGCACGGTGCCGACAACCTGCGCGCCGGCCGCGCGCAGCGCGGTCAGCGCGTCCTTGAGTTCGGCGCTCGTGGTGCGCCTGGCCCGTACCACCAACACGGTGGCGTTCACGGCGCCGGCGAGCAGGCCCGTGTCGGCCGTCGCGAGCACCGGCGGGCCGTCGACCACGATTCGATCGAAGCGTGATGACAAATCCTTCAGCACTCGGTCGATCACTTCCGGCAGGTACGCGCTGGGCGGCAGACTCTCACGGCGGGCGGATCGCGATGCGAGGACGTACAGCTTCGAAATCGCCGTCGGCTTCACGACTTCGGCGGCGCTACCCGGATTGGCCAGCGCGCTGGCGAGTCCCTCCCCCGATTCCACCCGAAGCAATCCGGCGATCACATGCCGGCGACTATCGCCCTCGACAAGCAGTGCGTCTTCGCCCATCTCGGCGAGCGCGAGCGCGAGGTTCAGCGCGGTCGTGGTCGCCCCTTCGGCGCCGAACGCCCCGGCCACCAAAACCCGGCGGCCGTCGTGCCCCATCGCCCTGAGCAGCCGGGTGCGCATGCCCCGCACCGCGTCGTCGAACGCGGCGTCGGTGCCGAACCGCGGAACCTTTCCGCGCTTTCCGGGCAGCTCCGCCAACGTGGGCAAGCCCGAAAGTTCCTCCAGCTTTTCGCGACTGCGAATCGTGCGATCGCCCGCCTCGCGGGTCAGCGCCACGGCGATGGCGAGAAGCACACCGGCGATGAACCCGATCATCATGTTGCGCATGGGCACCGGCGAAACCGGAATCTTGGGTACCCGCGGCGGCTCGACCACCGTCGCCCGGGCCACCGGCAGCGGTTTCGCCGTCGGCTGCACCGACCCGGGCACGTCGGACGGCTGGCCCGGCGATGTGGGCGGTGGGTTCGCCTCGCCCGTTTCGGGTCGGGCACCCGGGGTCACCGGCGTGCCCGCCAGGTTCGGACCGGCATTCACACCGAGCGTCGGGATGATCGCGCCGAACTGATTGGCCATCGCACCCGCCAGCGCGGCGGCGCGCGCCGGATCGGTGTCTTTGACGCTGATCGTGAAAAGTACAGATTTCGGTGTGTATTTGACCTGCGTTTGGCTCAGCACGTCGTCGGTGGCCAACGGAAGCTGGAGTTGACGGATCGCGCGCTCGGCGACTATACGTCCGCCCGCGATCTGGGCGTACGATGACAGCCGCTCTTGGGCCGCCTCTGTACCGCTGTACAACTCGTTGAGGTCGGTAGCACCGGAGAACGAGACCAGGACCGTGGCCGACGACTGGTAATGCTTTGTCTGCAACGCCGTAACGAACGCGGCGCCCACGGTGCATGCGAGCAGGGCGGTCAATGCGAGTTTCCAGTGCGTGCCGAGAATCCGGACGAAGGTACGGAAATCCATCGGCAGATAACCTTTCTAAAAGCCTACGGCGCGAACAGAACCCTTTGGCTTCCTAGCACCGGCGCATATTCACTGCAGATTATGCAGCATGGCCAGGCCGGACTTGTCGGAATTGACAGTCCTGCCATCCGACAGGTCGTGGGGCTCAGCGCCAAGCCTCGACTTCCGTTCATTGTCGGGGGGCCGAAGTCAGCACATCGCGCGGTATGTCGAGCCGCGCGATGGGATACCACCCGGAGCCGTCGCGCCCGTCGCGCGCCAACCGCATCGGGGGGTAATTGACCACATGCGACGCGCCGGGCTTGTGCTGTGCCCAATCTATCGACACGCTCAGCGTGTAGTTGCCCGGCGGCAGGCCTGCCACGTCGACGGCCACCGTCTCGATGGACGACCGTGCGACCGGCTCGGTACGGGAGTCGTCGCCGGATTGGTCTTGGACCAAGGTCTTCAGCGTCACCTTCGCGGGTATGGTACGGACCACCGCCCCCGAGAAATCGACCAATCGATAGCGGGGAACCCAGTTCTCGGTGGCGGCAGCGGAGCCGTAATTGGTCCAGGTGACACCGAGCGTCGCCTTTCCGTCACCCATCGACGGCGATCCTGGTTGCGCTTCGACCGAGTACCGGTAACCGGCGACGACGTTGGCCTTCGCCCACAACAAGTACAGCGCCGGGTCCATCGCAGCCGTCGAATCCACGGCCGGGAAGTTGTAACTCGACGTCATCGACACGTGGTACTTGACCACGTCGCGTAGGCCCTTTTCGTAGTAGGACCGCGGATCGGTTCCGTTCGGTAGCTGACACCATTCGGTGATCACCGGCGCTGTGGCCATTCGGTTTTTCAGCTCGCCGACTAGCGGGTCCTTCGACTGCACATAATGGGAGCCTTCCTTTTCGGCCCATGCGGGCAAAGGCGGCTGGACGCCGAGACAGTCCGCGCGGATGCCGACCGGCGCGGATAGCTTGCGCGTGACATCGTCGGCGAGCAACTGACGCACGATCTCCGGGTTCAGCGCCGTTGTCACCAATTGCGTATGGGGAAAGGCGTTTACGTTTGCCGCGACCAGCTGACGAATGGAGGCGATCGAGATGCTTTGGTCACGAAATTGGCTGTAATAGCCCAGCTTTGCCACGCTCTCGTCGGGCCCCGGACCCGGAGCGCCCAGGGTGTCACGTAGATACGAAATGTGGTTCTCGCTGAAATCTCCGTAACCGGAGAACTCGAAAACGCTGAGCCGCTCGTCACCGTCGTAGCGACGGCCCAATGCGGCCAACAACTGGGCGAACGCGTTCAGGTAGTTGGGGTCGTTCCAGTTCGGAACCACCTGCGTGACCCCCGGGGTCCACCAATACCGTTGTGGACCCGTGTAATTGGTGGCGGCAGGCCACACCCAATCGGGAATAGCGATGTTGGTGTTGTTCGGATAGACGGTGTCGCAACACGAGTGGTAGGCCACCACACGAAGGGTCAGCCGCATATTTCGGCCGGCCAGCTTCGTCAGTGCGTCGTCAATCGCGCTGAAATCGAATTTGCGATCGTCCGGCGCGTCGGGCGGCAACGTGTTCGGATCGACGGGCTGCAATTGTCGCCACGTAATACGCAAACTGGCGTCATACGACGCCGGCCACGCGGGATATCGCTGTTGCGCGGGATTGCCTTGCGGGAAAAGCGGCGCCAAGAGATCCTCGTACTGGCCGCGCAGTGGATTGGGCACCTCCTGCACGGTCAGCGGTATGGCGGGACTGACGATCGCGGTCAGCGGCTCGGAGCCACCGCGACGACCGCATCCGTTCGCGGTCAGCGCCAAACACAGCGCGATGACAACCGCCCGATGCACCGCCGCGGTCAAATGCATCGACTGCTACCTCTCTAGTGGCATTTCGCAACCGTCGCCAGTCCTTGGCAAACGTCAGTCCGTCGCGCGGGATGTCAAAGGTTACAACAGGCTACAGCCCATTGCCGGGCCGCACGTCCAAATCCGGGCAGCTACCCAAAAGCTCGTCGCTGCAAAAGCGCCCTTGGGGGGCGACTCGCATCGACTAAGCTGATGACTCCGCAGTTCGGGCAGGAGATCATCGCAGGTGGCTGTCGCACGCTCGGTCAAACATTGGCTCGCGCCTGCGGCCAAAAGACTCGCACCGCGCCGGTTCTGGCGGCGCAAATTTCGCATCCTGCAAGACCTGGGGCAGTCCCGCCCGGACATCCAGCTGGTGGCCTCGTTGTGCGATCCCCACCGGGTCTCGTTGGACATCGGAGCGGATCTCGGCGAGTTCACGATCGCGATGCTGGCGTCGTCGCGGTCGGTGATCGCGTTCGAACCCCGGCCGACCCAGGCCGGGGATCTGGCAGCGATGTTCGACGCGGTCGGCGCCGCGGTGCAAGTGGAAGCGGTGGCCCTGTCCGACGAACCCGGCGTGATGACCATGCGGGTGGTCGCCTCCGAGCCGGGCCGCAGCACGGTCGAGGCCGGCAACGCGCTGGGCGACGTGAACGACGGCACCATCCAGAGCATCGACGTGCCGGTCCGTCGCCTCGACGACCTGCCCCTGTCCGACGTCGGCCTGATCAAGATCGACGTCGAAGGTCACGAGCTTGCCGTGTTGCGCGGCGCCACAGCGACACTCACACGGCACCGCCCGGCGATCGTGGTGGAGGCCGAGGAACGCCATCACCCCAACGCGGTCGGCGAGATTACCAGGCTGCTGACCGGGCTCGGCTACGCGGGTTACTTCGACGTCGACGGCGCTCGGCGACCCATCGACGAGTTCGACCCGGCCCGGCATCAGGATCCGGCCAACGTCGGCAGCCGGGAAGACGGCTGGGCGGCCCACGGCGTCTACGTCAACAACTTCGTCTTCGTACCCGAAACCCGCTGAGCGACTGCTAGAGCGAACCCAACGACGATGACTCGCGATCGGCGAGAAACGGCATCGGCATCCACCGCGCGGACAGCAGCGCTTCCATCGCGTCGCCGGGGATGGGCCGCGACAGCAGGAAGCCCTGCGCCCGGTGGCACCCGTGTTGCATCAAAGTCAGTGCGGCAGCGGGTGTCTCGACGCCTTCGGCGACCACTTCGAGGCCGAACGCCTCGGCGAGCCCGATGATCGCGCGCACGATGGCCAGGTCACCGGCGTCGGTGCCCACGTCACGCACGAAGCCGGCATCGATCTTGAGCATGTCGACCGGCAGCGACTTCAGGTGCGACAGGACGGCGTAACCGGTGCCGAAGTCGTCGATGGCGATCTGCACGCCCACGTCCTTGAGCTCCGCCAAGGTCTTTCGCGTGGTGTCGATGTCGTGCACCACCGCGCGCTCGGTGATCTCCAGGCACACCGACTCGGCATCGATCCCGAACTCACCGATGGTGTCGGCAACGCCTTGCACGAAACCGCGGCTGATCAGCTGAATGGGCGACACGTTGATGCGCAACATGGCGCCTTGGCCCACTCCGTTGGCGCGCCACCGGCTGAACTCGGCGCACGCGCTGCGCATGACCCAGCCGCCCAACTCCGCGGCCAGGTTCGTCGATTCGGCGACCCCGATGAAGGCGTCGGGCAGCAGCAACCCCCAGATCGGATGGCGCCACCGCACCAGCGCCTCGGCGCCCACGATGGCGCCGGTCCACAGGTCGACCTCGGGCAGGTAGTGCAGGACCAGGCCTTCGCTTTCGATATCGCCCTGCAGGTGCAGCTCGATGTCGTTGCGGAAGGCCCGTTTCAGCGACATGTCATCGGTGGACACCGCGGTCTGGTTGCCGCCGGCGCGCTTGGCCGTCAGCACGGCCTCGTCGGCCCGGCGCAGCAGATCGGCGCAGTTGTCGTTCCCCGGCGCACCCATCGCCAGCCCGATGCTGACGGTCCGGCTGATCACGTGGCCACCGATGGTCAATCGGTCGCACAGCATCGCCGACAGGCGACGCGCGAACGCCTCGGCGTCCTCCGACGACATCGGGCGGTCCGGGATGACCACGAACTCGTCGCCGCCCAGCCGGGCGATCATGCTCTGGCCTCCGGCGCACTCCTCGATGCGTTGGGCGAACATCGTGATGAACCAGTCGCCCGCGGTGTGGCCGAGGTAATCGTTGATGGGCTTGAGCCGGTCGAGGTCGAGGTAGAAGACCGCGACGGGCCCGGGGCTTCCGGCCGCGAGCCGGTCGGTCAGGTGTGCGACCAGCGCCCGCCGGTTGTAGACGCCGGTCAGGTCGTCGTGTTCGGCGAGATAGCGGAGCCGTTCTTCGGCGACGATGCGCGCCTGCAGCTGAGCGAACAGGGCGGCGACGGCCTCGAGCGTGTTGATCTCGTCCTGCTTCCACCTGCGGGTGCCGAACTTGACGAAGCCGAGCACGCCGGTGGTCGCGTCGCCGGATACCAGCGGCGCGACGGCCAGCGAGGGGGTGACCGGTGCCGCGCCCCGGTTGAGCAAGCGGCGAAGCCAGCCGTTGGCCTGGTCGGGCCGGGTCACCACGGGCTTCCTGAGGCGCTCGCATTGGGCGAGCGCCGACTCGGCGCCGTCCCACTCGAGATCGGCCATCGGATCGGGGCCGGCGGCGTCGGGTCGTCGCGGCCACTCGGCCACCAACACCGCGGCGGCGGCGTCGTGATCGTGGTGGCGCAGGAAGCTGGCGTCCACATCGAATTGCTCGACGAGCTGGGCGAGAACGTTTTCGCTGACCCGGGTCGCCGTGGACGCCGTGGCCTCCATCAGCTGGGTGGCGACGGAGGTGACCACCAGGTCCAGGCTGCGCGGCACGGGTCCTCCGATACGGGGCACACGGCGACCCCGTTGAAATGCCCGTCGACGGGGTCCGAGAGTTCGCTCGGTTGTTTGCTGGTTGCATGTCCAGCCGCGCGCGGCGTGGCCGGAATCCGTCCGGAAACGGTATCACGCAGATTCGCGTCGATCAGGACTTACGACGAGCTGCCGGCGGGCGGTGCGTGGCCGGCGCCGGGACGCGCCACTAGCCGTTTGCTGAGGCCGCGTCGCTGGGGATGTCGAGGGTGGCAATGGGGTACAGCCCGGAGCCGTCGCGCCCGTCGCGGGCCAGGGCCATGGGCGCGTAATTGACCACGTGTGAGGCGCCCGGCGTGTGCTGTTGCCATTCGACCGAGGCGCGCAGCGTGTAGTGACCGGGCGCCAGGCCCGCCACGTCCACGTGCACCGATTCGGTGGCCGACTCGGGCACCGGTTCCTCGCGGGACTGGCTGGACTCGTCGTGCACCAGCGTCTTGAGATTGACCGTCGCCGGCAGGCTGCGAACCACCGCGCCGGAGAAGTCCACCAGCTTGTAGCCGGGCACCCAGCGTTCGGTGGCCGCCGCCGACCCGTAGTTGGTCCACGCCACCGAGATGGTCGCCACCTTGCCCTGGATCGATTGCGACCCCGGCTTCGCCTCGACCGAATACCGGTAGCCGGCAGCGGTATTGGCCTGGGCCCATACCTGGAACAGCTTGGGATCCATCGCCGACGTCGCGTCGCGGTCCGGGAAATCGGCGCTCGACGTCATCGACACGTGATACCGGATGACGTCGTGCAGGCCCTTCTCGTAATACGACCGGGCGTCGGCTCCGCTCGGCAACCGGCACCACTGGCTGACCACCAGCGCCGTCATCAGCCGCTGTTTGATCGCGTTGACGACCGCGTCGCTGGAGCGGACGTAGTGTGAGTCGTTGGCCTCGGCCCACTCCGGCAGGGGCGCCTGCACGCCGAGGCAGTCCGCGCGGATCCCGACCGGCGCGACCAATTTCTTGGTGACGTCGTCGGCGAACAGTTCGCGGACGATCTCCGGATTCTGCGGGGCGACGACCAGCTGGGTGTGCGGGAAGGCGTTGACGTTCGCCGCCACCAATTGCGCGATGGACGCCTTGGTGATGCTCTGGTCGCGAAACTGGCTGTAATACCCCAGCTTTGCGGCGCTCTCGTCGGGGGTGGGGCCCGGTGCGCTCAGCGCATCGCGCAGATACCCGAGTTGGTTCGCGCCGAAGTCCCCGTACCCGGAGAACTCGAACACGGCCAGGCGCTCGTCGCCGTCGTAGCGGCGGCCCAGCGCGGCCAGCAGCTGACCGACGCCGCCCAGGTAGCCGGGGTCGTTGAAGTTCGGCACCACATGGGTGACGCCCGGGGCCGAACCGTTCGCCGGCGCGGGGTAACTGGCGGCCGAGGGGCGCAGCCAGTCCGGAATCGCGATGTTGGTGTTGTCCGGATACGCGTCGTTGCAGCAGGACTTGTAGACGTACACGCCCAGGGTCAGGCGCATGTTCCGGCTACCGAGCTTGGCCAGGGCGTCGTCGATGGCGCTGAAATCGAACTTGCGGTCGTCGGGCGCATCGGGGGGCAGCGTGCGCGGATCGACGGGCTGCAGCTGCCGCCACGAGACGCGCAGGCTGGCGTCGTACGACGCCGGCCACGCAGAATATCGCTGTTGAGCCGAATTTCCTTGCGGGAAAAGCGGATTGAGCATCTGCTCGTATTGTCCGCGCAGCGGGTTGGGGATCTCCTGGGCGGTGGGCGGGATCGCCGGACTGACCATCGCCGACAGCGGTCCGGGGTCGCTCTTATCGCCGCAGCCGCCGAGCACCACCGCCGCGCACGCGACAGCCGCCAGCACGCGTTTCCTCAAGGAGCACACGATGGCCACCGGCGTCAGATCGCGCCCGACGACAACGGCCCGCGAGGGCTGCGCGACTGCGCCGATGCCGGCGCGGCGCAAGGCCCAGTCACAGCGAAGGTCGTCGTCAAGGTTGCTTCTCCCAATACGCACCGATGCGCGTGCAAGTGGCCCCATTTCGCGCGTTGCAGTGGTGCGTGCATCCGGCCCGGGGCAGGCCATGAATTGGCGTAGCGCAGCGTATCACGCGCGTTTCGGCATGGCTTCGCCGCAGCTCAGCGGGGGTGCGGCCGGCACTTGACCGGTCGCGCCGATGGGCGCGCAGTGAGACGGGTCACAATTGCGGGCGCACCTGTCACGCTCGTCGGGTCTGCGGTGTCTCAAGGGCACAGGTCCTCACGAACAGGAGACAGTCATGACCGAGTCGGCCCCCGCAAGAACCCATGTCGTCGTTGTCGGCGCCGGATACGCCGGCACGCTGGCGGCTAACCATCTGCGCCAGCGCCCGGACATCGACATCACCGTGGTCAACCCCCGCCCGGTCTTCGTCGAGCGGATCCGGTTGCACCAGCTGGTTGCCGACACCGGCACGGCGACCGCCGATTACGCGACGCTGCTCGGCGAGG
Organism: Mycobacterium sp. NGS33; assembly: GCF_059812885.1. NCBI lineage: Bacteria > Bacillati > Actinomycetota > Actinomycetes > Mycobacteriales > Mycobacteriaceae > Mycobacterium > Mycobacterium sp. NGS33. Next base: position 129,063 of record NZ_JCALDN010000002.1, on the reverse strand, counting down.
GGATCCGGTTGGTCGTCGACAGCGTCGAGGTCATCGAGGCCGCCGACCGGCGGGTCCTGCTGACCTCGGGCGCCGAGCTGGACTACGACTACCTGATCTACGCGGTGGGAAGCACGGGCGCGGTCGCATCGGCGGCGCCAGGCGTTGCCGAATACGCGCATTCGGTCGCCGACCTGGAAAGCGCGCAGCGCTTGCACTATGCGCTCACCGATCTGCCGCTGCCCGCGCCCATCACGGTGGTCGGCGGCGGGTTGACCGGCATCGAGACCGCCTCCGAGCTGGCCGAGGGCGGGCGCCCGGTGACCCTGGTGTGCGGCCCGGTCCTCGGTCCGTCGCTGAGCAAGCGGGGCCGGCGGTCGGTGGCCAAGCGGCTAGGGCGCCTGGGCGTCAACGTGCTCGAGTCGGTCGCGGTGGAAGAGGTGCGCTGGGATGCGGTGGTGCTCACCGACGGCGTGGTGCTGCCCAGCGCGGCGACGATCTGGACGGCCGGATTCGCCGTGCCGGACCTTGCCACGCGCAGCGGGCTGCACACCGACCCGATGGGCCGGCTGCTCACCGACGAGACGCTGACCAGCATCGACGACGAGCGCATCGTCGCCGCGGGTGACGCCGCCGCGCCGTCGGGTCAGCCGTTGCGGATGAGCTGCCAGGCCGCCGGCCCGCTGGGCGCCCAGGCCGCCAACACCGTGCTCAGCCGGATTGCCGGCGAGGTCCCCGCGGCGCTGAGCCAGGCGTTCGTCGGGCAGTGCATCAGCCTGGGCCGCACGCACGCCACCTTCCAGATGGCCCGCACCGACGACACCCCGGTGAACATGTTCCTCGGCGGCCGGGCGGCGGCGTCGCTCAAGGAAGCGATCTGCAAGGGCACGCTGTGGTCGATCCGGCGCGAGGCCGCCAAGCCCGGTTCGTACCGCTGGATCAAGGGCGGCAAGCGGCCCGCGCAGTCACCCGCCGAGGAGGTCACCGCGCGATGACGCAGGCACCGGCCGGCAGCGAGCACGCCGAACGGTTCACCCTGCTGCGGCCACTGCTGTTCACCATCGCCTACGAGATGCTGGGCTCGGCGACCGAGGCCGACGACGTCTTGCAGGACAGCTATCTGCGGTGGGCGGCGGTCGACTTGGCGACGGTGCGCGACACCAAGTCGTATCTGGCCCAGCTGGTCACCCGCCAGGCGCTGAACTCGCTGCGGGCCGGTGCCCGCCGGCGCGAGGACTACGTGGGGCCGTGGCTGCCCGAGCCGCTGCTGCTCGAGGAGCAGGACCCCGCGGCCGATGTCGTTCTGGCGGAGTCGATTTCGATGGCGATGCTGGTGCTGCTGGAGACGTTGAGCCCCGACGAGCGGGCCGTGTTCGTGCTGCGCGAGGTGTTCGGTTTCGACTACGGCGAGATCGCCGAGGCGGTGGGGCGGCCGGCCCCCACCGTCCGGCAGGTCGCCCACCGGGCGCGCGAACACGTGCGCGCCCGGCGGAAGCGATTCGACACGGTGGATCCGGAACGCAACGCCGAGATCACCGCGCAGTTCCTGGCCACCGCGGCCGGTGGCGACGTGGATGCGCTGATGACCATGCTCGCCCCGGACGCCACCTGGACGGCCGACAGCGGCGGTGTGGTCAGCGCCGCCCGCCGGCCGGTGGTCGGCGCCGAGAAGGTGGCCAGGGCCATCACCGGCCTGATCCGCCGGGCCGCGACCATGGGCGCCGTGCGGGTGGAGATGGTGACCTGCAACAGCGCCCCGGCGGTGCTGCTCTACCTCGGCGACCGGCTCGAAGGCGTCATCACGGTCGAGATCGTCGCGGACAAGATCACCAACTTCTATGTGATGCGCAATCCGCAGAAGCTGGCGGCGCTGGCCACCGCCCGCGACATCAGCCGCGGCTGACCGCGACGATCGCAAACGCGGTATAGGCCGGGCGCCGGGGCACCTCCCGCTTGCGGGGGACGGGTCGCCGCCATCCGACCAGCGCGCCGACGCCGGGGGTGCGAAACGCCGCCGCTCTGACAAGCTAGAGCTGTGCGCATCGACCGGCTCGGCGATCTTGGCGCCGCACCCCAGGTGCTGCGCGCGGTAGGTGACGCCACCAGCCGGCTCGGCCTACCCCCGCCCGCCGCGCTGACCGGTGAGTGGTTCGGCGCGCTGGCAGTGATCGCCCCGAGCCTGTCGGTGCGCCCGGTGCGTGCCGACGACGTCTTCGCGGTCCCGGTGTCGCGGACGCCCGAGCCGCGCGCGGTGGGCGGCGGCTGGATCGGCTACCTGTCGTATCCCGATGCCGGCGCGGACGCCCGGCCCCATCGCGTTCCCGAGGCCGCTGGCGGCTGGACCGACTGCGTGCTGCGTCGCGACCGCGACGGCCACTGGTGGTACGAGAGCCTCTCCGGTGCGCCGATGCCGGAGTGGCTGTCGACCGCCCTGACCACACCGAAAGCCCCGCCGCGCGACTGTCACATCGACTGGGGCAGCGCCGACCGGGCGGCGCACCGCGACGGCGTGCTGGCCTGCCTGGAGGCGATCCGCGCCGGCGAGGTGTACCAGGCCTGCGTGTGCACACAGTTCGCCGGCGCCGTCACCGGCGCCCCGCTGGACTTCTTCATCGACGGCGTCGCGCGCACCTCCCCGGCGCGGGCGGCCTACGTCGCCGGCGCCTGGGGTGCGGTGGCGTCGCTGTCCCCGGAGCTGTTCCTGCGGCGGCGCGGGACGACGGTGACGTCCAGCCCGATCAAGGGCACGCTGCCGCTGGACGCGTGGCCGTCGGCGCTGCGCGCGTCGGCCAAAGAGGTCGCCGAGAACATCATGATCGTGGACCTCGTCCGCAACGACCTGGGCCGGGTGGCGATCGTCGGCACCGTGACCGTGCCGGAATTGTTGGTGGTGCGCCGGGCCCCCGGCGTGTGGCACCTGGTCTCGACGGTGTCCGCGCAGGTCCCCACCGAACTGCCCACCTCGGCGCTGCTGGACGCCACCTTCCCGCCGGCCTCGGTCACCGGGACCCCCAAACACCGCGCCCGCCAACTGCTCTCACAGTGGGAGCCCAATCGTCGTGGAATATATTGCGGCACAATCGGATTGGCCTCACCCGTGGCCGGATGCGAGCTGAACGTGGCGATTCGCACCGTCGAATTCGACGCCGCGGGTGGGGCGGTGCTAGGCGTCGGCGGCGGGATCACCGCCGACTCCGACCCCGACGCCGAATGGGCCGAATGCCTGCACAAGGCATCGCCCATCGTCGGGCTGCCGTCGATCGCGGCCGCGAGCGCGGCGGGCTAGTCGCGGCGGGACCGCAGCACCGCGTCGTAGAGCTGGCGCGACCGGACCCCCGGATACCCGCCGGCCACCTCGCCGCAGGCGTCCTTGATGCGGGCGCCGCCGGCGATGAGCTCCTCGACCTCGGCGACCAGCGAAGGCAGGTCGGCGCGCGGGGTGGCGCCGGCCAGCACCACCGTGATTTCACCGAGCACCCCGTCGGCCGCCCAGGCCGCCAGCTCGTCGAGCGAGCCGCGCACCACTTCCTCGTGCACCTTGGTCAGCTCCCGGCAGATCGCCACCCGGCGTGCGCCGCCGAGCCGCTCGACGGCGTCCTGCAGGCACGCCGCCAACCGCCGCGGGGATTCGAAGAACACGCAGGTGCGCCGCTCGTCGGCCAGTGAATCCAGCCACGCCCGCCGCGCCGCCTTCTTGCGCGGCGCGAACCCCTCGAAGCAGAACTTCTCGGCCGGCAGACCGGACACGGCCAGCGCGGTCGTCACCGCCGACGGCCCCGGCAGGCATCGCACCGGCAGGCCGGCCTCCACACAGGCCGTCACCAACCGATAGCCGGGGTCGCTGATCAGCGGCATCCCGGCGTCGCTGACCACCAGCACCGTCGCGCCCGCGCGGATCGCCTCGATCACCGACTCCACCCGGGAGCTCTCGACCTGGTCGAACATGCTGATCACCCGGCCGGTGATCCGCACATCGAGGGCCTTGGCTAGGGTGCGCACCCGCCGGGTGTCCTCGGCGGCCACCACGTCGGCTCGGGCCAAGGCGTCGAGCAGGCGGGGCGAGGCATCCGACGGCTGGCCCAGCGGGGTCGCGCCCAGCAACAGGCGGCCGGTGGTCATGACCGACAGCCTACGATCGACACCGATGACTGCCCCGCCCCGCGAATCCCCCCTGAACGTCGAGGGTGCCGTGACGGAACGCGTGGTGCCCGTCGTCAGTCCCGGACCGCTGGTGCCCGTGGCCGATTTCGGCCCGACCGATCAGGTCCGCGGCTGGGTGGTGACCGGCATCATCACGCTGGTGGCGGCGATCACCCGCTTCCTCAACCTGGGCTCACCCACCGACGGCGGCACCCCCGTCTTCGACGAGAAGCACTACGCCCCGCAGGCCTGGCAGGTGCTGCACAACCACGGCGTGGAGGACAACCCCGGGTTCGGCCTGGTGGTGCACCCGCCGGTCGGCAAGCAACTGATCGCCCTGGGCGAGGCCGTCTTCGGCTACAGCGGCATCGGCTGGCGATTCACCGGAGCGCTGCTCGGCGTGGTGATGGTCACGCTGGTGCTGCGGATCGTGCGGCGGATCAGCCGCTCGACGTTGGTCGGCGCGATCGCCGGCGTGCTGGTGATCTGCGACGGCGTCAGCTTCGTCGCCTCGCGGACCGCCCTGCTCGACGGCATACTCACCTTCTTCGTGGTCGCGGCGTTCGGCGCGCTGATCGTCGATCGCGACCAGGTGCGGCAACGGATGCACATCGCGCTGCAGCAGGGTCGCAACGCCGACACGGTGTGGGGCCCGCGGCTGGGCGTGCGCTGGTGGCGGTTCGGCGCCGGGGTACTGCTCGGATTGGCTTGCGGCACAAAGTGGTCCGGCCTGTACTTCGTGCTGTTCTTCGGGGCCATGTCGCTGGCCTTCGACGTGGCCGCGCGGCGCCAGTATCAGGTCACCCGGCCCTGGCTGGGGACCTTGCGCCGCGACCTCGCCCCCACCGCGTATGCGCTGGGCGTCGTCCCGGTGTTGGTGTATCTGGCCAGCTATGCACCCTGGTTCGCCTCCGAGACCGCCATCGACCGGCACGAGGTCGGCCAGACGATCGGACCACATTCGCTGGTGCCGTTGCCCGACGCCATCCGATCGCTGTGGCACTACACCGCCAAGGCGTTCCAATTCCACGCCGGCTTAACGAATTCCGCGGGCAACTACCACCCGTGGGAATCGAAACCGTGGAGCTGGCCGATGTCGTTGCGCCCGGTGCTCTACGCCATCGACGAGCAGAACGTCCCCGGGTGCGGCGCCCAGTCGTGCGTAAAGGCCGAGATGCTGGTGGGCACTCCGGCGATGTGGTGGCTGGCGGTGCCGGTCCTGGTTTTCGCGTTGTGGCGCATGCTGGTTCGCCGCGACTGGCGGTACGCCGCGGTGCTCGTCGGCTACTGTGCGGGCTGGCTGCCGTGGTTCGCCGACATCGATCGGCAGATGTACTTCTTCTACGCGGCGACCATGGCGCCGTTCCTGGTGATGGCCATCGCGCTGATTTGCGGCGACGTTCTCTATACGCCCGGCGCGCCGCCCCGGCGGCTGCGGCTGCAGCTGGAGGCGAATTCGGAGCGACGCACGCTGGCGTTGATCGCCGTGTGCGCGTACGTGGCATTGGTGGTGACCAATTTCGCGTGGCTGTTCCCGGTGCTCACCGGCCTGCCGATTTCGCAGCAGACGTGGAACATGGAGATCTGGCTGCCCAGCTGGCGCTAGCGCGCATTGCGCCGAGATTGCCATGAGGGCTGTGCTTTGGCCCCGATCACGACCATGGCGGCAATCTCGACGTCGTGTCAGTGTGCGGACGCATCATAAGCCCGTGACGGAGGCCTTTCTCGGTAGCGAGGCAATAGCATGTGGCGGGCTGACCCGCGGCCAATTGCGTTGGAACTACCGGCGAATCCACCGAAACGTTTACCTTCCGAAACACGGTTCGAGGTCGCTGCGGGACAACATCAGCGGAGCATGGCTATGGTCTGGGCGTCGGGGAATCATCGCTGGCCGCGCCGCCGCCGCGCTCCATGGGGCCAAATGGGTCGACGAGTTCGCCCCGATAGAGATCATCGGGCCGTTCCACCATCCGCCACCCGGCATAGTCGTCCGCCGTGAACGAATCAGTGCCGGCGAAGTCGTTGATGTGGACGGGCTACTTGTCACCAATCTGGCGAGGACCGCCTTCGATCTGGCTCGGCACCTACCGCGCGGACTAGCAGTCACCCACCTCGACGCGTTGTCCGCCGCGACCGGTGTCACCGCCGCCGATGCGATTCCGTTGATCGCGACTCATAAAGGAGCGAGAGGCGTGCGGCAGTGCCGAACGGCCTTGTCGCTGATGGACAGCGGTGCGCAATCACCCAAAGAAAGCTGGCTGCGACTCGTCCTCATAGACGCCGGGCTACCTCGCCCTGCCACGCAGATCCGAGTTACCGACGGCCGCTTCGTGGCTTATCTGGATATGGGTTGGGAACAGCCGATGGTGGCGATCGAATACGACGGCGAACAACACCGCACCGATCGAAGCCAGTACGTGAAAGACATCCGGCGAGCCGAGACGCTGAGCCGACTCGGCTGGAACGTGATCAGAGTGATCAACGAGGACCGGCCCAACGTCATCGTGCAACGCGCTCGCGAGGCACTGACGCGCCGTTCGGCGCCGAGATTGCCATGAGGGCTGTGCTTTGGCCCCGATCACGACCATGGCGGCAATCTCGGCGCGCTACCTACAACAGGTCGCGGGCGACCGGGCAGGACATGCACCGGGGACCGCCGCGGCCGGTGCCCAATTCGGATCCGGCGATGGTCAACACCTCGATGCCGGCGTCCTGCAAGCGAGTGTTGGTCTGCGCGTTGCGCTCATAGGCGACCACCACACCGGGCGCCAGCGCCAGCGTGTTGTTGCCGTCGTCCCACTGTTCGCGTTCGGCGACGACGGGATCCAGCCCGGTGTCGATGACCCGCAGCTTGTCGATTTCCATCGCCTTGGCCGCGGCCTCCAGGAACGGGGCCTCGTCGCTGATCGCGACGCCGTCGGGGGTGCGCGCAATCGTGAACGCCGACAGCGAGTCGACGATGTTGGCGTACATCACCACGGTGTCGGTGTCGACCATCGTGCACACCGTGTCCAGATGCATCTGGGCGCGCCGCTGAGCGATCGGCACCGCGAGCACGGTGTTCGCCAGGTCGTCGTCAAACAGGCTGCGCGCCAACGCTTCCGCGCCGGCGGGGGTGGTCCGCTCCCCCACCCCGACGGCGACGACGCCGGGCGCCAGCAGCAGCACGTCACCGCCCTCGACGGGCGCGGTGCGCGACTCGTAGGCGCGGCGCACGCCGGTGAACCGCGGGTGGTGGGCGTAGATGAGGTCGGTCAGCGAGGCCTCGCGGCCGCGGGCGCGCAGCGCCAGCGTCGGAATCACCACCCGCCGTCCGATCCAGATCGACGAGTCGCGGGTGAACACCAGGTTGGGCAGCGGCTCGATGACGAAATCGCCGCCGTGGTGCATGCGCAGCACCAGCGACACGTCGGTCCGGGTGTCCGCCGGCAACTCGTTGAACGTCATGCCTGCCATCAGCACCTGGGCCAGTCGGGCCGGCTCGAGCCCCCGCAGGTATGCCGAAAGTTCTTGCGCCAACGGCACTCCGAGCCGTCGCGCGTCGACGGCGGCCGCGACGCCCTGCATCCGCGCGGCTCCGCTGTGCGTCAGCGCCTCGGTGAGCAGATCCGACAGCAGCAGCACCTCGATACCGCGCGACCGCAACAGCGCGGCGAACCGGTCATGCTCGTCTTGCGCGCGGGCGACCCACGGCAGGCCGTCGAACAGCAGCTGGTCGACGTTGCGCGGGTTCAGCCGGAGCAGCTCGGCACCGGGACGGTGCAGGATGACCACGCGCAGCGCGCCGACCTCGGAATTGGTGCCCAGCTCGACAACACCCACAGCTCAACCGTAGCGGCGCCGGGGCACCCCGTCCCGCCACACGCGCGCCGCGCGCGCCGCGCCATCGAACGGATGTGCGATAAACTCGGCGTCGTGGAGATCGCGGTTCAAGGCTCCCTGTTCCAGCACACCGAGCGCCGACAACTTGGCGACGGCGCGTTCATCGAGATCCGTGCGGGCTGGCTCACCGATGCCGACGAGCTGCTCGAGGACCTGCTGTCGAGGGTGCCCTGGCGCGAGGAACGCCGGCAGATGTACGACCGGGTGGTCGACGTGCCGCGGCTGGTGAGCTTTCACGACCTCGCCGTCGACGAGCCGCCGCATCCGGAGCTGGCCCGGCTGCGCCGCCGACTCAACGACATCTACGCCGGCGAACTCGGTGAACCCTTCACCACGGTGGGGTTGTGCTGCTATCGCAACGGCTCGGACAGCGTCGCCTGGCATGGCGACACCATCGGCCGCAGCAGCACCGAGGACACCATGGTGGCGATCGTCAGCCTGGGCGCCACCCGCGCCTTCGCGATGCGCCGTCGCGGCGGCGGCCCCTCGCTGCGGCTGCCGCAGTCGCACGGCGATCTGCTGGTGATGGGCGGGTCATGCCAACGCACCTGGGAGCACGCCGTGCCCAAGACGACGGCCTCGGTGGGTCCGCGGGTCAGCATTCAGTTCCGGCCGCGAGGCGTGCGCTAGGCGCGGTCAGGCGCGCACCGCCGACACCGCTTTGACGAGCAGGTCGCGGGCGCGTTGGGTATCGACCGGGGCCACGGGCTGGTCGGGAATCACCAGCGGGTTGGCGATGACGATCACCTGGTAGTCGCCGAATGCGGCCGAATAGTCGTACAACTCCCCGGTGCGCGGGCCACCCGGCGTCAGCGCCTGCATGACGCGATGCACGCCCAGCGTGCGGGTGCTGTCGATCTGCGGCGCCTCGACCACCTGGACGCCGCCGCGCATCTGCGGGCCGGCGAAGGTCACCTTGGCGCAGTCCTTTCCGGGGTCGTTGAGGGGCAACGCTTTTGAGGTCTCCAGCGCGATCACCACGAACCGGTTGCCGCGGCCCTCGGCGGTGACCGCGGACATGTTGCCCTGCAGATCGGCCGGCATGTCGGGCCCGGCCGCCACTTTCGCGCAGTTCGCGGGGTCGAACGTCAACCCGTCGGGCAGCTTGCGACCGGCCAGGAACTTGGGGTCGATTCCCCGCTCGCTGATGTCGCTGACCTTGTACTCGGGTCCGAAGCTGGACTTCACGTCGACCACCTTGCTGATGTCGACCTTCGCCGGGTGAGTGGCCGATGAACAGCCGGCCAAAACGCAGACGGCAGCGACCGCGAGCAACATCTTGGACATCGTGGCCAATCTACCCAAGCCGGGAGCTCAGCTGCGCAACGTGGACACCGTTTTGGCGAGCAGATCCGCGGCGAATTGCGGTGGCAGCACCGGAAGCGCTGAACCCGGATCGGTGGTCAACGTGGTGAACGCGTAGTAATTGCCCAGGTAGGCGGTGAAAGTGTAGATGTGCGAATCGATTTCGGTGCCCGACTCGACCGACGACTTCACGTCGGCCACCATGCCGACGGTTTGGACACCTTCGACGTGCGGCGCGTCGATGAGGTGGACATGCACCACGGTGTTCCCGGCGGTCTCCGACCATTGGGCGCACGCGGTGACCAACTCGTCGGGGAAATCCACCGGCCCCGGCAAAGCCACCACCACCGCGTTGACGATCCCGCCGCTGCCGGAGGCCGAGATGCCCTGCGCCGACTGGTCGCGCCCGTTCCCGGGGTCGGCGAGCGTCCCACACGTGGCGGGTTTGGCCTGCAGGTCGTCCCCCAGGCTCCAGATCACCCGCGGGGAGGCCGCGCTGGGAATTCCGGTGGTCACCTCGTAACCGGGCGGCAGGTCGCGCACCACGCGTTTGATGTTGGCGGGATTGACGGCAGCGTTGTTGGTCGACGTCTTTGCCGGGACGGCCGGGGGTTTGGGCGCGGGTGGATGAGCACACCCGGCGACGGCCAACGTGAGCGCGGTAGTCAGCGCCGGGCCAATCCCGAACGGCCGCATGAGGAGTTGATAGCACAGGACGCGGCCATGCCGTCTCCCCCACGCCCGTGCAGGGCGGTCGGAATAACCTCCGTCACGCCGGCTTAGGGGGGACGACGTCGTCGTCAACCGCGCCGGCGGATTCGAAACTCTCCTGATGGTCCGCAGACTCGCGGGAGCTGGAGCGCTACGGCACCGGTCTCAGCCGACGGCCTCGATCACCTGGCGGGCCACCCGTTTGATCTGTTCGACCTCGTCACGGCGGAACGGCAGATGGCGGGGGTGGGGCACGTCGATCACCGTGGTGATGACGCCGACGTCTTCGCGCTGCCAGACGGCGCCGTAACGATCCATGATCGCGCGCATCGGGCCATTGTCGGAAAGCATTCGCGCGGAGAACCTTTCGATCCCGTCGATCTCGGCGGCGATCGACAGCGCGCTGATCAAATAGGTGCCGATGCCGCGGCCCTGATAGGCGTCGGCGACGGTGAAGGCGATCTCGGCGACCGTCGGGTCGTTGGCGTCGCGCACGAAGCGCGCGTCGGCCACCGGGTCGCTGCCGTCGGTGACCACCCACACGAAGTGATCGACGTAGTCGACCTCGGACAGGTAGTGCATCAATGCCGGGGTGGGCAGTCGCGGGGTCATGAAGCGCCGATACAGCGTGTCGCTGGAGAAGTAGATGTGCCCGTGCACGGTGCGCTCGCTGTCGCCGGGAAGCACCGGGCGCAACAGCAGCAGTGTGCCGTCACGAACGCGGATCGGGATCGGCGTGATGAACGCGGCGAGCCGCTGGCGCACGGTGCGCAGTAGCCGCGGCGTGATGCCGGGGATGTGCACCATGCTGGCGAAGGCCCCGGTGTCACCGATCCAACCGGTCAGCGGTTCGGCGGTGGTCACCGTCGCGGTGCGGGGGATGTCACGCAGCAGGGCGATCTCGCCGACGATCATGCCCGCGGATGCGTGCTCGACGATCACGACGCCGTCGTCGCCGACGTGTTTGATCTCGGCGGTACCCGAGGAGATCAGCAGAAACGAGACGGCCTGCTCGCCCTGCCGCATCAGCACCTGGCCGGGTCCGGCGCGCAGCGGCTGCAGGCGGCCCGCCAGCGGGGCGAGGTCTTCGGCCGGACATCCCTTGAAGATGTCCATCGTCGCCAGCTCGTCCACCCGGGCGCCGGTCAGTCCGGCCACCGCTATGGACCGCCGCCCGCAGCGCCGCCACACCGCTCTGTGCGTCGCGGTGATGCCATGACCTGCCCGCCTGGTTGCCGTCGTCTCCCGCACCAGCCCGAACAATCCTGGCTGCGGTCGGATGTTGCCCAGGTTATGAGCAGGTTGCGGCCGCGGCAAGGATCCGCGGGCGTTCATGACCACTAACGCGCCGCTTGTGCGCTCACAATCAGCTCGACGGCGGCCGCCAGATCGTCGACCACAAAGTCCGCGTCGGCGGACTCATCGCCGCCTGGGCGCAGCAGCACGGTCACCGCTCCCGCCGCCCGGCCGGCCATCACGTCGGCGTCCCCGTCGCCGATCATCACCGACTCGGCCAGATCGAAATCGTGCTCTTGCGCCGCGCGCACCAACATCCCGGCCAGTGGCTTGCGGCAGTCACAGCTGTTCGCCGCGTGCGGGCAATGGTAGGCGGCATCGAGCCGGGCGCCGTCGCTCGCCAGCAGTTCCTGCAGGCGTTGCTGGATGGCTGTGAAATGTGTTGGTTCGGCGGGCTTTTCCGAGAGCCACCGCTGGTTGGTCACCAATACTGTTCGCAGACCGGCGGCGTTCAGGGCGGCCACCGCCTTGGCCGCGCCCGGCAGCAGTACCAACTCGTCCGGCGATCTGATGTATTCGCCCTCGGCGGCCTTGACGTTGATGGTGCCGTCGCGGTCCAGAAAGACGGTGCGCACATCGCGCAGATCGGGTGCGGGCATCGTCGATGTCAGGACGGCCTGGGAAACAGTGCCGCTTCGACCATTTCGCAGATGGAGTGGCCCAGGTGCAGGCACGCCTCCTGGATGCGCCCGGTGTCGTGGCTGGGCACCCGGATGCAGATATCGGCGACGTTGGCCACCTTGCCGCCGTGCGCGCCGGTCAGAGTGACGGTCGTCATCCCCGCCTGGCCGGCCACCTCGAGCGCACGAACGACGTTCGGCGAGTTGCCCGACGTCGTCAGTCCGACCACCACGTCGCCGCGACGCCCGGCGGCGAGCACCTGGCGGGCGAACACCTCGTCGTAGGAATAGTCGTTGCCGATCGCCGTCATGGCCGCCGTGGCGTCGGGAAGGCTGATCGCCGCCAGCCCGGGCCGGTCAAAAGCGAAGCGGCCCATCAGTTCCGCCGCCAAATGTCCGGCGTCCTGCGCAGAACCACCGTTGCCGAAAAAGATCACCTTCCCGCCGGCGCGCAGTGCGCCGATGATCACGCGCGCCACCTCGACGGTCTGCGCGGCGAAATCACCCTGCTGCATTTGTTGCTTGACAGCGATGGTCTCGGCGAGCCGCTGCTGGACCAGCTCGACGCTCGGCGACACGACATCCGGCCCGGTCATGCCGACCATGTTGTCAATCCCTTGCTCTCAAAGGCGAATTCGGTGATGGTGGCCCCGGCGCCCTCCAGCGCTTCGATGAGGCGGTGTTTCTTGGCGAAGTCACAGAACAGCAGGATGTATCCCCCGCCGCCGGCTCCGGTGAGCTTGCCGCCCAGCGCCCCGTTCTTGAGCGCAAGGTCGTAGAGATCGTCGATGCGCTCGTTGGTGATGTAGGGCGACATCCGCTTCTTGTGCGTCCACGCTTCGCCGAGCAGCGCACCGAAATCGTTGAGTTTGCCGGTCAGCAGCGCCGCCTTCATCGCCACCGCCAGATCCTTCTGGGCCCGCAGTCCCGCCAGGGTGTCATCCGAACCCGTTGTGGCGCGGCGGGTTTGGTCCTCGATCACCCGCGCGGAGTCACGCGTGATGCCGGTGTAGCACAGCAGCAGGCTCAGTTCGAGTTCGAACGCCGTTTCGTCGCGGATCCGCAGGGGGTTGACGATCACGCGGTCGGTGAACTCGATGAAGTTGAAGCCGCCGAAGGTCGCGGCGTACATGTCCTGCATGCCGCCCGCGATGCCCAGGTCCTCACGTTCGATGGCGCACGCCAGCTGGGCGGTCTCGTATTCGCCCATCGGTACCCGGTAATGCTCGGCGAGCAGGCCGGTGAGGGCGACCATCATCGTCGACGACGAGCCCAGCCCGGAACCCGGTGGCGCGCTGGACCGCAGCACCAGGTCGTAGCCGTCCGTACCGTCGCGGCCGAATCTGCGCACCGCGGCCTTGATCAGATCGAGGCTGCCGTCGTAGAGGATCTCGCTGTCGAGCGTCATCTCGTGGGTGGTCTTGAAGTCCACCGATTCGATGCTGACCCGGCGGTCGGTGCGCGGCACCAGCGACCCCTGGGCGTAGCGGTCGATGGTGGCCGACAGGACGCAGCCGCCCTCGGTCGTCGGGAAGGGGGGCACGTCGGTGCCGCCCCCGGCGAAGGAGATCCGCAACGGCGCCCGTGCGCGGATTCGGGGACGTGTCATGGGGATTCGCTTTCGGGTGATGCGCTCAACGGGTGGACGCGCGGTGTGTCGGCGACATCCGAGAGGCCACGCCCGCCACGTGCTAATCCCATCGTCTGGGGTCGGTGAAGCGTCGCCAGCCTAACAGGCTGACCAGCACGATCGCGGTGTTTTCAGGACTTCTTTTGGCTGGGCTCCAGCACGAAATCGACCACGATCGCGGCCATGTCGTCGATCGCGTGGCGGGCGATGACCTCGTAGCCGTGGGTGCTCAGCGTGGGCAGGCACAGCAGACCGGCGCGCGCGGTCAGCCCGTTGGCCTTCGAGTGCGAGGCGTCGGATTCGAAGGCGCCCAGTGCGGCGGCCTGTGGTGACAGCTCGCGGTCAGTGGCGATTTTGAGCAACCGGTCGGCGACGCTCTTGTCGTACACGCACAGTGCGTCGCTGTAGCCAATGATCGGCCCGCCCGTAACGCTGGTGGTGTATTCGTGTTCGGTGGGGCCGACTTCCAGCGCGAGGGTGAGGTCACCCGGCAGGGTGGCGCTGGCGTAGGTGCCCCCCACGCCGCCGATCTCTTCGTTGGTGGTGAAGACCAGGTAGACGTCGTCGGCGGGCCGATGTTGGCGTTCACGCAGCAGCCGCGCGGCGTTCAGCAGTGCGGTCACCGCGGCGCGGTCGTCGAGGAAGTAGGCGCCGACGTAGTCGCCGATCTCGACCACCGATCTCTTGCTGCGGTGCGTGCAGACTCGGGTGCCGGCGTGCACTCCCGCGGCGGTCAACTCGTCGGCGGTGCGGCCGGTGAAGACGTAGACGTGATCCCAGTCCAGCGCGCGGTCGCCCTGATCGGGCTTGGTCTCCCAGATCCGCGAGCTTTCCTGGGTGGTGTGCTCGGACCCGAGAGTCAGTACGGCCGTGAGGGTTTCGTTGTCGCCGAGGACCGCGACCGGACCCAGGCCGAAGTTTCCGGGATACATGGTGCCCAGCTGCGTCAAATGCAATGTGCCGTCGGACTCTACGCGCTTGACGATCATCGACAGTTCGTCCATGTGCGCCATGACCCGTGTAGCGGTTCCGGGGATGGCCTCGGTGCGGTGGCGATGGGTGGGCGTCCCGCCATCGCCGGCCGACGGGGCGGCGGCGACATATCCGATCAGGTTGCCGGCGTCATCGGTCCACATGTCGTCGACCAGGGGTTGCAGTTCACGGGCGATGACTTCGCGTACGGCGTCCTCCTGCCCGCATGGCCCGTAGGTCAACAAAAGCTCTTCCAGCAATTCGTCGGTTGAGTCGCGGTCGCGATGCGCCATCAGGTCCTCTCCATCGTGGGTTCAGAGGATCAGTACCCGCGGCGGCCTGCGCGTACCCATGCAAACGACGGCGACACTCTTAGCCCAGCGCAACGCCCAGTTCTTGGGCGAACACCCGGATCATGTGTTGTACGGCGATCTCGTTGCGCCCGATGATCATGTGGTCGTGCTGGCCGTGCCGGACGCCCTCGCCGCACTGGGGCAGCATGGCGAAGTCCTCGTCTCGCACGGCCGCGTGGACGCCTTCGAAGACCGCGTCGTACGCGGCTCTCATCTCGTCGTTGGTGGCCGGGATGCGGCCCATCCAACTGTGGCGGACCGTGCACCGGGTCGGCGCACCCGCGGGCAACATGTCGATGATCTCGACCCCCACCGGGCTATTGGCCAGGATGAGGTTCGGATATACCCAATAGATCACCCCCATGTTCGCCACCGGGTCCAGCGGCGCCGTGGGATCGGCGTTGGTGATCCAGGTGAACGGAAAGCCGATCCGGTGATGCTTGCCGAACTCGTCGTAGACCATCGTGTTGGCCAGCGTGTTCTGCCCGATGAGGCTCTGGCCGTGCACGTAGGGAAAGTGGTATCCCTCGGCGAACGCTTCCAGTGCCCCCTTCCAGGACACCTCGGAGGTGAATTCGCGCTGCGTGTGATAGCCGTAGGCCTGGTAGTTCCACAGCGCCAGTTCGGCTCCGAAGTCGCCCAGGTGTGCGTCGAGATCGATGGTCGCGTCGGCGGTCAGCACCGCCCAGATGAAGCCGTGCCGCTCCTCGCAGGGCAGTTCCACCAGCCCGTAATCCTTGGTGTCCATCGAATCGAAGCCGGCTTTGCCCGGGACCGTGAACAATTCGCCGGTGTTGCGGTAGGTCCAGGCGTGATACGGGCAGACGAACCGCGAGGCGTTGCCCGAGCCGCAGGCCGGCATCGCGCCGCGGTGCCGGCAGTAGTTGAGCAAGACGTGGCTGGCGCCGGTGCGGTCGCGGGTGATCAGCAGTGAATCGCCCAGCACCGAACGCACCACGTAGTCGTTCTTGTTCGGCAGCTGCGCCGACGGGACGATGGCCAGCGGCACCCGGCGCAGGATCTGCGCTTCCTCGATCTCGGTGATCTTGGGATCGCGGTAATAGTGCAGCGGCACCCGCAGTTCCCGTTCGGCCAGATCGGTGGTCTTGTCCAGGGCATGCCGCAGGCCTCGCCGCGTCAGCGTCTCGTCGGTGCCGCGCACCGGTCGGTCGAACGTCGTCACCCTGGCCTCCTCCGGTCCAACCCTCCGGACCATACAATCACCATCGTTTGTATTGTCAAGATCGGGCACCGACGTGTGCGACGATCACGCCATGCGCCGGCATGGCTGGTCGGGTGACATCCCGGCGGACGATGACGAGGCCGTCGCGCGCATACTCGCCGCGACGCGCGCTGCCATCGACGCGCGCGGGACGGTGAGCGTCTCCGAGGTCGCATCGACGCTCGGGGTGACGCGGCAGACGATCTACCGGTACTTCCCCAACCATGAGGCGCTGCTGGGTGCCACGGCGTTGTCCTCCGTCGACGGATTTCTGGATCGCCTTGCGGCGCAACTGGGTTCGATCACCGATCCCACCGAAGCGGTGGTCGAGGGCATCGCCTACACGTTCGAGCAACTCGCGCATGACACGTACCTGAGTCTGGTATTCCAGCCCGGCAAGGCCAGCGCGTTCACCGCGGGGGTGACCTCGGACGTGGCCATCGGGTTCGGCCGGTCGATCCTGCAGCGGTTCGGCGTCGATTGGGCCGCGGCCGGTTTCGCCGGGCGCGGGCTCGACGAACTGGTCGAGATCATGCTGCGCATGCTGCAGTCCCTGATCGTCGATCCCGGCCGTCCGCCGCGCGCCGGCCGCGAGCTGCGACGGTTCCTGGAGGACTGGATCGCGCCGTCGGTCCGCGCACATAGAGTCGCCCACGGCGTCTAGCAACTGGTCTGACCACTTGACGTCTGGCCAATTAACCGGCAGGGTGGGGACATGGCCCTGCGCCCGGTGACCCGGCAATCGGTACCCGAACACGTCTTCGAGCAGATCATGTCCGACGTGCTCAGTGGTGAACTCGCGCCCGGCGAGACGCTGCCCAGCGAGCGCAAACTCGCCGAGGTGCTGGGGGTCTCGCGACCGGTGGTTCGTGAGGCGCTCAAGCGCCTGACCGCCGCCGGTCTAGTCGAGGTTCGGCAGGGCGACGCCACCACCGTGCGGGACTACCGCCGTCACGCGGGGCTGGACCTGCTGCCCCGGTTGTTGATCCGTGGCGGGGATCAAGCCGACGAGCTGGACGTGGCCGTCGTGCGCAGCATCTTGGAGACCCGGCTGCACAACGGCCCCAAAGTCGCCGAACTGGCCGCCGAACGCAGCGGTGCGCGGGCGGCCGACGTGCTCGATGCCGCCGTGGACGCGCTGGCCGCCGAACAGGATCCGACGGAACGGCAACGCGCCGCGCTGACCTTCTGGGACCTCGTCGTCGACGCGGCCGACTCCATCGTCTTCCGGTTGATGTTCAACACGCTGCGTGCCACCTACGAACCCGCACTGCCGGCGCTCAACACGGTGATGGCCGCCGAGGTCAATCGCCCCGAGCTGTACCGGCGGGTGGCGCGCGCGATCGCCGCCGGTGATCCGGCGGGCGCCCACCGCGCCGCGGCCGACCTGCTCGAGCCGGCCACCCGCGGCCTGCTCACCGCCCTATCTGGCTTGGATGAACAGCGATGACATCACCCGCACGCAGCAACCTCACCCTGTCCGCGGCCGGCCGGGAGTTTTGGCGCCACCCCTCCCCCTGGGGTCTGGCGCTGACGTTGGCCGCCGCGCTGGCCGCCCGGATCGTCGTCGGCGACTGGCGGCTCACCGATGCCGCGCTGCCCGTACTCATGGTCGCGGCGTTTCCGGTTTTCGAGTGGGTCATCCACGTCGCGATCCTGCACTGGCGGCCGCGCCGCGTCGGTCGCTTCGTCGTGGATCCGTTGCTGGCGCGCAAACACCGGGAACACCACGGCGAGCCGCGCAGAGTCGAGCTCATCTTCATGCCGTGGCAGACGTTGCTGTGGCTGATCCCGACGGCCGTCGCGGTCGCGTTGGTCGCGTTCCCCCGGCTCGGACTCGGGCTCACGTACCTGGTCTTCTTGACCGCACTCGGGCTGGTCTACGAGTGGACGCATTACCTCATCCACACTGATTACAAGGCGAAAAGCGGTGTGTACCGGTCGATCTGGCGTAACCATCGACGGCACCACTTCAAAAACGAGCACTATTGGTTCACCGTCACCAGCAGCGGAACCGCGGACCGGCTGCTCGGCACGTACCCGGATCAGGCGACGGTACCGACCTCCCCGACCGCCAAGAATCTCCACGGCGCCGGTGGGCCCTCGACCGCCGCGCTCGCCTCGGTTCGTCCCTAGACGACGACTCTGTCCTGTTGCTAGAGGACAACATTGGGTCGAGCCACTCCTCCGCGCGCATCGCCTGGTTGCGGATCGCGTCCCCCCCGGGCGTCTGCCTGCTCCTGATGCAGTGTCCCCGGTGTGTCAGTCCCCGGTAGTACGGTCGCGACTAACTCGGAGGGTTCAGCGGGATGACCAAGACAGAACGTTGGTACGCAATTGTCGAGGAACTACGCGCATCGTCGCCGCGCCCGCGTAGCGCGCGATGGTTGGCGGAGCGGTTCGAAGTCAGCACCCGCACCATCGAGCGCGACCTGGACGGACTGCTGCAGGCGGGTGTCCCGCTCTACACCCAGGCCGGTCGCTCCGGCGGTTGGATACTCGACAGCCACGCCACGTTCGCTGCGCCCTCGCTCGATGCAGCGGAGGTGACTGCACTCGCTGTAGCTGTGGCCGGTCTCGCCGACACTCCATTCGCCGAAGCGGGCAAGGGTGCGTTGAGCAAGATCGTGGGTTCGTTGGGCGAGGCGGGACGTCGCGACATTGGCGCGTGTTCGACTCCGGTCGGCCTGATGAACTGCCACAGCGAAGTAAATTCGGTACCGCGCGCGGTGCAATGGGCGTTGCGCCATCGGCGGGTGCTGCGCGTCGAATACGGAGACACGAACGGTGCCGTGTCTGTCCGCGAGGTCGAGCCCGTCGGGTTTCTCGGAGGGCAAAGTTGGTATCTGGTCGCATGGTGCCGGCTTCGCGAAGAAATGCGGACCTTTCGCATGGACCGCATCCGCTCGGCCGAGGTGTCGGCCGAACCCATGCCTCAGCGTGACGTCGATCTGGCCCTTGCGGCACGCGGATACGAAGTCGAATTTCTGAATCCGCTCGGAAACTCCGACAGTACGGTGTCGCAACACTGCTAGATGCTCGTTCCATGAGCACAGACGAAGAGGACCAGCACGCCCAACTCGTTCTAGAGGCGTTCGACGCACTGTTCAACCGACACGACTTTCAGACGGCTGAGCATTACTGGTCGCCCAACTACATCCAACACAGCGCGGTAATCCCCCCAGGCCGCGACGGTCTGTTCGCTCACGTCGCTGCCCTGCCCCTGACCGTCAAGTATGAACACCACGTCATTGCCGCCGACCGGGATTTCGTCTTGGTCCACGGTCGGTTCTCCGGCCCGGGGCTGGCTAAGGCGATCGTCATGGCCAACATCATCCGCATCGAAGACAACCGGTTGACCGAGCACTGGGAGGTGCTCCAGGACGAAGTCACCCGAGAAGAGTCCAAGAGCGGAATGCCGATGTTCGGCAACGAATTTCCAGCTTAAGGAAAGTACTCATGGCATCGAACATCGATGAAGACTGGTCACACGGCTCGGAGGAAAGGTTGATAGCGACTACCCTCGGGTCGATCAACGTCAGAATCGGCGGGCGCCAGGACGGTCCGGCGATAGTGTTCTGGCCGAGCCTGCTGATGACCGGGTCGATGTGGCGTTATCAGTATCAGCACTACGCCCCCACCCATCGCCTGGTTCTCATAGACCCGCCCGGTATCGGGAGATCGACCCCGCTCACCGACACCATCACGCTCAAGCAGAGCGCGGACTGCCTCGTCGAACTCCTCGATGAGTTGTTCATCGACAAATGCCTTTTCGTCGGTAACAGCTGGGGTGCAATCGTTGCCGGAGTATTCGCCGCGCAACATCCAGAACGGCTATTCGGGTCGGTGGCGGCCAACGGAACCGCTTCTGCCGCAAGCACAATCGACAAGATCAAACTGACCCCTCTTATCGCGCTCCTAGGGCTTCATGCCACCACGCCCAGATGGTTCGTAGCGGTCACCCAGTCAAGCTTCGCGGGCAAGACTGCCCGGAAGAGCAAGCGACACTTCCTCGACCTGCTCCGATGCGTGTTGGACGAGAACCCCAAATCCATGGCCCTGCAAATGAGGAGCATCCTGCTCGGACGCGACGACACGCACGCACAACTACGTGCCATCGACAACGTGCCGGTTCTCGTCATCGCCGGAGAGGAAGACCGTCAGTTCTCTGTGGCCACGGGGCGAGCTGTTGCGTCCGCTATACGCGGCAGCAGGTTTGTCGTGCTTCCTGGAACGGCCCATCTGTCAGCACTCGAAAGTCCCGGCCTGTTCAACGGCGCTGTGGACGACTTTCTCAAAGGAATCTGCACAGACGGCTAGGGTCGAACGACCGCTCGACAATCAGCGCCCGAAAGAACCTGTTGTGGTGGAGCTAAGGGGAATCGAACCCCTGACCTACTCGATGCGAACGAGTCGCGCTACCAACTGCGCCATAGCCCCTGACCGCTAGCAGGCTACCAGCCGCGGCACCAACTGCCGAACCGCCCGCGCTATTCGCCGACGGCGCGCGGCAGGTCCCTGGGCCAACCGAAGGTCCGCATCGCCATCGCGTAGTCCAGGTGCTCGAAGACGGGGTCCTCGTCGTCGATCTCCAGGACCACCGCGCCCGGGCGCCGCAGCCGCGAGGGGACCACGTCGTAGTCGCGGTCGTAGGCGTTCTCCACGCCCAGCCGCGCCCGCGCCATCCGCTTCATCCGGCGGTGGCGCACCCGCTCCTCGATGCGCGTCTGGCGCCGCAGGTAACCGAGGTACATCAGGGTGATCGCGGTGGCGGTGCCGCACACCCACCAGGCGCTCGGCGAGATCTTGAAGGCCGCGGTGGCCGAGCCGACCAGCACAACCGCCATCACCATCAGGACCTTCTTGCGGAAGGCGTACTTGCGGGCGCTGACCGCGGCGGCGGTCTTGTTGTCGAACCGGCGCCGCCGCGAGGCTTGGCGCGGCAGCAGCGCCGGCGCGTCCGCGTCGGATTCGTCGGACTCGTCGGCTGCGGGCTCCAGACCCGAAGAGTCGTCGACGTATTCGTAGCTGTCCTCGTCGGCGTCGTCGCGTTGGGCCACGGCCTCGGTGTCGGCCTCGTCGTCCTCGACGGGCTCGATGTCCGCCGTCTCGTCCTCGGCGGCGGACTCTCCGGCCCCCGCCGCGAGGACGTGGGAATCCTCGACGACGTCGACGTCGAGGTAGTCGGGTTCGGTGGCCTCGGCGACGGCCATTTTCATCACGACCGGGCGCCGGCGGCTCAGCTCATCGGTATCGGCGTCGTCGGATTCGTGGTCGTCATCGTCGGCGAGCTCGCGCTCGTCGTCGAGGTCGGTGTCGGCCGAGTCTTCCGGTGGCGTCCAGTTGGGATCGCTGCGGTGTCCGGCGGCCGGGCCGGTGCGCTTGATCAGCCGGGAGCTGGCCCCGCCGTTGAGCACGCGGGTCGCCAAAGCCACGTCGCTGGTGCGCCGCACCGCGTCGCGTTTGCTCACCAGCATCGGCACCAAGACGAACAGCCATAGCACCACGAGCGATATCCACAACAATGACTGCGGGATGCTTGGCATGATGACCTGCTCTCTTCGGTGTCCATCCCCCGCGAAGCCACTGGTGGCCAACGCGGCCCGGTCGTAACGACCAGGACAATTACACACCTGTAATTTGCCTCTCACAAGCACCACGAGTCACTCGTGTCGCGCTAGTCCCAGAATGGCAACAACTTGGACTCGCGGCGAGTCCAGGCGGGGCGACGAAAACCGGGCGATCTAGCGAGAGAGCCGGTCACACCCAGCTGGCGTTACCGGCGCGGACCAGCGTCGATACCACCGATCCGCTGACCTCTTCGACGGTGATGGCCATCAGCAGGTGGTCGCGCCACGCCTTGTCGACCTCCAGGTAGCGCTGCAGCAGGCCCTCCTGGCGGAACCCCACCTTTGCCAGCACGGCCCGGCTCGCGGCGTTCTCCGGACGCACGGTGGCCTCCACCCGATGCAACATGACCGGGCCAAAGCAGTGGTCCAGCCCCAGCGCCAGCGCCGCGGTGGCCACGCCGCCGCCGGTGGCCGACCGCGGCACCCAGTAGCCGATCCACGCCGACCGCAACGCGCCGTGGGTGACATTGCCGATGGTCAGCTGGCCGCAGAACCGACCGTCGAGTTCGATGACGTAGGGCAGCATGCGCCCCTGCCGCGCCTCGGCGCGCAGACCCGAACACAGCGCCGGCCAGGCGGCCACCGCGTGCCGGGCCGTCCAGTCACCCTCGGAGCTGGGCTCCCACGGTTCCAGGTGCGCACGATCGGTCAGCCGGATGCGGCTCCACTGCGCGCCGTCGCGCAGCCGCACCGCCCGCAACCGGACCACGCCGGCCGGAACCCGAAGGGGCCCAACGCTCATGGGCCATCCTGGATGGCGGGAATTGGAGCGCAACAGGTTCACCGTGCGTGCAGCCGTTTCGCTCAGCCGCGCTGAGCCAGGAAGGCGACGTCGACGATCTCGCCGGTGCGAATCTGCTCGGCGCCGCTGGGCACCACTACCAGACAGTTCGCTTCGGCGAGGGTGGCCAGCAGGTGCGATGACGCGCCCGGCGCGCCGCCGAGCGCCTGCACCAGATACTCCCCGCTCTCCTGGTCGCGCATCAGCTGGCCGCGCAAGAACCCCTTGCGTCCGGCCACCGACGTGATGGGCGACAGCGTGCGCGCCTGCACGATGCGACGCATCGGCTGACGCTTGCCCAGCGACAACCGGATCAGCGGGCGGACCATCACCTCGAACACCACCAGCGCGCTCACCGGGTTGGCCGGCAACAGGAACGTCGGGACACCCTCGCGGCCCAGCTGCCCGAAACCCTGGATGGATCCGGGGTGCATGCCGACCCGCACCACCTCTATCTCGCCCAGCTCGGACAGCACCTGTCGCACCGCCTCGGCCGCGGCACCGCCGACCGCGCCCGCGATCACGATCACCTCGGCGCGGTTGATCTGGCCCTCGACGATCTCGCGCAGCTCGCGCGGGCCCCCGCCGACGATCCCGACGCGGTTGACCTCCGCACCGGCATCGCGGGCGGCGGCCGCCAGCGCGTAGGAGTTGACGTCGTAGACCTGCCCGTTGCCCGGGGTGCGCGAGATGTCGACGAGCTCGCCACCCAGCGCCATGATCGTCACCCGCGGGCGCGGGTGAACCAGGACCCGTTCGCGGCCGACCGCGGCCAGCAGCCCGACCTGCGCCGCACCGATGACCGTCCCGGAACGCACGGCCACGTCGCCCGGCTGGACGTCGTCGCCGGCGCGGCGCACGTAGGCGCCCGACGGGGCGCCCCGCAGGATCCGCACCCGCTGCGTGCCGCCGTCGGTCCACCGCAACGGCAGGACCGCGTCGGCGAGCGTGGGCAGCGGGGCTCCGGTCTGCACGCGCACGGCCTGGCGCGGCTGCAACCGGCTGGGGGTGCGCGAGCCGGCCTCGACGATGCCCATCACCGGCAGCACCAGGCCCTCGCGTCGGTCATTCTCGCCGGAGTCGTCGAACGGCTCGGGAAGGCTTTCGCTGCCCACCTCGCCGACGCCGAGGACGTCGACGCTGCGCACCGCGTAACCGTCGATCGCGGCCTGATCGAAGCCGGGCATCGGGCGTTCGGTCACCACTTCCTCGGCGCACATCAATCCCTGCGCCTCGGCGATCGCCACACGTATCGGTCGCGGGGCCACCGCGGCCGCCGTGATCCGGGCCTGCTGCTCTTCCACCGAACGCACAGCGCGCCTCTCTGCCGTCGAGCCGCGTATCGGGCGACCCGCTCACTGCGCGGGCGGGGCATCCCCGCCCGGGACCGCTACGCGTTCACCGGCCCGCCGTCGTCCGTCGGCCGGGTTGCCGGCCGGCTACTGCTCGGCCAGGCCCAATCGCGCCACCAACCACTGCCGCAATTCCGGGCCGTAGTCGTCACGATCCAATGCAAAGTCAACCGCAGCCTTGAGGTAGCCGCCGGGATTTCCCAAGTCGTGTCGAGATCCGCGATGCACGACCACGTGCACCGGGTGGCCCTCCGCGATCAGCAGCGCGATGCCGTCGGTGAGCTGTACCTCGCCGCCTGCCCCGCGATCGATGCGGCGCAACGCATCGAAGATCGCCCGGTCCAGCACGTAGCGACCGGCCGCGGCGAACAGCGACGGGGCGTCCTCGGTCTTCGGCTTCTCGACCATGCCGTTGACCCTGAGCACGTCGGGATTGTCGTCGTCGGGAATCGGTTCGACGTCGAAAACCCCGTAGGCACTGACCTCTTCGGGCGTCACCTCGATGGCGCACAACACCGTGCCGCCGTAGTGCGCCCGCACCTTCGACATCGTCCCGAGCACACCGGTCGGCAGCACCAGGTCGTCGGGCAGCAGCACCGCCACGGCGTCCTCGTCATCGGCCAGCCGCGACTCTACGCAGCCGATCGCGTGCCCCAGGCCCAGCGGCTCGCTCTGTACCACGGACTCGACCTTGATCAGCTGCGGCGCACGGCGGACCTTGTCGAGCATCGCGGTCTTGCCGCGCTCCTCCAGCGTGCTTTCCAGCACCAGGTCTTCGACGAAGTGCGCGACGACGCCGTCCTTGCCCTCCGAGGTGATGATCACCAAGCGCTCGGCACCGGCCTCGGCCGCCTCGGCGGCGACCAGCTCGATGCCCGGCGTATCGACAACCGGCAACAGCTCCTTGGGGACCGTTTTGGTCGCCGGCAAGAAGCGCGTCCCTAGACCGGCGGCGGGCACGACCGCAGTGCGTGGCACCACCACGTTTGGGCTTGACATTGTTCACACGATAACCCGCATCCACTCAGGCGAGTCGATGTGGCGCGGGGAAAGACCTGGCTGTCATGGTTGACGCATGGCGACCACGGGCAAAGCCGCGCTGCGCGACCAGCTGCTTGCCGCCCGGCGCCGCGTTGCAGACGACGTTCGCGCCATCGAGGCCCGGCAGCTGTGCGAGCGGCTGGAAACCCTGGAAAGCATCGTGACCAGCGGCAGTACCGTGTGCGCCTACGTGCCGGTGGGCACCGAGCCGGGCTCGGCCGCGATGCTGGACACGTTGCTACGACGCACCGGGCGGGTGCTGTTGCCGGTCGCGCGCACCGCCGCCGACGACACCCCCCTGCCGTTGTCCTGGGGCGAATACCGGCCCGGCACGCTGACCACCGGGCGGTGGGGGTTGCTCGAACCGCCGCAGCCCTGGCTGCCGCCGTCGGCCCTGGCCGACGCCGCGGTGGTGCTGGTGCCGGCGCTGGCCGTGGACCGCCGCGGGGTGCGGCTGGGCCGGGGCCGGGGTTTCTACGACCGCTCACTGGGCGGCCGCGACCCGCACGCGCGGCTGATCGCGGTCGTCCGCGACGCCGAACTGCTCGACGAGCTACCAGCCGACCCGCACGACGTCCCCATGACCCACGCGCTCACGCCGCGACAAGGATTGATCGACCTCATCGCCCGCTGACATATCGGGAATGAGACATGTCACGTGGCGGTTCTAGCACTTGAGACGCTAGAGTGCTAACCAGGTTTGCAATCATCCGGAGGTTTTCGTGCCGACTTATAGCTATCAGTGCACCGAGTGCGACGATCGCTTCGACATCGTGCAGGCCTTCACCGACGACGCGCTGACCACGTGCAAACGCTGCTCCGGGCGGCTGCGCAAGCGCTTCAACTCCGTCGGCGTGGTGTTCAAGGGCAGCGGCTTCTACCGCACCGACAGCCGCGAGTCCGGCAAAAAGTCGTCGGGTTCGACCAACGGCTCCTCGTCGAGCGACTCCGGATCGAGCGCCTCGAGCTCCAGCGACAAGTCCGGCTCCAGCTCGAGCGAGAAGTCCGGCTCCAGCTCGAGCGACAAGTCGAGCAGCTCCACGACTTCCACCGCCGCCGCCACCAACTGACGGTTATCCACACCGGCGATGCCGGCGGGCGACCTGAACACCGGGCCGCGCCTACCGTTGCGGCGTGGGCGAATCATCGCTGAACCCAAGCCTATTGAGCCGGCTGTCGCTATGGCTGCGCCCGGACTGGGCTCGAACCGTGCTGGCGCGCCGCGTCGCCGCGGGCGGCCTCGTCGTGCTGGCCGGCATCGCCACGCTGCGCTCCAACCCCGCCGATGACTATGCGCAAGTGGTGGTGGCCGACCGCGACCTCCGTCCCGGCGCGGCGTTGACCTCCGACGACGTCCGGCTCGAAAAGCGTTTGGCTGCAACGGTTCCCGACGGGGCGCGAGCCGACCTGGGCACCGTGGTGGGTTCGACGCTGGCCGGCCCGGCGCGGCGCGGTGAGGTGCTCACCGACGTCCGGTTGCTGGGCAGCCGGCTGGCGGAGGCCGCCATCGGGTCGAAGGCGGGGCCGGATGTGCGCATCGTCCCGCTGCATCTGGCGGACGGCGCCCTGATCGACCTGGTGCGCGTCGGTGACGTGGTCGACGTGCTGGCGGCACCGGCCAGCGGTTCGCCGGACAATGCGCGCGCGGCCCCCAAGGTGGTGGCCACCGACGCCGTGGTGGTGCTGGTTTCGGCCAAAGAAAAGATTCAGGCCGCCGATAGCGACCGCGTAGTGTTAGTTGCGCTGCCGGCTCGTGTGGCGAACACGGTGGCAGGGTCGGCGCTGGGCCAGACCGTGACGCTCACCCTGCATTGAGTGCCTGGCCGTTGTTGGTCCGCGGCGGACGGCAGACTCTGTCCAGTCCCAGAAAGGCCATCCCCAATGCTCAAAGGGTTCAAGGAGTTTCTCTCGCGGGGCAACATCATCGACCTGTCCACCGCCGTCGTCATCGGTACTGCATTCACCGCCCTGGTCACGACGTTCACCGACAGCATCATCAAGCCGTTGATCAACCGCATCGGCGTCAACCAGAAGTCCGATATCGGCGTGCTGCGCATCAGCATCGGCGGCGGTCAGACCATCGACCTGAACAACGTCCTGTCCGCCGCCATCAACTTCCTGATCATCGCCGCGGTGGTGTACTTCCTGGTGGTCTTGCCCTACACGACGCTGCGCAAGCGGGGTGAGGTCGAGCCGGCCGACGACGCGCAGGTCGTGCTGCTCACCGAGATCCGCGACCTCCTCGCGCAAACCAACGGTGATTCGTCGGGCAAGCACGGCGGGGTGGCCAAAACGCCGCCACCGGACTACGGGCCCCGCGCGGAGGCCGAATCGAAATGACCTGTGCGCGGCCAACAACCGGCCTGGTTTAAATCTCCAGGCTCGACAACTGCCCGATGATCTGGGCCGCCAACGGATTCAGCGTCGCCATCCCGTCGCGCACCGCGTAGCGGGAGCCGGCCAGGTTGACCACCAGCGTGCTGCCGGACACCCCGGCCAGACCGCGGGACAAGCCGGCGTCGATGATGCCCGCCGACAGCCCGGAGCCGCGAATGGCCTCGGCGATGCCGAGGATCTCGCGATCCAGGATCTCCCGGGTGGCCTCCGGGGTGACGTCGCGCGGCGTGACGCCCGTCCCGCCGACCGAGACCACCAGGTCCACCCCGCCGATCACCGCGGTGTTCAGCGCGTTGCGGATCTCGATCTCGTCAGCGGCGACCGCGACCACCCCGTCGACGACGAATCCCGCCTCCGTCAGCAGCTCCGTCACCAGCGGACCGCTATGGTCCTCGTCCCCGTGCGCGGTGCGATCGTCGACCACCACAACCAGAGCCCGGCCAACTACCAATTCCGCACCCGTTTCCATGGGTGCAACCGTATATCCGAGCTCAGACAATCCCGTCGCCGAGGGTTCGTCCACTCTCACTACTGATCCGCCTTCCCGAGGGTGACCGGCACGGTGCGGCTGCCGCCACCGGCGGCATCCTGGAACGTCAGCGTTATCTTGTCGCCCGGTGCTCTGGATCGCACGGCCGCGACCAACGCGTCGGCGCTGTTGATCGGCCGGTCGTCGACCTTGGTGACGACGACGTTCTTGGGCACGCCGGCCGACGCGGCCGCACCGCCCGCGACGACTTCGACGACCTTGGCGCCGGGGGTGCCCTTGTCGTTGGTCACCTGCACGCCGAGCGAGGCGTGGGAGGCCTTGCCGGTGGCGATCAGTTCGTCGGCGATGCGCTTGGCCTGATCGACCGGGATCGCGAAGCCCAGGCCGATCGAACCGCTCTGGGCGTCCGGCGAGTCGGCGCCCAGGGTGGCGATGGCCGAGTTGACGCCCACCAGCTGGCCGTTCATGTTGACCAGCGCGCCACCGGAGTTACCGGGGTTGATCGCGGCGTCGGTCTGAATCGCGTCCAGCACGGTGTTCTGGTTGCCCGACTCACCGGTGGTGGACACCGGCCGGTTCAGCGCGCTGACGATGCCGGTGGTCACGGTGCCCGACAGCCCGAGCGGCGAGCCGATCGCCACGACCGGCTGGCCCACGCGAAGGTCCGACGAGGAGCCCAGCGAGATGGGCGTCAGCCCGGACATGCCCTGCACGCGGATGACGGCGATATCGCTGGTGGGGTCGGCGCCGACCACCGTGAATGGTGCGGTGCGACCGTCAGAGAAGGTGACCGTCGTCTTGGCCGTCGGCGCGCCGCCACCACCGCCGCCCGGTCCGCCGGGCAGGCCCGGAGGCGCGGGGGCCGCCGGCGGAGCTCCAGGCGGGCCGCCGGGTCCCTTGGGGGGTCCCGCCGCGGCGGCGATCACGTGGTTGTTGGTCAGGATGAGGCCGTCGGTGGACAGGACGATGCCGGAGCCCTCTTCGGACTGTCGCCCGATGTCGGTCTCGAGCATCACGACGCTGGGCACCACCTTGGAGGCGACCTGTTCGACGCTGCCCGGTGGCATGTTCGCGGCCGGCACGCTGGGCGCCGCCCCGATGACCCGGCCGCCGCCGTTCCCGGTTGCGTGGGTGCCGAGCTCGACGGCCGTCGCGGCGGCACCACCGATGCCGGCCGACACCACCGCGATGGCCAACGCACCGACCACCAACAGCCCTGTGCGAGAACGCTTTTGGGGTTCCGGCCGCCCGGGCATCCCTGGCATCATGCCGGGGATAGGGCCGGTGCCGGTGCCCGTAGGTATCTGGCCGACCCCGGTTCCCCCGGGGATCCGGCCCGGCCCGGTGTTGCTGAACGGCTCATAGGGCGGACGGAACTGAGTCGTCGGCGACGATGAGGGCTGCGACCGATAGCGCCAGTCGTACTGCTGGTTGTACGGCTGCTGTTGTCCCGGGGCATAGCCGGAGGACCCCGCATGGCTCGGGACGTGCGCAGGCTGCTTCGGCGCGGGAGGGTATCCCGGCTGCTGCGGCGGTGGCGAATACCTCGGGTCATTCGTCATGGTCGCTAAGTCGCTCTTCCTCTATCTCAGTGTTTCGGCAAGTCGACGGCTGGGTCCAACAGTAGCCGCAGACCTACCTTGCCCGGGCGGACTGAGAGTCCACTGAGATAACGTTCGCCGATTCCCGAGAGTTCGCCTCATCGCCGCCCGCCGCGTTGGCGTGGTCGGCCACGGCGTCTACCTGGTCGGTTTGCGGCTCACCGGCGGCCGTCGGGTAGGCCGAGGCGGGCATGGGCCGGCCGGGCAGCAGTACATAGAAGGAGGTGCCCGGGGGCTGGCCTCCCGGAACGGTGTCCTCGACGCGCAGCAGCCCGCCGTGGTTGAGCACGACCTTCTTGACGATCGCCAGCCCGAGCCCGGACCCGGGCATGGCCCGCGCCGTCGTCGACCGGTAGAACCGTTCGAACACCAGCCTTCGCTCCTGCGGCGGAATGCCGGGGCCGTGGTCGGCTATCACCAGCTCCGCGTGCGACGGGTCGAGCTGGCGCATGGTGACGCCGACGTGGCCACCGGGCGGGCTCCACTTGGCGGCGTTGTCCAGCAGGTTCAGCACCGCACGCGACAGCCCGGCGGCGTCGCCGTACATCTGCCACGGTGTGACGTCGACGTCGAAGTGAATGTCGTTGCGCCGCCGCCTGACTCGCTCCAGGCTGCGATCGACCACCTCGGACATGTCGACGGTCTCGTGCACCACCTGGCCGGCGTCGTCGCGAGTGAGGTCCACCAAATCGCCTACCAGCGTTGACAATTCCTCGACCTGCGCGATGACGTCGGCGCGCAGATCCACCATCTCCTGCTCGGGCAGCCGCGGCGCTCCCGGTTCCATCGAAGCCATCAACAGTTCGACGTTGGTGCGCAGCGAGGTCAGCGGGGTGCGCAATTCGTGACCGGCGTCGGTGACCAGTCGGGCCTGCCGCTCCCGTGACTCGGCGAGTGCGCGCAGCATCAGGTTGAACGACTCGGTGAGTCGGGCCAATTCGTCGCTGCCGAATACGGGGATGGGTCGCAGGTCGTCGGTGCGCGCCACGCGCTCGGCGGCCTCGGTCAGCCGTGCCACCGGGCGCAGCCCGGCCCTGGTGACCATGCCGCCCGCCACGGCGGCGACCGCCACCCCGACACCGCCGACGATCAGCAACACCCAGCGCAGCCTGTTCATCACCGCTTCGGTGGGCTTGAGGCTCTTGGAGATCAGCAGCGACGTGCCGTTCTGCAGGTGCACGGCGAGGATTCGTTGGTCGCCGGCGGTGCGCCGCGACATGAACAAATCGCCGTGGATGACCGCTTTCTCCGGCGCGCCGACCGGCAGGGTCTGGCCCGGCTGCTGGGCGGTGTAGATCGCGTGGCCCGGGTTCACCAGTATCGCGTTGACGTCGGAATAGGCGGTGCCCTCGATCGCTTTGCCGGGGTCCGCGGCCAGTGAGCCGCTGGCGATCAGCAGCTGCGCGCGGCTTTGCAGCTGGTTGTCGATGTCGCTGTAGAGCGCGGCGGAAATCACGGCGTAGACGGCGAAGGCCATCAACACCACGACCATGGCGACCATGGACATCGCAAGCAGCATCACCCGCCACCGCAGCGACAAGGAGGGTGTCGCGCGCAACGGCGGGCGCAGCGGTGGCCGTTGCGGCCGGGGGAACCGGATCATCGGTGGATCCGCATCGTCACGGTGGCGTCTCCCGAAGGACGTAGCCGACCCCGCGCACCGTGTGGATCAGCCGCGACTCCCCATCGGCCTCGGTCTTGCGCCGCAGGTAACCCACATAGACCTCGAGCGCGTTGCCCGAGGTGGGAAAGTCGAAGCCCCAGACCTCTTCGAGGATGCGGCTGCGGGTGAGCACCCGGCGCGGGTTGGCGATCAGCATCTCCAGCAGCGCGAACTCGGTGCGGGTCAGGCTGATCCGGCGCTGTCCGCGGGTGACCTCGCGGGTGACCGGGTCCAGCGTCAGGTCGGAGAACGTCATCGCCACGGAGTCGGCGTCCTCGTCCTCCGGCTTGGTGCGGCGCAGCAGCGCGCGCATCCGGGCCAGCAGCTCCTCCAGGGCGAAGGGCTTCGGCAGGTAGTCGTCGGCGCCGGCGTCCAGGCCGGCGACCCGCTCGGACACCGAGTCGCGGGCGGTGAGCACCAGGATGGGCAGATCGTCACCGGTGCTGCGGAGCTGACGGCACACCTCGAGGCCGTCCAGGCGCGGCATCATCACGTCCAGGACGAGCGCGTCGGGGCGATCGCTGGCGATCAGTTCGAGGGCTTCGACGCCGTCATGGGCCAGCTCAACGGAGTAGCCGTTGAAGGACAAGGACCGACGCAGCGATTCGCGCACCGCGCGATCGTCGTCGACGACCAGTATTCGCACGGCCCCTAGTTTCGTCCCACCGCCTGAGACTGGCCTGAGAGGCGCGCCGGGGGGCTAGCGGCGATCGCAAGCGCGGCGCAGCCGGGCGCGGCGGGTCGCCGCCATAGAGCTAGCGGCGGTCGAGGTCGATCAGGCCGAGGCGGGCCGCCTTGAGCAGCCGCCGGGGCACTTTGTGCCGCTGACCTGCGACCGTGACACCGACGAGTTCGGTCTTCTCGGCCTTCCACTGCGCGCGCCGGCTACGGGTGTTCGCGCGCGACATTCTGCGCTTGGGTACGGCCATGGTCGGGCCTAACTCCTCGTGTTGCTTCGAAAATTCGACGTGGGACTTGCAGTTCGGCATGTCGCGCGGCGTGGCTGGTGAGCCGAACGGGCGACAATCGCACCTCAGGATAGTCGCTGGCCCGCTCGTGGCCAAAATGGACGCCCGCCCGCCGACCGCCAGCCGCTGATCGCGCCACGGGCGGCCCGGCCCCGAAGTGGGATCCTTGACGTGACACCGGCGGTACCCGCTAACCTACCGGTTGGTTGGTAGGTCCGAACCGGTGAAATCCCCGAATGGAGGACAGGCATGGCCTCTGCTTCCGGCGCCGCTGGCGCCCCGGGCAGTTCCGGCGCCGTCCGGATCGCGAACTGCTCGGGCTTCTACGGCGACCGGCTGTCGGCCATGCGAGAGATGCTCACCGGCGGTGACGTCGACTACCTGACCGGCGATTACCTGGCCGAACTCACCATGCTGATCCTCGGCCGCGACCGGATGAAGCACCCCGAGCGCGGCTACGCGAAGACCTTCCTGACCCAACTCGAGGACTGCCTGGGCGAGGCCCGCGACCGTGGGGTCCGCATCGTCGCCAACGCCGGGGGCCTCAACCCCGCCGGCCTGGCCGACGCGATACGCGCGCTGGCCGAGCGCCTGGGCATCGACGCGCGAGTCGCCCACGTGGAGGGTGACGACCTGTTGGCGCGCGCCGCCGAACTCGGGCTGGGCAGCCCGTTGACGGCGAACGCGTACCTGGGCGCCTGGGGCATCGTCGACTGCCTAAGCGACGGCGCCGACGTCGTCGTCACCGGCCGCGTCACCGACGCCTCGGTGATCGTCGGGGCCGCGGCGGCGCACTTCGGCTGGGGCCGCACCGACTACGACGCGCTCGCCGGCGCGGTGGTCGCCGGCCACGTCATCGAGTGCGGTGTCCAGGCCACCGGGGGCAACTACTCCTTCTTCACCGAGGTGCCCGACCTGACCCACGCCGGTTTCCCGCTGGCCGAGGTCAACGCCGACGGGTCCTCGGTGATCACCAAGCACCCGGGTACCGGCGGGCTGGTCAGCGTCGACACCGTCACCGCGCAGCTGCTCTACGAGATCACCGGCGCCCGCTACGCCAACCCCGACGTGACCGCCCGGATGGACAGCGTCGAGCTGTCGTCCGACGGCCCGGACCGGGTGCGCATCAGCGACGTGCGCGGCGAGGCCCCACCGCCCACCTACAAGGTGTCGATGAACAGCATCGGCGGGTTCCGCAACGCGATGACGTTCGTGCTGACCGGCCTGGACATCGAGGCCAAGGCCGATCTGGTGCGCCAACAACTCGACGCCGCGCTCACCGTCAAGCCCGCCGAACTGCAGTGGACCCTGGCGCGCACCGACCATCCCGACGCCGACACCGAGGAGGCCGCCAGCGCCCTGTTGCACTGCGTGGTGCGTGACCCCGACCCCGCCAACGTCGGTCGCCAATTCTCCTCGGCCGCAGTCGAATTGGCGTTGGCCAGCTATCCGGGATTCCACGTCACCGCGCCGCCGGGCGACGGGCAGGTCTACGGGGTGTTCACCCCGGGCTACGTCGCCGCCGATCAGGTACCGCACGTCGCGGTACACGCCGACGGTACCCGCGTCGATATCCCTTGTACCACAGACACTTTGGAACTCGCACCCGCCGCCGAACCACCGCTTCCGGAACCCCTGCCGGACGGGCCGACCCAACGCGTGCCGTTGGGCCGCATCGCCGGGGCGCGCAGCGGCGACAAGGGCGGCTCCGCCAACGTCGGGGTCTGGGTGCGCACCGACGAGCAATGGCGCTGGCTGGCCAACACGTTGACCATCGAGCTGCTCGCAGAGCTGCTGCCCGAAGCGGCCGAATTCGGCGTCACCCGCCACCTGCTGCCGAATCTGCGGGCGGTCAACTTCGTCATCGACGGCATCCTCGGCCAGGGCGTCGCCTACCAGGCCCGCTTCGATCCCCAGGCCAAGGGGCTGGGCGAATGGCTCCGCGGCCGCTACCTCGACATCCCGGAGAACCTGCTGTGAACCTTTGGACCACGCCCGAGCGCGAACAGCTGCGAAAGACGGTGCGCTCGTTCGCAGAACGCGAGATCCTGCCCCACGTCGACGAGTGGGAGCGCTGCGGCGAGCTACCCCGCGAGTTGCATCGCAGCGCCGGGGCCGCCGGCCTTTTGGGCGCGGGCTTCCCCGAATCGGTCGGCGGCGGTGGCGGCGACGGCGCCGACGCGGTGATCATCTGTGAGGAGATGCATCAGGCCGGCGCCCCGGGCGGCGTGTTCGCGTCGCTGTTCACCTGCGGCATCGCGGTGCCGCACATGATCGCCTCGGGCGATCGGCGGCTGATCGAGGAGTTCGTCCGGCCGACCCTGGCCGGCGAGAAGACCGGTTCGCTGGCGATCACCGAGCCCGGCGGCGGCTCCGACGTCGGACATCTGCGCACCTCGGCGGTCCGCGACGGCGACCACTACATCGTCAACGGCGCCAAGACCTACATCACCTCCGGGGTCCGCGCCGACTACGTGGTGACCGCGGTACGCACCGGAGGCCCTGGCGCGGGCGGGGTTTCGCTGCTGGTGGTCGAGAAGGGCACGCCCGGCTTCGAGGTGAGCCGCAAGCTGGACAAGATGGGCTGGCGGTCCTCGGATACGGCCGAGCTGTCCTACACCGACGTCCGGGTGCCGGCCACCAACCTGGTCGGCGCCGAGAACAGCGGGTTCGCCCAGATCGCCCAGGCCTTCGTCGCCGAGCGCATCGGCCTTGCCGCACAGGCCTATTCGAGCGCCCAGCGCTGCCTGGACCTGACGGTGCAATGGTGTCGCGACCGCGAGACATTCGGTCGTCCGTTGATCTCGCGGCAGTCGGTGCAGAACACGTTGGCGGAGATGGCGCGTCGCATCGATGTCGCCCGGGTCTACTCGCGCCACGTGGTGGAGCGGCAGCTCGCCGGCGAGACCAACCTGATTCCGCAGGTATGTTTCGCCAAGAACACCGCCGTCGAGGCCGGCGAATGGGTGGCCAACCAGGCCGTCCAGTTGTTCGGCGGCATGGGCTACATGGCCGAATCCGAGGTCGAACGCCAGTACCGGGACATGAGGATCCTGGGCATCGGCGGAGGAACCACCGAAATCCTGACCGCACTGTCCGCCAAACTGCTGGGATTCCAATCATGACCGTGCTGCAGTCCACCCTCGACCGCGAGGCCGCCGCCTTTACCGACGCGGCGTCGGCGGCCATCGCGAAACTGGAGGAGATCGACACCGAGCTGGCCAACGCGCTGGCCGGCGGCGGGGCGAAATACGTTGAACGCCATCATGACCGCGGCAAGCTGACGGCGCGTGAGCGCATCGAATTGCTGGTCGACCGGGATTCGCCGTTCCTGGAGCTGAGTCCGCTGGCGGCCTGGGGCAGCGCCTTCAAGGTCGGCGCGAGCACCGTCACCGGCATCGGCGTGGTCGAAGGCGTCGAATGCATGATCGTCGCCAACGACCCCACGGTCAAAGGCGGCACCAGCAACCCGTGGACCCTCAAGAAGATCCTGCGGGCCAACCAGATCGCCTTCGAGAACCGGCTCCCGGTGATCTCGCTGGTGGAGTCCGGCGGTGCGGATCTGCCCACGCAAAAGGAGATCTTCATTCCCGGCGGGCGGATGTTCCGCGACCTCACCCGGCTCTCGGCGGCCGGAATCCCCACCATCGCACTGGTATTCGGCAACTCCACCGCCGGCGGGGCCTACGTCCCGGGCATGTCGGATCACGTGGTGATGATCAAGGAACGTTCCAAGGTCTTCCTGGCCGGTCCCCCGCTGGTGAAGATGGCCACCGGCGAGGAATCCGACGACGAATCGCTCGGCGGCGCCGAAATGCATGCTCGCATCTCCGGTTTGGCCGACTACTTCGCCGTCGACGAACTCGACGCCATCCGCATCGGCCGTCGCATCGTGGCCCGGTTGAACTGGACCAAGCGCGGGCCGAAACCCAAACCGGTCACCGAGCCGCTGTTCGACACCGAAGAACTCATCGGCATCGTGCCCGCGGATCTGCGGATCCCGTTCGATCCCCGCGAAGTCATCGCCCGCATCGTCGACGGCTCCGAGTTCGACGAATTCAAGCCGCTCTACGGTTCCTCCCTGGTGACGGGCTGGGCGCGGCTGCACGGGTATCCGATCGGCATCCTGGCCAACGCGCGCGGCGTGCTGTTCAGCGAGGAGTCCCAGAAGGCCACCCAGTTCATCCAGCTGGCCAACCGCTCCAACACGCCACTGCTGTTCTTGCACAACACCACCGGCTACATGGTCGGCAAGGACTACGAAGAGGGCGGGATGATCAAGCACGGCTCGATGATGATCAACGCCGTGTCCAATTCGACGGTGCCACACATCTCGCTGCTGATCGGCGCCTCCTACGGCGCGGGTCACTACGGCATGTGCGGCCGCGCCTACGATCCCCGGTTTCTCTTCGCCTGGCCGACGTCGAAGTCCGCGGTGATGGGCGGCGCCCAGCTGTCGGGCGTGCTGTCGATCGTGGCCCGCGCTGCCGCCGAAGCGCGCGGCCAGCAGGTCGACGAGGACGCCGATGCGGCGATGCGGGCCGCGGTCGAGGGCCAGATCGAAGCCGAGTCGCTGCCGCTGGTGTTGTCCGGGATGCTCTACGACGACGGGGTGATCGACCCGCGAGATACCCGCACCGTCTTGGGAATGTGCCTGTCCGCCATCGCCAATGGCCCGATCGAGGGGACGTCGAACTTCGGCGTCTTCCGGATGTGAGCCCCATGATTACTCGAGTACTGGTCGCCAACCGCGGTGAGATCGCCCGGCGGGTGTTCGCCACCTGCCGCCGGCTGGGCCTGGGCACCGTCGCCGTCTACACCGACCCCGACGCCGGCTCCCCGCACGTCGCCGAGGCCGACGCCCGGGTGCGCCTGGACAAGACCAACGACTACCTCAACGCCGAGGCCGTCATCGCCGCCGCCCGCGCCGCGGGCGCCGACGCGATACACCCCGGTTACGGATTCCTTTCGGAGAACGCCGACTTCGCGGCCGCCGTCCAGGACGCAGGCCTGACGTGGGTGGGACCGCCGGTGGACGCGGTGCGCGCGATGGGCTCCAAGATCGAGTCCAAGAAGCTCATGGCCGCGGCGGGCGTGCCCGTGCTCGACGAGCTCGACCCCGACACCGTTACCGAGGCGCAGCTGCCGGCGCTGGTCAAGGCCTCCGCGGGCGGCGGTGGCCGCGGCATGCGGGTGGTGCGCGAATTGTCCGCCCTGCCCGCCGAAGTGGAAGCGGCCCGCCGCGAAGCCCAGTCCGCCTTCGGGGACCCGACGGTGTTCTGCGAGCGCTACCTGCCCACCGGACACCACATCGAGGTTCAGGTCATGGCCGACACCCACGGCACGGTGTGGGCGGTCGGGGAACGGGAATGCTCGATTCAGCGCCGCCACCAGAAGATCATCGAGGAGGCGCCCTCGCCGTTGGTGGAGCGCACCCCCGGCATGCGCGCCAAGCTGTTCGACGCCGCCCGGTTGGCCGCCGAAGCCATCGGCTACACCGGCGCAGGCACGGTCGAGTTCCTGGCCGACGACGACGGCGAGTTCTACTTCCTCGAAATGAACACTCGGCTGCAGGTCGAACACCCGGTGACCGAGGAGACCACCGGACTCGATCTGGTCGAACTGCAGCTCGCCGTCGCCGACGGCGCCCGCCTGGACGCGCAACCGCCTGCCCCCCAAGGGCATTCGATCGAGGCCCGGCTCTACGCCGAGGATCCCGCCAAGAACTGGCAACCGCAGGCCGGCCTGGTCCGCGGGTTCGAGGTGCCGTCGGTGCGGGCCGAGTTCGGCTCCCTGGGGCACCGGACCGGGATCCGGCTGGATTCGGGCATCGTCGAGGGGTTCACCGTCTCGATCCACTACGACCCCATGCTGGCCAAGGTGATCTCCTATGCCCCGACGCGACGCCAGGCGGCGCTTGTGCTCGCCGACGCGCTGGCCCGCGCCCGCGTGCACGGTGTGCGCACCAACCGGGACCTTCTGGTGAATGTGCTGCGGCATCCCGCGTTTCTCGACGGGACCACCGACACGGCGTTTTTCGACACCCACGACCTGGCGCGCCTCGCGGCGCCGCTGGGCGGCACCGCGGTGGTGCGACTGTCGGCCATCGCGGCCGCACTCGCCGACGCCGCGCACAACCGCGCCGGCGCCCCCGTCCTGGGTGCGGTGCCCAGCGGCTGGCGCAACCTCCCATCGGTCTATCAGGTCAGGGACTACCGCGACGACGCCGGTGACGAGATCAAAGTTCAATACCGTTTCACCAGAACCGGTTTGGTACTTCCGGACGACCCGTCCGTGCAGCTGGTGTCGGCCACGGCGAAGGCCGTCGTGCTGCGGGTGGACGGTGTCGACCACGGCTTCTCGGTGCGGCGCTACGAGTCCGACGTCTACGTCGATTCCGCGCGCGGACCCGTGCACCTGATCGCGCAGCCCCGTTTCCCCGAGCCAGGTTCGACCGTCGAAAAGGGCTCGCTGGTCGCGCCGATGCCCGGCAGCGTCATCCGGCTCGGTGCCGCGATCGGCGACACCGTCACCGCCGGCCAGCCGCTGATCTGGCTGGAGGCCATGAAGATGGAACACACCATCGCCGCCCCGGTCGACGGGGTCCTCGCCGAACTCAACGTCAAGACCGGTCAGCAAGTCGAAGTGGGCGCTGTGCTGGCAAGAGTGGAAGCGCCACAATCAGAAGGGGATTCAGCATGACCGACACCAGCTTCATCGAGAGCGAGGAGCGTCAGGCCCTACGCAAGTCGGTGGCGGCGTGGGCAGCCAACTATGGCAGCGAGTACTACCTGCGCAAGGCCCGCGCGCAGGAGCACACCGACGAATTGTGGTCGGAGGCAGGCAAACTCGGCTTCCTGGGCGTGAACCTGCCCGAGGAGTACGGCGGTGGCGGCGCCGGAATGTACGAGCTCTCGCTGGTCATGGAGGAGATGGCGGCGGCGGGCAGCGCGCTGCTGCTGATGGTCGTCTCGCCCGCCATCAACGGCACCATCATCAGCAAGTTCGGCACCGAGGAGCAGAAGAGGCGCTGGATTCCCGGCATCGCCGACGGGACGCTGACGATGGCCTTCGCCATCACCGAGCCCGACGCCGGCTCCAACTCGCACCGGATCACCACGACCGCCCGCCGGGAGGGCAGCGACTGGATTCTGAAGGGCCAGAAGGTATATATCTCCGGCATCGACCAGGCGCAGGCGGTGCTGGTGGTGGCCCGCACCGAGGAGGCCAAGACCGGCAAGCTGCGCCCCGCGCTGTTCGTGGTGCCCACCGACGCGCCGGGCTTCGCCTACACCCCGATCGAAATGGAACTGATCAGCCCCGAACGCCAGTTCCAGGTCTTCCTCGACGACGTTCGCCTGCCCAGCGACGCGCTCGTCGGCGCCGAAGACGCCGCCATCGCCCAGCTTTTCGCCGGTCTGAACCCCGAACGCATCATGGGCGCGGCGAGCTCCGTCGGGATGGGACGGTACGCGCTGAGCCGGGCCGCCGAATACGTCAAAACCCGGCAGGTATGGGGCACGCCGATCGGCGCGCACCAGGGGCTGTCACACCCGTTGGCGCAGTGCCACATCGAAGTCGAGCTGGCCAAGCTGATGCTGCAGAAGGCCGCCACCCTGTATGACTCCGGCAACGACATGGGCGCGGCCGAGGCCGCGAACATGGC
Organism: Mycobacterium sp. NGS33; assembly: GCF_059812885.1. Lineage (NCBI taxonomy): Bacteria > Bacillati > Actinomycetota > Actinomycetes > Mycobacteriales > Mycobacteriaceae > Mycobacterium > Mycobacterium sp. NGS33. The sequence continues at coordinate 89,364 of NZ_JCALDN010000002.1, read as the reverse complement.
CAAATACGCTGCGGCCGAGGCGGCGACGCGTTCGGTGGATCAGGCGGTGCAGTCGCTGGGCGGCAACGGACTGACCAAGGAATACGGCCTGGCCGCGATGCTGGCCTCGGCCCGGCTGGGCCGCATCGCCCCGGTCAGCCGTGAGATGGTGCTGAACTTCGTCGCGCAGACATCCCTGGGTCTGCCCCGAAGCTACTGATGACCGGTTCTTTCTCATGACAAGGCTCGTCGAATACGCCGGACCCGCCGACACGGGCGGGCCGTACGCGCGGCTGACCCTGAATTCGCCGCACAACCGCAACGCGCTGTCGACCACCCTGGTCAACCAGTTGCACCAGGGGTTGCGTGACGCCTCAGCGGACCCGGCGGTGCGGCTGGTGGTACTGGGCCACACCGGCGGAACGTTCTGTGCCGGTGCGGATTTGAGCGAGGCGGGCAACGGCGATCCGTTCCAGATGGCCGTCGAGCGGGCCCGGGAGATGGTCGACTTGATGCGGGCCATCGTCTCCTCGCCGCTGCCGGTGATCGCCGCGATCGACGGGCACGTCCGCGCGGGGGGCTTCGGCCTGGTGGGCGCCTGCGATATCGCGGTCGCCGGTCCGCGCAGCACCTTCGCGCTCACCGAGGCCCGGATCGGCGTCGCGCCGGCGATCATCTCGTTGACGCTGCTGCCCAAACTTTCGGCGCGGGCCGCCGCGCGCTACTACCTGACCGGCGAGAAGTTCGACGCCGGCCAGGCCGCAGAGGTCGGCCTGATCACCGTTGCCGCCGAGGACGTCGACGCCGCGGTCGACGAACTGATCGCCGATATCGGCCGTGGTTCGCCCCAGGGCCTCGCGGCTTCCAAGGCCTTGACGACGACCGCGGTGCTGGCGGAGTTCGACCGCGACGCCGAACGCCTCGCCGAGGAATCGGCCCGGTTGTTCGTCTCCGACGAGGCGCGTGAAGGCATGCTGGCTTTCCTCGAGAAGCGTGCGCCCAACTGGACGAGTTAGCCAGCTGAGAAGTTAGCCAGGTGTCAAACAACGGGTCCGGCCTAACGGCCGGCGGTGTGACGCGGGCCGGCGCAAGGTTGCAGTTTAGCCAATCCTCTTGCAGCAAATGCTGTACGTCGTAGGCTCGTGGGTGATGAGCAACTCAACGCAACGGGATGCGGAGGACACGCGCGGCGAGCCGTCGCGCGCGGCCGATACCGACCGCATCCAGATCGCCCAGTTGCTTGCGTACGCGGCCGAGCAGGGCCGCCTGCAGCTCAACGACTATGAAGACCGTTTGACCAGGGCTTATGCGGCGACGACGTATGAGGAACTGGATGAGCTGCGGGCCGATCTGCCCGGGACTCCGATCAGCCCGCGTCGCGGCGGCAAACCCAATCCGGCGCCGTCGACGCTGCTGCTGGCGTTGATGAGCGGCTTCGAACGCCGCGGCCGATGGAACGTCCCGAAGAAGCTCACCACCTTCACGCTGTGGGGCAGCGGAGTGGTCGATCTGCGCTACGCCGACTTCACCTCGACCGAGGTCGACATCCACGCGATGTCGATCATGGGGGTGCAAAACATTTTGCTGCCGCCCGAGGTCAACGTCGAGGTGCACGGCCGCGGCGTGATGGGAAACTTCGACCGCGCGGTCCACGGGCAGGGCACCCCCGGCGCGCCGACCGTGCACATTCGCGGCTTCTCGCTGTGGGGCGCTGTCGGGATCATCCGCAAAGCCCGCCGGCCGCGCGGCTAGCGGAAAACCCTCAGCGGGGCACGTAATCGAACGTGTCGGGGTTGGGCCCGTTGCGTCCGGACTCGCCCTTGTCTAGCGCCGAGATCGCGTCCATGTCCGAGTCGTCCAATTCGAAGTCGAACAGCTCGAAATTCTCCTTCACCCGGTCCGGTGTCACCGACTTCGGGAAGACGATGTCGCCGCGCTGGATGTGCCAGCGCAACACCACCTGCGCCGCCGACTTGCCGCGGGTGTTCGCGACGCGGTTGATCACCGGATCGTCGAGTACCTTGCCCTGGGCGATGGGCGCCCACGCCTCGGTGGCAATGCCGTGTTCGCGGCCGTAGGCCCTAACCTCGTTGTTTCCGAAGTACGGATGAAGTTCGATCTGGTTCACCGACGGGACGGTGTCGGTCTCGTTGGCGAGCCGCTTCAGGTGTGCGACTTGGAAATTCGACACACCGATGCTGCGGGCGCGGCCGTCGCGCGCGAACTCCTCGAAGACCTTCCACGTCGACACGAAGTCACCGTCGTACAGCGTGGGCAGCGGCCAGTGGATGAGGAACAGGTCGACGTAGTCGGAATCCAGTTTCTTCAGCGTCTCGTCGAAGGCGCGGCGCGCATCGTCGGGTTTGTGAAAGCCGTTGTTGAGCTTGCTGGTGACGAAGACCTCGCCGCGGTCCAGGCCCGCGTCGCGGATGCCTTGCGCGACTTGCTTTTCGTTGCCGTACATTTCGGCCGTGTCGATGTGTCGGTAGCCGATCTCGAGGGCCGTCTTCACCGCCGCGGCGGTCTCGTCGGGCTTGATCTGGAACACGCCGAAACCCAGCTGCGGAATGCTGACCCCGTTATTGAGTTCGATCGTGGGAACCTGGCTCATACGTCTCCTCCTTCTCCAAGTGCCTGTACCCGGTCCGAAGCACACCTATCCCCTGGCCGGGGTGGCCATGTGGCGGTTAACGGCGGCGTGACCGCAGGTAGTCACCGACGACGGCCGCGCCCAGGCCGTCGAGGTCGGGCACCACGACCCGTCCCTCGACCCGGCGGGCGACCTGGTCGATGAAGCGGGCCAGACCGGGGTCGCTGCCCAGCCGGAAGATGGTGATCTGGGCGCCCAGGCGCGCCATCTCATCGAAACCGCGCACGGTGTGGGCGATGGTGCGCGGATGCGGTGGGTAGTCGAAAAACACTGTCGTGCCGTCCCCGTCGAAATCCTCGAGGTGCGCGGTCGGCTCACCGTCGGTTACCACCAGCACGACGGGCTGCGCGTTGGGGTGCCGGCGCAGATGGCGACCGGCCAACGCCAGCGCGTGATGCAGGTTGGTGCCCTGCTCGTAGACCCCCTCCAGGCCGGTGAGCTCGGCGGCGGTCACCGTCCGCGCGTAGCGGCCAAAGGCGATGATCTGCAAGGCATCCGAACGAAAGCGGGTGCACACCAAATGGTTGAGCGCCAGCGCCGTCTGCTTCATCGGCAGCCAGCGGTTCTCCATCACCATGGAGAACGAGGTGTCGACCAGCAGTGCGACCGCGGCCTGCGTCCGAGTCTCGGTCTCGGAGACCTCGACGTCGTCGACGGTGATCTTCAAGCGTCCGTCGGGGCCGTCCATGGTGGCCGTTCCCGCCTGCCGCAGAACGGCATTGGTCAAGGTGCGGGAGATGTTCCACGGCTCGGTGTCACCGAACTGCCAGGGTCGAGTGGCGCCGGTGAGTTCGCCGGCCGCGCCTGCGCGGCGGTGGTCACGCTCACCGCGGCGTCCGGAAAGCTGTTGCGCCACATCGCGTAGCGCCGTCTCGCCAAGCCGGCGCATCGCCTTCGGCGACAGCCGCCACTGCCCATCGGAACCGCGGTCCAGGAAGCCCTGATTGACCAGCGCGCGTTCCAATTCGGCTAGCGTGCGGGCGTCGACGGCCGCCTCGTCACCGAGCTGACGCGCCAGCGCGTCCAGGTCGACGTCGTCCATGGTCGCGCCCGGATAGCTCTGCGAGAGCTGCTCGGCCAGTTGCTCCAGCTCGGCGATGTCGGACAGCGCCTGGGTGCCCTCCCCCATCCCGAACGGGTTGTCACCGGAGAACTGCTCGGAGCCGCTCCAGTCCTCCCCCGGCCGCGCCGCCTGCAGGTGCGCATCGAGCCGGTTCAGCGCCTGCATCAGCGCAGGCGAGCCAAAAGCCTGCTGCGCCAACGCATCCAGCTCCGCGCGCTGCTCGGCGCTCAGGCTGTTGCGGAACCGCTGCGCGGCCGCGGCGCGCTTGGCCAGCGAGTCCAGCAACTCATCGACGTTGCGCGGGTTCTCCGGAAAGAACTCGCCGTGCTTGTCCATGAAGTCGTCGAAGTCTTGCTGGGTGTCCTCGCCGCGGGCGTGCTTGTCCAGCAAGTCGTTGAGGTCGTTGACCATGTCGTTGACCCGCTGGCGATCCTCGTCGGTGGCGCCCTCCAACGCCTGCTTCATGCCCGCGAAGCGTTGGTCCAGCATCTCGCGGCCGAGCAGATCCTTGATCTGGTCGTACTTTTGGCGCGCCTCACCGCTGCGCCAGTTGTAGTCGGAGAGCTCCTGGACGGCCTTGGCCGGCGACGACGGCAGCGCGTCCAATTGCAGTTCCCCGAACCGGGCGTCGTCGTCGAGCGCGCGGGCCAGCTCCTTGCGTTCGGCCAACACCGCCTCGTCCAGCAGCTTCTTGATCTCCTGCAGGGTTCCGTCTAAGTTGTTGCGGCGCAACAATTCCCGCCGCCGGCGGTTGGCCTCGGCGGCGAGCCGGTCCGCGCCGGGCAGGTTCTTGGTGCCGCGGCGCAGCAGCTCGGACAGCGCACGCCGCGGCGACGTGCCGGCCATGACATCCTGACCGATCTGTTCGAGCGCCTCGCGCAGATCCACCGGCGGTGCCAGCGGGTCGGGGCCGCCGGTGTACGCCGAGTAGCGCGAGGAATGCCCGCGTGACGATCGCAAGCGCGGCGAAGCCGGGCGCAGCGGGTCGTCACCACCAGAACTAGCCATAGACGGTTTGACCCTCCCCGGATACCTTGTCGATGCGCTTGGCCAGATACAGCGCCTCGAGCGCCAGTTCCAGCGCCGCGGCCCGTTCGCCTTCCGACTGCGCGCCCAGCTTGGCCGCGATCTTGTCCACCACCGCCAGGTTGGGGACCGCGGCCAGCACGTCCTTGGCCGACACCCGCTCCCCCGTCGTCACCGCCGAACCGCCCTCGACCGCGGCCACCAAAGAGCCGACGTCGATGCCGCCCAGTGCGCGCGACGCGGTGTCGGCGGTCGCGCGGCGCAACAGGTGCTCGAGCACCGCCTGTTCGCGGCCCTCCTCGCCGGACTCGAATTCCAGCTTGCCGCGCAGCACGTCGATCACCGTGCCCAGGTCGACCACCCGGGCCACCGGATCGGTCTCCCCCAGCACCGCGCCACGATGCCGGGCGGCGGCGGCGACCGTCTCGGCGGCGGCGATCGCGAACCGCGCCGACACCCCGGAGCGTTGATCGACGGAGTTGGACTCCCGCAGGTAGCGGGCGAACCGGGCGATGACCTGCATCAGGTAGTCGGGAACCTGGGCCGACAGGTGCGCTTCCTGCGCGATCACACCGACTTCCGCGTCGAGCTCGAGCGGGTAGTGGGTCCGGATCTCCGCGCCGAAACGGTCTTTGAGCGGGGTGATGATGCGCCCCCGGTTGGTGTAGTCCTCGGGGTTGGCGCTGGCGACCACCAACACGTCCAGCGGCAGGCGCAACGTGTAACCGCGGACCTGGATGTCGCGCTCCTCCATCACGTTGAGCATCGACACCTGGATGCGCTCGGCGAGGTCGGGCAGTTCGTTGACCGCGACGATGCCGCGGTGTGCGCGGGGGATCAGGCCGTAGGCGATGGTCTCCGGGTCGCCCAGGCTGCGGCCCTCGGCGACCTTGATCGGGTCGATGTCGCCGACCAGGTCGGCCACGCTGGTATCCGGGGTGGCGAGCTTCTCGGTGTAGCGCTCGCTGCGGTGCTTCCACTCTACCGGCAGGTCGTCACCCAGCGTGGCGGCCTTGCGGATCGACTCCGGGGTGATCGGCGAGAAGGGGTGCTCACCCAGTTCGGCACCGGCGATCACGGGCGTCCACTCGTCGAGCAAGCCGGTCAGCGCCCGCAGCAGCCGGGTCTTGCCCTGCCCGCGCTCTCCGAGCAGCACGAAGTCGTGGCCGGCGATCAGGGCCCGCTCGAGCTGGGGCAAGACGGTGTCGTCGAAGCCCAGGATGCCCGGCCAGATGGCTTCACCATCTCCGCCTTCGGCAAGGCGTGCGAGCAGATTTTCGCGGATTTCCTGCTTGACTCCCCGTTCACGATGACCGGCGGCACGAAGCTCGCCGACCGTGCGGGGCAGGTTGGTCGGTGACGTCACCACTCCACGCTACGACGCGGGCTCACACGAGTCATGCCAAGGGCGTTCACTAGACGCTTATTGACACGGGCGTCGCGCGCGCGCACCGTGGCTAGTGCGCGAAGTGACGCGCCCCGGTGAGATACAGCGAAATGCCGGCGCTGGCGGCCGCCGCGGTCACCTCGTCGTCGCGCACCGATCCGCCGGGGTGCACGATCGCCTTCACCCCGGCGCCGGTCAGCGTCTCGAGCCCGTCGGGGAACGGGAAGAACGCGTCGGAGGCGGCGACGGCGCCGCGCACCCGATCGCCGCCCCGTTCGACCGCCAGCCGCGCCGCGTCGACCCGGTTCACCTGGCCCATGCCGACGCCGATGGTCGCGCCGCCGCCGGCGATCACGATCGCGTTCGATTTGACGGCGCGGCACACGCGCCAGGCGAACACCAGGTCGGCCAGCGTCGAAGGATCGGCGGGTGAGCCGGCGGCCAGCGTCCAATTAGCGGGGTTGTCGCCGTGCGCGTCGAGCTCGTCGCGCTGCTGGACCAACAGTCCGCCGCTGATCGGCCGCAGCTCGGTGCCGCCGGTCAGCGGCTCCGAGGCCACCAGCACCCGGATGTTCTTCTTGCGGGTCAACGCCTCGAGGGCGGCGGGCTCGTAGGCAGGCGCGACGATGACCTCGGTGAAGATGGTGCTGACGTATTCGGCCATCTCCAGGCTGACTTCGGTGTTGGACGCGATGACCCCGCCGAAGGCGCTCAACGGATCGCATTCGTGCGCCTTGCGATGCGCGTCGGCGACCGATTCCGAGGAGATGGCGATCCCACATGGATTGGCGTGCTTGATGATTGCGACGCAGGTCTGCTCGTGATCGAAGGCGGCCCGCCAGGCCGCGTCCGCATCGGTGAAGTTGTTGTAGGACATCTCTTTTCCGTGCAGCTGCTCGGCCTGCGCCAGTCCGGGCCAGGCGCCGGGGTCGCTGTACAGCGCCGCCTGCTGGTGCGGGTTCTCGCCGTAGCGCAGCATCGTCGAGCGGCGCCAGTTGCGGCCCAGCCACTTCGGGAACGTCGTCGGCGGATGTTCGGGAGCCAGCGTCGACTCCATCCAGCTCGCGACCGCGATGTCGTATTCGGCGGTGTGCTGAAAGGCAAGCGCCGCCAGCTTTTTGCGCTCGGCGAGGCTAAACCCGCCCGCGCGTACCGCGGCGAGCACGCCGTCGTAGCCCAGTGGGTCGACGATCACCGCCACGCTCGGATGGTTCTTGGCCGCGGCGCGCACCATCGACGGGCCGCCGATGTCGATCTGCTCGACGCATTCGTCGATGCTGGCCCCGGAGTCGACCGTCTCGGTGAACGGATACAGGTTGACGACGACGAGCTCGAACGCCGCGATCCCGAGCTCCTCGAGCGCGGCGGCGTGCTCGGGTTTGCGAAGGTCCGCCAGCAGGCCAGCGTGCACGCGCGGATGCAGGGTCTTGACCCGGCCGTCGAGCACCTCGGGGAAACCGGTCAGCTCCTCGACCCGGGTCACCGGAATGTCTTTGTCGGCAATGACCTTCGCGGTGGATCCGGTCGAGACGATCTCGACGCCCGCGGCCGCCAACCCCTGGGCGAGGTCGATGAGCCCGGTCTTGTCGTACACGCTGATCAAGGCGCGCCGGATCGGCCGTTTGGCGTCTTCGCGCCAGTCGTCGGTGCTCATCGGTTCGTCGCCTTTCGTCCGATCGTCGCTTTTCTCCCGACCAGGGTCAGGCCGCCTGTTGCGATCGCGGCCACCACGTCCACCAGTAGCTTCCGTTCAGTGACCTTGATGCGTTCGTGCAGGGTCTCTTCGGTGTCGCCGTCGAGCACCGGAACGGATTCCTGCGCCAGAATCGGCCCGGTGTCCGTCCCGGCGTCCACCAGGTGCACCGTACAGCCTGTGACCTTCACTCCGTAGGCCAACGCGTCGGCCACCCCGTGCGCACCCGGAAACGCCGGCAACAGCGCCGGATGGGTGTTGATGACGCGGCCATAGAACCGCGAGAGGAATTGCGGCCCAAGGATTTTCATGAAACCGGCGGACACCACGAGGTCCGGCGAGTGCGCGGCGGTGGCCTCGGTGATGGCCGCGTCCCAGGCGTCGCGGTCCGGGTACTCGCCGAGCCGGACGGTGAAGGCGGGCACGGAAGCGGCCGCGGCGATCTCGGTGGCTAGGCAGTCGCGGTCGGCGCCGACGGCGACCACCCGGGCCGGGTAATCCGCGGCGGCGGAAGTCAACAGTGAATTCAGCAGCGACCCGGTGCCCGACGCCAGTACCACCACCCGTGCCGGTGCGTTCGGGGGCACATGGAGCGGTTCGACCACATCGGCGAGCCTAGCCCGCCGATGCCGCGCGTCCGACGATCGGGCTGGCGGCATCAGGATTGCCCGCCTCTGCGCGACATTCACGATGCCCCACTGGCGACGATCGGGGTTGTCGCTCAGAGGCGGGCAAAACGGTCAGTGCCCGGATTCTCGCTCGCTCGCTTCGTCCTCGGGGTCGTCCGGCGGTGGCGCGTCGTCGATGGCCGGCGGCTCGTGTTCATCGGCGTCGTCGGTGGAAGGCGGCTCGTGTTCGTCGGCGTCGTCCGCAGCGGCGTCGGGGGCCTCGCCCGGCTCCGCCGGCATCTCCTCCTCCTCGGTCGGCCGATCGTCGTCGAAAGCGCCCGCGAAGTCGGCGGGTTCTTCGGCCGCAACGGGTGCGGGCTTGGCCTTGGGCCGCCGGGGACGGCGGCTGATTCCGCCGCTCATCACCACCGTGACCCCGCCGACGACGGCGAACCAGAAGAAGACGCCGACGAGCAACGCGCCCTGATCCACGCCGACGTGGCCGAAGTTGCCCAGCTGGCCGCTGCCGGCGTACGCCAGCAAGGACATCACCAGCGCGCCGGCGACCGCGGCGATCAGCAGCTTGGCGCCGGCCGCAAGCAGCGGCAGCGCGCGCCGGGCGCATTGCTGACCGACCGCCACACCGGACGCCGCGCCGATGATGAGCAGCGCCACCCAGACCGGCCCCAACGGCGGCCTGGGGACCGCGGCCAGGACGGGCACGGCCGGGATGTCACCGCCGAACACGGTGAACGAACTGAAGGTGGCGAATCCGATGTGCGCGCTGGAGCCCACCGCCATGGCAGCGGTGCCCACAATGACGTTGGGCGCGTAGAGCATTGACAGCAGGGTGAGGCTCAACTCGCCGAAGATCGAATCGGTGATGCCGTAGAGCTCCTGCATGGTCGACCAGTGCACCACCAGCGAGCCGGCCGTCACCAGGCCGGACAGGCCGAGCAACGCCAATACGCCGGCCGCGGCGGCGCGCAGGGAATCGCCCAGCCAGAACGGCAGCGACGCCGCCGCCAGCGCGCGCGGGCCCACCCGGGACCACACGCCGATCCCGGCGCCGGCGGCGTGCACCACGAGCACGCTGAGGAACGCGCGTAGCGCGCTGGGCGTTTGCAGCTCGGTGATCACCGAGGACGCGTCGTGGATGACCGCCAGCGCGATCGCCGTCATGAACAACGGACCGCCCAGCGCCGAGGCGACGACCCAGCGGATGACCAGCCAGGAGGAGTAGGGCGTGGTCGCCCGGGCCGTGCTGCGCGCGGTGGCCCAGACCATCAGCAGGACCGGCAGCAGCGGCATCACACCCAACACGCGGCCGCCGATGGAGACCGGGACCTGGTGCACGCCCAGCCACATGCTGGCGATGGCGCCCAGCGCGCCGGTCATGTCGCTGTTGGCGATCAACAACTGGATCAGCGTGACCGCGGCGATGATGACCAACGCCACCACGGCCGGGGCGAACGCGACCCTGACGAGGTCACGCGCCTGGCGAGCGCCTGCTGCCCGGTTGTCCTCCACCCGTGTCACTCTGGGGCACGTCCCCGACTAGGCGCGACAGCGCACGTTAGGAGGGCGCTGGCCCAGACGGTGACGACGGCGACTGCTGCTGCTCGTGGCCGAACTGCTGGCCCCCACCCTGCTCGGAGAAGTTTGCGGTCGCCGAGCCGGAGTCCGATCCGCCGACGTTCGGCGGCGGGCTGAAGCTGGGGAAGCCGGTGGGCGGCGTGGACGGGCCCTGCTGCTGCGCGGACGGCTGCTGGCCCGACTGCGGCGACGGCTGAGCGCCGAAACCGCCGGTCGGAGGGCCACTCTGGGTGGGCGCCCCGCTCGGCGAGTAGCCGCCGTACTGCGAACCGTATCCCTGCGGTGACTGCTGCTGCCCGCCGTGCTGCTGGCCGCCCGGCTGCTGCCCGTAGTAGGGCTGCTGACCGTACTGGCCGTATTGCCCGTACTGGCCGTACTGCGCGTACGGGTCGTACTTGGGCCGCGGCGCCGGGGCGGTGATCACCCCGGAGTCCAGCAGCACCACGACGACGGCGGCGATCGCCTGCAGCACCACGGCCGCCACCAGCGGCCACATCGCCCAGCCGATCGAGAAGCCGGCGGGCAGGTTGATCGTCTCGGTGATGGCGAGCAGGGCACCCAGCACCGCGATGACCGCGACGACTCCCGCATAGTTCTTGGCCTTCGGCAGCAGGCCGAGCCCGGCGAGCAGCGCCGCCAGCAGGGCAACCACGACCGCGGTGCCGGCGTCACCGGCGCGGCCGCCGATGCCCGGGCCGAGGTCGGCGCCGATGGTGAAGGTGGGGCCGAAGTTCAGGAGGTAGGCGGCCAGACCGAGGACCACCACCGCGATGCTCAGGTAGAACGGCAGCTTGCTCGTTCCGTCGTCGTCCTTGGCGAAGGACGGTGTGCCGCCCGCATAGGCGCCGCCGCCGGGTTGCGCCGGCGGATAGCCCGGGCTTCCGGGAGAGTAGGTCATGGCTCCTCCTGTTGCTTTCAGTGCCTTGAACTGCCTAGCGGTCGCCACAGTTGCAGTGCAACGCTGTGCTTCCAGGCGCCTCGCTGCGTTAGCGACGCGGTCGATCACCCACGCTAGCGCACGTGCGGTACCCCGTGCCGTTGCCACCGGCTTGGACGGCGACGCCCGCACCGGCGGGCCCGCGAGCTGCTCGCGAGACGGTCCGTGTCACGACGGCTTGCTCAACGGAGGTAGAACACGTTCTAATTCTCGGCATGGATTACGGGCTTGTGCTATTTACCAGCGATCGTGGCATCTCCCCGGCGAAGGCCGCGAAGCTCGCCGACGACCATGGCTTTACGACCTTCTACGTGCCAGAACACACGCACATTCCGGTGAAGCGCGAGGCGGCTCACCCCACCACCGGGGACGAATCACTGCCCGACGACCGCTACATGCGGACACTAGACCCCTGGGTGAGTCTGGGCGCGGCGTGCGCGGTCACCTCGCGGGTGCGGCTGTCCACCGCGGTGGCCCTGCCGGTCGAACACGACCCGATCACGTTGGCGAAAAGTATTGCCACCCTTGACCACCTGTCCGGCGGGCGGGTCAGCCTGGGCGTCGGGTTCGGCTGGAACACCGACGAACTCGCCGACCACAACGTGCCACCGGGCCGGCGCCGCACCATGCTGCGCGAATACCTCGAAGCGATGCGCGCGCTGTGGACCGAAGAGGAAGCCCAGTACGACGGCGAGTTCGTCAAGTTCGGTCCCAGCTGGGCCTGGCCCAAGCCCGTGCAGCCGCACATCCCCGTGCTGGTCGGCGCGGCCGGCACGGAGAAGAACTTCAAGTGGATCGCCCGCAGCGCCGACGGCTGGATCACGACCCCCCGCGACTTCGACATCGACGAGCCGGTGAAGTTGCTGCAGGACACCTGGGCGGCCGCGGGCCGCGACGGCACCCCGCAGATCGTGGCGCTGGACTTCAAGCCGGTGCCCGAGAAGCTCGCCAAGTGGGCCGAGCTCGGGGTGACCGAGGTGCTGTTCGGGCTGCCGGACAAGTCCGAGGACGAGGTCGCCGCCTACGTCGAGCGGTTGGCCGGCAAGCTCGCCGCCCTCGTCTAGCTTGGGCCCGTCGGCGCCGCGCGCCGAGACTTAAATCGTTGCGACGCTCAGCGGCGTGTCGTGTACGAGGGTTAAGTGTCGCGGCGGCGCAGACGGTCGCTCAGGCCAGCGCGGCCCGGTTGTCCTTCTCGGTCGGCCGGACCACGATCGACGCGCCGAGCGGCTCGCCCTCGCTGAGCAGCCCGACGAGATCCGGGTCCTCGGTCAGGGCCAGGAAACGGCTGTCGTCGGCGTCGAGGCGGCCGATGATGATGCCGGTGTGCACCGGCCAGTCGTAGCGCACGGTGTAGGTCTCGATCTTCGCTCGACCGTCGGCCTTGACGGTGACCGGCACCTTGGGGCGGGCGGCGACCTCGGCGCGCAGGGCTGCGCTGTTGTCGGGCTTCCACTGCACCGGCGTGGTCGAGTACACCCCGACCGAGTACTTGCTCATGATCCCGCCGTTGGCGGCGACCAGGCCGAATTGGCCTGGTAGATCCCGCATTTCGCTGACCGTCTCGGCGATGCCGTGCAGCGAGTAGTTGTTGCCCGGCCCGCCGAAATACGGCAGGCCACCGGTGAGCGTCAGCCCACGCGGATCGTCGGTGGCCAGCCGGGTCCCGTCGCAGAAGTTGAACACCGGCACCGGGAAGCAACTGTAGAGATCGAAGGTGGAGACGTCGTCGATGCCGACACCGGCCACGGCGAGCGCCTCCTGGACCGCCAGCACCGAGGCCGAGTTGTACGTCAGGTCGGCGCGGTCCAGCAGCGGCTGGTCCACCATGTCGGCGTGGCCGTGCAGGTACACCCAGCGCTCCTCGGGCACGCCGAGGCGCCGCGCGGCGGCCACCGACATCAGCAGCGCGGCCGCGCCCTGGTTCACCTGGTCGCGGGCCACCAGCAGCCGCGGGTAGGGATCGCAGATCATCCGGTTGGACGCCGTGACGGTGATGAGCTCGTCGACGCTGCGCTCCACCGGGGATGACGCGAACGGGTTCTTCGCCGCCACCTTGGTGAACGGGGCGAACAGCTCGCCCATCTGGCGCCGGTAGTCGGCGACGCTCAGACCCAGCCGGGCGCGGCGGGCGTTCTCCAACAGCCCGTACTGGGCCGGCGCGCCGATCAGGCCGTGCGCGACGGTGTAGTCGTCGAACAGGCCGTCGTAGCCGAAGCCACGGTCCTCGAGTGAACCCTCGACCGTCTCGGAATGATCCGGCTTATCCCGGTCGGCGAAATACCGGATGCTCGAGGTGTTTTCGGAGCCGAAGATCATCACGACATCCGCCGCGCCGGAGGCGATGGCGCCGGCGAACTCGGTGACCAGATGCTGAGGGCCCTGGCCGCCGATGGGTTCGAGGATGGCGCGGGCCGGCGCGGCACCGATGCGCTTGGCCACCGACCGTGGGTAGTTGTTGGACTTGCCCATCGGCGCGGGGGTGCGCCCGGAGATCTCGAATTGCCGGGTCGCGGCGACGGTGTCGATGGCCGCCGCGACGGCGCTGACGTCGGCGCCGGTGTCATGCAGTGCGGCCTGCGCCGCGGCCGTCGCCAAGTCCACCGACGACATTCCGCGGTAGCCCGAGTCCTCGATGCGCTCGGTGAACTGCCCCACCCCGACGATGACGGGGGTGTTCGGGTCGAGATTCATAGACCCACTATCTACCGAGGGCCGGGCCCCGGCCAAATCCGGGGCCCTTCGCAGGTTGGCGACCCGCGTCGCCTGACTACAGGCTCTGCAGGATCTCCCGCGCGAGCGCCGCGGTCTCCGACGGCGTCTTGCCGACCTTGACGCCGGCCGCCTCGAGGGCCTCCTTCTTGGCGGCCGCGGTGCCCGACGAGCCCGACACGATGGCGCCGGCGTGGCCCATCGTCTTGCCCTCCGGGGCGGTGAAGCCCGCGACGTAGCCGACGACCGGCTTGGACACGTTGGCCTTGATGTAGTCGGCCGCGCGCTCCTCGGCGTCACCGCCGATCTCACCGATCATCACGATGACCTTGGTGTCGGGGTCCTTCTCGAAGGCTTCGATGGCGTCGATGTGGGTGGTGCCGATCACCGGGTCACCGCCGATGCCGATCGAGGTGGAGAAGCCGAAATCGCGCAGCTCGTACATCATTTGGTAGGTCAGGGTGCCCGACTTGGACACCAGCCCGACCGGGCCCGGGCCGCTGATATTCGCCGGGGTGATGCCGGCCAGCGCCTCGCCCGGGGTGATGATGCCGGGACAGTTCGGCCCGATGATGCGCGTCTTCTGCCCCTTGTCGACGTTGTAGGCCCACGCATAGGCGCTGTCCTGCACCGGGATTCCCTCGGTGATGACGACCAGCAGCGGGATCTCGGCGTCGATGGCCTCGATGATCGCGTCCTTGGCGAACTTCGGCGGCACGAACACGACCGACACGTTGGCGCCGGTCTCCTTGATCGCTTCCGCGACGGTGCCGAACACCGGGAGCTCGACGTCCTTGCCGACGGGGTCCACGTGCGACACGGTGGTGCCCGCCTTGCGGGCGTTCACGCCGCCCACCACCTGGGTGCCGGCCTTCATCATCAGCGCGGTGTGCTTGGTGCCCTCACCACCAGTGATGCCCTGGACGATGACCTTGGAGTCTTTGTTCAAAAAGATCGACATGGCTTGGGTCCCTTACTTGTTCGCCAGCTCGGCGGCTTTGTCGGCGCCGGCGTCCATGGTCTCGGCCTGGATCACCAGCGGGTGGTTGGCTTGGGCCAGGATGCGGCGGCCTTCGTCGACGTTGTTGCCGTCGAGCCGGACCACGAGCGGCTTGTTGGCCTCGTCACCGAGCATGTTCAGCGCGGTCACGATGCCGTTGGCGACGGCGTCGCAGGACGTGATGCCGCCGAAGACGTTCACGAACACGCTCTTGACCTGCTTGTCGTTCAGGATGACGTCGAGGCCCGCGGCCATCACCTCGGCCGACGCGCCACCGCCGATGTCGAGGAAGTTGGCCGGCTTGACCCCGCCGTGCTTCTCGCCCGCGTAGGCGACGACGTCCAGCGTCGACATGACCAGGCCCGCACCGTTACCGATGATGCCGACCGAGCCGTCCAGCTTGACGTAGTTGAGGTCGTGCTCCTTGGCCTTGAGCTCGAGCGGGTCGGTCGCGTCGCGGTCCTCGAACTCGGCGTGGCCCGGCTGACGGAAGTCGGCGTTGGCGTCCAGCGTCACCTTGCCGTCCAGCGCCAGGATCTGGTCCTTGGGGTCGCGCACCAGCGGGTTGACCTCGACCAGCGTGGCGTCCTCGGCGACGAAGACCTCCCACAGCTTGTTGATGGTGACCGCGGCGGCGTCGAGCACCTCGGCGGGCAGGTGGCCCTGCTCGGCGATGGAACGCGCGGTCGCCAAGTCGACGCCCTTGACGGCGTCCACCGGAACCTTGGCCAGCCGCTCGGGCTTGGTGGCGGCCACCTCCTCGATTTCCATGCCGCCCTCGACCGAGCACATGGCCAGGTAAGTGCGGTTGGCGCGGTCGAGCAGGAAGGAGATGTAGTACTCCTCGGCGATGTCGCTGGCCTCGGCGACCAGCAGCTTCTTGACCACGTGGCCCTTGATGTCCAGGCCGAGGATGTTCTTGGCGTGCTCGTAGGCGTCCTCGGGGGTGGCCGCGTACTTGACGCCACCCGCCTTGCCGCGGCCGCCGACCTTCACCTGCGCTTTGACCATCACCGGGCGACCGATCTCGGTGGCGATCTCCCGAGCGCCCTCGGCGGTGTCGGTCACGCGTCCCGGCGTAGTCGGTACGTTGTGCTTGGCGAACAATTCTTTTGCTTGATACTCGAAAAGGTCCATGGACTCTCTGTCTTCGCTCGACTCAACTACTAGGCCTCTTGGTGGGCGGTGCCGCACTCGGCAACTCGCACGGACGAACTGTATCCATCCCCCAAATGCCTTTGACCGCCGCGTCCGCCGATGTGGCACAGCTCACGGGCTATGGGTTGACCGTCCGCGTGATCCAAATCACAATTCCGCCCGGATTGTGCAACGAGGTTGCCAGTCCCGCGCGTTAGCGGATACCTTCCTAGGGTCCAGATAACGGTATGGTCACGATACGAGGACATTTCAGGTTGCCCCAACACCGTTTTGCCCGGTCTTCTGCCGTAACTGAAGGCGTTGTGCGGGTAGGTCGCGCGGCAGGCGCCCGGTGGGCCGACGCACCGCACCGCACCGAAGTCACCGAAATCCTCCCGCTCGACGGTTTCGACTTCGACGACTTCGAGTTCAACGAGGACGCCGGCGATCTCCGCGACTTGGACTTCAGCAACGACTCGACGTTCGACAACGAAGCCCAGGTGCTGCTGGCGCCCGAGCTCGACGACCTGCACGACGCCGACGATCTGCGCCCGGTCTGGCTGGCCGCTCCCGTCACCGAGGTGCTGCCGCGGGTGGTCATCGAGCCGCGGACCGAGCGGCGCCCCGATCGCCCGCACGGCACCGACGTCGTCGGCCTCGCACGCCGCGGCGGGCAGCACCGCAAGCAACCGACCAGTGCGGCCCGGGGCCGCCTGCTGATCTCGGCGATGGCCGCCGGCGCCGCCGCGGCGGCCGCGCACACCGCGACCAGCCACGCCGACACCCCCAAGACCGACGCGGTGCTGACCGCGAACGCATCCGCACTCACCGGAAGCGCGGGCGGCAGCAATACGGTCCGCGGCCCCCAGGTGATCGCGGCGGAGCCCGCGGCGACCGCCGCGCTGCACAACCAGGAGCTGGCCAAGGGCGTCGCCTTCGCCAACGACCGCGCTCAGCGCGAGGCACGGCTGTCGCAACCGCTCTACGTGATGCCGACGAAGGGCATCTTCACCTCCAACTTCGGCTACCGCTGGGGCGTGCTGCACGCCGGCATCGACCTGGCCAACTCGATCGGGACACCGATCTATGCGGTGTCCGACGGCGTCGTCATCGACGCCGGCCCGGCCGGCGGCTACGGCATGCTGGTCAAGCTGCGCCACGCCGACGGCACGGTCACCCTTTACGGCCACATCAACACCGCGCTGGTCAGCGTCGGTGAGCGGGTGATGGCCGGCGACCAGATCGCCACCATGGGTAATCGCGGCAATTCCACCGGCCCCCACCTGCACTTCGAGGTCCTGCAGGGTGGCACCGAGCGGATCGACCCGGTGCCGTGGCTTGCTAAGCGTGGTCTCAGCGTCGGCAACTACGCTGGATGAGGTGACCGCGCCGAACGAAGAATCTTCCGGTCCGCGTCCGCCCGAGCCCACACCGGAGCACGAGCTGCCCTCCGACTCACGGACACGGATCATCCGACGTGCGCCGACCGGGCCCATCCCCACCACGCCGGACAGCCCCACCACCCATTTCGCCCCGCAGCCCCCGCCCTACCGGGTCGGTGCCGGCGCGGGCCGCGCGGGTTACGCCGGGGTGCCGGCCCTCGAACCCACCGACCGGACCGCCGTCGCCGCGTGCGCGGTGAGCATCGTCAGCGGCTGGGCGACGTCGGTGGTGGCCACCGACCTGATCGCCGGCTGGTGGCGGACCGACCGCCTGTTCTGCATCGCGGTCGCGTTCCTGGCCCTGGTCTTCGCCGGCACCACGGTCTCGGGCGTGATCATGCTGCTGCAGCGCCGGCCCTTCAGCCGCTACCTCCTGATGGCCGGCGCGCTGGTGGCCGTCCTCACCTACGTCGGCGTGTTCATCGCCGGGGCGCGGGTCGCATGGGTGGTGCACCTGCTGCCCCTGTTGCCGATCGCGACGGTCGTGCTGGTGCTGCTGCCGCAAACCAAACGCTGGCTGGACGCCTGACCGTCGCGGCTAGAGCTTGCTGATCGGGGCGTGGTTGTGCATCAGCTTCACCCGTCCCGAGCTGCCGAAGTCGATGAGCGACATGGCCGATTCGCCCACGCCGGACACTTCCTCGACGCGGCCCAGCCCGTACTTGTCGTGCGTCACCCGATCGCCGGGCTCGAGCACCAGTAGGGGTCGCTTGCTCATCCCCGAACGGGTCGGGGCCGCCCGTGGGGTGCCGAACCGGCCGGCGCCGCTCACCGGCGCGCTGAACGACGGGGCGGGTGCGGTGCGCCGCCATTCGATCAGTTCCTGCGGAATCTCTTGCAGGAAGCGCGATTCCGGGTTGAGCATGGGCTGTCCCCAGGACGACCGGACGATGGCCCTGCTCACATAGAGCCGCTGGCGGGCGCGGGTGATCCCGACGTAGGCCAGCCGCCGCTCCTCGGAGAGTTCGACTGGGTCGTCCAAAGACCGCATGTGGGGGAACATTCCGTCCTCCCAGCCGGTGACGAACACCACCGGGAATTCGAGGCCCTTGGCCGTGTGCAGCGTCATCAGCGTGACCATGCCGGCGCCGTCCTCGGGGATCTCGTCGCTGTCGGAGACCAGCGAGACCCGCTCCAGGAATTCCGCCAGCACGCCGGTATCCGGTACGTCCTCGTCTTCGGGTGTCTGCAAGGACTCGCCCAGTGCCGCGGCATTGGCCCGGTCGGTGCTGAATTCGTGTGCCACGCTGACGAGTTCGTTGAGGTTGTCCAACCGCGCCAGTTCTTGGGGATCGGTGGAGGATTCCAGTTCCCGGCGATATCCGGTGCGTTCGAGCACCGACTCGACCAGATCGCCGAGGTCGTCGTCGAGGCGGCCGCGCAGCTCGTCCAGCAGCTCGACGAAGCCGGCGATCGCCTTCTCCGCGCGCGAATTCAGCATCGGCACTTTGCCTTCGGCGGCGGCGACCAGCGCGTCGGCGAAACTGGCGCCGGTGTTCTCCGCATACACCGCCACGCACGCCTCGGCGCGATCGCCGATGCCCCGGCGCGGGGTGTTGAGGATGCGCCGCATGCTGACCGCGTCGCCGGGGTTGTCCAGCACCCGCAGATAGGCGACGATGTCGCGGATCTCCTTGCGCTCGTAAAAACGGACTCCCCCAACGACTTTGTAGCGGATCCCGGCCCGGATGAACACCTCTTCGAACGATCGCGACGAGTTGTTGGTGCGGTAGAAGATGGCGACGTCGTTGTAGGTGATCTCGCCCTTCTCGGCGAGCGCGTCGATCTCCTCAGCGACGAATCGGGCCTCGTCGTGCTCGTTGTCGGCGACATAACCCACGATCAGCTCGCCGGCGCCCTCGGCGGTCCACAGCCGCTTGTCCCGGCGCCCGGAATTGCGGGCGATCACCGAGTTCGCCGCCGACAGGATGTTTTGCGTCGACCGGTAATTCTGTTCCAGCAGAATGGTTGTCGCGTCCGGGTAGTCGCGTTCGAAGTCCTCGATGTTGCGGATGGTGGCGCCACGGAACGCGTAGATCGACTGGTCGGCGTCGCCGACCACGCACAGCTCCGCCGGCGGCACCTCATCGGAGACCTCGTCGCTGTCGGGCGCCGCCGCACCGCCGCGCCCTGCCAGTTCGCGCACCAACACGTACTGCGCGTGATTGGTGTCCTGGTACTCGTCGACCAGGACGTGGCGGAACCGCCGCCGGTAGTGCTGGGCGATCTGCGGGAAGGCCCGCAGCACCGCCACGCTCTCCCCGATCAGGTCGTCGAAGTCCAGCGCGTTGGCCGCCCGCAGCCGCCGCTGGTATTCGCCGTAGACGCTGGCCACCGTGCGGGACAACTCGTCGGAATCGTCGGTCAGGTTGGCGACCGCCCCGGCGGGGTCGATCAGCTCGTTCTTCAGGTTGGAGATGGCGTTGGCCAACAGCCGCGGCGAGTAGCGCTTGATGTCGAGCCCCATGTCGCGCCCGATCATCTGCAGCAGACGCCGCGAGTCGTCGGCGTCGTAGATCGAGAAGTTGGAGTTGAGGCCCTCGATCAGGGATGCCTGGTTGCGCAGGATGCGCACGCAGGTGGAGTGGAAAGTGGACACCCACATGGCCCGGGCCCGGTTGCCCACCAGCCGCACCACCCGTTCGCGCATCTCCGCGGCGGCCTTGTTGGTGAAGGTGATGGCCAGCACCTGCCCGACGCCGACCCCGCGTTCGGCGATCAGGTAGGCGATGCGGCGGGTCAGCACCGCGGTCTTTCCCGAACCCGCGCCCGCGACGATCAGCAGTGGCGAACCCTCATGCACCACCGCTTGGCGCTGTTGCGGATTGAGACCCTCGAGCAGTTGCTCTGCTTCGGAGGCCGGCTTGGCATCTGTTACGTGCACACTCATGTCAGTCCAAACTTACCGCCGCCCACTGACGCTTCAGCGCCCCGGCATCAGACCAGGCTAGTGGCCCGGCGGGCCGCGACGGCGTCACGGACGCTACCGGAAATCCGGCGTGTCGGGACGTGGTTTCCGAACCTGAATCCGGCCGGCCCGGCAATTGCACCCGAGTCCAAAAAGCGCAGCTTAAGCGGGATTTTTTGCGCGTTCACAGTTTTTAGTGGCACACTCGATCCGTGCTCAACGTGCAGTGTCGGCGACGCTCCTCGGCCCAGGAGTGGCGCCGCCGATTTCCCTACGGGTACCAGTTCGCGGCGCCCGTGGTCTAACTGCTTCCGCAGAGCCCCGTGGTCCGCTTCCGGCACTCGGGGCTCGTCTTTTGTGAGGCCCGATACTGCATGAGACCAGAACCCCCACATCACGACGAAGACGCGGAGTCAGCGGAGATGAACATCGAGACGGTGGCGACTGAAGTGCCCACCGACATAGACGAGTTGCGTCACGAGATCGACCGGCTCGACGCCGCGATTCTGGCCGCTGTGCAGCGGCGCACCCAAGTGTCCCAGGCGATCGGCAAGGCCCGGATGGCCTCGGGTGGCACCCGACTGGTCCACAGCCGCGAGATGAAGGTGATCGAGCGCTACAGCGAACTCGGCCCCGAGGGCAAGGACCTGGCGATACTGCTGCTGCGCTTGGGCAGGGGCCGGCTCGGTCACTGACCGCGACGGCGTATCGGTCCGGCGCAGAGCTCGCCGCTATACCTGGCTCCGTCACGTCACAGCCCATAGGGTCGAAGCATGACCTCCGTGCACACCCTCCCCGACATCACCGCCACCCCGGCATGGGACGCCCTGCGCAGGCATCACGAACAGATCGGCGGGACCCATCTGCGCCAGTTCTTCGACGACGATCCCGACCGCGGCCGCGAGCTGGTCCTCTCCGTCGGCGACCTCTACATCGACTACAGCAAGCACCGCATCACGCGAGAAACACTGCGGCTCTTGGTCGATCTGGCTCGCACGGCCCATCTCGAAGAGCGGCGCGACCAGATGTTCGCCGGGGTGCACATCAACACCTCCGAGGATCGTGCGGTCCTGCACACCGCTCTGCGGCTGCCCCGGGACGCCGAACTGATCGTCGACGGCCAGAACGTCGTCGCGGAGGTGCACTCGGTGCTCGACGCCATGGGTGAATTCACCGACCGGTTGCGCAGCGGTGAATGGACGGGAGCCACCGGCAAACGGATCAGCACGGTCGTCAACATCGGCATCGGCGGATCGGACCTCGGCCCGGTGATGGTCTACCAGGCGCTGCGCCACTATGCGGACGCGGGGATCTCGGCGCGCTTCGTCTCCAATGTCGACCCGGCTGACCTGATCGCCACCCTGGCCGATTTGGACCCCGCCACAACGCTTTTCATCGTAGCGTCGAAAACGTTCTCGACGCTGGAAACCCTGACGAACGCCACGGCCGCCCGCCGCTGGATCACCGACGCCCTCGGCGACGCCGCGGTGTCGCAGCACTTCGTCGCCGTCTCCACCAACAAGCGCCTCGTCGACGACTTCGGCATCAACACCGACAACATGTTCGGGTTCTGGGATTGGGTCGGCGGCCGCTACTCGGTGGACTCGGCGATCGGCCTGTCGGTGATGGCCGTCATCGGCCGAGAAGCCTTTGCGGACTTCCTATCCGGGTTCCACATCGTGGACCGGCATTTCAAGACCGCACCGCTGGAATCCAATGCGCCTGCGCTGCTTGGGCTTATCGGCCTGTGGTACTCCAGCTTCATGGGCGCGCAATCGCGCGCCGTGCTGCCGTATTCCAATGACCTGGCGCGCTTTGCGGCCTATCTGCAACAGCTGACCATGGAATCCAACGGCAAGTCGACCCGCGCGGACGGCAGCCCGGTCACCACGGACACCGGTGAAATCTTCTGGGGCGAACCGGGAACCAACGGGCAGCACGCGTTCTACCAATTGCTGCATCAGGGCACCCGGCTGGTGCCCGCCGACTTCATCGGGTTCAGCCAACCCCTCGACGACCTGCCCACCGCCGAAGGCGACGGCAGCATGCACGACCTGTTGATGAGCAACTTCTTCGCCCAGACCCAGGTGTTGGCGTTCGGCAAGACCGCCGAGGAGATCGCCGCCGAGGGCACGCCCGCCGAGATCGTGCCGCACAAGGTGATGCTCGGCAATCGGCCGTCGACCTCGATTCTGGCCGACCGGCTCACCCCGTCGGTCATGGGCCAGCTGATCGCGCTGTATGAGCACCAGGTCTTCACCGAGGGCGTGATCTGGGGAATCGACTCGTTCGACCAGTGGGGCGTGGAACTGGGTAAAACCCAGGCCAAGGCCCTGCTTCCGGTGATCACCGCGGACGGCTCGCCGGCCCCGCAGTCGGACAGCTCCACCGACGCCCTGGTGCGTCGCTACCGCAGCGAACGCGGGCGAACCAGCTGAATCTCAGGCGAACATCTTGGTCAGCCCAGGCGGCAGCACCCGCATCAACTGCACCAGCGGCGCCCACGGCCACCGCGGCACCACGGCCCGGCCGGGTTCGCGCTCGATGGCACCGACCAGCGCCCTGACGCCAGTCTCGTTGTCCACCATGAGCATTGTGCTCCCCGACTTGGCGGTCATCTCCGACTCGATGTAACCGGGCTCGATCACGGTGACGCTGATTGGACCCTTGGGGTACTCGGCGCGCAGCGACTCACCCAGAGACGTCAGCCCCGCCTTGCTCGCGCAGTACGCGGCCTTGACACCGGGGACGCCGGTGTTGCCGAGCACCGACGAAATGAGCACCAGGTGCCCCGATCCGTTCTTGTTGAACATCTCCAGCGCGGCCTCGATCTGCACCAGCGCCGAGACCAGGTTGGTCTCGATGGTGGCCTTGTTGGCCCACAGCTTGCCGGACCCCAGCTTTGCGCCCTTGCCGATGCCGGCGTTGACGACGATGCGGTCGATGCCCCCGAGTTCGTCGCTGAGTTCGGCGAACACCTTGGGGACGGCCTCGTGGTCGTTGACGTCGAGCGCGGCGACGGCGATGTTGATGCCCGGATACTGCTGCGACAGCTCGGCTTTCAGCTCATCGAGCCGGTCGGTGCGCCGCGCGCACAGGGCGAGGTCGCGGCCCTTGGCGGCGAACGCGCGCGCCATGCCGGCGCCCAGGCCGGAGCTGGCGCCGGTGATGAGGATCTTCTGGCGAGTCATCGGGGCAGCATATCGACAGGTGTCAAGTCCGGGCTCGGCGACTACTTCAGCAAACGCGACATCCGCCGGTCGGCCAGCACCTTCCCGCCGGTCTGACACGTCGGGCAGTACTGAAAGGACTTGTCTGCGAACGAGACTTCACGCACGGTGTCCCCGCATACCGGGCAGGGTAGACCGGTCCGCGCATGCACCCGCAGCCCGGAACGCTTCTCGCCCTTCAGGGTGGCCGCGCCCTGGCCGACGGATCGGCCGACCGCGTCGGTGAGCACCGAGACCATCGCGTCGTGCAGGGCGGCGAGCTGCTGATCGGACAGCTTGCCGGCCGTGGCGAACGGCGAGATCCGCGCGACGTGCAGGATCTCGTCGCTGTAGGCATTGCCGATGCCGGCGATCACCTTCTGGTCGGTGATGACGGTCTTGATCCGGCCGGTGTTTCCGGACAACAGGTTGGCCAGCGCGTCGGAGTCCAGATCCAGCGCGTCCGGGCCGAGCGAGGCGATTCCGGGGACCTGAGCCGGGTCGTCGACCAGCCACACCGCCAGCCGCTTCTGGGTGCCGGCCTCGGTGAGGTCGAAACCGGGCGCCTCACCGGGCGTGCCCAGGTGCACCCGCAGCGCGATCGGGCCCTTGCCGGGCCGCAGCGGCGCCGCGCCCAGCTTGTCCGACCAGCGCAACCATCCCGCACGCGACAGATGCGCGATCAACAAGAGGTTGTCGGTGCGCAGCCCGAGGTACTTGCCCCACCGCTCGGCCCCGGTCACGGACTGGCCGTGCAGCGCGCTGATCGGCGGGTCGAAGGTCTTGAGCACGGACAGGGCGGCGATGTCGACCCGGCCGATCGGCAGGCCGACGGCGTGGCGCCGCAGATGGTCGACCAGCGCTTCGATCTCGGGTAGTTCGGGCACGGTTTCAGTGTGCCGGTCGCAGCAAATAGGTGTCCATGATCCAGCCGTGCCGGGCGCGGGCGTCGGCTCGCAGCGAAACGATGCGGGGCCCCACCTCGCCAACGGTGCCGGCGATGAGCAGTTCGTCGTCGGTACCGAGGTAGGCGCCCCACCAGATCTGCGTGTCGGGCGGGCAGAGCCGAAACGAGCAGTCGGCGTCGAGCATCACGACGGCCGATGTCCCGGCCGGCCCGTGGGTGCGCAATTGCCTGCCCGTGGTGATCAGCACGGGTTCGCCGACCTCGTTGAGCGGGATGCGGTGCCGGGCGGTCAGTGCCTGCACCGCGGTGATCCCGGGGATGACGTCGAAGGTGAAGTCGACACGCGCGGCGACCGCGTCGAGGATGCGCAAGGTGCTGTCGTAGAGCGACGGATCGCCCCAGGCCAAGAACGCGCCGACGCCGTGCGGACCCAGCTCGACGGCGATGGCGTCGGCCCAGATCTGCGCGCGGGCGGCGTGCCAATCCGCGACCGCACCCCGGTAGTCGGGATCGTCGGCGCGCGTGGGGTCGGTCAGCTCGACGAAGCGGTAACCCGGCTCCCGGATGAAGCGTTCGCAGACCTCGCGTCGCAGCGCCACCAGATCGCTCTTCTGCTCGCCCTTGTCCATCGCGAAGAACACCTGCGTGTCGTTGAGCGCCTCGATCGCCTGCACGGTCACGTAGCCGGGGTCGCCGGCCCCGATGCCGATGACATGGATGTGCCGGCCCACCGCGTCGCCTCCTGATGCTCGTTGCCAGTCAGATTGCCGAATCGCGACCTTCGGCATCTAGCCGGGACCCCAAGTACCCAGTACCATGGGTACCGTCTGAAGCACCCAACGGAGGGAGCGGGGCATGACGTCAGCGGTGCGGCCGGCAGGGCCGAGTCGTGAAGACTTCGCGGACCGGTTGCTGAAAGGCTCGGTGAAGAAGTCCTACGAACCCGTCGTCGACATCGATTGGGACGCCCCGCTGGATCCGGACAAGTTCTATCTGCCGCCCCGGCTGGTGTCGCTCTATGGAACGCCCCTGTGGGACGAGATGACCCGCGAACAACAAATCGAGCTGTCTCGCCAGGAATTGGTCAACACGCTGTCGGCCGGGATCTGGTTCGAGAACATGCTCAACCAGGCGCTGCTGCGCACGATCCTGCACGAGGACCCGACCAGCAGGTCGACGCACTACAAGCTGACCGAGCTGGGCGACGAGACCCGACACATGGTGATGTTCGGCAAGGCCATTGAACGCATCGGGGCAAAGCCGGTGCGTCCCAGACTGTTTCACAGGATGATCATCAATGCGCTGCCACTGGCGTTTCAGCGCGGCTCGATGCTCTGGGTGGCCGCCCTGATCGGTGAGGAGATCTTCGACTCGCTGCAGCGGCAGATGATGGACGACGCGGAACTGCAACCAATCATCCAGCGCCTCATGCGGATTCATGTCACCGAAGAGGCGCGCCACATCCAGTTCGCGCGCGACGGCGCCCGCAAGCGCGTCGTCGAGATGCCCCGGTTCAACCGTTGGTTCATGGCCAACATCAACGGGTTGGGCGGCTATTTCTTCGCCTACCTGTTCAGCAACCCGGTCCCCTACGCGCGGGCGGGTCTGGATCCCAAGCGGGCCCGAAAGATGGCCCGCACCAGCCCGCATCGCCACGACATGCAGGTTGCCGGCTTCGCGCCACTGGCGGCGTTTTTGACCGAGGTCGGCCTGATGGGCCCGATCGCGCGCCGCGGCTGGAAGCGCAGCAGGTTTCTGTGACGGCTGATCACGCGCTGGTGGTCCTCGGCGCGGACGCCGGCGCCCGCGCCGTGCGATCCGTTTTGCAGGCGGCCGGCGTCGGCGATGTCACGCTGCCCGACGTCTCGGTCCTGCGTGCCGTGTTCGACGACGCCACCAACAGCTGGACGCTGCACACCGCCGGCGGCGACGTGATCCGGACGCACGTCGTCGTCGACGCACGCCGCCGGCCCGGATCCCCCTGGATACCGAAGCTGCCCGGTGACAACGACTTTCGGGGTGCGTCGTTTCATGCCGCGGCGTGGGATAGCGAATTCGATCCGTCCGGCAAGCGCATCGCGGTGATCGGCGCCGACGCCGCCGCGGCCCATCACCTCGAGCGACTGGCCCGCACGGCGACCTCGGTCACCGTGTTCGCCCATGCGCCGCGTCGGGTGGTGGCCGACATCCCGGTCTGGTCCACCCGCGTCAAGCGCTGGCTGCGCCGCCGCACCCGGGCCGGCGCCCCACGGCCCCGGATCATGGTCGCACCGTCGGCGATCGAGGCGGTCACCGCAGCGGGCGTGCGCACCGTCGACGGCGTGGAGCACCGCGTCGACGCCATCGTCTACGGCACCGGCTTCTACATCCCCGAGGACGCCGCCGACGACGGCTTGATCGGCGCGGCAGGCCGCAGCCTCCGGACGGCCTGGCACGACGGGATGGAGCCGTTCTGCGGGGTGGCCATCCGCGGATTCCCGAACTACTTCGTCATCACCGGACCCGATCGGGACGCCCAGGCGCGCTACGTCACCGAGTGCCTGAACGTCATGGCGCGCACCGCCAGCGCCCGCATCGAGGTCCGTGCCAGCAGCCAGCAGGTGTTCAACGAGCGGGCTCAGTTGCGACCGGCCGAGCCGCCCCCGGTGGCATCCGCCTTCGACCTTTCGGCCAGCGCGCCCGCCGGCGACGACACGTACAGCGGTGCAGCCACGCTGGATATCGGCGGCACCCGCCATGCGGTACGGGTCAGTCTGACCGGCCATCTTGACCCACTCGACGGCCGCTATCACTGGCAGGGAACGGTATTCGGTTCGGCGTCCGGACCTTTGCCGGACGACCTTTTCAGGCAATCGCGGACCGGCACTCTGACCATCGGTCAGCGCAGCGCGCCGGCACGCATCGTCGAACAGACCCCGTGGGGATCGCACTCGGTCGCCGGGGTGGGCGCTCCGCCGTACGCACTGAGCAACCACTGAGCCCCATCCGGGCATCGCCGGGCGGGGCCGAAAACCGCTGCCTTTGCGCTGGTTAATGGACGTTTGTCGAACATACCGAAAAGTTTGGCTGCACTCGTGGCGTGGTAATCCCGTGGGAAGCGCGTGCTGGGCGATGGACTCCACAGCGCGCCGCGGCGGTAGAGGTGGACGCCACGGCGGGCGGGGAGGAGAGCACATGATGCCTTCACTGCGGGCTTGCGGCAAAGGTTCAGGGGGATCCCGATGGCGGCCTGCGGATTCCTCCTGCGTTGAGGCCGACGATTTGCGAAGTAGACTTTTGCCCCTGAGAGCGGATACTCAAGCAATCGGCCCGGCAGAATGCGAGGAGCGGTACATGGAACCGGACGCCAGGACCGAGCTGGGATGAGCCCGGTGGCCGTTGCGATGCGGACGGATGACGCCGTAGCCGTTCTGACCGTCGACGGTGAGCTTGATGCCGCCAACTCCACCACCGTTCGCGAGCGAATTCTCAAGGCCACCTTGGACGACGCCGCCGCCGTGATCGTCAACGTCTCCGGCCTCAAGGTGCACTCCGAATCCGCATGGTCGAGCTTCATGGGCGCGTACTGGCAGGTTGGCAGCGCGCCCCACATACCGATCGTGTTGGTCTGCACCAACCGGGCGGCCCGCGAGGCGATCGGCAATAGCGGTGTCACCCACTTCATGCCGGTCTACCCGACCGAAAAAGCGGCGATGAAGGCGCTCGGCCAAAACAGCCGCCGCCCGGTGCGCCGGGCCGATGTCCAGCTGCCCGCCGACCTGACCAGCCTGCGCGAGTCGCGGCGCATGGTCCGCGAATGGCTCACCACTTGGTCGCAGTCCAAACTCATTCCGGTGGCCCTGGTCGTGGTCAACGTTTTCGTGGAGAACGTGCTGGAGCACACCGCGAGCGTTCCGGTGGTGCGCATCGAAGCGCAAGGCACCACCGCGACCATCGCGGTATCCGACGCCAGCGAGGCGCCCGCGGTGCGGCTGCCGTCGCCATCGCAGGGCATCGACGTGTCCGGGCTGGCGATCGTCGAGGCGTTGTCGCGCGCGTGGGGCAGCACGCCCACCGCCTCCGGCAAGACGGTGTGGGCCGTCATCGGCCCCGAGAACCAGCTTTAATCCGAAACCGGCACGGGATGGTGACCCGGGCGCCGTCGCGCCCATCTGCCGGTTGTGCTGAAACTAGAACACGTTCTAATGTCGAGGGACGACCCCTCCAGGAAGGCAGATGACGTGCGGTTTACCTACGCAGAGGCGATGACGGACTTTAGGTACTACATCCCGCTGGCCAAGGCAGCCGAGGCGGCCGGCTACGACGCAATGACGATCGCCGACAGCATCGCCTATCCCTTCGAGTCCGACTCGAAGTACCCCTACACGCCGGACGGCAACCGCGAGTTCCTCGATGGCAAGGAGTTCATCGAAACCTTCGTGCTGACATCGGCTTTGGGCGCGGTGACCACGAAGCTGCGGTTCAACTTCTTCGTTCTCAAACTGCCCATCCGGCCACCGGCGTTGGTGGCCAAGCAGATCGGGTCGCTGGCCGCGATGACCGACAACCGAGTGGGTTTCGGCGTCGGCACCAGCCCGTGGCCCGAGGACTACGAGCTGCTGGGTGTCCCGTTCGCCCGGCGCGGCAAGCGGATGGACGAATGCATCGAGATCATCCAGGGCCTCACCACCGGTGAATACTTCGAATTCCACGGCGAGTTCTACGACATTCCCAAGACCAAGATGACGCCCGCTCCCACCAAGCCCGTCCCGATTCTCATCGGCGGGCATGCCGACGCGGCCCTGCGGCGCGCGGCGCGCCTCGACGGCTGGATGCACGGCGGCGGTGACCCCGAGGAGCTCGACCACCTGCTGGCGAAGCTCAAGAAATTCCGCGAAGAGGCCGGCAAGACGGGGCCGTTCGAGATCCACGTCATCTCGGCCGACGCCTACACCGCCGACGGCATCAAACGGCTCGAAGACAAGGGCGTCACCGACGTCATCGTCGGCTTCCGCATCCCCTACATCAAGGGCAAGGACACCGAGCCGCTGGACAGCAAGATCCGCAACCTGGAGATGTTCGCCGAGAACGTGATCGCGAAACTTTAGCGGCGGTCACAAGCGCGGGGCACCCGGGCGCAGTGGGCCGCCGCCATCGGGTTTAGCGGCGGTCGCAAGCGCGGGGCAGGACCTAAGCCTCACAACGCATCCCACTTCGGCGGGCGCTTCTCTCGGTGCGCCAGGGCGGCCTCGACCGGGTTGTTGGTGAAGCCGCTGAGGATCTGGGTGCGGTTCTCGATCTCGATGGCATGGCGCAAACTGGGCGCGTCGAGCGCGGCGTTGAGCCCAATCTTGGTCTGCCACACGCCATAAGCGTTGTTCTCGGCGATCGAGCGGGCCAGCTTGAGCGCGGCGGGCATCAGCTCGTCGGGCGCGACGACCTCGTGCACCAGCTTGATGCGGTAGGCCTCGGCCGCGTCGATGATGCGGCCGGTGAGCATGAGTTCGCGGGCCACGCCGGCGCCGACGATCTTCGGCAACAGGTAGCTGGTGCCCATGTCCATCGACGAGAAGCCCGCCTTGATGAACACCGAACCGAACCGGGCCTGCTCGGAGGCGACCCGGACGTCGCAGACCAACGAGAACGCCAGGCCGCCACCGACGGCGACACCGTTCACCGCACCGATCACCGGAATGTCCATCTCGTAGATCCGGGTGTACAGACCGGCCAACCGAACCTGCGCGTCGTAGTTGACCTTGAACGCCGGGGTGGTCGGCTTGTTCTGCGTCCACGGCTGGCCGGTGCCGCTCAAATCGGCGCCGGCGCAAAACCCGCGCCCGGCACCGGTCAGAATCGCCACCCGGAACTCGCCCGTGTCCAGGGCGTCGAGCGCCTCGTCGACGCCGTCGATCAACGACCCATCGATGGCGTTGAGGCGCTCGGGCCGGTTCAGGGTGATGCAGGCGATGTTGTCTTCGAGGGCTTCCAGTGTCACTGCGGGCATAGGGGAACCGTAGGCGACGTGACGTGCCTGTTCACCGGCGAGGCATACCGTGGTTCTGCCGTCACACCGAAGGAGAAGCAATGGCACGAACCGAAGGCGACAGCTGGGACCTGGCCAGCAGCGTGGGCGCCACCGCCACCATGGTGGCCGCGGCCCGCGCGGCCGCCACCAAACGTCCGCAACCGGTCATCACCGATGAGTTCGCCGAGCCGCTGGTGCGTGCCGTCGGGCTGGACGTGTTCACCAAGCTGGCGAGCGGCGAACTCGATTCGGCCGACATCGAGGAGGGCGTCGCTTTCTCGCGCATGGTGGACACCTTCGCGGCTCGGGGCCGGTTTTACGATGACTACTTCGCCGCGGCCGGCCAGGCCGGGCTGCGCCAGGTGGTGATCGTGGCATCGGGGTTGGATTCGCGCGCCTACCGGCTGCGGTGGCCGGTCGGGACGACGGTGTACGAGATCGATCAGCCGGAGGTGATCGCGTTCAAGACGGCGACGCTCGCCGGGATCGGCGCGGCCCCCACCGCCGAACTCCGCACCGTGGGCATCGATCTGCGTGAGGACTGGCCGGCGACCTTGCAGGACAACGGCTTTGACCCGGCCCAGCCGACGGCGTGGCTGGCCGAGGGAGTGCTGATCGGATTCCTTCCGCCCGAAGCAGAGGTGCGGTTGCTGGACGCCATCATTCCGTTGTCCAGCGAGGGCAGCCGGTTCGCCGCCGATTTCGGGACCGTCGCGCCGCCGACGCCGGAGGGGCAGGAGCAGGCCCGGCGCATGACCGAGGGGTGGCGACGGCACGGGCTCGAGATGGACGTCGCCGCCTTGGCCTACCCCGGAGAGCACACCGACGTCGCCGCCCACCTCGCCGCAAACGGGTGGGATACCACCACGTTTCGGCTCGCCGACCTGTTCTCCGCCGCGGGCCTGCCGGAACTGGGGCCCGCCGGACAGCAGGTCCCCGCCACCACGATCAGCTTCGTCAGGGCCGTGCGCCTCTAGCCGGTGCGGTGACTCACGCGGACCGTTTGGCCAGCCATTCGGCCTGCATCACCAGCAAGCCCATGACCTCCAATTGCGGTGTCTGCGGGTCGAGTTCGCGGTACCGCTGATAGACGTTGACGACGACGCGCTCGGCGTCCAGCCAGGTCGCGTACTCGCCGAGGTCGATGGTGTCGGCGGCCTCGGCCCACGACAAGCCGCGGCGGTAGGCGGCCTCGGCCTGTTCGGCGACGTGCACGAGATAGCCACGCACCGCACGGATTCCATCCGGATCGGTGACGGGGCCGTGGCCGGGAACCACCGTCGGCGCGTCCAGCGCGATCATCGCGTCACACGCCGCGACCCAGTTGGCGATCGGGCCCGCCCACACGATGGGCGTGCAGCCGATGAACAACAGGTCGCCGCCGAACAGCACCCCCGCGTCGGGCACGTGCACCACCGAGTCGGCGGCGGTGTGGGCGGGACCCAGATTCAGCACGTCGATTCGCCGCCCACCCACCTCGACGCACAGGTCGCGTTCGAAGGTCTGGTCGGCATTGCGCAGCGTGATGTTGCTGAAATCGAAGTGCCCGAAGCGTTCCCGCGTGTACCGCGTCGCCACCGGCCCCAGGTTGGCGGTCTGCGCCATGGCCAGCATCTCGGGGGCCATGCCGTGCTCGATCTCCTCGGCGGTGCCGCGCGCGGCGATGATGCGCACCGACGCGTCGAGCAGTTGATTGCCGTGGGTGTGGTCGCCGTTGGAGTGGGTGATCACCGCGTCGGTGATCGGCGCCGAACCGGTGATGGGCCGCATCGCGGCGAGCATCTCGCGGGTCAGCGCGAGGTCGAACAGGGTGTCCACCAACAGGGACGCATCGTCGCCGGCGATCAGTCCGGCGTTGCTCCACCCGTAGCCGCCGTCGGGCAGCGTCCACGCCCACACCCGGTCGCCGACCTGATGCAGCCCGCGGGTGTAGGGCACCCGGGCCGGCGCGCGGTTGACCCGCTGCGCGGCGGGGGCGGCGTCCGGATTGGGCCGGGCCGCCAACGCGTGGGGCGGGTTGCTCGCGCGCACGGTCTGCCGGGTCTCCCCCAGGCCCTGGACCTGAAGCGTGACGACGTCGCCGTCGTGCAGCCAACCCGGAAACCGTTCCAGCGCCGCGGGATTGAGGTGCTCGACCAGCGTGCAGGTGGGCACCGTCCCGGAGCCGATGACGTCACCGGGGTTGAGCGTGACGCCCCGCGAGGCGTAGGAGATGACCTCCCCAAAGGTCCAGTCCATCTGGGCCGTCGACCCGGTCCCGATGACAACGTCGTTGACCAGGGCGGTGACGCGCAGGTCCAGCTTGCCGGGCTGGGAGGGGTCGCGGTACGGCTCGAGTTCGTCGGGGGTCACCAGGTACGGGCCCAGCGTGACCCCGCTGTCCTTGCCCTTGCCCTGCCCGATTCCCAGCTGGCCTTCCATCTGCTGCAGGTCGCGCGCGGACCAGTCGTTGAAGATCGTGTAGCCGATGATCGCCCGTTCGGCTTGCTCGACGGTGAGATCCTTTCCGCCGGCCCCGATCACCGCGGCGATCTCCAATTCGAAGTCCTGCCAAGCGCTTCCGGGTGCCGTCGGGGCGTCATCGTAGGGGCCCAAAACGGTTGTCGGGCAAGCGAAGTAGAACGCGGGAATGCGATACCACGTGTCGGCGAGCACCTTCCCGCCACCCAGTGCGGCCTGGCAGTTGCGCATGTGGTCCAGGAAGCACAGCGAATCCCGGATCGACGGCGGACGGGGAATCGGTGCCAGCAAGCGCACGTCCGCGAGCGGGACGGTCGCCGCCGGGGCGCGCTGCGCCTCCTCCCCCGCTTGCCGCAGTCCGTCATGGCCTCGCGCGATCAGGTCGAGCAGCGTCACCCCCGGCGGCATCGCGTGGATGGTGTCACCGGAGACGACGCCCACCCGCTCGCCGCCATCACCTTGGTAGGTAACCCATTTCACTCGCGTACCACCTCACTTGCCTCCTTGTCCGGGCGCAGCCCCCGCCAACTCGATTGGCGCAACCGGTTATCCGGGGTCCACTCGCTATAGCGCACCTCACCCACCAGGACCGGCTCCACGTACGTCACGCCGCGGGCTTCGCTGCGGGGCAACGGGGGGTGGAACGGGGATTCATCGGTGTGCAGCGGCGCCAGCGTCTTCTTCAGGTTGGCCAGGTCGCGTTCGGTGAACCCGGTGCCGACGCGCCCCGCGAAGTGCAGGCCGTCGCCGGTGGGGATGCCCATCAGCAGGGAGCCGATGCCGCTGCTGCGTCCGCCTTCCCCGGCCTTCCAGCCGCCGATCACGACCTCCTGGGTGTTCCAGTGCTTGTCCTTGATCCACGACGACGAACGGCGGCCGGGCTGATAGGTGGAGTCGCGACGCTTGGCGATCACCCCCTCCCAGCCGCGCTTGCCGGAGTGCTCCAGCGCCTGCGCACCGTCTCCGGGCAGCAGTTCGGGCACGATGAGATCGCTGCCGGCGGAGAGCATTTCCAGCACCTTTCGCCGGTCCGAGTAGCGGGCCCGCAGCAGCGAGCGGCCGTCGAGGTAGAGCACGTCGAACGCCCAGAACTCGACGCGCGAGCCCCGGCCGCGGTTTTGCATCTCGTGGAAGTTCGGCACGCCCGAACCGTCCAAGACCACGGCCTCGCCATCGAGGACCACGTGGTGCTCGGCGAGATCGGTTGCCAGCGACTCCAATTCGGGGTATTCCCGGGTAACGTCGCGGCCGCGGCGCGAGCGCACCCGCAAAGCGCCGTGGTCGGCCTCGACCAACAGCCGGTAGCCGTCCCATTTGCCTTCGAACGCCCACTGACTCGCCTTGAGCGCCGTCACCGAGCCATGCGTGGCCAGCATGGGGGCGATCGTGTCGAACTCGAAAACCTTCTGGTCCTTCATCCGGTGCGCCAGCCACTGGTTACCGCTGGTTTGGATCAGGGCGTAGCGACCGGAAATCTTGCTGCCGTGCAGGTTGACGATCACCTCGCCCTTTTCGGCGGTGTCATCGAACTTTTCGGCCTCGTAGGTTCCCGAGTCCCAGATGATCACCTTCCCCGCGCCGTACTCCCCCTTGGGGATGATGCCTTCGAACCCGCCGTATTCCAACGGATGATCCTCGGTCTGGACGGCCAGGTGATTCACCGCGGTGGTGTCGGGCAGGTTCTTCGGGACGGCCCAGGACACCAGGACGCCGTCTCGTTCCAACCGGAAGTCGTAGTGCAGCCGCCGGGCGTGATGCTCTTGAATGACGAAGCTATTTCCTTGTCCGACAGTGGGTTTCGATACCGGAACCGGCTCGGGCGTTTTCGACGCGTCGCGCATGCTGCGGTATTTCGTCAACCGATCCGGGATGGGCGCATCCTCGTCCAGCTCTGCAAGCAGGTCGCCGTCGCGGGCCACCCGCTCCAGCACCTCGTCATAGCGCAGCTGGCGCAGCGACGGGTCGTCGAGTTCCTCCCAGGTGCGCGGCGCCGCGACGGTGGGGTGTTCGCGTCCGCGCAGCGAGTAGGGCGCGATGGTCGTCTTGGAGCCGTTGTTCTGACTCCAGTCCAGAAAGATCTTTCCGGCCCGCAGGCTCTTGGTCATGGTCGACGTCACCAGGTTCGGCATCGTCTTTTCCAGTTGTTGCGCAACGCGTTTGGCCAATACCGTGGCGCCCTTGCTGCTCACCGGCTCGGCAAGCGGGGTGTACAGATGCAGGCCCTTGCTGCCGCTGGTGAGCGGGTAGGTGGTCAGTCCGATCGCGGTGATCAGTTCGCGGACGGCGTGCGCCACCTCGGCCAGCTGGGCCATCGTGACGCCTTCACCGGGATCGAGGTCGAACACCAGGCGGGTCGCCGGTCCGGGCTTCAATTCTTCGGCCCGGCTGCGGGTCCACTCGGCGACGAAGCGCCACTGCGGAACGTGGACCTCCAGCGCGGCCTGTTGGGCGATCCAGGCCAGACCGGTGGGGCTGTCGATGATCGGATACGTCGTCGTTCCGGATCGATGGGTCACGCTGGCCCGCGGCAGCCAGTCGGGTGCCGATGCGGCCAATTGCTTTTCGAAGAAGGACTCTTCGTCGACCCCGTTGGGCCAGCGTTTGCGCGTGGCCGGACGGCCGGCGATATGCGGGATCATCACCTCGGCGATGCGCGTGTAGTAGTCGAAGATTTCGCCCTTGGTGGTGCCGGTGACCGGATAGAGCACCTTCTCGGCGTTGGTCAGTTTCAGCCGCGGTGCCATGTTGTCAACCTACGCGTTTCGCGCGTGTTAACCGTTTTGACCACGACTAATCGTGTCACAGCCGATTTTTTTTGTGACATGACTAACGAACGGGTTAGATCGTCGAGCCCGCGGGGGCACAGACACACAATGTTTGACGTAATCCCCTCCCCCTGGCGTCGAAACAGCGGCGTCCCCCTCAGCGATGCGACACTTCAACTGCATTCACAACGTGTCGACATCCCCACCTACGACCGGTCGGCCCTCGGACGAGGGGTCGTCCACATCGGCGCGGGCAATTTTCACCGCGCACACCAGGCCGTCTACTTCGACGACCTTGCCCGCTCGGGCATTTCGGGACGCTGGGGCGTGACCAGCGTCAGCCTGCACTCCCCCGACGTCAAGCACCTGCTGTCGGCCCAGGACGGGCTGTACACGGTGGTACAGCGCGGCCACGACCGCCAGACCGCCCGCGTCGTCGGCTCGATCGGCTCCGTGCATTACGCACCGAATGACGGGGCGGCCGTCCGCGCCGCGCTGGCAGACCCCCAAACCCGCGTCGTCAGCCTGACCATCACCGACAACGGCTACTTCCTCAATCCGGTCACCGACGAGTTCGACGCCGACCACCCCGACGTGCGCGCCGACCTCGTCTCGCCCGACAGTTTCGCGACCGCGTGGGGATATCTGGCCGAAGCCCTCGACCGGCGCCGCCGCGCCGGCGTCGCCCCGTTCACCGTGCTGTGCTGCGACAACGTTCCCGGTGATACCCAGCCGGCCAGGACCGCGCTGGTGTCGTTCGCCGCGTTGAAGGACCCCGGGCTCGCCCGCTGGATCGACACGCACGTCGCGTTCCCGTCGACCATGGTCGATCGCATCACCCCGCAGACCACCAAGTCGGAGCGCACATTCGTCGAGCAGACGTTCGGCGTGGCCGACAAATGGCCGGTGGTGACCGAGCCGCATCGCCAGTGGGTGATCGAGGATTCCTTCAGCAATGGGCGGCCGCCGCTCGACGAGGTCGGCGCCGAATTCGTCGCCGACGTCCGCGACCACAAGCTGATCAAGACCCGTCTTCTCAACGGAACCCATATCGCGCTCGCATGCCTGGCCATCCTGGCCGGCTATCAGCGCACCGACGAGGCGATGCGCGACCGCATCATCTTCGACTACGTCGAGAAGCTCCTGCGCGACGAGATTCAGCCGCTGCTGCCCGCAGTGCCCGGCATGAACACCCCGAGTACCGGGGCACCTTGTTGACTCGGCTCAGCAACCCCCGCATGAGTGACCAACTCGCGCGCCTGGCCCGGCGGGGAACCAGCAAGATCGCGACGTTCGTGCTGCCCTCGCTGCAGGAGGCCATCGCGCAGGGCAGGCCGCACACGCTGCTGACGTTGGCGGTCGCCGGATGGGCCCGGTACATGCGCGGCCACGACCTCAACGGGCGCAAGCTGCGCCTGGAAGACTCGCAGGCCATTCCGGTCGCTAGGTTGGCCAACATGGCACGCAGCAACCCGGATCCGCTCCTGGGGCACGAGATGTTCGCCGAGGTGCGCGCGGTTCCCGGGTTTTCCCAGCGCCTGGGCGCGATGATCGCCGATATCGACGTGCGCGGCGTGGTGCCCACGCTGCGCGACGCGATGCGCAATGACGAGCGGGAGTTGGTGTCGCGATGAACGGCGGGTTGACCTTTGTGCGCGCCTTCGACCCGGCGCCCATCACCACGTTGCTGTGCGACGCCGACGACAACCTGTTCGGATCGGAGAGGCCGGCGTTCGACGCCTCTACTGAGGTGACCAACCGTTTCCTGGCCAGGTTCGGCGTGACCGCGCCGCTCAGCTCCGAGGAGCTGCGCAAGCGAGCCGTCGGGAAAAACTTCCGCACCACGGCGCTGGACCTGGCGGTGCAGTGCGAAGTGCCGCTCGAGCAGACGCTGGCCCAGGGCCGTCCCGCGGCGGTGATCGCCACGGCCGGCGACCTCGCGGGCGGCCACGCGTTGTCCGCCGCCGAACTCGAACAGTGGGTGGGCGAGGAACGCGAACGGGTCACCGCGCATCTGGCCGTCACGCTGACTCCCGATCCGCAGGTGCTGGAGCCGTTGCGAGAACTCGCAACGCGCTACGCGCTGGCGGCCGTGAGCTCCAGCGCCACCAAGCGGCTGCGTGCTTGCTTCACCGCCACCGGGCTCGACGCGCTCCTCCCGGAAGCGGTGACGTTCAGCGCGGAGGACTCACTTCCGGTGCCGACGAGCAAGCCCGATCCGGCGGTATACCTGCATTGCGGCCAGGTACTGGGCGTCGCGCCCGAGCAAGGGCTGGCCATCGAGGACTCCGTGGCCGGCGTGACGTCGGCGGTCGCGGCCGGTTACGCCACCATCGGCAACCTGATGTTCGTGCCGCCCGACGAACGGGATTGCCGCCGTGAGGAATTGATCGAGGCCGGTGCGGTCGCGATAACCGATTCGTGGCGCGCTGTCGCCGATGCCGTGCTGTTATCGGCCGCGCCGAGTGGAGGTTCGGTAGCCCGGTGACGATCCGGGCGCCGACCCGGGGAGGAGTTGGCCAATGGAGGCTGGCGGAATCGATCTGAACAATGCGACGCTCCCGACGCTGCCGGTCGAGGCGCCGACCTATGACCGCCGCGCCGTGACGGTCGGCATCGCGCATATCGGCGCCGGCCATTTTCACCGCGCGCATCAGGCCGCGTACCTCAATCTGCTGTTGCAGCAGGGCCTGGCGCGCGAGTGGGGCATCTGCGGGGTGGGGGTGATGCCGGCCGATTGGACGATGCGGGATGTGCTCACCGATCAGGACGGGCTCTACACCCTGATCCTGGAAAAGCCCGACGGCAGCCGGGACGCCCACGTGATCGGCTCGATCATCGACTACCACTACGCCCCCGACGATCCGGAGCCGGCGGCCGAAGTGCTTGCGGCACCGGCCACCCGGATCATTTCGCTGACCATCACCGAGGGCGGCTATCGTGACCCGGACGGGCCCGCCTTCGCGTTGATCGTGGAGGCGCTGGACCGGCGGCGGCGGCGCGGGCTGGCCGCGCCGACGATCGTGTCGTGCGACAACATCGAGAACAACGGTGAGATCGCGCGGCGGGCCGTCCTGGCGAACGCCGAAAGCCGGGACCCCGCGCTGGCACAGTGGATCGACGAGCGGGCCCGGTTCCCGAGTTCGATGGTCGACCGGATCACCCCGGCCACGACCCTGCAGATGGCGGCGGAGGTGCGCCGCGACTTCGGCATCAACGACCGGTGGCCGGTGGTGGCCGAGCCGTTCACCGCCTGGGTGCTCGAGGATGATTTCGCCGACGGCAGGCCACCGCTGGAAAAGGCGGGCGTGCTGCTGGTCGACGATGTCGCCCCGTACGAGTTGATGAAGCTGCGACTGCTCAACGCCGGGCATCAGTGCCTGGCCTACTTCGCCCATCTGTGCGGCTTCACCTTCGTCCACGAGGCCGCGAGCGATCCGTTGTTCGCCGAATTCCTGCTCGCCTATTTCGAATCCGAGGCCATCCCGACGCTGCCCCCGGTGCCCGGAATCGACCTGCACGACTACACCCGCACGCTGGTCGAGCGGTTCTCCAACCCGGGCGTGCGCGACACCGTGGCGCGGCTGTGCGCCTACTCGTCGGATCGCATTCCGAAATGGCTGATCCCGGTGATCTGCGACAACCTGGCCAGCGACGGCCCGGTCCGGGTGGCGGCCGCGGTGGTGGCGAGCTGGGCTCGTTACGCCGAGGGCACCGACGAATGGGGCAAACCCTACGAGGTGGTGGATCAGCTGGCGGATTCGTTGATCCCGATCGCGCGCTCGCAGTACGAGAACCCCACGGCGTTCATCGAAATCGCCGCCGTGTTCGGCGATTTGGCGCACCATCCGCGCTTCGTCCAGGCGTATAACTGGGCGTTGGACTCGCTGCACCACAAGGGCGCCCGCGCGACGCTGGAGGCCTTGGTGCGATGACCCGCGCGTTGGTCATCGGCGAGTCGCTGATCGACATCGTTGACAGCGCCGAGCACGTCGGCGGCAGCCCGCTCAACGTCGCCGTCGGGCTCGCCCGGCTGGGCCGCGAGGTCGACTTCCTGACCTCCATCGCCGACGACGCATACGGCCGACGCATCGCCGACTACGTGGAATCGTCTGGCGTGCAACTGCTTTCGGATAGCGCGGCGGCGCAGCGCACGGCGACCGCGCGGTCGACGATCGCCGAAGACGGCTCGGCCGACTACGTGTTCGATCTGGACTGGCGGCTCTCCGGAACGCCGCCCGTCACGCCGCCGCTGTTCGTCCATACCGGATCGATTGCCGCCGTGCAGGATCCGGGCTGCCTGGCGGTGGCGGCGCTGATCGATGCCTACCGCGTCTCGGCCACGGTCACGTTCGATCCCAACGTGCGGCCGTCGCTGATCGCCGAGCGGGAGCAGGCCGTCGCGCGCATCGAGCACCTCATCGAACGCAGCGACATCGTCAAGGTCAGCGAGGAGGACCTGCGCTGGATCGATCCCGCGCACCCGCCCGAGCAGATCGCCCAGACCTGGCTGCGGTTGGGTCCCGCCGTCGTGGCGGTGACGATGGCCGACCGCGGCGCGGTGGCCTTCTGCGCGGCAGGGGTCGCCCGGGTGCCGACGCGCGCGGCGCGCGTGGTCGACACGGTCGGCGCCGGCGACTCCTTCATGGCCGGCCTGCTCGACGCGCTGTGGGAATCGGGATCGTTGGGCGGCGACCGGCGCGCCGCGCTGCAGGGGATCGACGTCGTCGCGCTGACGGCGGCACTCGAGGTGGCGAGCACGTGCGCGGCGCTCACCGTCGGCCGCGCGGGAGCCGACCTGCCGGATCGGGCTGCGCTGGATGCGGCTTCGCGCCGCTAGGGCGCAACCCGAGGGCGCGCAAACCCGTCGAACCGCCCAAGGTCGTAGCCCCGTCGTGCTGTTTTGCCCTGGGCCCTCCGGGCATACTGATTTGCATGCGCTCCATCTGGAAGGGTTCCATCGCGTTCGGGCTGGTGAACGTCCCGGTCAAGGTGTACAGCGCCACCCAGGACCATGACATCAAATTCCATCAGGTGCACGCCAAGGACAACGGCCGTATCCGATACCAGCGCGTGTGCGAGGTGGACGGCGAAGTCGTCGAATTCCGTGACATCGCCCGCGCCTACGAATCCGACGACGGCCAGATGGTCATCATCACCGACGACGACATCGCCACCCTGCCCGAGGAACGCAGCCGCGAGATCGAGGTGCTGGAGTTCGTGCCGGCCAGCGACGTGGACCCGATGTTGTTCGACCGCAGCTATTTCCTGGAGCCCGACTCCAAGTCGTCGAAATCCTATGTGCTGCTGGCCAAGACGCTGGCGGAGACCGAGCGGATGGCGATCGTGCATTTCACGCTGCGCAACAAGACCCGGCTGGCGGCCTTGCGGGTCAAGGACTTCGGCAAGCGCGACGTGATGGTGATCCACACGCTGTTGTGGCCCGACGAGATTCGTGACCCGGACTTTCCGATCCTGGACAAGAAGGTCGAGGTCAAGCCCGCCGAGCTCAAGATGGCGGGGCAGGTGGTTGAGTCGATGGCCGAAGAGTTCAACCCCGACCGCTACCACGACGACTACCAGGAGCAGCTGCACGAGCTCGTCCAAGCCAAACTCGAAGGCGGAGAGGCGTTTACCACCGAGGAGCAGCCGAAGGAGCTGGACGAGACCGAGGACGTCTCCGACCTGCTCGCCAAGCTGGAGGCCAGCGTCAAGGCGCGCTCGGGCAACGGCAAGGCACCGGCGAAGAAGGCTCCAGCCAAGAAGTCCGCGGCGAAGAAGGCCCCGGCGAAGAAGACGGCCGCCAAGAAGGCTCCAGCCAAGAAGGCGGCCTCGAAAGCGTCGTCGAAGTAAGCCCGGTCAGCGCCTGCGCGTGGCCAGGAAGCGGGTCAGCGCGGCGACGATGTTGATTACGGCGACCATGATGATCAGCGTCAGCGCCGCACCCCAGATCCGCAGGAAGCCCGCGTGCTCGGGGTTGGTGAGTTCGGTGTAGATCAGCAACGGCAGCGAAGCCATGTTGCCGTGGAAGATGTCGACGTTGATCGACCGGCTGTAGCCGACCAGCACCAGCACCGGCGCCGTTTCGCCGATCACCCGCGCGATGGACAGCAGGATCCCGGACACGATGCCCGGCATCGCGATCGGGAAGACGATCCGCACGATCGTCTTCCATTTGGACACACCGAGCGCGTAGCTGGCCTCACGCAGGTCGTCGGGCACCAGCCGCAGCATCTCCTCGGCGGAGCGCACCACCACCGGCAGCATCAGCAAGACCAGCGCCAGCGACACCGCGAACGAACTCTGCTGGAAACCCAGGGTGGCGATCCAGAGGCTGAAGATGAACAGCGCCGCCACGATCGAGGGCACCCCGGCGAGCACGTCGACCATGAACGTCGTCAGCCGCACCAGGCGCCCGGATCCGTATTCGACCAAAAACACCGCGGTCATCAGGCCCAGCGGCACGGCCAGCACGGCGGCCACCCCGGCCTGCACCAGCGTGCCGTACAGCGCGTGATAGACGCCGCCGGCGAACTGTTCCGGCAGCACGCCGCGCAGCGAGTGGGTCCACCACCCGGACCGCGTCACGGCGTACCAGCCGCGCTCGATGACGATCCACAACACCCAGATCAGCGGCACGAGCGCGACGCCGAACGAGCCGAGGAAGAAGAGGGTCGCGGCGTTGTTGGTGATCCGGCGCCGAAAGCTCAGCGGCCTGAACACCTCGACCTTGACCGGGCGGTCGAGCGCTTCAACGCTCATGCGCGCCGCTCTCCCGCGCGCGTCATCCGTTGACCTTGCCGCCGGCGATCGCCCGTGCGAGCGCGTTGACGACGAACGTCAAGACGAACAGCGCGAAACCCGCCGAGATATACGCTCCGGTGGGTAACGGCTCGCTGAATTCCGCGGCCGCCGAGGCGATCTTCGAGGCGAACGTGTAGCCGCCGTCGAACAGGGACCAGTTACCCGGGCGGGCGGCCGAACGCAGGATGATCAGCACCGCCACGGTCTCGCCCAGCGCCCGGCCCAACCCGAGCATCGAGGCAGCGATCACACCGCTGCGGCCGAACGGCAGCACGGTCATCCGGACCACTTCCCATTTGGTGGCGCCCAGTGCCTGGGCCGCTTCCATCTGGATGTGCGGGGTCTGCCGAAAAACCTCGCGCGAGACGGACGTGACGATCGGCAGGATCATCACCGAGAGCACCACGGCGGCGGTGAAGATGGTGCCACCGCCGGCCAACGAGACGTTGCCCTGCTTGAACAGAAAAAACCATCCGAGGTGGCGATTGAGGTACGCCGCCACCGGCTCGATACGCGGCGCGAGCACGAAAATGCCCCACAGCCCGAAGACGATCGACGGCACGGCGGCGAGCAGATCCACCACCGCCCCGAAGGGACGCGCCAGCCGCTTGGGTGCGTACTGGGTGAGGAACACGGCGATGCCCACCGCGACGGGCACGGCCAGCGCCAGCGCGCTCAGCGAACTGAGCACCGTGACCATCAGCAGGTCGCGGATGCCGAACGCGAG
The DNA here is from genome assembly GCF_059812885.1 of Mycobacterium sp. NGS33. Taxonomy (NCBI): domain Bacteria; kingdom Bacillati; phylum Actinomycetota; class Actinomycetes; order Mycobacteriales; family Mycobacteriaceae; genus Mycobacterium; species Mycobacterium sp. NGS33. The sequence goes on along the minus strand of NZ_JCALDN010000002.1, from coordinate 46,353 downwards.
GTGGTGCGGGTCGCTGGTGCTGAATTTGGCACTGGTGAAGAAGTTCGCGTGGTTGACGCGCAGCGACGGGACGGCACGCAACAACAGGAACACCGCGATCAACAGGATCGCGACCACGATCGTCGAACCGGCGGCGGCGGCGGCCAACTTGAACAGCCGATCGGCCCGCCGTCCCACGTGCTCACTCAGCGCTGTGAGTGCCGGCTTCTCCGTAATCGACGGGTCGATTGCTGTTCCTCGTGTCACGACCACCTCAGGTTATGTGATCGCGTTGATCGAAGCAGACAACCTCGCTTTGAACGCGTCAGGGATCGGGATGTAGCCGTTGTCGGCCAGGCCGTTCTGTCCGGCGCCGATGGTGCTCTGCAGGAACGCCTTGACCGCGGTGCCGATCTGGGCGTCGGGATACTTCGAGCACACGATCTCGTAGGTGGCCAGCACGATCGGGTAGGAACCGGCCTGGGTCGGCTTGTAGAACGAGAGCGTGTCGAGCACCAGGTCGTTACCCTGGCCCGCGATCTTGGCGCCGGCGATCGTCTTGCCCACCGAGTCGGCGCTGATCGACACCGCGTCCGGACCGGCCGAGGTGATGATCTTGGCCATGTTCAGTTTCTGCGCCTGGGCGAACGACCACTCGTTGTAGGTGATGGACCCTTCGGTGGCCTTGATCGCCGCCGAGGTGCCGTCGTTGCCCTTGGCGCCCTCGCCGACACCGCCCTTGAAGGTCTTACCGGCGCCCTTGCCCCACGCACCGTCGGCGGCGGCGTCGAGGTACTTCTGGAAGTTGTCCGTGGTGCCGGATTCGTCGTTGCGGAATACCACGTGGATCGGCTCGGCGGGCAGCGTGACGCCGGGGTTGAGCGCCTGGATCGCGGGGTCGTTCCACGTGGTGATCGCGCCGTTGAAGATCTTGGCCGCCGTCGCGCCGTTCAGGCTCAGCGAGGTCACGCCCGCGACGTTGTAGGTGATGGCGATCGGACCGAAGACCACGGGCAGATTCAGCGCCGGCGAACCGCAACGTTGTTGCGCCGCGGCGTATTCATTCGGCGCCAACGGCGAATCCGAACCACCGAAATCCGTTTGCTTTCCGTTGAATTCGCTGATTCCCGCACCCGATCCGTTGGCCGTGTAATTCAGCGTCTGTCCGGGGCAGGCCTGCTCGAACGCGTTGACGAAGCGGGTCATCGCGTTGGCCTGAGCCGTCGAACCGCTGGCCTTGAGGGTTTTCGCCCCGCCGCAGCTCACCTTGCCCGACGCGGATCCACTGGTCGCACTCGCGCCGGTCCCGTTGTTGTCGCTTCCGCATCCGGACAGCGCCAGCGCTGCGGCGCTCAGGACACTCAGTACGGCGCCAAATCGGTTGAGTTTCAATTCGCTTCCTTACGGTAGGGATGAAACAGCATCGCCGCCGGTCCGTGACGTTGCGCCCCGGCCGGCCCGTCTCGCAGCCACGAAGCTAACAGTAACAAGGTTAACTGTGAGCAAACTGTTCGACGACCGGCGTTTAACGCGACGGTGACCGGCGTCGGCTGGGCGGGAGCCGACCTCGATGCCACCTGGAAAGCGCGCGACAGCAAAGGAAATGGTGGCTCTGGGCGGGCCCGACGAACGCCCCGTTGCCCCATCACCCGATGGCGTCGATGGCACCCGCCAGCCGGGACCTGAACGACGCCGGCACCGGGACGTATCCGTTCTCCGCCAAGCCGTTCTGCCCGCCCCCGATGGTGCTCTGCAGAAACGCCTTCACCGCCGCACCGGCCTGGGGGTCGGGGTACTTCGAACACACGATCTCGTAGGTGGCCAACACGATGGGATAGGAACCGGGCCGGGTCGGCTTGTAGAACGAGAAGGTGTCCACCACCAAGTCGTTGCCCCGGCCGGCCATGGTGGCACCGGAGATCGTCTTGCCGACCGAGTCCGCGCTGATCGACACCGGGTCCGGCCCGGCCGACGTGATGATCCTGGCCATGCTCAATCGCCGCGCGGACGCGAACGACCATTCGTTGTAGCCGATCGCGCCCTCGGTCGCCTGCACCGCCGCCGATGCGCCGCCGTTGCCGTCGGCGCCCTCCCCGACGCCACCGTTGAAGGGTTTGCCGATGCCCCGGTCCCACACCCCGCCCGACGCGGAGTCCAGGTACTTCTGGAAGTTGTCCGTGGTGCCGGACTGGTCGCTGCGGAACACGACGTGGATGGGCTCGGCGGGCAGCGTGACGCCGGGGTTCAGCGCGTGGATCGCGGGGTCGTTCCAGGCGGCGATCGCGCCCTTGAAGATCTTGGCGAGGGTGGGGGCGTCGAGGATCAGCGAGTCGACGCCCTGGACGTGGTAGGTGATGGCGATCGGTCCGAACACCACCGGGAGGTTCCACGCCGGCGAACCGCATCGCGTCTGGGCCGCAAAGTATTCGATGGGCGACAGGGGTGAATCCGAACCACCGAAATCGGTGTGACCGCCGGTGAATTCACCGATCCCCGCACCCGAACCGTTCGGGGTGTAATTGAGCGTCTGGCCCGGGCAGGCACGCTCGAACGCGTCGACGAAGCGGGTCATCGCGTTGGCCTGAGCGGTCGACCCGCTGGCCTTCACGGTCCGCTTTCCGCCGCAACTGACCTGGCCCGACGGGGTTGACCCGCTCCCCCAGGCTCGGATGCCACCGTCCCCGCAGCCCGACAACACCAGCGCACCGGCCGTCAGGACAGTCAATGCGGCACCAAATCGGTTGCGCCTCAAGTTACTTCCTCACGGTGGACACCAACCATGATCGTCACCGTGGAGCTAACCGCACCAAGGTTAACGGCGGGCGAATGGCTTCGCGGCGGCCCCCGGAGCCGGCCGCGTTGCGCCGGACCGACCCAAACCCCTTGTTCGCGCCCCGCCGACGGGCCGGTATGCAAAACTAGAACCTGTTCCAGAAATGCCCGATCCGAGACCGCGCGGCTTGCTACCGTGTCGGCTGACACCGCAACAAAGAGAGGCCGCCATGATCCTTGACAGGTTCCGTCTCGACGACAAAGTCGCCGTCATCACCGGTGCAGGCCGCGGCCTCGGCGCGGCCATCGCGCTGGCCTTCGCCGAGGCGGGCGCCGATGTTCTCATCGCCTCGCGCACGGAATCGCAACTAGAAGCCGTCGCCGAACAGGTCCGTGCTGTCGGGCGGCGGGCCCACGTGGTGGCCGCCGACCTGGCCCATCCAGAGGCCACCGCGGAACTCGCCGGTGCCGCCGTCGAGGCCTTCGGGAAACTAGACATCGTCGTCAACAACGTCGGCGGGACCATGCCGAACACGCTGCTGACCACCTCGACCAAAGACCTCAAGGACGCGTTCACCTTCAACGTCGCCACGGCCCACGCGCTGACGCTGGCGGCAGTCCCGCTGATGCTGGAGCACTCCGGTGGCGGCAACATCATCAACATCACCTCGACGATGGGCCGGCTCGCCGGGCGCGGCTTCGCCGCCTACGCCACCGCCAAGGCCGCGCTGGCGCACTACACCCGGTCGGCGGCGCTGGACCTGTGCCCGCGCATCCGGGTCAACGCGATCGCCCCGGGCTCGATCCTGACCTCCGCGCTCGACGTGGTGGCCTCCAACGAGGAGCTGCGGGCACCGATGGAGAAGGCCACACCGATGCGCCGCCTCGGCGATCCCGTCGACATCGCTGCCGCCGCAGTGTATTTGGCGTCGCCGGCCGGTGAGTTCCTGACCGGCAAGACGCTCGAGGTCGACGGCGGCCTGACCTTCCCCAACCTCGACATCCCCGTCCCGGATCTGTGACCCCCGACCACTGAGGAGCACGTCATGCCCATCCCCGTCGTCCAATTGGGCACCGGCAACGTCGGTATCCACGCGCTGCGGGCGCTCATCACCAACCCGGAGTTCGAACTCAGAGGCGTCTGGGTGTCGTCCGACGCCAAGGCCGGTAAGGACGCGGCGGAGCTTGCGGGACTTACGGAGTCGACCGGCGTGCTGGCGAGCACGGACCTCGATGCCGTGCTCGCCACCGGGCCGCAGTGCGCGGTGTACAACGCGCTGGCCGACAACCGGCTGCCCGAGGCGCTCGAGGACTACCGGCGCGTCCTGGCCGCCGGAATCAACATCGTCGGCAGCGGCCCGGTCTTCTTGCAGTACCCGTGGCAGGTGATCCCCGAGGAGCTCATCAAGCCACTGGAAGATGCGGCGCAACAAGGCAATTCGAGCCTCTTCGTCAACGGCATCGATCCCGGTTTCGCCAACGACCTGCTGCCGCTGGCGCTGGCCGGCACCTGCCAGAGCGTCCAGCAGATCCGGTGCATGGAGATCGTGGACTACGCCACCTACGACAGCGCCGCGGTCATGTTCGACGTCATGGGCTTCGGCAAACCGATGGACGACATCCCCATGCTGCTGCAACCCGGTGTGCTCAGCCTGGCGTGGGGATCGGTGATCCGCCAGATCGCGGCGGGTTTGGGCGTTTCGCTCGACGAGGTCACCCAGGACTACGTTCGCATCCCTGCCCCCGAGGACTTCGACATCGCCTCCGGTCATATCGCCAAGGGCACCGCCGCGGCGCTGCGCTTCGAGGTGTTCGGCAAGGTTGACGGCCACCCCGTCGTCGTCCTCGAACACGTCACCCGGCTGCGCGAGGACCTGTGCCCCGACTGGCCGCAGCCGGCCCAGGAGGGCGGCTCCTACCGCATCGAGATCACCGGCGAACCGTCCTACGCCATGGACGTCTGCCTGAGCAGCCGCAAGGGCGATCACAACCACGCCGGCCTGGTGGCCACCGCGATGCGCGTCGTCAACGCGATCCCGGGGGTCGTCGCCGCCCAGCCCGGCATCGTGACGACCCTCGACCTGCCGCTGGTCACCGGGAAGGGGCTCTACCTTCCGCAGTGACGCCCCGAGAGCGGAAAACGCCCTAGCCGCTGCGGGTCGCGCCCAGATGTTCGACTACCCTCACTTTCTTATTCGGTGAAGTGAATCGAGGTCGGCAGGTTGGGGCAGCGCACCCAGGGCTCGCTCAAGGGCAACTGGTACTTGCTGGGGCCGGCGTTCGTCGCCGCGATCGCCTACGTCGACCCCGGCAACGTCGCGGCCAACGTCAGCGCCGGTTCGCAGTACGGCTATCTGCTGTTGTGGGTCATCGTGGCGGCCAACGTGCTGGCGGGGCTGGTGCAGTACCTGTCGGCGAAGCTGGGGCTGGTCACCGGGCGCTCCCTGCCCGCGACGATCGGCAAGCGGATGGGCCGCCCGGCGCGGCTCGTCTACTGGGCTCAGGCCGAACTCGTGGCCATCGCCACCGACGCGGCCGAGGTCGTCGGCGGGGCCATCGCCTTGCACATCCTGTTCAGCTTGCCGCTGCTGGCCGGCGGGGTGATCACCGGCCTGGTGGCCTTGCTGCTGTTGGGGATTCAGGACCGGCGCGGACAAATCATCTTCGAGCGCGTCATCACCGGCCTGCTGCTGGTGATCGCGATCGGGTTCGCGGCGAGCTTCTTCGTCAAGACCGCCCCGCCGGAGGAGATGCTCGGCGGCCTGGTGCCCCGGTTCCGCGGCACGGAAAGCGTGCTGTTGGCGGCCGCCATCCTGGGCGCCACCGTCATGCCGCACGCGGTCTACATGCATTCGGGCCTGGTGTTGGACCGGCACGGGCATCCCGACGAGGGATCGCATCGGCGCCTGCTGCTGCGCGTCACCCGCTGGGATGTAGTGCTGGCGATGACGGTGGCGGGCACGGTGAACGCCGTGATGCTGATCATCGCCGCGATCAACCTGCAGCACCGCGACGTGAGTGCCTCCATCGAGGGCGCCTACTCCGCGATCCACAACACGCTGGGCGCGACCATCGCCGTGCTGTTCGCGATCGGGCTGCTCGCCTCGGGTCTGGCGTCGTCGTCGGTGGGCGCCTACGCCGGCGCCATGATCATGCAGGGGTTGTTGCACCGGTCGGTTCCGATGGTGCTGCGCCGGGTGGTCACGCTGGTGCCCGCCCTGGTGATCCTGGCGGTGGGGTTCGATCCCACCCGCGCGCTGGTGCTGTCCCAGGTGGTGTTGTCGTTCGGAATACCTTTTGCGGTGCTGCCCTTGATCAAGCTCACCAGCGACCGCGCCCTGATGGGCGGCGACGTCAATCACCGCATCACCACCATTCTCGGCTGGGCGGTCGGCGTATTGATTAGTCTGCTTAACGTGGTGCTCATCTGGCTGACGGTGACCGGCTGAATGCCGGCCCGCCGGCATCTTTACTTCGCATACGGGTCGAACCTATGCGTCCGGCAGATGGCGCAACGCTGCCCCGACGCCGCGCATCCGCGGCCGGCGGTGCTGGCCGATCACGACTGGCTGATCAATCAGCGCGGCGTGGCCACCGTCGAACCGCTGGCGGGTAACCGGGTGTACGGGGTGGTCTGGCAGATCTCCGACGGTGACTTGGCGACGTTGGACAGCGCCGAGGGTGTGCCGGTGCGCTACCGGCGCGACGAAATGACCGTGCACACCGACGACGGACCGGCGCCGGCCTGGGTGTACATCGACCACCGGGTGACGCCGGGCCCGCCCCGGCCGGGCTACCTGCCCAAGATCATCGACGGCGCCACCCAGCACGGGTTGCCGCAACGCTGGGTCGACTTCCTGCGCCGCTGGGACCCGGCCGGCTGGCCCCGCCCGAAAGCGTCGACGTCCCGGCCTGGGCCGCAATCACTTTCGGCGTTGCTGAGCGCGCCCGGCGTGACCGAGAGCAGCCAATTGCGTTCGCGTTTCGGCTTTTTGGCGATCCATGGCGGCGGTCTGGAAGAGATGACCGACGTGATCGCCGAGCGCGCCGCCGAGGCGGCCGGTGCGTCGGTCTACGTGGTGCGCCACCCCGATCACTACCCGCACCACCTGGCGTCGGCGCTGTTCGATCCGGCCGAGTCACCGTTGCTCGCCGAGTTCCTCGACCATGTCGACGTCGCGGTCTCACTGCACGGGTACGGCCGTGACGGACGCAGCACCCAGCTACTGGCCGGGGGCCGTAACCGGGCGTTGGCCGCCCATCTGACCCAGCACATCCGGCTGGCCGGCTACCAGCTGATCACCGACCTCGACGACATCCCGCCGGAATTGCGGGGCCTGCACCCGCGCAACCCGGTGAACCGGGTCCGCGGGGGCGGAACCCAGCTGGAGCTCTCGGCGCGGGTCCGCGGGATCAGCCCGCGCAGCCCGCTGCCGGGCGACGACGGTTTGTCGTCGGTCACCAGCGCCCTGATCCAAGGGCTGGCCGACGCCGCCCGCAGTTGGTCGATATCGCATCGTTGAACGGAGAATGTTGGTGGCCAAGGATTTTCGCTTCGGAATTAGCATGCGGTTCTTCAAGTCGCGCGAGGCCCTGCTGGATAAGGCCAAGCGTGCCGAAGACGCCGGCTTCGACATTCTTTGTGTGCCCGACCATTTGGGCGCCGCCGCGCCCTTCCCGACACTGACCGCCGTCGCGATGGTCACCACGACGCTGCGGCTGAGCATGTATGTGCTCAATTCCGCGTTCTACAAGCCGGCCCTGCTCAGCCGGGACATGCAAGCGCTGGATCTGCTCAGCGACGGCCGCCTGGAGATCGGCCTTGGCACCGGTTACGTCCGCGAGGAGTTCGAAGCCGCGGAGATCCCGTATCCCAGCGCCCGCGAGCGGGTCGACTACCTCGAACACATGACCGGCTATCTGAAGGAACATCACCCGTCGACGCCGCTGATCATCGCCGGCAACGGCGACCGGGTGTTGACCATCGCCGCCCGCAACGCCGACATCATCGGGCTGACCGGATCCCGGGTGCGCGACGTCGAGGATCCGTTCGCCGAGCGGGTCGACTTCGTCCGCAAGGCGGCCGGAGATCGGTTCGACTCGCTGGAGCTGAACCTGGCCATCACGGCGATGCCGCGGACCGGGGAGACGGAGCCGGACCTCAAGTTGACCCGCAGTTACTCGCCGGATCTGTCCGACGAGGAGATCCTGTCGCAGCCCTCGGTGCTCAGCGGTTCGCCGCGCGAGATCGCCGACACCTTGTCCGCGTACCGGGAGAAGTACGGCGTGTCGTCCTTCACCGTGCAGGACAACAACATCGAAAACTTCTCGAAGGTGATCGCCGAACTGCGCTGACCGCCGCGGTGATTTCGCGGCCGCCCTGCCGGTAAGCTCAGGCCCGTCCGCCCTCGTAGCTCAGGGGATAGAGCACGGCTCTCCTAAAGCCGGTGTCGCAGGTTCGAATCCTGCCGGGGGCACCGTAGCCGGTGTGTGACGGTGCAGCGCATGCCACTCGTCCTGCCCGATCACCACGAGTTCGCGCTAACTCACTGTCCGGCAACGGCATTCGTCCTCGGACGGCCGTCGGGGCATTTCGGGGTGTGCATCGGCCGCACAGTGGAACAGGATGGTCTGATGACCACCGCACCGAACCGCGTCCTCATCCCGACATTCGCCGCGCTGCGATTCGCCACCGGCGTGACCGCATGGGCGGCTCCAGCCAAGGCCGCACGCCTGTTCGGACTGGCCGGCGCCGAGCGGCAGCCCTTCACCACCCAGCTGTTCGGGTCTCGCGAACTGACGCTGGCCCTCGCCGTCACGGATGCCTCTCCTCGATTGCGCACCCGCGCGCTACAACTTGGGCTGCTCACCGACGCCCTGGACGTCGTCGCGGCGCTACGCGGCGTCCAACGCCATACGCTGCCGCGGGCCGGAGCCGCCATCACCGGCGGCGGCGCAGCGCTGTTCCTCGGCTTAGGCCTTGCCGCGTTGGCAAACCAGCGTCGCGCCGGCGCGAGCAGCCAATGGTGAGTTGGGTCACCGCGCCGCCGGATCGGGCAGCCTTGCGGCCGTTCAGGCGTTGTGGCAGATAGTCACTGATTGAGCGGTGGCCCGTCTATCCAGCGAGGCCGACATGCGGCAGATTCTTTCCAGCGAACGCTCCGGTGTCCGTTACCCGATTGCCGAGACACTGTGGCTCACCGCGGGCTTCATCGTGTTGCTCGCCTTGGGAGACGTGGTGATCGTCGCGGCGCTGGCGCTCGCCGGCGTGGCCATGACGGCCGCCTGGTGGATCCGTCGCAACACCGTGCGTCCCGCGCCACGCGGCGACGTGACCGTGGCGTCGGTGTCCCACCTGTCGGCCGACCCTCGCGGCCCGACGACGCCGCCGACCCACGCGCTGTGGCATCGCCACAGCGCCGCCTGACGGTGCCATAGGTCTAGCCCACGTGCGGCTACCCCCACGTGGCCCGGGGCGGTGTGGCTTTGGACTTCTCGGCAGAGGACACGTGCACGGCATGGACGCCCGGTTTCTTGGCCAGCTGGTCTAAAAGGCTTTCCAGGTGCGCCTTGTCGGTGTGCCAGTGCTGAACCGCCTCGGGCGCCTGTTGCAGTTCCGCCAGGACGGTCTTCAGCTTGTCCGGCGTGTCGGCGCCCTCGTCCGAGGGGCGGCGTCCCACCCCCCGCACGGCGGTTCCGGTGATCCCGCGGGGCACCGCACCGCCCAGGGCGCTTCCGGCCATGGCCGCCAGGGCAATTTCGCCAGCGAGACCACTCGTGCTCGCCACGACCGTCGGCGCTGCCGCCGCGCTGGTGCACTCCAGCACGGTGGCGGCCAGCTTGATCCCCGGGCTGGCCACCGCCCAGCTCGGCGGTACGGATAACGCTCCTGCCAGCCCCGCGCTGCCGACACTTGCGGACACGGCGGACGCGCCGGCCGCCGCGCCCGCCTGCGTGCTCGAACCGAGCGCGGCGAACAGCGGTCCCTCCAGGTCGACGGCCGTGTCGCTCCAGGTCCGTGCCGTCACCACCAGGCCCAAGCTCAGGCTGAGCAGCGTGTCGTTCACCGGACGAATGGCTTTGGTGACGAACTCGACGTTCGCGGCGATCCGCGCCAGCGGTGTGGAGTTCAGGTTGTTCAGCCATGTCGCCAACGACGACGGATCCGCTGCGGGGGATGCAGCCGGCGCTGCCAGGCTTTGCAAGGTTCGCGGCGTCGAGGACATCAGCTGCGACAGGGCGGATTGCGCGTTGGCGGGAGCGACGCCGGCGGCCTGGGCGACGGCGCCCGATTGACCGACCGCTCCCGCGGGATTGGTGGTTTGGGGCGCCGAATCGAACGGCGTCATCTGCGCGGCGGTCGCCGAGGATCCGGCGTAGCCGTACATCACCGCGGCGTCTTGCGCCCACATCCGCCCGTACTCCGCCTCCGTGGCCGCGATCGCGGCAGCGTTGTGGCCCAGCACATTGGTCGCCACCAGTGCCGCCAGCCGGCTGCGGTTCTCCGCGATCGCCACCGGGGGCACCGTCGCCGTGAACGCGGTCTCGTAGGCGGCCACCGCCGCCCTGGCCCGCGAGGCGGCCTGCTCGGCCTGCGCGGCGGTGACGCTCATCCACTCCACGTAGGGTGCAACCGCGGCCGCCATGGCCGCCGACGACGGCCCCTGCCAACCGCTGGCCAGGTTGGAAATCACCGCGTCGTACGATGCCGCCGCAGAGTGCAGCTGAGCGGCCAAGCCATCCCACGCCGACGCGGCGGCCAACATCGGCCCCGAACCGGGACCGGCATACATCCGAGCGGAGTTGATCTCCGGGGGTAAGGCTCCAAAATCCATTGCTGCTCCTCGATATTGGTGACGGCAGCTAGTCCCGCGCGTCGTCGGCGTTGATGACGATGATGGTGGCGGTAGTTGCCGCCCGCCCGAATGCGCTGCCCCCGAGGCTCATTCCGCGAGAAGAACCACCACCGGCGGCGGCCACGGCACGCCCGGCCAGACCCGAAGCGGCCATGTTGCCGAACAGCGACCCCTGCCCCTCTGCCGCCAGTGCGGCCGGCGCACCGGCGACTGTGGTTTGTGGCAACACCATGGCGACCGGCCGAACTTCCGGGGCGGCGGCGGCCCATCCCTGCGGCACCGACAGGCGCCCGACCACGGCCGCTCGGCCCATTCCCGTTGGAACTTCGGCACCACCGGGCCTCGGTGAGCCGACCACGCCGTTGCCCGGCTCGGCCCCGCCGCCGAGCTGGGCCAGCTTGAGTCGGTCGCGGTCCAGCCGCTGCCTGGCACTGTTCACATTGGCCACGTTTTGTGGCACCAGATAGTTTTCGACGCCCAGCAGATAAGGGCTGCCCCCGATGCCGAAGAGCGACACGGGACCCAGCGGACCCGTGAGCGCCGAGTCGAGCGCCGACAGCAGCGACGGGGGGTCGGCAGCAGCAGCAGGCGTGGTCAGGCTCTGCAGCGATTGCGGCACGACGGACATCAGTTGCGGCAGAGCCGATTGCGTGTTGGTCGCGACCGACCCGCCGACGGCGTTGGTGACGGCGGCGGCCTGTGCCGCCGTCCCGGCCGGGTTGGTTGTCCGCGGCGCCGGATCGAACAGGGTCATTTGCGCGGCGGCCGCCGAGGAACCGGCATAGCCGTACATCGCCGCGGCATCCTGGGCCCACATCTCGGCGTACTCGGCCTCGGTGGCCATGATCGCCGAAGTGTTTTGACCGAGGAAGTTCGTCGCGATCAGCGCCATCAACCGGGCACGGTTGGCGGCGACGACCGGGGGCGGCACGGTCGCGGCGAACGCGGCTTCATAGGCGGATACCGCCACTCGCGCCTGATCCGCGGCCTGTTCGGCTTGCACGGCGGTCGCGCTCATCCACGCGGCATACGGCGCTGCGGCCGCCGCCATCATGCCCGACGAGGTGCCTCGCCAGTCACCTGTCAGGCTCGCGATCACCGACTCGTACGACGCCGCCGCGGAGTGCAGTTGGACGGCCAACCCATCCCACGCCGCTGCGGCGGCCAGCATCGGGCCGGCCCCGGGGCCGGCGTACATCCGGCCGGAGTTGACCTCTGGCGGTAAACATCCGAAATCCATTGTTATCCACCCTGATTAGCGGTGTGACGGCCGTACCTGTGCAACTTGCACGGCCGCAGCACCCGTCCACTGATCCGAAAACATTTGCGCCCTGGGCATTGCGCAGCCCGATTCGCTTTCGGTGCCCAGGGGCCGCAATACCGACCGGCTCCGCATGTGTCGCGAGCGGCCGCGTGTTAAGGCGTTAGTTGTTGATTCACAACGTGATTCGACGAATCGCGACCCGTGACCGGATCTTGGGCGGCGGCTCCGAGAACCCCGCGAAGTGGCTATGGCAGTTTTCGGCCGTTGCGATAGCCGACCCCGCCGGCGTTGTAGCGCAACGCCGGTCACGACATGAAAGGGTCAATCTCGAAAGGTTAGGATCCCCGGTTGCGCCACGGACGATGCCGTCGACGCTGCAGGTATGACTCGACGCGGCGATTATGCGTATCCGCAATGACTTCGATTGCGCGCCAGCTGTCTTGACGGGTCTGCTCGGCGATGAGCGCGGCGAGCAAGGACCGACCGTGTCTGAAGTGGCCGCCCGCAACCAGCGCGTGCCTCGGGCGGCGCAGAGCGGTTCCACAGGCGCTCACCGCAAACACCGGCGGTGAGCTCCCCTCGAGAGACCTCATTGCAATGCTCCTGCTTGCACGGCTTTGTGCCGCAAGAAAATCCCCGCTCTACAAGTAGATGATCAGACCACGATCGTACTTTTCGTTGTGACGCCGTGTCCAGCTTGTGTTCATCGACTTCGTCTAGTGTCCCGCGCTCCGCGCCCTCGCCAGGACAGCGGGCAGCGGAACCGGCCGCCACGGCGCATGTGGCCGTCCCGCCGTGCGCCCGCCCCTTTGCCCGGCGGCAGCCGTTCGAGTTCCACGCGAAAGCCGGAAAAGAGGACTAGCATCGACACCGTGCATGTGAGGGAAGAAACGTAGCGCCCGTCGCTTCGTTGGGGCATAAGACCTGCCGAGCCTGCGATGCGGAAGCTAGTCGCGACACTGATGGCCGCTGGGGCCGTGACGCTCAGCGGGGCTACCGCGAGCGCCGAGGACCAACCGGCACCGCCGCCCCCTCCCGCGCCGTCGTTATATGCACCGAAGTGCCTGAGCTTCGACCCCACCCCGCCGGCACACTGGAACTACCTGCCGTGCGGGTGGACCACGGATGGCAAGCGGTGGTTCCCGCCGCCGCCGTGACCGACACCCCATGACGCAGATCGGTGCCGGCGGGCCTCGAAAAGCGCTGAGCCATCGGCTAACTGGCTTTGAGGTGTCCGCCTCCCCGGCAGCTAACGCCGCAGACGCCCGCATCCCCCCGGGCGTCTGCGAGCGAAAGCGCCTGGTCAATCGGAACACCACTGCAGTCCAGGCCGTTGACCACCAGGCCCAGGCTGATCGCGCCGTCCGCGCGGGTCCCTTCGATGCACACCTCGATGTCTCGCAGGCCCGGCCTGCCCACCGTCCAGAAGTCCGGACGATGACCGTCGAACACCGTGTGGGCCTGCGCGCCGTCGAGGTCTTCGCCCCGGCTGGCCGCGCCCGCCGACGAACTGGGCACACCGTCGGGTAACGCCGCCGCCGCGAGAGGAGTGAGCGGGTCGGCGAGGCCGCAACAGTTGTCGTGATACTCCAAGGCGATCATCATCGCCCTCCTCTCACTCGGCCATCGTTGTTCGGTGGCAACGCTTTACGGCAGCACGGTGTGCATCAGCATCACGTCGTATGCCGACCACAACGACAGGTTGAAGTACAGGTCTCGTCCCGACGACCAGGGATGGATCATCGGCGCATAGATGCCACCGGGCATCTGGAAGGACGACACCAGCGGTTGCTCGGGACTCCACGGCCCTTGCGGCGTCGGTGCTGTCCGTGCCACCACGTCGTTGCTGCCGCCGTCGGTGTAGAGCACCAGGTACTGCTTGAGATAACTGTTGTACTGAGCCGACATTTCGCCGACGGGTCCCGGGAAGATCGGCGTCGCCGCGCCCGGATTGTTCGCGACCCAATGGCCGCCGTTGTCGCCGTTCCAGTACTGGTACTTGGTCAGGTCGGGCAATTGGTTCGGTGGGACGCGAGACAGGAATGCCGCGCCGCCACGTCCCGACGGGGTGCCGAACTGGTAGAGGTAGCCGTCGTTCCCCTTCAGGAACGCGCCCATCTGGAAGTTTTCGTTTCCCGGCGTGAACCCGGCTCCAGGTATGGCATCCGGTGATGCCGTCCGAATGGTGGTCGGGAAGATCCCCCAGTTCTGGCCGTTGTCGTTGGATCTGGCGATCGCCGAGTAGTTGGTCGACCACTCACCGTCGCGGCCCCACTGGCGGATCGACATGTAGCTCATGTACTGGGTCCGGCCCATCGACATCGCCGCGGTCGGAATGATGCCCGTCTCGTGGGCCGCCTTGTGGATGGTGTTGACGACCTGCTTGGACAGCCCGGGCGCCCACACCGGCGACCCGGAGTACTTGTCGTTGGGGGAACCGTCGGCGATGTGAATCCCCTTGGACAGGTCGTGGTCGTTGCTGCGGAACAGGGTGTTGTAACGCCACTGCTGGCCGTGCACCTTGCAATAGCCGAAGGTGTCACCGAAGGCCATCAGAACCTGACGGTTGGCGGGATCGCCGTTGTCCCAGGCGATCCCGAGGTCGGTACCGGAGATGCTGAAACGTTGCAGGGTTTTGTTCGGACCGTTAGGTCCGGTCACCCAGTCGACGAGGGACGTCGGCGCTCCGGCGATCGAAGGAGGCGGCGGTCCCGGTTCGGGCTGCGGCTGCGGAATCGGCGCGGCGTTGGGACGCAGCTGGTTGGCATTCGGCGGCAGCGCGGGGACCCCGGGTGGGGGCGGATTGGGGCCGGGCGGCAACACCTCGGCTTGCGGGTACATCGGCGCGGCCGGATCGGCTCCCGGCCCTTCGGCTCGCGGGTGCACCGGCGCGGAGTACTGCCGGCCCGGCGCGGCCGGCTTGAGCAGGGACGAGATCAGCGGACCCAGCCGCGGCAGCGGCGCCTGATCATTCGTGTGCGTGGGCCTGCGCCCGGTCGGTGGCTGGACGACCGGCTGCGGCGCGGGCATCGCCACCGGCGGAGCGGGAGGGTCCACATTCGCCTCGGGCGCCCCACACGGTGTGGCGTGTGCCGGCGGCGCGGGCCCGACCACGAGGACGAATCCGACAGCGGCCGCCGACGCCATCGTGAGCGACACACTTCGCAGAAACGCCGACATGGAACACCTTTCGAGGGGTAGGACATCGTCCTTAGTTGGCTCATGTGACGATAGTGATCAACGGGGCACATGTGACCACTGATGAATCGATAGGTATGCATCCGTGACCGTGTCGCAACGCAGCGAGTCCGGCCCCCGTCGCACCCGTTCGACGATTAGCTCCCCGACGATCCGCAGAGCTGGGAAGCGTCGGCGACTTTGCCACGTCTGCCGCTGAACTCGATCACTCGGCCTGCCAAGCGCTGCCAGGATGGGGCAAAGGCCGGTCGGACCGGGCCGGGGCGGCCGTCCGCCGGCGGGCACTCTTGTCGCTACGAGGCGGGCATGATCGCGGCGGCCGGCGCGGTTGATTTCCGGGGCGCCGCGGCGGGTGACCGCGCCACGTTGCTGGCCGACCCACCACCGGTACAAGCGCACCACATGCGCAGCTCAGCCTCGCCGCCTTGGAACGTCAACCGACGCTGTTGCACACACGCAAAACGAGATTTGCCATTCGCCTGGCACCGTGCGATCGGCGTGCCACACTGAAACAGATTGGGTCAGCATGTTTGTCGACCCCCATGGGCGGCAATGATCCAACAGAGGCGAGCACGTCGGCCGGCCTTCGTGTCCGCCTAGGTCCCGTCGGTTCAGCCCGAGAGCCGACGGGGCCGCCCTTTTTCCCGGCCTTTCACCGCCCCGATACCGGTCGGCACGGCTCGCCGATAGGTCTCAACAACCCCGCCCTGCGGGAGTACCGTCGGCGTATGGATGGGTCGCCCGGTGTGTGGATTCTCGGTGGTTACCAAAGCGATTTCGCGCGCAACCTCACCAAGGAAGGCCGCGACTTCGCCGCGCTGACCGCCGAAGTCGTTGACGCCACACTGACCGCCGCCAAGCTTGATGCGGCCGCCGTCGGGGTGGTGCACGTCGGCAACGCGCTCGGCGAGATGTTCGCCCGGCAGGGCCACCTCGGGGCGATGCCGGCGACGGTGTGCGATGGCCTGTGGGACACCCCGGCCTCGCGGCACGAAGCGGCGTGCGCCTCCGGCAGCGTGGCGGCGCTGGCGGCGATGGCCGATCTGCGATCGGGCGCATACGACACCGCATTGGTGGTGGGCATCGAACTGGAGAAGACCGCCCCCGGCGACACCGCCGCCCAGCACCTGGGCGCCGCCGCGTGGACCGGACACGAGGGCGCCGACGCCCGCTACCTGTGGCCGTCCATGTTCGCCCAAGTGGCCGACGAATACGACCGACGGTACGGCCTGGACGACGCGCACCTGCGCGCGATCGCCCAGCTCAACTTCGCCAACGCCCGGCGTAACCCCAACGCCCAGACCCGCGAGTGGACCGTCCCGGATCCGATCGGCGACGACGACGCGACCAACCCGATCACCGAAGGGCGACTGCGGCGGTTCGACTGCAGCCAAATGACCGACGGCGGCGCGGGATTGGTGCTCGCCAGCGACGCCTACCTGCGCGAGCACCCCGAGGCACGCCCGATCGGGCGCATCGACGGCTGGGGCCACCGCACCGTCGGGCTGGGACTGCGGCAGAAACTGGACCGCGCCGACGGCGACCCGTACGTCCTCCCCCATGTGCGGGCCGCGGTAGCCGACGCGCTGCGTCGCGCGCGGCGCGGCCTCGACGACATCGACGGATTCGAGGTGCACGACTGCTTCACCCCCAGCGAGTACCTGGCCATCGACCACCTCGGGCTGACCGGCCCGGGTGAATCGTGGAAGGCGATCGAGAACGGCGAGATCGAGATCGGCGGCCGGCTGCCGATCAACCCCAGCGGCGGGCTGATCGGCGGCGGACACCCGGTCGGCGCGTCCGGCGTGCGGATGTTGCTCGACGCGGCCAAGCAGGTCAGCGGCGCCGCCGGTGACTATCAGGTCGAGGGCGCGCGGAGCTTCGGCACCCTCAACTTCGGCGGAAGCACCGCTACCACAGTCAGTTTCGTCGTCAGCGGCACCGAAGTCGCGTGACCATGGACATCGAAATCGTCGGCAAATTCCTCTCGACCCTGCCCGAAGACGACGACCATCCCTACCGGACCGGGCCATGGCGCCCCCAGACCACCGAGTGGGATGCCGACGACCTCGTCGCCGTCGAGGGCGAGATCCCCCGCGACCTGGACGGCGTCTACCTGCGCAACACCGAGAACCCGCTGCACCCGGCATTGAAGACCTACCACCCGTTCGACGGCGACGGCATGGTGCACGTGGTCGGCTTCCGGGACGGAAAGGCCTTCTACCGCAACCGATTCATCCGCACCGACGGTTTTCTGGCCGAGAACGAGGCCGGCGGACCGCTGTGGCCGGGGCTGGCCGAGCCCGTCCAACTGACCCGCCGCGAGCAGGGATGGGGCGCGCGCACCCGGATGAAGGACGCGTCGAGCACGGATGTGATCGTCCACCGCGGGGTCGCCCTGACCAGCTTCTACCAGTGCGGCGACCTGTACAGGATCGACCCGTACTCCGCCGGCACGCTGGGCAAGGAATCCTGGAACGGCGGCTTCCCGGCCGAATGGGGCGTGTCCGCACATCCCAAGGTGGACAACAGGACCGGCGAGCTGCTGTTCTTCAACTACAGCAAGCAAGAGCCGTACATGCATTACGGCGTGGTCGACGAGCGCAACGAACTGGCGCACTACGTCGACATCCCGCTGCCCGGGCCGCGGCTGCCCCACGACATGGCGTTCACCGAAAACTACGCCATTCTCAACGATTTCCCGCTGTTCTGGGACCCCCAGCTGCTCGAGCACGACGTGCACCTACCGCGCTTCTATCCCGACATGCCGTCGCGATTCGCGGTGATCCCGCGCCGCGGCAGCACCGCCGACATTCGCTGGTTCGAGGCCGATCCCACCTTCGTGCTGCACTTCACCAACGCCTACGAGGAGGGCGACGAGATCGTGGTCGACGGATTCTTCGAAGGTGACCCCTCCCCCCTGGATACCGGAGGTACCAAGTGGGAGAAGCTGTTTCGCTTCCTCGCCCTGGATCGCCTGCAGGCGCGGCTGCACCGGTGGCGCTTCAACCTGGTCACCGGCGCGGTGCGAGAAGAGCAGCTCTCGGAATCGGTCACCGAGTTCGGCACCATCAATCCCGACCACGCCGCGCGCGACTACCGCTACACCTACGCCGCCACCGGCAAGCCCGGCTGGTTCTTGTTCGACGGTCTGGTCAAACACGACCTGCGCACCGGGCGCGAGGAGGGGTTCACCTTCGGCGCCGGTGTCTACGGCAGCGAGACCGCGATGGCGCCGCGCGTGGGCGCCGCCGGTGAAGACGACGGTTACCTGGTCACCCTCACCACCGACATGAACGCCGACGCCTCCTATTGCCTGGTGTTCGACGCCGCGCGGCTCGGCGACGGCCCGGTGTGCAAACTCCAACTGCCCGAGCGGATCTCCAGCGGCACCCACTCGACCTGGGCGCCCGGCGCGGAACTGCGCCGCTGGGACACGGCCGACTCGGCCGCTCGGGCGATCGGACTGTGATGAGCGCCGACAAGCGCCACCACACAACGCACTGGCCGCTGCGCCTGGCGCCCATCGGGGCCATCCGATTCGCCCGCCGCTCCTCGCATTTCGCGGAAACCGTGCAGTTCTATCGCGATCTGGTGGGGTTACCGCTCTATGAAACGTTCGCGGGCAGCTACGGGAGCAACGGCGCGATCTTCGGGTTGCCCAGCTGGAACCTCACCATGGAAATCGTGGAGGCCGACGACACCGTCGCGGTGGACCACCACGAGCAGCTGTGCCTGTACTTTCCCGACCAGCAGGCGCAACAAGCCGCCCTCGCCCGCCTGCGCGAGGCGGGCGTCGAACCCGTCGAGCAGCACCCCTATTGGGCGGCCACCGGTGCGGTCACCTTCCGCGACCCGGACGGGCGTGAAATCGCGTTCGCGCCCTTCGTATTCGGCGTCAACGAGCCCGACAGCAGCGCCACGTCGGGCACCCACGAATTCCCGTCGGCCTGACGGTTCAGCGGCCGGGCCGGCCGGAGGCCAGCGCGGCGACGACGGCCACCAGCGAGCACGCCACCGCGCACACGGCAGCACTCGCCCCGACGTAGAGGCCGTATTCGGCCGACACCGGGGGGTTGACGTTGAGCTTGTAGTACCACGCCGTCAGCGCCACCAGCAACGACGAAATCAACAGTGCGGCAACCGAAGCGAGTTTCACCGACAGACCGCGACCGATCATCGCGCCGACCACCAGCAGCGTCGAGGCCAACAGCACGATGAGCTGGCCCGCGCCGAACCCCCGTGGCAGTTCCAAGTTGCCGTGGGCGCCGCCGATGGCGTTGGCCCAGCCGCCGCCGTTCACGGTCGTCCTCAGCCACGGCAGCCATGCGCTAGCCGACACCACCACGGCGAAAAACGCCACCAGCCAACCGGGGCGCAGGCGGCGAGTCATGGTAGCGAGGTTAACGGACTCCGGCGCCGGCCCGCGTGAGCGAGCGTGAGGCTCGCCGTACGGGAACCGCTAGGTCCGCAGCGAGGACAGGTTGAAGACCACACCCGTCGGATCGCTCGCGGCGGCCAGCCGCCCGTACGGCGTGTCCTCGGCGGCACGCACCACCGTGCCACCGTTATCGGCGATCACCCGTAGCGTCGTGTCGACGTCCTCGGCGCCGAAGAAGATCACCCACTGCGACAAAATCTCCTGCGGCAGGACAGCGGCGCCGTCCATCACGCCGAGCAACTCCTCGTCGCCGAACCGTGCTGTGCTGTACCGGAATTCGTCGGTATCGGAAACCGGCTCGGTTTGCCATCCGAGCACGTCGCGGTAGAAGTCGAGGGCCGCGCCGTAGCCGCGCGTGGTCAGCTGGTGCCAGACCGGGCTGCCCGCCGCCCCGATGATCTCGAAACCGCGATGCTCCAGCGGCTGCCACAACCCGAACACGGCGCCGTTGGGGTCGGTCGCCACGGCCATGTGGCCCTTGGCGGGCACCTCCATCGCCATGCACACCGAACCGCCGGCAGTGCTTACCGCGGCGACGGTGGTGTCGATGTCGGCCGTGTGGAAGTAGGTGGCCCAGTGGTCGGGCGACCCGGCTTCGGGCCGGTTGGCCATGATGCCGGCCACCGGGTGGCCGTCCTTGGCGGCGTTGACGTAGCCGTGGTATTCGGGTCCGGCGGACTCGAAGGTCCAGCCGAAGACCGTGCCGTAGAACTGCTGGGCTCCGGCGACGTCGGACGTGGTCAGATCGATCCAGCACGGGGCGCCCAGCGGGGCGCAGTCGCGGACGGGCACGGTGACCTCCTTGAGGTGTCCTGGCCCCGGGAGAAGGGGCTTCACCCTATCGACCGCCGCCGGGCGGAAAACTCATCGGCGCTCAGCGATGGGCTTTGCCGTCGCCGTTCGTGCTCGGGTCGGATCGGGTGAACACCGCCACGAAATTCTCCAGCGACCGGTCGATGTCGCCGCGCAGGGCGGCGGCGACGATCATGCCGATGGGCCCGAACAGCGCCGGGCCGCCCAGGTGCACGTCGAAGCTGACGACGGAGCCCTCGTCCTTGGGCGCGATCTTGGCCATCAGCTTCACCTTGACCCCGCCGACGCCGTCACCGTTGAGCGTCATGCCCTCGGGCGGCTTGTAGCGCACCACCGTCCATTTGATCCGGTTGTACATGCCCTTGACCTCGACGATCGACTCGACGACCGAGCCCTTTTCGATCTCGTCGGGCAGGGTGCTGCGCCACACCCGGTGGATGGTCAGCCAGTCCTTGTACCGGGACAGGTCGGAGGCGTGCTGCCAGGCCACCTCGGGTGGCAGCGGGACATCGATGGATCCGGAAAGCTTGGCCATGGCTCAGTTCTGCTGGTCGCCGGTGCCCGCGGCGCCGGTGGCCTTCTTGGCCTGCTCCTGCACCTGGTGGATGGTGTCGGTGTACTTGCCCTGCGTCTTGTCGTCGACGAACTCGCCGGCCTTCTCGATCGCCGTCTCGACCTTGTCGGCGTTCTGCGACAACAGGTCCTTCGCCTTGTCCAGGAATCCCATGCGCCCTCCCTTTTCCCGGCATCGTACTTGGCCGGTGACAAGGCCCTGCGGTGAGTTCGGCGCGCTCAGCGCCACAACCGCGGCTGCACGCCCAGCACTTTGGCGCGGATCCACCAGGTGGCCTCGATCGCGGCCGCGCCCAGCAGCCCGACGCCCAGCGCCGTGGAGGTCACCGCCACATTGGACGGGTCGAGCAGGAACGCCTTGCGCGCCAGCGGGAGGCTGAAAATCACCACATAGGCCAGGCCCGAAGCGATTACCAGCGCCACCCGCCACCACTGGTACGGCCGGGCCACCACCGCCAGCACCCACAGCGCCGTCATCAGCAGCGTGATCAGCGCCGCGGTCGACGCCTGATCCTGTTGGGCGAAGGTGGCGTGCCGGCCGCGGTAGGCCAGCAGGTAGGAGGCGAACGTCGCGGTGCCGACGATCAGCCCGCACGGCAGCGCCGAGGTCAGCACGCGGCGCACGAAACCCGCGTGGGCCCGTTCGTTGTTGGGCGCCAGCGACAGGATGAACGACGGTATGCCGATGGTGAACCAGGCGGCGATGGTGACGTGGATGGGCTGGAAGGGATACAGCAGCGGGTCGGCCTTGAGGGGCTTGGCGAGCAGGCATTCGATGCCCACCAGCAAGGCCAGCAGCACCGAGTACACCGTCTTGGTCAAGAACAGGTTGGCGACCCGCTCGATGTTGCCGATCACCCGGCGACCCTCGGCGACGACGTACGGCAGCGTGGCGAACCTGTTGTCCAGCAAGACGATCTGCGCGACCGCGCGAGACGCCGGGCTGCCGGCGCCCATCGCGACGCCGATGTCGGCGTCCTTGAGGGCCAGCACGTCGTTGACGCCGTCCCCGGTCATCGCCACGGCGTGGCCGTGGGATTGCAGGGCATGCACAATGGCGCGCTTCTGGTCCGGCCGGACCCGGCCGAAGGTGGTGTGGGTGTCCAGCGCGTCGGCCAATTGCGCCGGCTCGGAGGGCAATCGGCGCGCGTCCATCGTCTCGCCGTGCAGCCCGAGCTTGCCGGCGACGGCCTCGACCGAGACGGCGTTGTCGCCGGACAATACCTTCACCGAAACGCCTTGACCGGCAAAGTAATCCAGCGTCTCGCGGGCGTCCGGACGCACCTTCTGTTCGAGGACCACCAGCGCGACCGGGGTGACGCGGCCCGGCGCGTTCGGGTGGTCGACGGCCACGTCGGCGGCGGCGACCAGCAGGACCCGCAACCCCTGGGCCCCGATCCGCTCGGCCTGGTCGGCGGCCGCCGATCCCGGCTCCAGCAGCACGTCCGGCGCCCCCATCACCCAGTTGCCGTGGTCGGCGAAGGACACACCGCTCCACTTGGTGGCCGACTTGAAAGGTGCCGTCGCCGTGGCGGTCCAGCCCGGCGGCTCGCCGCAGGTCTCGGCGATCGCCCGCATGCTGGCGTTGGGTCGCGGATCCTGGGCGGCCAACGACGCCAGCACGTCGGCGATGGATTCGCGCTCGCCCGGTGCGCCGAGTTCGTCGACGCGCGCGACCCGCATGCCGCTTTCGGTCAGGGTGCCGGTCTTGTCCGCGCAGACCACGTCGACCCGGGCGAGTCCCTCGATGGCGGGCAGTTCCTGCACCAGGCAGCGGCGCTGACCGAGCCTGACGACGCCGACCGCGAAGGCGACCGACGTCAGCAGCACCAGCCCTTCGGGGACCATCGGGACCAGCGCGCCGACGGTGCGCAGCACGGCCTGCCGCCAGCCCGGGTGGGTCGTGGTGAACAGCTGGGTGTAGATGGTGAGCAGACCGGCGGGTACCAAGAGGTAGGTGATGAACTGCAGGATGCGGTTGATGCCGTTGCGCAGTTCGGATTTCACCAGGGTGAACTTGCTGGCCTCCTCGGCGAGCCTGGTCGCGTAGGCGTCCGGTCCGACCTTGGTGGCCCGGTAGGCGCCGCTGCCCGCGACGACGAAGCTGCCCGATAGCACCTCGTCGCCGACGGCCTTGGCGATGGGGTCGGCCTCACCGGTCAGCAGCGACTCGTCGACTTCCAGGTTCGCCTCTTCGACGATTTCGCCGTCGACGACCACCTGATCCCCGGGGCCCAGCTCGATGATGTCGTCCAGCACCACCTCATCGGGCGGCACCGCCCGGGTGCCGGATTGCCTGCGCACCAACGGTTTCGCCTGCCCCACGATCGCCAGCTTGTCCAGGGTCTGCTTGGCCCGGATCTCCTGGACCATGCCGACGACGCTGTTGGCGATGATCAACAGCCCGAACATGCCGTTGATCAGCGAGCCCGTCGCCAGCACGATCAGCAGCAGCACCCCCAGGATCGCGTTGATCCGGGTGAAGACGTTGGCCCGCACGATGTCGGTGATGCTGCGCGTGGCCCGTTCCCGCACCGCATTGCTCTTGCCGTCGGCCACCCGCTGCGCCACTTCGGCGTCGGTGAGCCCAGTCGTCGCGGCGAGAGTCATCGGGTGAACGTCCCCAGCTTGTTCGAGTCGTAGTACTCCAAGTTCAGCGAGGCGCCCGTGAATACGGCCTTGGAAACCGTTCCGGGTGGGGCGTTTTCGTCGGTCAGCGGGAAGGTGAAGGTGTCGCCGTCCCAGTGGGTCAGCGTGCTGGTCCGATGTTTCGGGCCCATCGCCAGTTGCAGCGCGCCGTCGCGTTCGGTGACGAGGGCCGGCCCCCAATAGTCGCTGGCGTAGACGCCGGCGTAGTCGCGCAGCGGTCTGGCCGGGGCGGGGTTGGCCGGGGGCTGTTTGCCGACCAGTGAGCCCAGCGGGTTGTTCAGCCAGCCGATCGCCTTGTCGTACAAGGGTCCCCAGTTCTCGCGGATGTGGCCGTACTCGACCAGGTCGATGAATTCGGCGGTCAATGTTTCCGGGATGCCGTAGGGCGCGGCGTTGGTCAGCGCAATGATGCCCACATCCTCGGCGGGCAGCACGACGAAGTTGGTCGCCGCGCCCAGATCGAATGCGCCCGAATGGCTGTACTGGGTGCGTCCCGAGGAATCCACCGAGGAGTTGAAGCCGTATCCGTAGAATCCGGTGCGCGCCTGCGGAGCCTTGGCGGGCGCGGACACGATCTGCGGGCTGGTGGCGGGCAGCAGCGCTTCCGGCGAGGTGATCCGCCGGCCGTCGTGGGTTCCGTTGCCCAGCAACATCATCAGCCAGCGGGCCATGTCGTTCACCGACGAGCCGACGCCGCCCGCGGGCGACTGGGGATCGGGGTCACGCTGGAAGCGGGCCTGCCACTTGCCGTCGATCTTGATGTGGTTGACCGCATGATTGGGCCGGGCGAGGAAGTCGGCGAACCGCGAACTGGTCGACGTCATTCCCAGCGGGCCGTAGAGCACGTCGTCGCACAGGTCCTCCCATGGCCTGCCCGCCGCGGCCGCGACCGCCTCCGCCCCCGCGGTGATCCCATAGTTGGTGTAGGCGTAGCTGATTCGGAACGGGTCCAGCGGAAGGTACTTGAGTCTCTCGAGCGTCTGCCGACGGTCATATCCCAGGTCTTCGAGCTTGTCGCCGGCGTGGTCGGGTAGCCCGGAGCGATGCGAATACAGGTCGCCGACGGTCACATGGCCGGTGACATAGGGATCGCTCAGCGTGAACCACGGCAGCTTGGACGCGACACGCGTGTCCCACGCGACGACGTTGTCGCTGACTTCGTGCGCGATCACGGTCGCGCCGACGGATTTGGACACCGACGCCAACTGGAAGACGGTGTCGGCGTTCACCGTGTTGTCTTGGCCGCGCCCCTTGCCGACGTCCTTGACGCCGAAACCTTTGGCGTACATCACCTTCCCGCCGTGCACGATGGCCACGGCCATTCCCGGGATGCCGCTGCTTTTCATCAGGTCACCGACCAGCCCGTCGACCTTGGCGACGGCCTCGTCGATGCGGCCGGCGGGGATGGTCACGCCGGAGACCTGGTTGGGCGGGAGGTCAGACGGCGTGGACGCCGACCCGGCGGTGGGCTGGGCGGAGCCGCAACCCGTCAACCCGAGCAGCGCCGCGGCGATGGCGGCCGTGGCCGCGCGTGTGGTCATCCGCGAACCCTAACGCGGTGACGATGCGCGCCGCGTGAACCTACAGCCGCCACCAGGGATCGGATTCCTCCGGCACCCCGGGATCGATGCGTTGACCGGGCAGCGGCACCGCCACGTTCACCCCCTCGGGCCCGGCGGCGGCCAGCAGCCGCTCGACCGGTTCCGCCCATGGGTGCGGGGCCAATCGGAAAGTGCCCCAATGGATCGGCACCAGCAACCCGCCGTCGGTGACGTCCAGGTGTGCGCGCACCGCCTCTTCGGGGTTCATGTGCACGTCGGGCCACGCCGTGTTGTAGGCCCCGATGGGCAGCAGGGTCACGTCAAACGGTCCGTGATCGGCGCCGATCTGCGCGAAGCTCTTGGTGTAGCCGGTGTCGCCGCCGAAGTACGCCCGATGGGTGGGGCCGACGAACGCCCACGAGGCCCACAGCGTCGTGTTGCGGTCCAGAAAGCGCCCCGAGAAGTGCCGCGCCGGTACGCAAACCAACGTGAGCTCGTCGACCTTGGCGCTCTGGTGCCAGTCGAGCTCGACGATGCGGTGCTCGGGTATCCCCCACCTGCGCAGGTGGGCCCCGATGCCGAGCGGCACGAAAAACGGGGCCCGCTGGGTGCGGGCCAGCGCCAGGACCGTGTCGATGTCGAGGTGGTCGTAATGGTCGTGACTGATCACCACCGCGTCGACGGCGGGCAGCGCCTCGAGTTGAATCGGCGGCGGATGCAGCCGCTGCGGGCCGACGACGTCGGACGGCGAACACCGGTCGCTCCACACCGGATCGGTGAGCACCCGGTAGCCGTCGATCTCCAGCAGCGCCGTGGAATGGCCGAACCAGCTGACGGCCAGCCGGCTCGGGTCGGCGTCGAGGATTCCCGGCGACGCCAGCGGGATCGGCCCCTTCGGCCGGCTCCCGCTCCGGTTCCCGACCAGCTCCCAGGCGACCAGCCGCAGTTGTTCGCGGTCCATCCTGGCTTCCGACGGGGGTTCGAGGTTGACGAAGGCGCCGTCGCGGTAGTTCGGCGACCCGGCCGTGACAGCCGCGATCGAGGCGGGGTGGGCGCCGAGGGCGTCGGGCGCCCCGTGCAGCGCCCGCACCAGCCAACTTCCGGCCGCCAGCGACGCCGTACCGGCGACCAGCCGTAGCGTCCCCCGCATGTTCGTCAGGCCCCCTGGAACTTCGGCGGCCGCTTCTCGATCCGGGCCACCTGGGCTTCGATGACGTCTTGGCTGCTCCAGGCCTTGTCGAAGAGTTCCTTGTGCACCGGCCCGGCCTCTTCGATGGCGCCGTCGTCGTTGAGCACCCGCTTGGCGTGCTGGATCGCCAGCGGCGCCAGCCCGGCGATCTCGGCCGCCCAGGCCTGCGCGTCGGCGAGTGTGCCGATCCGGTTGGCCATCCCGGTCTGCAGCGCGACGTCGGCGGGCAGCTTCTCCGCGGTCAGCAGCATCGCCCGGGCACGGCCGTGGCCGACGAGGGAGGACAACCGCCGGATGCTCCAGTTGTCCAGGGCCAGGCCATATTTCGAGGTCGGGAACTGGAAGAACGCGTCGGGCGCCACCACCCGCAGGTCGCACTGCATGGCCAGTTGCAGGCCGGCGCCGATCGCCGGGCCGTTGATGGCCCCGATGACCGGGATCAGCGTCGCGTCGAGCACCCTGTGCAGCTCCACGAGCCGGTCGGGGTAGTCGGCGGCGAAGGCGTCCCCGGACAGGTCCGCGCCGGCGCAGAACACCGTGCCCTGACCGGTCAGCACGATCGCGCGGGTGGTGCCGTCGCCCGCCTTGAGCACGGCCTCGCGCAGCTCCTCGACCAGCTCGGAGTTCAAGGCGTTGCGGCGCTCGGGGCGCTGCAGCTCGATGGTCATCACGGCCTCGGCCTGGGTAACACCGATCATGGCAGCCACCCTATATAGCCTCGTCTGGTGAGTCGTATCACGGCTGGTCAACTGCGCGATGCGGTGCTGGACGAAAATTCCTTCCTGCGCTGGGACACCGAGCCGCTGGCGGTGCCGGTCAGCGCGTCCTACGCCCAGGAGCTGGCCGAAGCCCGCGCCGCGACGGGCCTGGACGAATCGGTGCTGACCGGCGAGGGGCGCGTCTTCGGGCGCCGGGTCGCGGTGGTGGTGTGCGAATTCGGCTTCCTGGGCGGTTCGATCGGGGTGGCCGCGGCCGAGCGGATCACCGCCGCGGTGCAGCGGGCCACGGCCGAGGGGCTGCCGCTGCTGGCCTCGCCGAGCTCTGGTGGCACCCGCATGCAGGAGGGCACGGTCGCGTTTCTGCAGATGGTGAAGATCGCCGCGGCCGTACGGCTGCACAAGCAGGCGCACCTGCCCTACCTGGTGTACCTGCGCAATCCGACGACCGGCGGGGTGTTCGCCTCGTGGGGTTCGCTGGGCCATGTCACGGTAGCCGAGCCGGGCGCGTTGATCGGCTTCCTGGGCCCGCGGGTGTACCAGCTGCTGTACGGCGAACCGTTTCCCGAGGGCGTCCAGACCGCGGAGAACCTGCAGCGCCACGGCGTGATCGACGGCGTGGTACCGCTCGATGAGCTGCGCCGCACGCTGCACCGCGCCATGACGGTCATCGCCGACGCTCCCGACCCGCTGCCCGCCCCGGCGCCGCCCGAACCGACACCCGACGTGCCCGCCTGGGATTCGGTGGTGGCGTCGCGCCGGCCGGACCGGCCCGGGGTCGGGGTGTTGCTGCGGCACGGCGCCACCGACCGGGTGCTGCTGTCGGGGACCGGCCAGGGAGAGGCGGCCACCACGCTGCTGGCCCTGGCCCGCTTCGCCGGCCAGCCGGTGGTGGTGCTGGGACAGCAGCGGCTGACGGGCGGCCTGGTGGGGCCCGCCTCGCTGCGCGAGGCCCGGCGCGGCATGGCGCTGGCCGCCGAGCTGCGGCTGCCGCTGGTGCTGGTGATCGACACGGCGGGCCCGGCCCTGTCGGCCGAGGCCGAACAGGGCGGCCTGGCCGGCCAGATCGCGCAATGCCTGGCCGAGCTGGTGACGCTGGACACCCCGACGGTGTCGGTGCTGCTGGGCCAGGGCAGCGGCGGCCCGGCGCTGGCGATGGTGCCCGCCGACCGGGTACTGGCGGCCCTGCACGGCTGGCTGGCGCCGCTACCGCCGGAGGGGGCCAGCGCGATCGTCTTCCGCGACACCGACCACGCGCCCGAACTCGCTGCGGCACAGGGCATTCGGTCGGTCGATTTGCTGCGATCCGGAATCGTCGACGTCGTCGTCCCGGAGCACCCCGACGCCGCCGACGAGCCGGTCGAGTTCGCGCAGCGGGTGGCGCGGGCCATCGCCGCCGAGGTGCGGGCGCTGCGCGAGCTTCCCGCTGACGAGCGGCTGGCCGCCCGGTTGCGGCGCTACCGCAACATCGGTTTGCCCTAGCTTCGGCGCGACACGAAGCACGCACGGGGTGCCGGCGAACGGGTGACGGGTGATTCAGCGGTGCGGCCTCCCACAGCCATAGTCGACAATCAGGCAAAATGGGCCGCATGGACACTGGAGCTAGCTCACCGCGGGTCTTGGTCGTCGACGACGATTCAGATGTGCTCGCGTCGCTCGAACGCGGTCTGCGGCTGTCCGGATTCGAGGTGTCGACGGCGGTCGACGGCGCCGAGGCGTTGCGCAGCGCCACCGAGACGCGCCCGGACGCGATCGTGCTCGATATCAACATGCCGGTGCTCGACGGCGTCAGCGTCGTCACGGCGCTGCGCGCCATGGACAACGACGTCCCGGTCTGCGTGCTGTCGGCCCGTAGTTCGGTCGACGATCGGGTGGCGGGCCTGGAGGCCGGCGCCGACGACTACCTGGTCAAACCCTTCGTGCTGGCCGAACTCGTCGCGCGGGTCAAGGCGCTGCTGCGCCGCCGCGGCGCCACCGCCACGTCGTCGTCGGAAACCATCACGGTGGGGCCGCTCGAGGTCGACATCCCGGGCCGACGCGCCCGGGTCAACGGCGTCGACGTCGACCTGACCAAGCGGGAATTCGACCTGCTGGCGGTGCTGGCCGAGCACAAGACCGCGGTGCTGTCCCGCGCGCAGCTGCTCGAGCTGGTCTGGGGGTATGACTTCGCCGCCGACACCAACGTCGTCGATGTGTTCATCGGATACCTGCGCCGCAAGCTGGAGGCGAACGGCGGCCCCCGGCTGCTGCACACCGTGCGCGGAGTGGGATTCGTACTGCGCATGCAGTAGCCAGGTCGGCCGGCCATGAAGTTCCTGTCGCGGATCCTGACCCGGACGCCCTCGCTGCGGGCGCGGGTTGCGGTCGCGACGGCCATCGGCACCGCGATCGTGGTGGTGATCGCGGGCGCGGTGGTGTGGTTCGGCATCACCAGCGCCTGGAAGGAACGCCTGGATCGCCGTCTGGACGAGGCGGCCGGCTTCGCCATCCCCTTCCTGCCCCGTGGCCTCGACGACATCCCGCGCACCCCCAACGATCAGGACACCGTGATCACCGTGCGGCGCGACGGCCAGGTCAAGTCCAACTCGGACGTCACGCTGCCCCCGTTGGACGTGGGCTATGCCGACACCTACATCAACGGGGTGCGCTATCGCGTGCGCACCCTGGAGGTCCGCACGCCGCAACCGGCGACGGTGGCGGTGGGCGCGACCTACGACGACACGATCGCCCAGACCAACAACCTGCATCGCCGGGTGATCCTGATCTGCGCGCTCTCGATCGGTGCGGCGGCGGTATTCGCTTGGCTCCTGGCCGCTTTCGCGGTGCGGCCGTTCAAACGCCTGGCCCAGCAAGCCCGTTCGATCGACGCCGACGAACGCCCCCAGGTCGCGGTGCGCGGCGCCAGCGAGGCCGTCGAGATCGCCGAAGCCATGCGCGGGATGCTGCAGCGCATCTGGACCGAACAGGACCGGACCAAGGACGCGCTGGCCTCGGCGCGTGACTTCGCCGCCGTGTCCTCGCACGAACTGCGCACCCCGCTGACCGCGATGCGCACCAACCTCGAAGTGCTGTCCACCCTGGACATGCCCGACGACCAGCGCAAGGAGGTGCTGGGCGACGTCATCCGCACGCAGTCGCGGATCGAGGCCACGCTGACCGCACTCGAGCGGCTGGCCCAGGGCGAACTGTCGACGGCCGACGACCACGTGCCCGTCGACATCACCGAACTGCTGGACCGCGCCGCGCACGACGCCGCCCGGATCTACCCGGGTGTCGACGTGTCGCTGGTGCCCTCCCCCACCTGCATCATCGTCGGATTGCCGGCCGGGTTGCGCCTGACCGTCGACAACGCGATCGCCAACGCCGTCAAGCATGGCGGCGCCACCCGGGTCCAGCTGTCGGCGGTCAGCTCGCGCGCGGGGGTGGAGATCGCCATCGACGACAACGGCGGCGGCGTGCCCGAAGATGAGCGACAGGTGGTCTTCCATCGGTTTTCTCGCGGATCGACGGCCTCCCATTCCGGGTCGGGCCTGGGGCTGGCGCTGGTCGCGCAGCAGGCCCAGCTGCACGGCGGGACCGCCGCACTGGAGAACAGCCCGCTGGGCGGCGCGCGCCTGGTGGTGCGGATTCCGGCCCCCAGCTAGCGCTCTACCGGTTTGTCCGAGCCATCGCGGCGCGGCGTGAAACCGGCTTGCTGCGCGGACTTTTCGTCCCGGAACCAGACCTGGGCCGTGGTCGAGTCGTAGGACGGATCGTCGGGCGTCAGGTACAGCTTGCCCGCCATCTGTGCCTTGATCAGAAATCCGGCCGGCCCGCCGCCGCCGGGGCCGGCGTCGGCCGATCCCGGACCGTACGGGGCGCCCGGCGACACCGCGATCTTGGTGGTCGGCGATTCCCTGGCGACCGGGATCTTGGTGGTGCGCCGTTCGGTGATCGGGATCGTCGTGGTCCGCTTTTCGGTGACCGGGATGTGGGTGGTATCGGGCTCTCGCGCCGCCCGCTCATCCCGCGAGTCGTCCACCGGCGCCGGGCTTTTGGCGGGGATCATGATCAGCGTGAGCGTCAGCAGCAACCCCAGCGCGAAGGACAGGCCGAAAAGCCACCAGTTCACCTGGCTCATCGCCGCGCCCCCTTGCGCGCACGGTGCAGGATCGTGGCGATCACCCAGGCGGCGGCCGAGCCCGCCAGGAAAGCGAGCAGATACCACAACCACTCGATGATGAAGTCCATGCCGAATGCTCCTCAGCTCACTACGATTTCGACCCGGCGGTTCTGTGCGCGACCGTCGTCCGTGCCGTTGGGGGCGATCGGGTTGGCCGAGCCGAAACCAGTGGTGGTCAAACGATCGCCGGGCACGCCGTGGGCTTCCAGAAACCCCGCGACGGCTTGGGCGCGCTCTTCGCTCAACGGGACGTTCAGGCTGGTGTTGCCTGTGGCGTCGGCATAGCCGTTGATCGCCACGTGAGCGGTCGGGCATGCCTGGAGTTTGTCGGCGACACGGGTCAGGACCTGCTCGTCGGACGCGGTCAAACTACCGAGGTTCGACTCGAAGGTCAGCGCGCCGTCGGTCAGGGTGTTGATGGCCGACTGCAGATTGGTGCACGAGGGGGCGGCACCGGGCGGCCCAGACGCGGGCGGTGAGTTAATGGCAAGGTTGTCAACGACATTCAGGTGAGACCAGATGCGCTTGGCGTCGGCGTCGATGGTGTCCTTCTGCTCGGGCGACGCCGCGGTGCCGGCCAGCGTGACGGTGTCCGCGCCGACCGTGAGCGTGAAATCGGCGATCGACGCGCTGTCGGCGAAGACGGGCCTGGCCTTGGCGAAATCGAGGGCATCGACGGCGGGGTTGATGCGGATCTGGTCGACGATGCCGACGCCGGCCGGCAGCGCGCCGGTGAGCACCTTCAGCAGCGCGGCTTTGGCGGACTCGTCCGGGAACTCTCCGGTGAGGGTGACGCTGTTGCCGGCCCGCGCCATGGAGAACGCGGCCAACGAAATCGTCGGCGCGCCAGCGCTGGTCGAGGGCGCCGGCGCCCCGCGACCGGACGGGGATCGCGTCGGAAGCGCGTAGCCGATCGTGGCTAGCAGAAGCGGGATGACCACCAGGGCGATCAGCCAGGGCAGGCCGAGCCGTTTGACGCTCACGACGGCCCTCCCTCGTGTCCCTCGCCCTCGCCGGCCGAGGCGCCAGGCGATATGCAGCCTACCGATTCAGCCCCTTTCGGGTCGGGCACACTGGAGCGATGGCCAACGGCAGTAAACCGACCGACAACGACACCCTCGCAGTCATCCGCGACCTGGTCGCCGAGGAGAAGGCGCTGCGGGCCCAGCTGCAGCACGGGGACATCGACACGTCCGAAGAACATGACCGCCTCCGGCGGGTGGAGGTCGAACTCGACCAGTGCTGGGACCTGCTGCGGCAGCGCCGGGCGCTGCGCGAGAGCGGCGGGGACCCCCGCGAGGCGGAGGTGCGGCCACCCGACGAGGTCGAGGGCTACCTGAGCTGAGCGACCAGCCGACCGACGTCGACGCCGTAGTCGTCGGCGGCGGCCACAACGGTCTCGTCGCGGCCGCGTATCTGGCCCGCGCGGGTCTGCGGGTGCGTCTGCTGGAACGGCTGGAGCACATCGGTGGTGCCGCCGTCTCGGCCCGAGCTTTCGACGGGGTCGACGTTCGGGTATCGCGTTATTCCTACCTGGTCAGCCTGCTGCCGCCGCGCATCGTCGGGGATCTGGGCGCCGCCGTGCGGCTGGCGCGGCGGCCCTTTTCGTCCTATACGCCCGACCCGGCGACCGGCGGCCGCACCGGATTGCTGATCGGGTCGCCCGCCGACACCTTCGCCGCCATCGGGGCCGCCGCGGACGCGCAGGGCTTCGCCGACTTCTACCGACGCTGCGGGCTGGTGACCGAACGCCTGTGGCCGACCCTGCTCGAGCCGCTGCCCACCCGCGCGGGCGCCCGCCGGCGCGTGGTGGCGGGCGGCGATCGCCGCGCCGCGGCCGCCTGGCAGGCCGTGATCGAGGAGCCGATCGGGCACACCATCGCCGGCGCCGTGGGCAACGACGTCGTTCGCGGCGTGATCGCAACCGACGCCCTGATCGGCACGTTCGCCCGCCTCGATGACCCGTCGCTGCCGCAGAATGTCTGCTTCCTGTATCACGTGCTCGGCGGGGGCACCGGGGACTGGGACGTCCCGATCGGCGGCATGGGCGCGGTGACGGCGGCCCTGGCCGCGGCGGCGGTCCGGCACGGCGCCGACATATCCACCGGCGCAGAGGTTTACGCCATCGACCCGGCCGGTGAGGTGCGCTATCGCGCCGGCGGGGAAGACCACCGCCTCACGGCCCGGTTCGTCCTGGCCGGTGTCACACCCACCGTCCTGGCCGAGCTACTCGGTGAGGAACCCACCCCCGCGCCGGGCGGCGCGCAGGTCAAGGTCAACATGGTGCTCGCGCGGCTGCCCCGGCTGCGCGACCACGCGGTCACACCCGAGCAGGCATTCGCCGGGACGTTCCACGTCAACGAGACCTGGACGCAGCTCGATGCCGCGTATGCGCAGGCCGCCGCGGGCCAACCGCCGAATCCCCTGCCGTGCGAGGCCTATTGCCACTCGCTGACCGACCCCAGCATCCTGTCGGCGGACCTGCGCGACGCGGGGGCGCAGACGATGACGGTGTTCGGCCTGCACACCCCGCATTCGCTGTTCGACGGCGCCGACCCCGACGCGCTGCGCGATCGACTGACCGACGACGTGTTGTCGTCACTGAATTCCGTTCTGGCCGAACCGATTCAGGATGTGCTGCTGACCGATGCGCAGGGCCGGGCGTGCCTGGAGACGACGACGACGCTGGACCTTGAGCGGACGCTGCACATGAGCGGCGGCAACATCTTCCACGGCGGCCTGTCCTGGCCGTTCGCCGAGGAGGACGACCCGCTGGACACGCCGGCACGGCGATGGGGCGTTTCGACTGCCAACGAACGAATCATGCTGTGCGGCTCCGGAACTCGCCGCGGCGGAGCGGTATCGGGTATCGGCGGCCACAACGCCGCGATGGCGGTGCTGGCGGCGCTCGATCCCCGTCGTGATCGCGACTGATCAGTGCAACATCGCGGCCCGGCAGAGCAACACGAAGGCCGCCAATGCGAGTAGCACCATGTTGACCGCGACAGCGCGGCGTTCGTGCAGCCGTGTGTGCGCCCACGCCGCGCCGACCATGACCGCGCACAGGCCCGCGGCCGCCAGCGGCGTCAAGACCACCGCAATACCCGTCAGTCCGGGCGCGATAAGTCCTGCCGCGGCGAGTATTTCCGATGCGGCGGTGAGGCGGACGACGGGCATCGGAAACATGGCGATGCCGGTCTGGCCCGTCGCCAGTAGTCGTTCGCGGCTGAATGTGAGCTTGGCTGTTCCGGACAGGGCGAATATCGCGGCCAGGATGATCTGTGCTGACCATAGCGCGGCGTTCATTGTCTTCCTTTCTTGTTGAGCGGACGACCATAAGACGAACGACTGCTGCCGCGCGTGACAACAGTGGTCTGGTTCATGGGGCCGTCGCCTCACGGGCGCAGGGAACCCCGCGCCGTCAACGGAAAGGAGCACTAGCCATGCGCACGCCCGTCACCGCGTGCGCCTCGGCTCGCGGTGTGCGGTGCTACCCGGCGTATGCCGGCTGGCTGAAGGAGGCGAACTGAACCGTGCGCCGATGCCGGCGCTCGGCACAGCTACCGCGCGTCGATGGTGACGTAGTCGCGCTCGGTGTAACCGGTGTAGATCTGGCGCGGCCGGCCGATCTTGCTGTCGCCCTCGTCGTGCATCTCGCGCCAGTGCGCAATCCACCCGGGCAGCCGCCCCAGCGCGAACAGGACGGTGAACATCCGGGTCGGGAAGCCCAGCGCCCGGTAGATCAGGCCGGTGTAGAAG
Source organism: Mycobacterium sp. NGS33 (assembly GCF_059812885.1). Classification (NCBI taxonomy): domain Bacteria; kingdom Bacillati; phylum Actinomycetota; class Actinomycetes; order Mycobacteriales; family Mycobacteriaceae; genus Mycobacterium; species Mycobacterium sp. NGS33. Next base: position 11,441 of record NZ_JCALDN010000002.1, on the reverse strand, counting down.
TCGACGTTGGGGTAGAGCTTGCGCTCGATGAAGTAGTCGTCGGTGAGCGCGGCCTCTTCGAGCTGCTTGGCGATGTCCAGCAGGTCGTCGTCGCCGCCGAGCTTGGCCAGGATCTTGTCGGCCTGCTCCTTGACGATGCGGGCGCGCGGGTCGTAGTTCTTGTAGACGCGGTGACCGAAGCCCATCAGCTTCACGCCTTCTTCGCGATTCTTGACCTTGCGCACGAATTCGCTGACGTCGTCGTCGCTTTGGCGGATCTTCTCGAGCATCTCGAGCACCGCCTGGTTGGCGCCGCCGTGCAGCGGTCCCCACAGCGCGTTGATCCCACCGGAGATCGAGGTGAACAGGTTGGCCTGCGAGGACCCCACCAACCGGACCGTCGACGTCGAACAGTTCTGTTCGTGGTCGGCGTGCAGGATGAGCAGCATGTCCAGCGCCCGAACGATTTCGGGGTCCGCCTCGTAGGGTTCCGCGGGCAGCCCGAACGTCATGCGCAGGAAGTTCTCCACCAGTGACAGTGAGTTGTCCGGGTAGAGGAACGGCTGGCCGACGGACTTCTTGTAGGCGTAGGCCGCGATGGTCGGCAGCTTGGCCAGCAACCGGATCGTCGAGAGCTCGACGTCTTCGGTGTCCATCGGGTCGAGCGAGTCGGGGTAGTAAGCCGACAGGGCGTTGACGGCACTGGACAACACCGGCATCGGGTGGGCGTTGCGCGGGAAGCCGTCGAAGAATCGCTTGAGGTCCTCGTGCAGCATGGTGTGCAGCTGGATCCGCTTGGTGAAGTCGGCCAATTGCTCCTTGCTCGGCAGTTCGCCGTAGATCAGGAGGTAGCTCACCTCGATGAAGGTCGACTTCTCGGCGAGCTGCTCGATCGGGATGCCGCGGTAGCGCAGGATGCCCGCTTCGCCGTCGATGTAGGTGATGGAGCTCTTGCACGAAGCGGTGTTGACGAAGCCGTTGTCGAACGTGGTGTAGCCGGTCTTGGACAACAGCGAGCCCAGCGCGATGCCGTCAGCGCCGTCGGTGGCCTTGACGATCTCCAGGTCGGTCTCACCGCCCGGGTACTTCAAAGTGGCGGTGTCGTCGGTGTCTGCCACGAGAACCCCTTTGCGCTCTGGCTGATATGGCTGCTGACTAGGTGCTTACTGCAAAAGGTAGTCGTTATGACGATGGGGCGCCTGCCCGGGGTCGAGTCCGCTGGTCACGCCAGCGATCGACCCCGCCACGCCGCGGCGCAACGTGCATCATCAGCGGGTTAGGGCTGCAGGCGTTCCACCCGGCCCCCGGTCATGCGGATGCGGTTGTGCAATCGGTTTTCCCGGCCCTGCCAGAACTCCACCACCTCGGGGGCGATCAGGTAGCCACCCCAGCCGGGCGGGACCGGGACCCGCTCGCGATCGGCGAAGCGGGCGGTCACCTCCTCCAGTTGCTCGAGCAGCGCCGCCCGCGAGGCGATCGGTCGGGATTGCTGCGACGCCCACGCCCCCAGTTGTGACCCGCGCGGCCGCTTGGACCAGTACTCCTCGGTGAGCTCCGCGGCGACCTTGCGCACCGGGCCGCGGACGTGGACCTGACGGCCGAGCTGGTACCAGGGAAACGTCGCCGAGGCGTACGGCGTCGCGGCCAGATCGTCGCCCTTGGCAGAGTCATAGTTGGTGAAAAAAGTGATCCCGGTCTCGTCGACACCCTTGCACAGCACCGACCGGCTGGCCGGCCTGCCGTCGACGGTCACGGTGGCCAGCACCAACGCGTTGGGTTCGGCCACACCCGCCCGCTCGGCGTCGTCGATCCATTTGCGCAACAACGAAACCCAGCCGTCGCGCAGCCAATCCACGTCGAGATCCGGGCTGCCGTCTTTTTCCGCTGATCCGTATTCCACACGCATTAGTTGCAGGTGCTCTTTTCCTGGCGCGGGGTCTGGTCCTGCCATCGCGTCCACGCTACCGGCGCTTGCTACCGGCCGGTAGCGTCGGCCCGATCAGGGGGTGCGAGAATTTTCGGCATGACTGTGGTCCCCGAAGACTTTGTCCCCGGCTTGGAAGGCGTGGTCGCCTTCACCACCGAAATCGCCGAGCCGGATAAAGACGGCGGTGCGCTGCGCTATCGCGGCGTCGACATCGAAGACCTGGTGACGCAGCAGGTCACGTTCGGCGACGTGTGGGCGCTGCTGGTCGACGGCAAGTTCGGCCGCGGCCTGCCGCCCGCCGAGCCCTTCCCGCTGCCCATTCACACCGGCGACGTGCGCGTCGACGTGCAGGCGGGCCTGGCGATGCTGGCCCCGATCTGGGGCTACAAGCCACTGCTGGACACCGACGACGACACCGCCCGCGACCAGCTGGCCCGGGCCTCGGTGATGGCACTGTCCTACGTCGCGCAGTCCGCGCGCGGCATCTACCAGCCCGCCGTCCCCCAACGGATCATCGACGAATGCGACACGGTCACCGCCCGGTTCATGACGCGATGGCAGGGCGAGCCGGACCCGCGGCACGTCGAAGCGATTGACGCCTACTGGGTCTCGGCCGCCGAGCACGGCATGAACGCCTCGACGTTCACCGCCCGGGTGATCGCCTCGACCGGCGCCGACGTGGCGGCGGCGCTGTCCGGGGCGATCGGGGCGATGAGCGGCCCGCTGCACGGCGGGGCGCCGGCGCGGGTGCTGCCGATGATCGAGGAGGTCGAGCGCACCGGCGACGCGCGTGGCCTGGTGAAGAAGATCCTGGACAGCGGCGACAAGCTGATGGGCTTCGGGCACCGGGTCTACCGCGCGGAGGACCCCCGGGCGCGGGTGCTGCGCGCTACCGCCGAGCGGCTGGGCGCGCCGCGCCACGAGGTCGCCGTCGCGCTGGAGCAGGCGGCCCTGGCCGAGCTGCGCGAACGCCGCCCGGACCGGGCCATCGAGACCAACGTCGAGTTCTGGGCCGCGGTGATGCTGGACTTCGCCCGGGTACCGGCCAGCATGATGCCGGCGATGTTCACCTGCGGGCGGACCGCCGGCTGGTGCGCGCACATCCTCGAGCAGAAGCGGCTCGGCAAGCTGGTCCGGCCGTCGGCCATCTACGTCGGCCCGGGCCCGCGCAGCCCGGAGTCCGTCGAGGGCTGGGACCGCAGTCTCACCAACGCCTGACGTCCCCGGGTTGTCGGTACCCGGCGATCTAATGGTTGCCGTCGCGATGAGTTTTCGTCGCCGACGCAGTCATACATCGTGAACCTGCCCGTCATGGGCGGGACAGGAAACCGACAGCAAGGAGAATCAGCATGGCGATCAACGTCGAACCCGCACTGTCCCCGCACCTGGTGGTCGACGACGCCGCCGCGGCAATCGACTTCTACGTCAAGGCTTTTGGCGCCCAGGAGATCGGGCGCGTGCCGCGTCCCGACGGCAAACTGGTGCACGCCGCGGTGCGCATCAACGGCTTCACGGTGATGCTCAACGATGACTTCCCCGAAGTGTGCGGCGGCAAGTCGATGACGCCGACGTCGCTGGGCGGCACCCCGGTGACGATCCACCTGACGGTCACCGACGTCGACGCCAGCTTCCAGCGGGCGCTGGACGCCGGTGCCACCGTGGTGACCCCGCTCGACGACCAGTTCTGGGGCGACCGCTATGGCATGGTCGCCGACCCGTTCGGCCACCACTGGTCGCTGGGACAGCCGGTCCGCGAGGTCAGCATGGAAGAGATCTCGGCGGCGATGTCCGGGCAGGGGGCCGGTTAGTGGCGATCGCGAGCGCAAGCGCGGCGTAGCCGGGCGACGGGGGCACCTCCCGCTTGCGGGAACGGGTCGCCTCCGTCGGGACTAACCGAGCAGCCGGTCCAGCAGCCGGCGTCGCGGTGGCGGCGCCGGCTCCGCGACCGCCGCGGTCGCGAGCATCGCGGAGACGTCGGTGAACTTGTTGCGGGGCCGGCCTTCCTCGCTGCCGCGCGCGATTTCGGCGGCGTCGATGGCGCGCCATCCCGCCGCGTCGATCGCGTCGGGCTGGCGGGCGTGCACCAGCTCGGCCAGCGCGTCGGGCTTGGCGATCGGATCGGTCAGCTTGCCGGCGTTGAAATCGGCGACCAGGGACTGGACGGTCTCGAACGAGCACGACTTGTTGGTGCCGATGAATCCGCTGGGCCCCCGCTTGATCCAGCCGGCGACGTAGGCGCCGGGCACCGGGTCACCCGAAACCGGGTCGACGACGCGACCCGCGTCGTTGGGCACCACAGCCGCCGCCTCGTCATAGGGCAGGTCGCGAATCGGCTTGCCGCGGTAGCCAATCGACGTCAGCACCAGACCGGTTTCCATCGTTCGGGTCTCGTCGGTGCCGGTGACCGAGAACTCCATACCGGTGACGCGCTGGTCCCCCAGCACCCGGGTCGGGGTGAGCCGATACGCCAGCCTGATCCTCGGGCGCGACGGCGGCGCCGAATCGTCGCCGAGCGTGCTCAAGATTTCCAGCTTGCGCTTGGTCAGGGCATCCGGCGCGGTCGCGAGGTCGGCCTCCACCAGCTCGTGGTCGGCCGCGCTGAGCACCACCTCGGATCCGCCGGTGAGCCCGATGAGCTCGGGCAGCGTGAAGGCCGACTGCGCCGGGCCGCGCCGGGCCGCGATCACCACCTCGCGCACCGCCGAGGCGCGGAACGCCGCCAACGCGTGATCGGCGATGTCGGTGCGGGCCAGCTCGTCGGGATCCGACGTGAGCAACCGGGCGACGTCGAGGGCGACGTTGCCGTTGCCGACGATCACCGCCCGCTCGTGGCTGAGATCGACTGGCAGATCGGCGAAGTCGGGGTGCCCGTTGATCCACGCGACCAGTTCGGTTGCCGTCCCGGTCCCCGGCAGGCCCATGCCCTCGATGTCCAGCCTGCGATCATCGGGCGCGCCGACCGCATACAGCACGGCGTGGTGGTGCGCCAGTAGGTCCGCGTGGCTCAGCCGCGTGCCGACCTCGACGTTGAGGTAGAACCGGAACCGGCGGTCACCGGCGACCCTGTCGAACAGCCGGGTGACCCTCTTGGTGTTCTGGTGATCGGGCGCCACCCCGGCCCGCACCAAACCGTATGGGGTGGGCAGCTTTTCGAAGACGTTGACGCACACGCCCTGCTGGGTCAGCAGTTCGTCGGCGGCGTACATCGCCGCGGGGCCCGATCCGACGATGGCCACCGTCAGGGGCCTGCGGCGGGGGCGCACCTCGGCGGCCGGTATCACCGGCGCCAGCTTCGACGTCGGCGGCAGCTTCTCGTCCTTTGGCCGGTCCGGGTAGAAGGACGCGTTGATCTCGATGAACGGCAGCTGCTTGGAGTCCAACCGGGTGTCGGGCGCGATCGCACCGACGGGGCACGCGCTCACACAGGCACCGCAGTCCACGCACGCCACCGGATCGATGTAAAGCATCTCCGAGGTGGCGAAGCCGGGCTCGTCCGGTGTCGGGTGAATGCAATTCACCGGGCATGCGAAAACACAGGACCCGTCGTTACAGCACGACTGGGTAATAACGTGCGGCATAAACGAACTCGCAGTGACTACGCAGCCGGGACCGCGGTCAGGTGCTGGCGCTGCGGCTCGCTGCGATAGCGCGACGGCTTGCCGTTGATCTTGCACAACCGCCACATCAACCGCGCCGAGCGCGTCTCCATCAGGCCGGTGTCGTAGGCCAGCATCCGCACGTCACCGAACATGTCGCTGAGCCACTTACGCGATTCCGGCGAGCGGAAGAACAGTTCCTTCTTGACGTCCCGCGGGATGTCGAACTCGCGCCAGAACGCCTTGGGCGGCACCACAATTGCGCGGCAGAGCACCTTCATGGTGAGCGGCAGGTACAGCGCGGTCCAGAATCGCTGCCTCTTGGTCAATTCGGGCACCCGCTTGCGCAGGAACTCGTGGGCGAACGAGATGTGGCGGGCCTCCTCGGCCACGTGGATCGCCATCACCCGCTCCATGATGGGGTGCAGCGACTTGCCTTCGCGCAGAACGTTTTTCTGCGTGTGGTCGATCGGCTCCTCACCGGCAAGCACACCGATGAAGAACGCCACCGGCAGCGGGCCGGCCACCAGCGGCACCAGCGGCGAGAGCCACTTCAGGACCCGTGGCATGCCCGGCACGTCGGCGCCGATGCGGTTGACCATCTCCTGGAACATCATGGTGTGGTTGCACTCTTCGACCGATTCGTGCAGGCAGTACCGGTACTCCGGCGACCCGTTGGGCACCCAGAACGTGTAGTTCATCAGGCCGCGGATCAAGATGGATTCGAAGTGCAGACCCACCTTGGCCACGTTCGCCTGGCGCCACATCCCGATCTTGATCTTGCGCTCGTCGGACTGCGCCAGGTACCAGGGATGGCGACCCAGCGGGTCGGTGTCCGGCAAGATCCATCGCGGATCGTTCTCCGTGACCGCGAATTCCGGTGAATCCCAATCGATATCGGTGTAAGGATTGAAGTTGCGCCGCACCGACCCCTCGGACAGTGTGGCAAGCATGTTGACGTATTCGGCGTCGTCGCGCACTTCCATGTTGTTTTGCCAACGCCGGACTAATCGCGTCCTAGCCATATCCAGGCCTCCCCAACGAGGTTTACATTTGGACGTGCTGTGTCCAGACAGTACCGCAGGTACCGGATAATTCCTAGACCCCGTCCGGGCACTGTGACCTGACCGGTGGTCATGAGATTTTTATGCCCCAGATCACAGGCGATCAAACGCCCGGGCCCGGCCGACCAGGGCTTTTGCCCTGGCGGCGGGGGTTAGCCGGCGGCCTCCGCACCGACCGGTCAGCTCGGCTCACTACCCTGATGAGCATGGCTGACCAGCTCGAGATCCCCGCTGACATCAAACCCCGTGACGGCCGCTTCGGGTGTGGCCCGTCGAAGGTCCGGCCCGAACAACTGCAGGCGCTGACCACGACCGCCGCCCCGTTGTTCGGCACCTCGCACCGGCAGGCGCCGGTCAAGAACCTGGTGGGCCGGCTGCGCTCCGGGCTCGCGGATCTGTTTTCGCTGCCCGACGGTTATGAGGTCATCTTGGGCAACGGCGGGGCGACGGCGTTCTGGGATGCCGCGGCCTTCGGCTTGATCGACAAGCGCTCGCTGCACCTGTCCTTCGGTGAATTCAGCTCCAAGTTCGCCTCGGCGGTCGCCAAGAACCCCTTCGTCGGCGATCCCGTCGTCATCAAGGCGGACGCGGGCAGCGCCCCCGAGCCGCAGAGCGACCCGTCGGTGGACGTGATCGCCTGGGCGCACAACGAAACGTCGACCGGCGTCGCGGTGCCCATTCGACGGCCCGCCGATTCGGGCGACGCGCTGATCGTCATCGACGCGACCTCGGGCGCCGGGGGGCTGCCGGTCGATATCGCCGAGACCGACGCCTATTACTTCTCGCCGCAGAAGAATTTCGCCAGCGACGGCGGCCTGTGGCTGGCCGTCATGAGCCCCGCGGCGCTGGCCCGCGTCGAGTCCGTGGCCGCCTCCGGCCGCTGGGTCCCCGATTTCCTGTCGCTGCCCATCGCGGTGGAGAACAGCGTGAAGGACCAGACCTACAACACCCCGGCGGTCGGCACCCTGGCGCTGATGGCCGAGCAGGTCGACTGGTTGCTGAGTAACGGCGGGCTGGACTGGGCCGTCAAGCGCACCGCGGACTCCTCGGGCCGGCTCTACTCCTGGGCCGAGGAGCGGCCCTACACCACCCCCTTCGTCAGCGACCCGACGCTGCGCTCGCAGGTGGTGGGCACCATCGATTTCGCCGACGAGGTCGATGCCGCGGCCGTGGCGAAGGTCCTCCGGGCCAACGGCGTCGTCGACACCGAGCCGTACCGCAAACTCGGCCGCAACCAGCTGCGGGTGGGCATGTTCCCGGCGGTGGACCCCGACGACGTCAGCGCCCTCACCCAGTGCATCGACTGGGTCGTCGAGCGGCTTTAGTCCGGCGACGATGCTGCCGCGGCACGCGCAGCTGCGGGGGCACCCCAGCCGCGCCGCGGCGAGGGGGCGAGCCGGACAATTGAGCACCGTCGAACCGGCAATCAGCGCGCCACCGCACAGCGTGTCAGCACAGGTGATGGGCGGTTGCTGGACTAAAGTGCGCACGTGACGGGTCCGTCGCTGACCTGCACGGAGCCTGCGAGGAGATAACCATGCGGGAACTCAAAGTGGTTGGCCTGGATGCCGACAGCAAACATGTCATCTGCGAGGGTGACGATCCCGCGGAGCAGTTCAAGCTGGCGGCCGACGACCGCCTGCGAGCCCTGCTGCGCGACGCGGCCCTGTCCTCTGAGCAACCGCAGCTCGAGATTGAAGTCACCAACATGCTGAGTCCCAAAGAAATTCAGGCCAAGATCCGGGCGGGTGCCTCCGTCGAACAGGTCGCCGCGGCGTCAGGCTCGGAGGTGTCGCGGATCCGCCGCTTTGCTCACCCGGTTTTGCTGGAGCGGTTCCGGGCCGCCGAGCTGGCAACCGCCGCCCACCCGATGCTGCCCGACGGTCCCGCGGTGCTGACCCTGCTGGAGACGGTCAGCGCCGCACTGGTGACCCGCGGGCTGAGCCACGACAAACTCAGCTGGGACGCGTGGCGCAACGAAGACAACCGCTGGACGGTGCAGCTGGCCTGGAAGGTCGGCCGTTCCGACAACCTCGCCCACTTCTGTTTCTCGCCCGGTGCGCACGGCGGAACGGTGACCGCCATCGACGACGCGGCCAGCGCGCTGATCGACCCTAACTTCGAACGCCCGTTGCGGCCGGTGGCCCGGGTCGCCCACGTCGACTTCGAAGAGCCCGCCAAGCCGCCGGTGGCCGACGAGGCGCCCGCCGCGGAACCGGACGAGAAGCCAGTGCACACCCGCCGGGGCAAGCCCGTCATCCCGGCGTGGGAGGACGTGCTGCTCGGCGTGCGCTCGGGCGGGCAGCGCTAAGCGGCCGCCAGGGCCAGCAGCGCGACCCACGCCCCCGCCACGCCCACCGCGGCGCCGAGCACGAACCAGCGCAGGACGGGCGTCCGCCGCCACCCCCACAGGGTCGGCGCCAGTCCCCCGGCCGCCACGACGTTGAGCCCCACGGCCAGCAGCGCGTGCACGCGAAGCAGCCCCAGACTGAGCACCACGATCGCCGCGGCGATGACCGCCGCGACGAACGCGCTGACCGTCAAACCCGTTGCCCAGGGCACGGACTCGTCTCTCATCAGCCGGAGCCTAGTCTGACTGTCCATCGCCGCCTCTCGTCGCCGAGCGGGCCCGCTCGTAGAAGGCCAACGCCGCGGCCGTCGCGACGTTGAGCGAATCGGTGCCGCGCGACATCGGGATGCGCACCCGCACATCACTCAACCGCAAGGTGGCCGGCGTCAGGCCCGGCCCCTCAGCGCCGACCAACACCGCGACGCGTTCGTCACGCGCGGCCGTCATCGCCTCCGGCAAGGCGCACGCGCCACCCTGCGGAGTCATGGCCAGAAGCCGAAACCCGTTCTCCCGCAACGTCGTAAGCTCGGCCGGCCAACAGTTCGCGCGCGCATAGGGCACCAGCAGCGCGTGACCCATGGACACCCGGACCGCACGACGGTACAGCGGGTCGGCACAGCCGCTGCCGAACACCACCGCGTCGACGCCCAGCCCGGCCGCGTTGCGGAAGATCGAGCCCAGGTTCTCGTGATCGTTGACCCCTTCGAGCACCGCGACGGTGCGGGCGCTCGAGATCACCTCGGCGACGCCGGGTTCGGGCACCCGCCGGGCGGCCGCGAGCACGCCGCGGTTGAGGTGAAAGCCGACCACCCGGGCCATGACGTCGGCGGACGTTCGGTAGCACGGCACGACCGTGCCGGCCAGGTCGTCTTCGAGCTCGGCGAACCGCCGGTCGGTGCCCAGCAGGGCGTGCGGGTGAAACCGTGACGCGAGCATGCGCTGCACCACCAGCACGCCCTCGGCGATTACCAGCCCCTTGCCCGACGGCAGATCGGGACGACGATCGACGCTGTTCAGGTCGCGGAAATCGTCGAGCCTCGGATCGTCGGGATCGTCAACGTCGATGAACATTCGCCGGCTGCGGTCCCGTGACTCACGGGCCTTCGTCGACGAGGGCCAACATCAGATCGGCCGCGTTGCGCAGGGTGTCTCGTTGTTCGCTGTCCAGCGTCGCCAGCCGCTTGGCCAGCCACTCCTGGCGGGCGCGGCGGTTGGCTTTGACCAACTCGGCGCCTGACTCCGAAACCGAGACGAGCACCTGCCGGCCGTCGACCGGGTGCGGCGCGCGGTCCACCAGCCCCATCTCGGCCAGCGAGGCAATCACCCGGGTCATCGAGGGCGGGCGGACCCGTTCGCGGATTGCCAGGGCACCGGGGGTCATCGGGCCTTCGTTGGTCAGCATGGCCAGCGCCGACAGCTGGGACAGCGACACCGGCGACGACGGGTTGCGAAACCGCAGTTGGCGGGCCAGCCGCATCACTGCCAGTGACAGGTCGCTGGCCAGCCGCGCATCGCTGTCAGGCATGGCGCGAGGTTACACGGAAGCCCGAGAAACCGGGACACGAACCGGTGAACGACGGCTGCTGAGCGTCTTCGCTAAGCTGCGGGGCTTTTCATCGAAACGCTTATCCGCCCGCGTATCCCGCTTTGCTCGTCGGTGCGAAGATCATCCGTCTCGGCGAGTGGGTGCGCCGTCGCCCGCCGTCGACGGCGGGCTATGTTGATCCCGATGGCTGCCGAACCCAACCGCACCGCACCGCCGTTGCCGGCCGCGCTGCTGCACGTGTGGCCGTTCATCGCGCTCGGCGCGTTGGGCTGGCTCACCGCGGTGGCCGTCGCCTTCCTGGTGCCCGCCCTGCAGGGCTGGCGTCCGGTGGCCCTGGCCGGCCTGGGCGTGGGGGTGCTCGGCACGAGCATCTTCCTGCTGCAGCTCGCCGCCGCCCGTCGCGGTGCCCGCGGCGCGCAGGCCGGACTCGAAAACTATCTCGACCACAACTGATTCGCCACCCTGGAGGAGCGATGGTAGCCCCGCTGTTGCAAGCGCACATTGACATCGACGCACCGGTGGCCACCGTGTGGGGATTGATCTCCGATCTGCGCCGAATGCCGCAGTGGAGTCCGCAGTGTCGTTGGATGAAGCCCTTCGGCCCGGTGCGTCAGGGCACCCGGACGCTCAACCTCAACCGCCGCAAGCGCATGTTCTGGCCGACCACCTGCACGGTGGTCGAGATCGTCCCCGACCGCAAGCTGGCCTTCCGCGTCGACACCAACAACACCATCTGGTGCTACGAGCTCGAGCCCAGCGGCGAGGGCACCCGGCTGACCGAGAGCCGTCACGCCGAAAACGGCGTCACCGCGTTTTCGAACCTGTCGGTGAACGCGCTGTTCGGCGGGACCACCAATTTCGAGCGCGAATTGGTCGAGGGCATGAACGCCTCGCTGGCGCGCATCAAGGCCGCCGCCGAAACCGGCTAGTCCGGCGTCTCGGTCTGCGGCTGCTGCTCGGGCTCGGGCGCCTCGGTCAC
>NZ_JCALDN010000019.1:0-89880 GCF_059812885.1 Mycobacterium sp. NGS33 | reverse complement strand
TCGGCCGCCGGGCGCGGCCTGACCGGTGGGGGCACCATTTTGCCGATGAGCGACGTGATCCGCCTGGCCCGCCACGCGCATCACTACCTGGCGATCTTCGACAAGGGCAAGGCGCTGGCGCTGTATCACACCAAACGCCTGGCCTCGCCCGGTCAGCGAATCGTGTTGTACGCCAAGGACCGCGGCTGCTCACACCCGGGCTGCACCGTGCCCGGCTACTACTGCGAGGTCCACCACGTCACCGACTACGCCGCCTGCCACACCACCGACGGCAACGACCTCACCTTCGCCTGCGGCCCGCACCACCGACTGCTGCGACCCGGCGGCTGGATGACCCGCAAAAACACCCGCGGCGACACCGAATGGAGACCGCCGCCCGACCTCGACCGGGGCCAACCGCGCACCAACACCTTCCATCACCCCGAGAAGCTTCTCCGCGATGGAGACGACGACGAGGCGGATAGCTCAAACGGTCCCATTTCCGGACTCTGAAAGGCGATCTCCAGAAGGCCGGGTGGCGAACTCAACGTTCACGCCGCCCATGGGCCCACGCCGCCGACTTTCTCGATCGTGATGTGAGTCAGGTAGCCGGCGGGTGCGTCAGGCGGCGGGAACCCGGTGCCGGGGCCGAAGATGGTCGTGGCGATCTCGTCGAGAATCTCGGGAGCACCGCCCTCCTCGACGCGCGCGGTGCCCCTGATCGACAGATAGGGCGTCTGTGGCCCGCTGCGGTCGGCGGACGCGATAGTCACGGCCACGCGGGGATCACGCCGGATGTTGCGAACCTTCTGATGCTCCTGCAGATGAGCGACGACCAACTCATCACCGCCGTCGGCTGTACTACGCACCGTCACCCAGACCAGGCTGAGCTGCGGGCTGCCGTCGCGATTGATCGTGACAAGCGTGGCCGGGTCGGAACCGATGAGTTGGCGTGCGCTGTCGCTGAGTTTCGTAATGTTCATGGCGTTCTCCTGATTCGTCGCGTTCCGGACATCTCGGGTCTGTATCCATACGACCTATCCATACGACGAAAAGGCGGCGCGGAATCCGACAGCCCGAAGCCCGACGCGAAATCGCGCCAGCAGAGCGCTACAGGATCGTCATCTGCTCGGGTTCCGGCTCGGCCGGCTCGAGCAGCTGCGGGCCGTTGTTGCGGACGTTGTTGACCAACGTCGACACCTCACGCATCCGGATGGCCCGCACGTCGGGTGTGCGGTCCAGTAGGTCCTGATCGATCTCGGCGTCCGGGTCGAGCCACCGGTCCCAGTCGCGTTCGGGCACCACCAGCGGCATCCGATCGTGGATCGTCGCCAACTCGCCGGGCGCATCGGTGGTGATGATCGTGCAGCTCAGCAGCGGCGAGGCGTCCTTGGCCGGTTTCCAGACCGACCACAGGCCCGCCATGAACAGCGGCTCCCCGTCTTCGCGGTACATGAAGAACGGCGTCTTGCGGGTCTTTTTGCCGGCCGCGTCGGCGGAGTTGACCCGCCATTCGTAGTAGCCATCCATCGGGATCAGGCAGCGCTTGGACTTCGCACTGGTCCGGAAGGCGGGCGAAGTGGTGACCTTGTCCGCGCGGGCGTTGATCAGCATCGGCCCCTTGGTCTCCGGCGCACCGTCGGAACCGGCCTTGGCCCACGGCGGCACCAACCCCCAGCGCATCAGCCGCACCCGCCGCGTCGGCTGGTCGTCGGGCTCGGAATGCCTGCTGACCACGGTCGCGATGGTCGAGGTAGGGGCCACATTGTAGTTGGGGCTCGTCGAGTAGTTGGGGCTCGTCGAGTAGTTGGGGCTCGTCGAGTAGTTGGGGCCCGTCGATCCGCCGTCGACGCCGGTGGCCTCGTCGATCGCCTTGATCTTCTGGGCCAGCAAGGCGGGATCGGTGGTGACCGCGAACCTTCCGCACATAACACCCATGGTGGCAGAAACCGATGACAGGCGATGATGGACCGGTGAGTACGTGGCAGGCGCCCGTGGCGGCGCAACCGGTGCGCGCGACTGTGACGGTTCCGGGGTCGAAATCGCAGACCAACCGCGCCCTGGTGCTGGCGGCGCTGGCGGCCGCCCAGGGGCAAGGCACCCCGACCATCACCGGGGCGCTGCGCAGCCGCGACACCGACCTGATGATCGGGGCGCTGCGCACGCTGGGCCTGGACCTCGACGGCGACGGGGACGGCGACGGGGACGGCGACGGGACGGAATTGACGGTCAGCGGCCGGGTGTCGCCCGAACCGATGGCACAGGTCGATTGCGGACTGGCCGGCACCGTGCTGAGGTTCGTGCCGCCGCTGGCGGCGCTGGCCGAGTCGATCGTCGAGTTCGACGGCGACGAGCAGGCCCGGGCACGGCCCATCGTCCCGCTGCTCGACGCGCTGCGTGGGCTCGGCGTGCGGATCGACGGCTCCGGTCTGCCGTTCCGGGTGCTGGGCACGGGCTCGGTCGTCGGCGGGACCGTGACCATCGACGCGTCGGCCTCGTCGCAATTCGTGTCGGGGCTGCTGTTGTGCGCGGCATCGTTCGCCGAGGGGTTGACCGTCCAGCACACCGGTGGAGAGCTGCCGTCGGCGCCGCACATCGCCATGACGGTGACGATGCTGCGCCAGGCCGGCGTCGACGTCGACGACTCCGTCCCCAACCGGTGGCAGGTGCGCCCGGGGCCGGTCGCGGCGCGGCACTGGGAGGTGGAGCCGGACCTGACGAACGCCGTGCCCTTCCTGGCCGCGGCGGTGGTCACCGGCGGCGCGGTGCGCATCGCCGGCTGGCCGTCGAGCAGTGTGCAGCCCGCCGACAACATCCTGAGCGTGTTGAGCAACCTCAATACCGCTGTGACGCATAATGATTCGTTCCTGGAGGCGCGGGGGTCCGGCGACTACGACGGTTTCGATGTCGACCTGCGCGCGGTCGGCGAGCTGACGCCGTCGGTGGCCGCCCTGGCGGCGCTGGCGACCCCTGGATCGGTGTCGCGCCTGTCCGGCATCGCGCATCTGCGCGGGCATGAGACCGACCGGCTGACCGCGCTGCGCAAGGAGATCAACCGGCTGGGCGGCGACTGCACCGAAAGCCCCGACGGCCTGGTGATCACCGCGACCCCGTTGAAGTCCGGAACCTGGCGCGCCTACGCCGACCACCGGATGGCGATGGCCGGCGCGATCATCGGGCTGCGGGTGCCCGGGGTCGAGGTCGACGACATCGGCTCCACCGGCAAGACGCTGCCCGAGTTCCCGCGGCTGTGGGCCCGGATGCTGGAGCCCGGGGAAGAGCACGGCATGTGAGGCCCGGCGACTACGACGAGTCCGACGTCAAGATCCGCTCCGGCCGGGGCTCGCGACCGCGGACCAAGACCCGTCCCGAGCACGCCGACGCCGAGGCGGCCATGGTGGTCAGCGTCGACCGCGGCCGCTGGGGATGCGTGCTGGGCGGCGACGTCGATCGCCGGGTCACCGCCATGCGGGCCCGCGAGCTGGGCCGCACCCCGATCGTGGTGGGCGACGACGTCGACGTGGTGGGTGACCTGTCCGGTCGCCCGGACACGCTGGCCCGCATCGTGCGTCGCGGGGAACGCCGAACGGTGTTGCGGCGCACCGCCGATGACACCGATCCGACCGAAAGGGTGGTGGTCGCCAACGCCGACCAGCTGCTGATCGTGGTCGCGCTCGCCGACCCGCCGCCCCGCACCGGCCTGGTGGACCGAACGCTGATCGCCGCCTACGCCGGCGGACTCACGCCGATCCTGTGCCTGACCAAGACCGATCTCGCCCCGCCGGAGCCGTTCGCCCGGCACTTCGTCGATCTGGACCTGACGGTGGTCGAGGCCGGCCGCGACGACCCCTTGCTCGCGGTGGCGGACCTGCTCGCGGGCAAGATCACCGTGCTGCTCGGGCATTCCGGCGTCGGCAAGTCCACCCTGGTGAACCGCCTGGTGCCCGACGCGGACCGCGCGGTCGGCGACGTGACCGACATCGGCAGGGGACGGCATACCTCGACGCAGTCGGTGGCGCTGCCGTTGACCGAGCCGCTGGGCACCACCGGCTGGGTGATCGACACACCGGGCATCCGATCCTTCGGGCTCGCCCACATCCGGCCCGACGACGTCATGATGGCCTTTTCCGACCTGGCCGAGGCCATCGCCGACTGCCCGCGCGGCTGCGGGCACATGGGTCCGCCTGCCGACCCCGAGTGCGCGCTGGACACCCTCACCGGCCCCGCCGTCCGCCGCGTCGCCGCGGCGCGCCGGCTGCTGGCCGCGCTCAACCAGACTCCTTAGCCACGCGCATGCCGAGCTCGTCCGGCGGAACCACATGCCCTTCCGCACAACGGATTTCGACGCCCACCTCGGCGCCGCAGCCCAGATGGGTCAGCCGCAGCCGGTTACGGCCCGGCAGATGACGCCTCCCCCACTCGAACATCGCCCACACCACCGGCATGAACTCGATGCCGGCCTGCGTGAGCACGTACTCGTCGCGACTGCGCTGCCCGGGTTCGCGATAGGGCTGGCGCCGTAACAGCCCCAGCTCGACCAGTTCGCTCAGCCGCGCCGAGGTGGCGGCCTTGGTGATGCCCACCCGGCGGGCGAAGTCGTCGAATCGGGTGGTGCCGTAGTACGCCTCGCGCATGATCAGCATCGCGGATTTGGTTCCGACGACCGCCATGGTCTTCTCGATCGCGCACTGGCCCACCGCCGACCAGGCGTCGCGGTCGGCCAGCGGTCCTTGCAGCAGTGTCATCTAAATCACCTCCGCACCTGGGTTGCTTTCAGCATACCGAGGTGTTTATCTGAGTATAGCGGTCTATACCTAGATCCCCCGGACTCGAGGAGCAATCATGAATCGCGACGCCGTCATCGTCGGAGCCGTCCGCACCCCCATCGGCAAGGGCAAGGCCAGCGGCGCGCTGCACGGGGTGCTGCCCGCCGATCTGCTGGCGCACAGCCTGCGCGAGCTGGTGGCACGCACCGGCGTCGATCCGGCCCAGGTCAACGATGTCATCGCCGGCGCGGTCACCCAGGTCGGCGACCAGGCGGCCAACATCGCCCGTAATGCCCTGCTGGGCGCCGGGTTCCCGGAATCGGTGCCCGGAGTCACGATCGACCGCCAATGCGGCAGCAGCCAGCAGGCCATCAGCTTCGCCGCGCAGGGCGTGATCGCCGGGGCGTACGACATCGTCATCGCCGGTGGCGTGGAATCGATGAGCCGCGTGCCGATGGGCTCCCAGGTGTCCCCAGGCAGCAACCCGATGGGCGAGGGCATGACCCGCCGCTACCCCGACGGCCTGGTGCCGCAGGGCATCAGCGCCGAACTGATCGCGGCGAAGTGGGGCTTTCCCCGCGCACAGCTCGACGAGTTCTCCGCCGGCAGCCATGAGAAGGCCGCCCGCGCCACCAAGGAGGGGCTTTTCGACAACGAGCTCATTCCGATCGCCGGGCTGACCACCGACGAGATCATCCGCCCCGGCACGACGGTCGAGACGCTGGCCAGGTTGTCACCGGCGTTCTACAGCGACGCGGCCAAAGCCCGCTTCCCGCAGATCAATTGGGAGATCACCCCGGGGAACTCGTCGCCGCTGTCCGACGGCAGCGCCGCGGTGCTGATCACCAGCGGCGAGGCCGCCAAGAAGCTGGGGTTGCGTCCGCTGGCCCGGATCCACACCACCACCGTGGTGGGCTCCGACCCGCTCTACATGCTGACCGGCGTCATCCCGGCCACCGAGAAGGTGTTGTCCAAGGCGGGTCTGACGCTCGCCGACATCGACCTGTTCGAGGTGAACGAGGCGTTCGCGCCCGTGGTGCTCGCCTGGGCGCACGACACCGGGGCGGATCTGGCCAAGACCAACGTCAACGGCGGGGCGATCGCGATCGGTCACCCGTTGGGCGCCAGCGGAGCTCGCCTGATGGCGACGCTGGTCAACGCGCTCGAGCAGCGCGGCGGCCGGTACGGGCTGCAGACGATGTGCGAGGGCGGCGGCATGGCCAACGCGACGATCATCGAGCGGCTGGGCTGACGGCGATGTCGTCGCCCAGCATCTCGAGCGTCTTTGTCATCGGCGGCACCGGCGCCCAGGGCATGCCCATCATCCGCGCCCTGGTCGCCGACCAGAGATACTCCGTTCGATTCCTCAGCCGCGACCCCGACTCCCGCCGAGCGAAAGAGCTGCTCGCGCTCGACAACGTGTCCGTATTGGAAGGCTCATTCGCCGACGAAGCGAAGCTGCGGGAGGGTTTCCGCGGTTGTGATGCGGCATTCGTCAACATCGACGGGTTCAACACCGGCGAGAAGACCGAGATGTATTGGGCGATCCGCAGTTACGAGATAGCTCTCGAAGAGGGAGTCAAGTTCTTCGTCTATGGAAACCTCGACTACGGGCTCAAGAAGTCGGGATACGACTCCCGCTTCCGCACCGGCCACTATGACGGCAAGGGCCGGGTGGGTGAATGGATCCTGTTCCAGAATCAGGTAAACGGTGACAAGGTAAACGGTGATCGGATGGGCGCGGCGGTCTTCACCACGGGTCCCTACATCGAGATGGTGATCTCGCCCGGGACGCCGATGACGCCCGCCGTCGAGGACGGTGTCGTGACGTGGCGGGTCCCGCTTGGCGAGGGTGCGGTGCCCCATGTGGCTCTCGAAGATTGCGGATATTACGTCCGTTGGCTGTTCGACCATCCCGAGCGCGCGAACGGCATCGATCTCGAAGTCGCCGTGGACCATATCGCCTATACGGATCTCGCCGCGGCGTTCGAAAAGGTCACCGGACATCCGGCGCGGTACATCGACACCGATTTAGACACCTATTGGCGGGACGGCCCCCTCAGCGGGGCGGCGGATGCCCCTGCCGGATACAACGCAGACCCCAGCGACAAGAGCACCATGAATGTCCGGGACAACTTCACGGGATTCTGGAATCTGTGGAAATACGGAGTGGTCAAACGCGATTACGGTCTGCTCGATCAAATTCACCCGCACCGGATCCGCAGAGCCGAGGAATGGTTCCGCCGAGAAGACCAGCTCGGAAGATCGCTGGGGAAAGGCAGCCTCTGGGAGAGGGTGCAACCGCAGAACCGGACTCCGATCCTGAAGATCGGCGAGGATATGAGGAGGGGGAAATTATGACCGAGACCCCGTTCGACGGCGTGCGGGTGCGCTACGACAGCACCAAGGGCTACGACGAACTGCGCACCGCGTTGCTCGCCGACATCGGTGAGCGGCCGGTGCCCATCAACGACATCGCGACGGGCACCGGCGACTGGGAGTCGTTTCGGGAGCGCGTCGAATCCCACGTCGGGCCAAGCGGATTCATGTTGTTCGGCACGGTCGACCACGGCGCCTGGATCACCAAGGCCGGCATCGACCGCAAGGCCGTGCGCGTCATCCTCGGCAACCCCTTGATCGCCATCACCATGCTGCGCCACGACGTGACGGCGGGCCTGTTCGCCCCGGTCGAGTTGCTGTTGCTCGAGGAGGACGACGGCCGCAGCAGCCTGACCTACGTCAAGCCGTCGTCGCTGATGGCCGTCTCGCCCAATCCCGAATTGCTCAGCGCCGCGGAGGAACTCGACGCGAAGCTGGCGGCGTTGGCCGAGAAGGTGACCGCCTGACCGGCGTTACCTCGTGCCGGTCAGCTGTTTTCGCCGGATGAGCGCCGACGGACGGACCGGCCGCACGGTCACCGACAGCGTCAGTGCGACGGCGAGCAGGTAGCACGCCACCGCGTAGACCAGGCTGCCGGTGGGTGTTCCGTCGGACGTGAGGCCGTGCGAGGCCTTCCCGTGGGCCGGCAGGGCCGACAACCACAAACCCCCGAGCACGATCAGGAATGCGAACCCGAAGGTCGCGACGAAGGTGTTGCGCGCGCCGGGCGTGAACGCGGTGTCGCGCCACTGGCGCAACAGGATAGGGACCGCCACCACGGTGAACGCGCCGAGAATGATGAAGTACAGCGCCCGGCGCAGTGCGCTGTCGGGATGCTGGCCACCGGCCAGCAGGATCGGGACATTGGCGACGACCATCCCCACCGGCACCAGCACCGCGACCCCAAAGGTGCGGCCCGTCAAAGAAATTCGGCCCAGATATCGCCCGCGCTCGATCGGGCGGGTGACCAACAGTTGACTGAACAGCGCGACGCAGGCCGGCCCCACGGTCGCGAACAGCACGACGCTGCCCATCGGCACCGAGGCCAGCATCGGATGGTTGATCGCGTTGTCGGTGTTCCACGCCCACCAGCGCAGCTGCGGACCCAGCTGGTCGAAGATTTCGTAGAAGCAATTGTGTACGAATCCCACGCACACCGCACCGACGATCGCGCCCCAGTCCCGAAAGACGCCCAGGCTGCGCACCACCTCGTAGGCCAAGGTCATCATCGCGGGATAGAGCGCCACGATGTAGAGCGGCAGCCGGTCGTACATGAACTGGACCGTGAAGACGTTGTGCACGAACACCGCACCGATGGAGCCGTCGACGCCGAACACCGTGGGAAAGTACAGCGGCGGCTCGACGATGAGCAGGTAGATCACCGTCGCGAACCAGATCACCACGTTGGCGGGTTCGCGATCGCGGCGCAGTCGGTGGATCGCCCACCACAGCGCCAGCACGGCGCCCGCGACGACCAGCAGTTCAATCACCGGCAGCGTCCAATTCGCCAGTCCGAACGGGTTTCTCAGGGTCACCCACGGCGAGGCGTGCTCGCAGCTGAAGCCCAAACGGTTGGCGATGCGTTCGATGTCGTCGCTGCATTGACCGCTCATCGTTGGGCGTCCTGTCGTCACGCGCACACGCACGGCCACGTACGCGCTTACCGGAAGCTTGACGATACATGTCCAGCAAGCGGGCGCCCGGCCCCGACGAGCGCCACTCACTGACGCCCGTCATTGACGATCGTCAGTCAATGGGCGTACGGTGCCCGCATGGAGTCACGCGCGCCGTCCGCGACCGGATCGCCGGGGGGGAGCGTGCGCGAGGCCCGCAGGCTCCAGACCCGTGCGCGCTTGTTCGACGCGGCGCTGGCCGAGATCTCGCGGCGCGGTGTGGCCGCCGCCGACGTCAGCGCGATCGTCGCCGCTGCGGACGTGGCACGGGGGACGTTCTACTTCCACTTCCCCACCAAGGAGCACGTTCTCATCGAGGCGGAGCGCGTCGAGGAGACCCGCATCATCAGCGAACTCGGCGACGCCAAGGGGGATCTGGCGTCGGTGCTCTCCCAGCTTGTGCATCACGTACTGAGCGCCGAAACCCGCTTGGGCGAAGCGGTTTTCCGGGACATGCTCGGACTGCATTTCTCCTCGGCCCGCCCGGTCGAAGACGAGCTTGCCCAGCACCCGCTCGGACAACATCTGGTGGGCGTCATCGCTCGAGCGCAGGACGCGGGGCGGGTCGACCCCGACGTGGACGCGGCCGAACTCGCAACGTTCTTTCTCACCGGACTTTTCGCGCTGCTGGCCACCGGGGCCCACGATGCCGCGTTGTTAAACCGTTACGTGACAACGATTGTCAAGGGAATGGAGAAGCGATGAATCGCACCGGCATCGAAGGCTATCGGGACTTTTTGGCCCAACGCGACGGCGAGGCCGATCTGCTCAACAGGCGGCTGGCCAATCGCGAGCAGTTCTTCGGCGACCTGGAATCCAATCCCATCCGGTCGGCCCATCCCGCCGACCGCGCCACCTTCCTGCGCAACCTGCGACGGCGGCGACCCGAACCCGGTCTGGACGACAAGATGCTCTTCCTGCTGGCCACCGCGAAGCTGAACCAGGCGGAGCGATTCGGCGTGGGCCTGGGCGAGACCTACGGGCGCAACAGCGACGAGAGCGTGCCGCCCGAGCGCGTCTACCTCGAGCTGGAAGAGCACTACCACACCCGGCTGCTGGCCTACGCTCTCGACGCGTTCGACCTGACCTTCCAGGTTGTCCCGCCGCCCTTCGTCATCCGCCAGTTCGTCAAAGCGAACGTATTCCTGCCCGAACGGCTCGGCTTCCTGTTCGTCGGAGCCGCGGAGATGGCGGGCTGCATCCTGTTCGACGAATTACGCCGCGCCGGCAGCAGACTTTTCGCCGACGAGCCGCTCGTCGCCGAACGAATTGAGTTGCTCTACAGCGAGATCCTGACCGACGAGATCGGCCACGTCGGCTATTGCGCGTCGCGTTGCACGGCCGCCGAGCGGGCGGTCATGCGCCGAATCTATCCCCTCATCGGGCGGCTGTTCGCCCGCCAAACCGCGGAAATCAGCCTGCTCCTCGATCCGAAGGCGTTGCACGCACGCCTGGATCGCCCCTTCGATGTCGAGGAACTCACCGCCGGCCTGACCAACGAGACCTATCTGGTCACGCACCCGTGACGCAGTCGGCAGTTAGGCCGCCAGGTCGTCCTCGGCGCGGCGCGCGGCGGCGGCCCGCTTTTCCCGTCGCCAACCGCGCACGGCGGCAATCGCGGACTTGAGGCCGCGACGGCGCCCGGTGGCCGGGTCCGTGCCCAGGAAACCGGGCTCGAGCTCGGCGAACATCCGCTCGCTGCGGGTCTCGGGCGCGTTGTCGGCGTCGTCGCGCAGGTACTTGTTCGGCAGCGAGAGCTTGGCCAGCGTGCGCCACGTCTTGGCGTACTGGAACAGGAAAGAGCCTGTGGTGTAAGGCAAGTCGTACTTGTCGCACACCTGGCGCACCCGCACCGAGATCTCGTGCAGCCGGTTGCTCGGCAGGTCCGGATACAGGTGGTGCTCGATCTGGTGGCACAGATTGCCGCTCATGAACCGCAGCGCGGGGCCGGCCTCGAAGTTGGCGCTGCCCAGCATCTGGCGCAGGTACCACTGCCCCTTGGTCTCGCCGATCATGTCGGTCTTGGTGAATTTCTCTGCGCCGTCGGGGAAATGGCCGCAGAAGATCACCGCGTTGGCCCACACGTTGCGGATCACGTTGGCAAGCGCGTTGGCCTTCAGCGTGGACATGTAGGTGGCACCGGGCGACAAGGAGGTCAGCGCCGGGAAGGCGACGTAGTCCTTGAGCACCTGCCGACCGGCCTTGGCCAGGAACTCGTCGACCCGTTGCCGGGCCTCGTCGTTGTCCATGCGGCGCTTGGCGATCTTGCCGAGCTCCACATGCTGCAGGCCGACGCCCCACTCGAAGAGCAGCGCGAGCAGGGTGTTGTACACCAGGTTGAAGAGGTTGAAGCGCTTCCAGCGCTGGTCGCGGGTGACGCGCAGCAGGCCGTAGCCCACGTCGTCGTCCATCCCGAGGATGTTGGTGTATTTGTGGTGCACGAAGTTGTGCGTGTAGCGCCAGTGCTTGGACGACCCGCTCATGTCCCACTCCCACGTCGAGGAGTGAATCTCGGGGTCGTTCATCCAGTCCCACTGGCCGTGCATGACGTTGTGGCCGATCTCCATGTTCTCGACAATCTTGGCCACGCCCAGGGTCACGGTCCCCGCCCACCAGGCCGAGCGCCGCGAGCTGGCGGCCAGCAGCAGCCGGCCGGTCACCTCGAGCGCGCGCTGGGCCGCGATGGTGCGGCGGATGTAGCGAGCGTCCCGCTCGCCGCGCGAGTCTTCCACGTCCTGGCGAATGGCATCGAGCTCAACGGCCAGGTTTTCGATGTCGGCGTCCGTCAGATGGGCGAATACGTCGACGTCGGTGATCGCCATCGTCTTTTTCTCCCTGCGGTCGTGTGTGCTGACTTACCTACGCTATCGTAACCTACGAAGCCGTAGGTTACCTATGAGTAGCCTTTAAATGTCGAGCACGCAATCGCCGGAAGCCGCGGACACGCAGGTCTGCACCCGGGTCCCCGGGTCGTGTTCCTGGCCGGTCCGCAGGTCGCGGACGTGACCCTCGACGAGGCCGACCACACACGATTGGCAGATGCCCATGCGGCAGCCGAAGGGCATCTGCACGCCGGCGTTCTCCCCCGCGTCCATCAACGATGTCGCGGCGTCGGCGTCGACGGTGCGTCCGCTGCGGGCGAAGGTGACGGCGCCGCCGGCGCCGGTCGGTGCGGCCCGAGACACCGCGAACCGTTCGAGGTGCAAGTGCTCGCCGACGCCCGCGGCCGACCATGCCCGCTCGGCCTCGCCGAGCATGCCTTCCGGACCACAGGCCCAGGTCTGCCGTTCGCGCCAGTCCGGCACCTCGTGGTCCAGCACGGACAGGTCGAGCCGGCCCTGGGTGCGCGTCTCGCGCAGCCGCATCCGGTAGCCCGGGTGCTCGGCGGCCAGGGCGGCCAGCTCCGCGCGAAACATCACGTCGGATTCGGTGGGTGCGGAGTGCAGGTGGACGACGTCACCAATCTGGTTGCGGCGCACCAGGGTTCGCAGCATGGACATCACCGGCGTGATCCCGGAGCCCGCGGTGAGGAACAGGATCGATGGGGGCGCGGGGTCGGGCAGCACGAAGTTGCCCTGCGGGGCGGCCAGCCGCACGATGGTGCCAGGCTCGACGCCGGCCACCAGGTGCGACGACAGGAACCCCTCGGGCATCGCCTTGACCGTGATGGTCACGGTGCGCGCCGAACCGGATGCCGAGCGCGGGCTCTTACCGGCCGGGGCCGAGGTGAGCGAATACGACCGCCAGCGCCAGCGCCCGTCCATCAGCAGTCCGATGCCGATGTACTGGCCCGGCTGGTAGTCGAAGTTGAAGCCCCAGCCCGGCTTGATGACCAGGGTCGCGGAGTCCTCCGTCTCGCGGCGCACCTGCAGGATCCGGCCCCGCAGTTCGCGCGCCGACCACAGCGGATTGGCCAGATGCAGGTAGTCGTCGGGCAACAGCGGTGTGGTGATGCGGGCGGCGAGCTTGCGCAGCGCATGCCAACCGGGATGCCGGTCCGCGCCGGCGACAACAGGTCGCGTGGTGTCGACGACGTTGCCCGTGATCGATGGGTTACGTCTGCCCAGGGGAAGCTCCTGCTCACTACGCGGCGTGTGACTGACGCTCACATTGTGATCGATTCTGTGCGCTTCACGAAACCTACGGTACCGTAACCTACGGTGTCGTAGCTAGCGCTGCGGCGCCGACTGCCTCACATTCGCCGTCACATCAGCTCCAGCAGAAATGGCAGCTCCTGGTTGGCGTACCAGGCCAGATCGTGGTCCTGGGCATCGCCGACGATCAGGTCGGCATCCTCGTCACCCAGGTCGGCGGCGTCGACGGCCTCGATCGCCTTCGCCACCGCCGGTTCGGCCGCGGCGTTGTCGACGTACGCGGCGATCACCTGGTCGATCCGAACCGGGCCGGCCAGCCTGACCACGGCGTCGTCGAGGTCGGGGCGGTAGGTGACGTCCTCGACGTCGGCGGCCAGCACCGCGCGGCGCGGCGGCAGCGACTCCGACGGCGCCTCGGCCCCCTGGGCCGCCAGCAGGCGTAGGGACGCCAGCGCCGCCTCGCGCAGTGCCACGTCGGCGAGCTCGTCGTCGTCGCCCTCGGCGTAGGCCTCGCGCAGTCTCGGTGTCAGTGCGAACGCCGTGCCATTGACGGGCCACAGCGAGCTGTCGGCGACGAGTTGCTGCAACATCGGCACCGTGGCGGGGATATAGACGACGGTCATGGCGCGCCTCGATCGCCTAGATCAGCGTGGCCGCATGGTCGGCGACGTACGTCGACAGCTCACGCGGCGGGCGCTGGTAGTTGCCACTGACGACGGGACGCCGGGGCAGCTTGACCTTGGGCGTCTCGACATCGCGGTAGGGAATCGTGGACAGCAAATGGGCCATCATGTTCAGTCGCGCGTGTTTCTTGATATCGGATTCGACGACGTACCACGGGCTCTCCGGGGTGTCGGTGTGCACCATCATCTCGTCCTTGGCGCGTGAGTAATCCTCCCACCGGTATACCGATTCCAGGTCGATCGGGGACAGCTTCCAGCGCCGGACCGGGTCGTTCAGCCGCGCCTTGAACCGCCGCAGCTGTTCGGCCTCGGAGACCGAGAACCAGTACTTGCGCAGCAGTATCCCGTCGTCGATGAGCATCTGCTCGAAGATCGGCGTCTGCCGCATGAACAGCGCATACTCCTGCGGTGTGCAGAAGCCCATGACCTTCTCGATGCCCGCGCGGTTGTACCAGGACCGGTCGAACAGCACGATCTCGCCCTTGGTGGGCAGATGGGCGATGTAGCGCTGGTAATACCACTGGCCGCGTTCCCGATCCGAGGGCACCGGCAGCGCGGCGATGCGTGCGATCCGTGGGCTGAGGTACTCGGTAATCCGTTTGATGGCACCGCCCTTGCCCGCGGCGTCGCGGCCCTCGAAGAGCACCACCACCCGCGCCCCGAAATAGCGCACCCATTCCTGCAGCTTCACCAATTCCGTTTGCAGCCTGAACAATTCGGCTTCGTAGACCTCGTCGGAGATCTTGGCTACGGCCGGGGAAGCCGACTTTTTGTTCGGCTTCGACGGTGGGCCGTCGCGTTTCGTGGTGCTCACAGCAACGAATGATAGCCCCACGCAGTGGTTTTCACCGCAGACTAGGACCGGGAAGCCTCCAGCAGTTCGTCGAGCGCTTGGTTCAGCAGGCCGG
This sequence comes from Mycobacterium sp. NGS33, assembly GCF_059812885.1. Lineage (NCBI taxonomy): Bacteria > Bacillati > Actinomycetota > Actinomycetes > Mycobacteriales > Mycobacteriaceae > Mycobacterium > Mycobacterium sp. NGS33. The sequence continues at coordinate 75,398 of NZ_JCALDN010000019.1, read as the reverse complement.
GCAGCAGCTCGACATCGCTCATGGCTTCGCGGTCGGCGTTGATCCCGTAGTACAGCTCGCCGTTGTAGGACGTCACCCCGATGGCCAGCGCCTGGTTGTGCAGCAGCGGTGGCACCGCGTAGGTCTCGAGCAATTTGGTGCCGGCGATGTACATCTGCGACTGGGCGCCGGGCGCGTTGGTGATCAGCAGGTTGAACGTGCGCTTGGAGAAACTCGGGAAACTGGTCGCCACCCGAATCCCCATGGCGTGCAACGTCGGTGGGGCGAAGCCCGACAGCGTGACGATGGTCCTGGCGTCCACCAGATGCGCGGCGGTCGGGTTCGACTCGGTGGCGTGCGCGATCTGGGAGAGCCGCACCACGGCGTTGGGCTCCCCCACCGGCAGGTCGACGAGGAACGGCGTCACCTGGCTGATCGCCTGACCGGGACCGCTGGCGTCGAGGTCGCCGTCGCCGTATACCGGCAGCGGCGCCATCGCCCGCACGGTCGCGGTCGGCGACACCGCCACCCCGCGCGACATCAGCCAGTTACCCAGGGCGCCGGCGATCACAGCGAGCACCACGTCGTTGACGTCGCAGTCGTAGCGCGCGCGCACGGCGCGGTAGTCGTCGAGGCTGCCGCGGGCGACGGTGAAGCGCCGATGCCGTGACACGGTGGCGTTGAGCGGGCTGCTGGGCGCGGTTCCCCGGGCCACGGTGCGCACGAAGTCGACGGCCCGGCGACCGGCGGTCAGCAGCTCGCCGTGATTGGTCACCAGCCCACCGATCATCGAGCCGACGGCCTGCAGCTGGGCGCCGGGCCCGGTGACCCATTCGCTGACCGCGCCCAACATCAACCGGGTGTTGCCGGGGTCGCGCTCCGGTACCCAGATGTCCTCGGGAAACGGTGGCGGGCGTTTCGTCCGGTCGGCGATGACGTGGTTGATCTCCAGCGCGGACATGCCGTTGATCAGCGCCTGATGCGACTTGGTGTACAGGGCGACCCGGTTCTGGGACAGGCCTTCGACCAGGTACATCTCCCAGAGCGGGCGCGACTTGTCCAGCGGCCGCGCGGCCAGGCGCGCGATCAGCTCGTGCAGCTGCTCATCGCTGCCCGGCGAGGGCAACGCCGAACGCCGCACGTGATAGGTGATGTCGAAGTCGTTGTCGTCGAGCCACACCGGCCGGGCCGTGCCGACCCGCACCTCGCGCACCTTCTGCCGGTAGCGCGGTATCTGCGGCAGCCGCTGCTCGACGGTGGCCAGCAGCGTTTCGTAGCTCAAGCCCGATCGGGGGCGGCGCAGGATCGCCAGCGATCCGACGTACATGGGGGTGGCGGAGTTCTCCAGCCGATAAAAGGACGCGTCCGGCGGGGACAAGCGACTCACCATGCGGTGTTGTCCTCCTGGTCGGTTCGTCGCCCGTGCACGGGGAGCCCTGGGCCGTGGGGGCCCCGTCCCGCCCACGGTAATCGGGTGGCGGTGCGGTAACTCAGCGTGGGTACGCGTGCGGTCGAGTTGTGCCATGATGACCACTGACTAACCACTGTCTGCCCCTCTCCAGCAGGCTGCCGGTCCGGCCGAAGACTTGGAGAGTGCGCGTTGAACACCAGTCCTGTTGCGAATCCAGCTGACGCTTTCACCGTCATACCAGTCGTCGACTACGAGCCGCCGACGCAGGACGTGTCGCACCCCGCCCCGCCGTGCCGGCCCTCCTCGCGCCCGCCGTTGCGCCGCCGCAGCAGCCATGCGCCGCGGGCCTATACCGGGCAGCCCAGCCGCTCGGCCGCCCCGGAGCGCGGCGCGGTCATGTCCCCACGGATGCGCCAGGCGGCCGTCTTCGCCGACGCCGCGCTGCGCCGGGTGCTGGAGGTCATCGACCGCCGCCGTCCGGCCACCCAGCTCAATGGGCTGCTGGCGCCGAGCCTGGTGGATTCGGTAGCCGCGGTGGCACGTTCGGCCGCGGCCCAGGCGGGCGGTCGGCGCGGTGCCGCGGTGCTGCGCCGCATGCGGCTGCAGCCGGCCGGGCACCGGGACCCCGACTCGGCGGCCGAAGTCTTCGGCTCCTTCAGCCGCGGAATCCGCATCCACGCCATCGCCTGCCGGGTCGAACAGGTCGACGCGGCGGGCGCAACCCGGTGGATGGTGGTCGCCCTGCACATCGGCTAACCGGACGGGCCGGGCTCAGTTCGCCGGTGCGGCGCCGGTCGCCCTCGGGCCGCCGGTGTAGCGGGTGAGCACGGGGCCCATGATCGCCATGATGAACACGTAGGACGTCGCCAGCGCGGCGACGGCGGGCAGCGACTTGCCGGCCAGGCCGATGATGATCAACGAGAATTCGCCGCGGGCGATCAGGGCGGTGCCGGCGCGCAGCTGCCCGCGCCGCGCCACGCCGTCGTGCCGGGCGGCGAAGACCCCGGTGGCCACCTTCGTCGCCGCGGTCACCGCGGCCAGGATCAGCGCCGCCGGCAGCATGGGAACCAATTCGTGCGGGTCCACCGAGAAACCGATGGCCAGGAAGAAGATGGCGGCGAACAGATCGCGCAGCGGACCCAGCACCTGACGCGCCCTCTCGGCCGTCTCGCCGGTCAGGGTGAGGCCCACCAGGAAGGCGCCGACCGCCGCCGAGGCGTGCAGCGACTCGGCCATGGCCGCCACGATCAGGGTGATGCCCAGCACCCGCAGCATGAGCTGTTCGGAGTCGGGATGCTGCACCAGCCGCTCCACGTGGTGGCCCCAGCGGAAGGAGGCGGCGAACGCGGCCAGCAACGCGCCCACCGCCACGACCATGCCGCCGACGGCGTGCAGCCACCCGCCGCCGGATGCCAGGACCGCGAACAGCGGCAGGTAGGCGGCCATCGCGAAATCCTCGAGCACCAGCACCGACAGCACGGCCGGCGTCTCCCGGTTACCGAGCCGGTGCAGGTCCTCGAGCAGCCGCGCGATGACGCCCGACGAGGAGATGTAGGTGACGCCGGCCAGGCACAGGATGGCCACGCCGTCCAACCCCAGCAGCCAGCCCGCGATCGCGCCGGGCGCCGAGTTGAGGACGATGTCGACGGCCGCCGACGGCAGGTGGTGGCGCATGCTGGAAGAGAATTCGGCCACCGAGAATTCGCAGCCCAGGGTCAGCAGCAGCAAGACCACGCCGATGGGTGCGCTGGTCGTGATGAACTGCCCGCCGGCCGCCAGCGGGAGAATGCCACCGTTGCCCAGGGCCAGGCCGGCCAGCAGGTACACCGGGATGGGCGACAACGCGAATCGGCGTGCGGCGGCGCCTAATACGGCCAGAGTGGCCAGGAGGGCGCCGAGCTGTAAGAGCAGCGTCCCCGAAATCTGCACCGGCTCAGCCTTTGTCGATAATCTTCTCGACGCCCGCGATTCCGTCTTCGGTGCCGATGACTATCAGAACGTCTTGGACGTGCAGCATCTCGGAGGGGCCGGGCGAGGCGAGCACCTCCTCGTTGCGCACGATCGCCACGATGGACGCCCCGGTGCGGGTGCGGGCCCTGGTGTCGCCTAGCGGGTGATCGACGAACGGGCTGCCGGCCAGGATGTGCACCTGGCCCGTCTCGAGCCCGGGGATCTCCCGGGCCAGCTCAGTGAACCGTTCGGCGATCCGTGGGGCGCCCAGGATCTGGGCCACGGCTTCGGCCTCCTGGTCGGTGAGGTGCAGCAGCGGCCTGGCCTCGTCCGGATCTTCGCGGGCATAGACGACGACGTCGAAATCGCCGCTGCGCCGCGCGATGATGCCGATGCGGTCACCCTTCTGGTCGGTGTATTCGTAGCGAAGACCGACCCCGGGGAGCAGCACCTCCTTGACGTCCATACCGTCAATCCTGACAGGTCGCCCGTCGCCGGTGTCGCCGGGCGGAAATGTTCATAGCCGGCCCGAAACTAGTGCAGCTCGGCCGGTTGGGTGGGGCCACCGCGCGACCGGCGCCCCAGCGGCACCAGCATGGGCACCTGGCGGCGGTAGTCGCGGTAGTCGTCGCCCAGCGCGGCCACCAGGTCGCGCTCTTCGAAGTGGGTGGCGACCAGGATGTAGCCCGTCATCGCGATGGAGAAGAGCAGATGTCCGGCCGTCATGGTGGGCACCGCCCAGAACGCGATGACGAAGCCCAGCATCAGCGGGTGCCGCACCAGGCGGTAAAAGAACCGGACGCGAAATTCGAGGTTGGTGTAAGGCCTTGCGCGCCAAGCCAAATACACCTGCCGGAGCCCGAACAGGTCGAAATGGTTGATCATGAACGTCGACGCCAGCGCGATGGCCCAGCCGAGCCAGAACAGCGTCCACAGCGCCAGGCGCCCGGCGGGAAGCCCTACCTCCCAGATGACGGCCGGCATCGTTCGCCATTGCCAGTAGAGCAGCACCAGCACGACGTTGGACAGCATCACGTAGGTGCTGCGCTCGATCGCCGGCGGCACCAACCGCGTCCACCGGGCCTTGAACCCCGGCCGCGCCATGACGCTGTGCTGGACGCCGAACACCCCGAGCTGCACCATGTTGACCAACACCGCCTGGCCGATGGGCGCCGAGAGCCCGTGATCGACCGTTCGCGGCACCCAGAAGTTGCCCAGGAACGCGACGAGATACAGGAATACGGCGAGAAAGAGCAGATAAGCGGCCGCGCCGTAGCCGACCGTCAGGTAACGCTTCATTCGCTGATTGTGCGCCTCAACGGCCCGGAAGAACATGGGGCGATTGCCTCATTGTTCCCGGCCGCACCAAGCGGTCGTTGGGTCCGCGCCGTTGGGTGCCGAGCGTGAAGCTAGTCGCACGCTCGGCGCCGAGCGTGAAGGTAACTTCACGCTCGCGGGGAGGGCCCGCGCGAGGCGCGGCCCGATTAGCGGCGCTTGACCGACTTGGGCGGCTTGGCGCCGCGACCCTGTTGTCGCGCCGCGGCACGGCGTTCGCGCCGGCTGGCGCCGCCGGGGACCCCGGCCGGCGCCTTGCCATCGCCGCCGTTGCGCTGCACCGCCGCCGAACCGTCCTCTGACGGACCCGAGTACGTCATCGCCGGCGCTTCGTTGTCAATCCCCTTGGCGCGCAACTGCGTTGGGGCCTCTTCGCGCACGGCCGTCGCGGCGCCGCCCTGCTTGCCGGCCGCGGCGGTGGCGAATTCGGCCAGCCCCTCCGGGGTTTCCACCGGGGCGACCTGCGGGCTGGGCACCGCCTCGACGGTGACGTTGAACAGGAACCCGACGGACTCCTCCTTCATGCCATCGAGCATCGCCATGAACATGTCGTAGCCCTCGCGCTGGTACTCGACCAGCGGGTCGCGCTGGGCCATCGCGCGCAGCCCGATGCCCTCCTTGAGGTAGTCCATCTCGTAGAGGTGCTCGCGCCACTTGCGGTCGATGACGTTGAGCAGCACGTTGCGTTCCAGCTGACGCATCGCGCCCTCGCCTGCGATCTCCTCGAGCTCGGCTTCCCTTATGGCATAAGCGTTTTCGGCATCCTTGAGCAGCGCCTCGAGCAGCTCCTCGCGGGTGAGGTCGTCGCGGTCGGAGTCCGCGTCGCGGTGGGTCAGCGGCGCATGGTCGATGCCCACCGGGTACAGCGTCTTCAGCGCCGTCCACAGGGCTTCGAGGTCCCAGTCCTCGGCGTAGCCCTCGGCGGTCGCTCCGTTGACGTAGGCGGTGACCACGTCGCGGACCATGTCCAGCGCCTGCTCCTTGAGGTTCTCGCCCTCCAGGATGCGGCGGCGCTCGGCGTAGATCACCTTGCGCTGCTGGTTCATCACCTCGTCGTACTTCAGGACGTTCTTGCGGACCTCGAAGTTCTGCTGCTCCACCTGGGTCTGGGCGCTCTTGATCGCCCGGGTGACCATCTTGGCCTCGATGGGCACGTCGTCGGGCAGGTTCAGCCGGTTGAGCATCGCCTCCAGCGCGGCGCCGTTGAAACGGCGCATGAGTTCATCGCCCAGCGACAGGTAGAACCGCGACTCGCCCGGGTCGCCCTGCCGGCCGGAACGGCCGCGCAGCTGGTTGTCGATGCGGCGGGACTCGTGGCGCTCGGTGCCCAGCACGTACAGGCCGCCGGCCTCGATCACGTCGGCGGCCTCGGCGCTGACCTCCTCCTTGACCTTGGGGAGCTCCTCGTGCCAGGCGGACTCGTACTCGTCCGGCGTCTCGACCGGGTCGAGGCCGCGCTCGCGCAGCCGCTGGTCAGTGAGGAAGTCGGCGTTGCCGCCCAGCACGATGTCGGTACCACGGCCGGCCATGTTGGTGGCCACAGTGACCCCGCCGCGGCGGCCGGCGACGGCGACGATGCCGGCCTCCTGCTCGTGGAACTTCGCGTTGAGCACGTTGTGCGGCACGCGGCGCTTCTGGAACTGGCGCGACAGGTACTCCGAGCGCTCGACGCTGGTGGTACCGATCAGGACGGGCTGGCCCTTCTCGTAGCGCTCGACGACGTCGTCGACCACGGCGATGTATTTGGCTTCCTCGGTCTTGTAGATCAGGTCGGACTGGTCGGCGCGGATCATCGGCTTGTTAGTGGGGATGGGCACCACGCCGAGCTTGTAGATCTCGTGCAGCTCGGCCGCCTCGGTCTGGGCGGTACCGGTCATGCCGGCCAGCTTGTCGTAGAGGCGGAAGTAGTTCTGCAGCGTGATGGTGGCCAGCGTTTGGTTCTCGGCCTTGATCTCGACGTGCTCCTTGGCCTCGATGGCCTGGTGCATGCCCTCGTTGTAACGGCGGCCGTAGAGCACGCGGCCGGTGAACTCGTCGACGATCAGGACCTCGCCGTCGCGCACGATGTAGTCCTTGTCGCGGTTGAACAGCTCCTTGGCCTTCAGCGCGTTGTTGAGGTAGCTGACCAGCGGCGAATTGGCGGCCTCGTAGAGGTTGTCGATGCCGAGCTGGTCCTCGACGAACTCCACGCCCAGCTCGTGCACGCCCACCGTGCGCTTGCGGAGGTCCACCTCGTAGTGGACGTCCTTCTCCATCAGCGGCGCCAGCCGGGCGAACTCGAGGTACCAGTTGGAGGCGCCGTCGGCGGGGCCGGAGATGATCAGCGGGGTGCGGGCCTCGTCGATCAGGATGGAGTCGACCTCGTCGACGATGGCGAAGTTGTGTCCGCGCTGGACCAGATCGTCGAGCGAATGCGCCATGTTGTCGCGCAGGTAGTCAAAGCCGAATTCGTTGTTGGTGCCGTAGGTGATGTCGGCGGCGTACGCGACCCGGCGCTCGTCGGGGGTCATCTGCGCGAGGATCACGCCGACGTCCAGGCCGAGGAAGCGGTGCACGCGGCCCATCCACTCGCTGTCGCGTTTGGCCAGGTAGTCGTTGACGGTGACGATGTGCACGCCCTTGCCGCCGATGCCGTTGAGGTAGGCCGGCAGCACCGAGGTCAGGGTCTTGCCCTCCCCGGTCTTCATCTCGGCGACGTTGCCGAAGTGCAGCGCCGCGCCGCCCATCAGCTGCACATCGAAGGGTCGCTGGTCGAGCACCCGCCAGGCCGCTTCGCGGGCCACCGCGAAAGCCTCGGGCAGCAGGTCGTCGAGGCTTTCGCCGTCGGCGTGCCGCTTCTTGAACTCGTCGGTCTTGGCCCGCAACTCGGCGTCGGTGAGCTTCTCGATCTCGTCGGACAAGGTGTTGACGTAGTCAGACACCCGCTTGAGACGCTTGAGCATGCGACCTTCGCCAAGGCGCAGCAACTTCGACAGCACGGTGTTGTCCCCTTTTGGGATGTGCCCCTGTTGGTAGGAGTCTTTTCTTGAGCGACTCCCATGGTAGGCGACGAGCTCTTGAGTACCGCCGTACCGGCGATCGCAAGCGCGGCAACGCCGGGCGCCGCGGGTCGCCGCCCGAAGACCCCGCGGCGATCGCAAGCGCGGCAACGCCGGGCACCGCGGGTCGACGCCCGAGGACCCCGTTCAGGAGAGCCTGATCAGCCCAGTCGGATCAAGCCGTAGTCGTAGGCGTGCCGCCGGTAGACCACGCACGGCCGTTCGGTCTGCTTGTCGTGGAACAGGAAGAAGTCGTGTCCGACCAGCTCCATCTCGTAGAGCGCGTCGTCGACCGTCATCGGCGTCGCCGGGTGTTCCTTGGTCCGCACGATCCGTCCGGGCTCGTAGCCGGGTTCCGCGCCGTCGGGCTCGGCCGGCGCGGGCTGCGGCGCGCTGTCCAGCGGGACCGGGGGCGGCACCGCGGTGGCGGCGGCCAGCGACACCGGCGTCTTGTCCCCGTAGTGAACCTTGCGACGGTCCTTGACGCGGCGCAGCCGGTTCTCCAGCTTGTCGACCGCGGACTCGAACGCGGCGTAGAAGCTGTTGGCGCAGGCCTCCGCGCGGGTCACCGGGCCCCGGCCGCGGGCGGTGATTTCCACGCGCTGACAGGATTTGCGCTGACGCCGGTTGGGCGCGTGCTTGAGCTCGACATCGAAGAGATAGATGGAGCGGTCGAACCGCTCGAGCCGGGCGAGTTTTTGCGAGACGTACAGACGGTAATGATCGGGGACTTCAACGTTGCGGCCCTTGAACACAACATCGGCGGTGGTTGTCGGTGGGGCTTGCTCATCGGTGATGGGCGGTTGGTCCAGAATCTGACCGGAATCCACGGATAGCCTTGACATACGTGACAACTCGTTTCTCTTTTCACGTCGCACGCGCCCTGCGTGCCCGGCTGCTTGATGCGCCGACGAGGTGAGAGCGGTTCGAGACTGGCTACCGCCGCAGGCTGCCCGCCGGAGCAAGGTGTCGAATACTCACCCCTTCCCGCGGATGGGTCCCACCTGGAAATTCGCGACCAGTGAGTCAGACCGATGAGTCGTTCTTCGTTGTTGTCGACGTTAGCTCGTGTTCGCCTGCCGATGCCACTAATTTGGTCCAGCTGTTGCGAGTTCTTCACAAGCTCTTGGCTGGTTCATGGGTTGCGCGCAGCCGCGGCCGGTTCAGACCGCGGCGATCGCCAGCACCGCGGCGACCCGAACCCCGGCGGCGTGCAGGACGCGCACCGATTCGCGCGCCGTCGCGCCGGTGGTGACGATGTCGTCGACGAGCATGACTTCGGTGTGCGGCGGTCGACCGCGCAGCACCACCCGGCCGGCGATGTTGCGTTCGCGCGCCGCGGTGCCCAGCCCCACCGAGTCACGCGTCAGCGCCCGGAGCCGCAACGCGGGGACGACGGCAATCTCCGGATGCCCCGCCACCGCCGTGCGCGCCAGCCGGGCGACGGGGTCACCCCCGCGCCGGCGCGCGGCCGAGCGCCGGGTGGGCGCGGGCACCAGGGTCAGCGGGGTGGGCACGATGCCCCACGACAGCAACCGGTGCACGCCGACGGCCAGGGCCCGCGCCAGCGGGTCGACCAGATCCGTCCGGCCCTGCTCCTTGAGCGCCAGGATCGCGTGCCGGCGCGCGTTGGCGTAGCGGCCGAGCGCGAACACCGGGACGCCCGCGTCGATGCGCGGGTTCACCACGTGCGGCTGATCGAGTTGGACCGTCAGCTCCGCGGCGCAGGCGTCGCACCACCGGGTCGACGGTGCCCCGCAGCCGCCGCATTCGGCGGGTAGGAACAGGTCGAGCATGACGCCAGTGTGCCGGGCGGGGCTGACAAGTCCGCTAGCCCGGCAGCACCGGTGCCGCCCCGGGCACCGTGAGCCCGGGCACCTCCGACCAGCCCTGCTGACCGTCGGCCGACGGCGAATACTGCAGCACCCCTTGGGGTCCCGCGACGTAGGCCGTCGACGGGTTGGCGACCACCGTCGTCACCGGCATCTGCAGGCCGTGCGGCGGCGCGTCGGAGTTCACCCCGTCGATGTTCACGTAGGACACCGGATGGCTGGCGTCGGTGCGGGTCACCACGATGTCGTCACCGGTGCGCCACGACAGCGACACCACCGAATTGCCCAACCCGAATCCGAGCCGGCGCGGGAAGGTCAGGGCGTACTGCCCGGCCTGGGTCTGCTCGACGCTGGCCAGGATCACCTGGCCGCCGATCACCATCGCGGCGCGGGTGCTGTCGCGCGACAGCTGCAGGTCGGTGATCGGCCCCGGGAACCGGGTCGCCACCGCCACCGAATCCACCGGCAGGCGGGCGGGTTGGCCGGAGGCCGGCTCCTGGATGGCCCGCAACACGTTGTTGCCGTCGATGACCACCCACACCACGTCGTCCAGCGACCAGGTGGGCCGCGACAGGCTGTGCCCGTCGGCGGCCTGCACCGCTTCCTGGCCGAGATCACCGATCCACAGGGACGCGGCCATGTCCGGCGCGCCGCGGTGCAGCGTCACCACCGACGCCACCTGCCGGCCGGTGCGCGACAGCGCGGCGCCGGTCTGGTCGCCCACCCGGCCGAACGCCCCGGGCACCGTGACGGTGTGCTGGCCGTCCAACGACACCAGCGAGCCGCTAACCAGTGCGTGCAGCCCCGCCCCGGCGCCGTCGGCGGCGCCGGGATCGGTGGCCGCGACGTCGGAGGTGGTCCATCCGTCGCGGAACCGGTCGTCCAGGGGCGCGCCGTCGGCGTTGATCACATAGGGCCCGCGGATGTCGGCCCTGGCCAGGGTCCAAATGATCTGTGCCGCAAGCAGTTGCCGGCTATGCGGATCGGTGGTGGACAGCTTCTCGAGCTCGACCCGCGCGCCGCCGTAGCCGCGCCCGATGCCGTTCTTGCCGCCGTCGGCGCGGGTCACCGGCCCGCGCAGCCGTAGCGGCGGGGCGAGCAGGTTGCGCACCGTGTGCGCCATCTCCGGGCGCGGCCCGGCGATCACCTTGGAGATGAGCTCGGTGGCCAACTGGTCGTGGTCGGGCACCGCGACGTAGCGCGGGTCGGGGACCACCGTCTTGCCGGTGGGGTCGGCGAAGTACAGCGTGTTGCGTTTGTAGGTGGACTGGAACTGCTGCCAGTCCAGGAACACCCCGTTGGGCAGCCGGTCGATGCGCCAGCCGCCGGAGGTCTTGACCAATTCGATCGGCCCGGGGTCGGGCAGCACGCCCTCGGCGGTCTCGAACACCCCCACGTCGGACAGCGAACCCAAGATGTCCGCCCGCATGGTCGCCGAAACCCGTTCGGCCGCACGCGTTTCGACGAACACTACGTGGTCGATCAGCAACGCGCTGCCGGCGTCGTCCCACGCGTTGGACGCCGACTGGGTGAGGAACTGTCGGGCGGCCAGGTGACGGTTCGCGGGATCGGCTGTGGCCTTGAAGAATTCGCGCAGCAGCACGTCGGGGTCCATGCCCGGCGTCGGCTTGGGCAGGTTCGACGGCGCCGGCCGCTCGACGGTGCCGATGGCCTGCGGCGCCGACGAACTGGGCACCCCGGCGCAGCCGGCGAGCAGCATGGCCAGCATCAGCAGACCCAACAGCCGCCGCATCACGGGGTCCTCTCGGCCGGCTCTCGTTGCCGCGTACGGTCTTTCGCGTGCTGCGGGCCGGTGGACGGGGGCTGCGGAATCGGCTTCATGGGCAGCGGGCTGGTGGTGACCTTGTGACCGCGCACCAACGGCAGCGTCAGCCGGAAGCACGAGCCCTCCCCGGGTTCGCCCCACGCCTCCAAGCGGCCCTGGTGCAGTCGCGCGTCCTCGATGCTGATGGCCAGGCCCAGCCCGGTGCCCCCGGAACGACGCACCCGCGACGGGTCGGCCCGCCAGAACCGGCTGAACACCAACTTCTCCTCGCCGGGCCGCAGCCCCACCCCGTAGTCGCGGACGGTGACGGCCACCGTGTCCTCGTCGGCGGCCATCCGGATCTTGACCGGCTTGTGCTCGGCGTGGTCGATGGCGTTGGCGATCAGGTTGCGCAGGATCCGCTCCACCCGGCGGGTGTCGACTTCGGCGATCACCTCTTCGGTCGGCAGGTCCACCTTCAGCTCGATGCCGGCGTCCTCGGCCAGATGCCCGACGTTGCTCAGCGCGCTCTGCACCGTGGTGCGCAGATCGACGGCCTCGACCGACAGCTCCGCGACACCGGCGTCGTGCCGGGAGATTTCCAGCAGGTCGTTGAGCAGTGACTCGAACCGGTCCAGCTCGTTGACCATCAGCTCGGTGGAGCGCGCCAGCGTGGGATCCAGGTCGGCGCTGTGGTCATAGATCAGGTCGGCGGCCATCCGCACGGTGGTCAGCGGGGTGCGCAGTTCGTGGCTGACGTCGGAAGTGAAGCGGCGCTGCAGATTACCGAACTCCTCCAGCTGGGTGATCTGGCGCGACAGGCTCTCGGCCATGTCGTTGAAGGACATGGCCAGCCGGGCCATGTCGTCCTCGCCGCGCACCGGCATGCGTTCGGACAGATGCCCTTCGGCGAAGCGTTCGGCGATCCGCGACGCCGATCGCACCGGCACCACCACCTGCCGCGACACCAGCAGCGCGATGCCGGCCAGCAGCACCAGCAGCACCGCGCCGCCGGTGATCATGGTGCCGCGCACCAGCTGGATGGTGGCCTGCTCGTTCTTGAGCGGAAAAATCAGGTACAGCTCCAGGTTGGCCACCTGAGACGACGCCGGCGTGCCGACGATCAGCGCCGGTCCGGAGAACCCGTCGGTGTGCACGGTGGCGTACTGGTAGGACGCCTGCCCGGCCTTGACGAAGCCGCGCAACGAAGCGGGCACCTGGTCGACGGGGCCGGCGGTGGTCGCCGCGCGCGGGCCGTCGCCCGGCACCATCAGCACCGCGTCGAACGCCCCGGCCAACCCCGCGCCGGAGGCCGGGTCGGTCTTGGAGGTCAGCGTGTTGCGCGCCAGCTGCAGGCTGCTGTCCAGGGACCGCGCCTCTTCGCCGTTGACGATCCCGCCCACGGTGGTGCGCGCCCGCTCGATCTGTTCGATGGCGGCCTTGACCTTGACGTCGAGCACGCGGTTGGTGACCTGAGAGGTCAACACGAATCCGAGCGCCAGGATGACCGCCAGGGACAGCCCCAGGGTCAGCGCCACCACCCGCAGTTGCAACGAGCGCCGCCAGGCGATGGCCACAGCGCGACTCACCGCGCCCATGCCACGAGACATGGGGCCGGAACGTCCCCAGCGGCTCCGAGTGCGTCGCCGGGAGCCCCAGATCACTGCCGGCGCTCCTCCCTAACGCGACGCTCTACGACGTCGCCGCCGGTCACGGAGGTCCGGCCTTGTAACCCACTCCTCGAACGGTCAACACTACGGTCGGGTTTTCAGGGTCTTTCTCAACCTTGGCGCGCAGACGCTGGACGTGCACGTTCACCAGGCGGGTATCCGCCGGGTGACGATAGCCCCACACCTGTTCGAGCAGCACATCACGAGTAAACACCTGCCGCGGTTTGCGCGCCAACGCCACCAGCAAGTCGAATTCCAGCGGTGTCAGGGAGATCTGCTCGCCGTTGCGGGTGACCTTGTGCGCCGGCACGTCGATCTCGACGTCGGCGATGGACAGCATCTCGGCGGGCTCGTCGTCGTTGCGCCGCAGCCGCGCCCGCACCCGCGCCACCAGCTCCTTGGGCTTGAACGGCTTCATGATGTAGTCGTCGGCGCCCGACTCGAGGCCCAGGACCACGTCGACGGTGTCGGTCTTGGCGGTCAGCATCACGATCGGCACGCCGGAGTCGGCGCGCAGCACCCGGCACACGTCGATGCCGTTCATGCCGGGCAGCATCAGGTCCAACAACACCAAATCGGGGCGCAGTTCGCGCACCGCAGTCAGGGCCTGGGTGCCGTCACCGATGACCGCGGTGTCGAAACCCTCCCCACGAAGCACGATGGTGAGCATCTCGGCGAGCGAAGCGTCGTCATCGACGACCAAAATCCTTTGCCTCATGGAGTCCATGGTGTCACCAGATCGGGACAAAGCTCGGACATCACACGGGCGTTTCTCCTTCGAAACGGCCGAATCGTGACAAATCTGTGCTAGTTGGCGGCCAAATCGGCGGCCAGCCGGCCCGGATCGACGTCCGCGTCGACGCTGCGCCAACGGCCACCCCAGGCCGCGGCGGCCAGCCCGGCGTAGACCGCGCCGGTGCGTTGCTGCAGCCCGTCGTCGCGTTCGTAGCTGTCGCGCGCCCGGCCCGGATCGGACTCGGCCCGGCTGCGGGCCCGCTGCCCCGCCAGCTCGGCCGTCACCGCGAGCAGCACCTGCCAGTCGGGCGCGGGCAGGCCGAGGCGCCCGTACTCCAGCGCGTGTATCCATGCCACGGCCGGCCCGCCCGCGTCCTGATGCAGACGGGCTGCCGTGTAGGCCGCGTTGGAGGCGACGTAGCGATCCATGATCACCACGTCGTGCTCGCGGCGCAGCGCCTCGATGTCGGCGACGGCCCCGGCGCGATCCAGCGCGAACAGCATCGCCATGGCATAGGCCGACGACGCGAGATCACCGTGCTCGCCGTGCAGGGCCTCGGCCGCGAGGTCGGCGATCACCGACTGCCCGTACCGGGGGAAGGCCAGCATGGCAACCGACTTGCCGTCCGCTTCGAAGACGTTGCGCAGCTTGTCCGTCAGCGTCCGCTTGCCGGCGCCGTCAATGCCTTCGATCGCGATCAGCACGGCGCGAGCCTATCGCCGCCGAGTGCCACGCCGGCGCGACACTCGGCGGCCGGGCGGCTCAGTAGCGGTAGTGGTCGGCCTTGTAGGGGCCGTCGACGTCGACGCCGATGTACTCGGCCTGCTCCTTGGTCAGCTTGGTCAGCTGGCCGCCGAGCGCCTCGACGTGGATGCGCGCCACCTTCTCGTCGAGGTGCTTGGGCAGCCGGTAGACCTCGTTGTCGTACTCGTCGTTCTTGGTCCAGAGCTCGACCTGGGCGATGACCTGGTTGGAGAAGCTGTTGCTCATCACGAACGACGGGTGTCCGGTGGCGTTGCCCAGGTTCAGCAGCCGGCCCTCGGACAGCAGGATGATCGACTTGCCGGTGTCCGGGAACGTCCACAGGTCCACCTGCGGGCGGATGTTGGTCTTGGTGGCGCCGGACTTCTCCAGCCGTGCGACCTGGATCTCGTTGTCGAAGTGGCCGATGTTGCCCAGGATCGCCTTGTCCTTCATCGCCTTCATGTGCTCGAGGGTGATGATGTCCTTGTTCCCGGTGGTGGTGATGATGATGTCGGCCTCGCCGATCACGTCCTCCACCCGCTTGACGTCGAAGCCCTCCATCAGCGCCTGCAGGGCGTTGATCGGGTCGATCTCGGTGACGGTGACCCGCGCGCCCTGGCCCGCGACCGACTCGGCCGAACCCTTGCCGACGTCGCCGTAGCCGCAGATCAGGACCTTCTTGCCGCCGATCAGCACGTCGGTGCCGCGGTTGATGCCGTCGATCAGCGAGTGCCGGCAGCCGTACTTGTTGTCGAACTTGCTCTTGGTGACCGAGTCGTTGACGTTGATCGCCGGGAACGCCAGGTCACCGGCCGCGGCGAACTGGTAGAGCCGCAGCACGCCGGTGGTGGTCTCCTCCGAGACACCCTTGATCGACGCGGCGATCTTGGTCCACTTGTCCTTGTCGGTCTCGAAGCGCTTGCGCAGCAGGTTCAAAAACACGCGGTGCTCGGTCGAGTCGTCCTCGTCGTCGGGCGGCACGACGCCGGCCTTCTCGTACTGCGCGCCGCGCAGCACCAGCATGGTGGCGTCCCCGCCGTCGTCCAAAATCATGTTGGCCGGCTCGTCGGGCCACGTCAGCACCTGCTCGGCCGCCCACCAGTACTCCTCGAGCGTCTCGCCCTTCCACGCGTACACCGGAACGCCCTTGGGCTCCTCGGGGGTGCCGTGCGGGCCGACGACCACCGCGGCCGCGGCGTGGTCCTGGGTGGAGAAGATGTTGCAGGACGCCCAGCGCACCTCGGCGCCCAGCGCGACGAGGGTCTCGATCAGCACCGCGGTCTGCACGGTCATGTGCAGCGAACCGGAGATGCGCGCGCCCTTGAGCGGCTGCACGTCGTGGTACTCGCGGCGCAGCGACATCAGACCCGGCATCTCCTGCTCCGAGAGCTCGATGTCCCGGCGACCGTAATCCGCCAACGACAAATCGGCGACCTTGAAATCGATGCCGTTTCGAACGTCGGGGGTGAGTGCGTTTTCGGTCGTCGTCATAGCGTGTTCTTCCTTTTTCGGCTCGCTCGGATCCAAGCGGTAATTAGCTTAGGTATGTTCTTGCGCCACTGTAGTCGCGGGTGCGCGCCGACCTCGGTTCAGGGAAGGACTCAGGGGACGTTGACGACGCCGTGCCGTTCGGCGAACGGCGTCATCAACCGGGCCAGATCGGCCGCCACGTCGTGGTCCGCCTCTGGTGGCATCGACACGTAGCTCAGCGCCAGCCGCACGATGGCCCGCGCCAGCACACCGGCGTCCTCGTCGCTGGTGGCCACCCAGCTCTGCGTCAGCGCCGTGGTCAGCCGCTCGGAGGCCCGGTTGATGATGGGCGCGCTGTCGGTGGTGATGAGCTGCAGCAGGTCGGGTTTGGCCACGCCGGTGAGCAGCGAGATCACCAGCGGGTCGGCGGCCGACTCGGCGAAGAAGGAACGGAAACCCTGCAGGAACGCCTCGTGGATGTGCCCGACGTTGGCGTCGATCGCGGACCCGACGGCGTCGACCAGGCGATCGGCCAGGCGCAGCGCATACCCCTGCGCCAGGCCCTGGCGCGAGCCGAACTCGTTGTAGATCGTCTGCCGGCTGATGCCCGCGGCGCGGGCCACGTCCGACAGGGTGATGGCGGACCAGTCCCGGGTTCCCAGCAGGTCCCGCATCGCGTCCAGCACCGAGTCGCGCAGCAGGGCGCGCGAGGCCTCGGCGTAGGGCATCCGCTTCACAGGCGCGACAATAGCGGCTTTGGCGGCCGCATCGGCGGTGATCACGGCCGGGCGATCTCGACCATTTCGAAGTCGGTCTTCGCCGCGCCGCAGTCCGGGCAGCTCCAGTCCTCGGGAATGTCGTCCCAGCGGGTCCCGGGGGCGATGCCGTCCTCGGGCCAGCCCTTGGCCTCGTCGTATTCGAAGCCGCACTGCACGCAGACGAACAGCTTGTAGTCCTCGCTCATGGGTTCACTCCTACTAGTTCGAAATCGACCTTCTCGCGCACCGCACAATCGGGGCAGCACCAGTCCTCGGGGATGTCGGCGAAGGGTGTGCCCGGCCGAAAGCCTTCCCGCGGTTCGCCTTTCGCCTCGTCGTAGACGTAATCGCAGCCCGGGCAGCGGAAGGCGGTCATGCCAGGCCCGCCTGGGCGGCCCCGTAGCGGGCCAGCAGCTTCTCACGCAGCCGCGGCGCGATGTTGACGCGGGTGATGTCGCCGTCGTAATGCTCCAGCACCCGGTGATCCATCACCCTGCGCCACAGCGGCGGAAAGTAGGTGAGCGAGATCATCGAGGCGTAGCCGCTGGGCAGGTTGGGAGCGCCGTCCATGCTGCGCAGCGTCTGGTACCGGCGGGTCGGGTTGGCGTGGTGGTCGCTGTGCCGCTGCAGGTGGTAGAGGAACAGGTTGGTCACCACGTGGTCGGAGTTCCAGCTGTGCGCCGGGGTGCAGCGCTCGTAGCGGCCGCTCGAATTCTTCTGCCGCAGTAGGCCGTAGTGCTCCAGGTAGTTGACCGACTCGAGCAGGCTGAAGCCGAAGACCGCCTGGATGACCACGAAGCCGATCAGCGCCGGGCCGAAGATCGCGATGAGCGCGCCCCACAGCACCACCGACATCAGCCAGGCGTTGAGCACGTCGTTGGACAGATAGGTCTTGGGGTGCCACGGACTTGCACCCTGCCGGCGGATCCGTTGCGCCTCCAACGTCAGCGACGAGCGCAGGCTGCCGAATACGCTGCGCGGCAAGAACTCCCAGAACGTCTCCCCGAAGCGGGCCGACGCGGGGTCCTCCGGGGTGGCGACGCGCACGTGGTGGCCGCGGTTGTGCTCGATGTAGAAGTGCCCGTAGCAGGTTTGGGCCAGGGTGATCTTGGCCAGCCAGCGTTCCAGCGAGTCCTTCTTGTGGCCCATCTCGTGCGCGGTGTTGATGCCGACGCCGCCCAGCACGCCGACCGACAGGGCCAGGCCCAGCTTGCCCGCCCAGCCAAGGCCGCCGTCAAATCCGAGCCATCCCAGGTTCGAGGCGGTGAACAGGTAGGCGCCCATCACCACGCTCAGGTACTGGAACGGGATGTACACGTAAGTGCAGTAGCGGTAGTACTTGTCGTTCTCCAAACGCTCCATGACCTCGTCGGGCGGGTTCTGCCCGTCGGGACCGAAACGCAGGTCCAGGATCGGCAACAGGACCCACAGCAGGATCGGCCCGATCCACAGCGGCACTTGCGCGGCGGCGTGCCAGCCGAGCCGGTTGAGGCCCCAGACGAGCGGCAACACCACGAACAGCGCCGTCGGCGCGATCAGCCCCATCAGCCACAGGCGGCGCTTCTTGTCACGCCAGACGAGCGGCTCGGATTCCTGGCCGACTTGCGGTTCGAATGTGGTCATCTGCCAAACCTCCTTGTGAGTCACACCACGTTGAGGTTGGACAATACTGCCGTCTGCGTCTTGTGTCTAGACAAACAGCGGGTATTTGTAAAGAATGGTTGGCTAGGGCACCGGGCTGTGCGGATCGGCCTCCAGCGACTCGCTGGGCTGGGCCTCCCCTTCCGCCCGCCGGCCCTGCAGCGAATGCCAATAGCCGTAGCCGGCGTAGATCGCCGTGCCGACCACCAACCACACCCCGAACCGGACCCAGGTGAGCGCGGTGAGGTTGAGCATCAGCCACAGGCACGCGGCGATCGACGCGATCGGCAGCACCGGCACCCACGGCGCCTTGAAACCGCGTTCCAGGTCCGGCCGCGTGCGGCGCAACACGATCACGCCGGCCGAGACCAGGACGAAGGCGAACAGGGTTCCGACGTTCACCATCTCCTCGAGCTTGGTGATGGGAAACACCGACGCGGTCACGGCCACCACCAGGGCGACCAGCACGGTGATCCGCACCGGGGTGCCCCGCGATCCCGTCTTGGCCAACGACCGCGGCAACAGCCCGTCGCGCGCCATCGCGAACAGGACCCGGCACTGGCCGAGCATCAGCACCATCACCACGGTGGTCAGGCCGGCCAGCGCGCCGATGGAGATGATCTTGCTCGCCCAGTGGATGCCGTTCGCGGTGAAGGCCGTGGCCAGATTGGCCTGCCCGCGGCCCCGGACCGTCTTGAGCTGGGTGTAGGACACCATGCCGGACAGCACCACCGCGACCGCGACGTAGAGCAGGGTCACGATGCCCAGCGACGCCAGGATTCCCCGCGGCACGTCGCGCTGCGGGTTCTTGGTCTCTTCGGCCATGGTGGCGACGATGTCGAACCCGACGAACGCGAAGAACACGATGGACGCCCCCGCCAACACGCCGTACCAGCCGTAGTGGCTGCTGTGCGCGCCGGTCAGCAACGACAGGACGGACTGGTCGATGCCCTTGGCCTCGCCGCCGGCCTCCGCCTTCGGAATGAACGGCGAGTAGTTGGCCCGCTTGATGTAGAACACGCCGACCACCACGACAAAGATCACCACCGACACCTTGATCGCGGTGACCACCGCGGAGAACCTCGATGACAACTTCGTGCCCAACGCGATCAGGGTGGCCACGCCGCCGACGATCACCAACGCCCCCCAGTCCAGCTGGACCGAGCCGAATTTCGCTGTGCCGCCGGCGAATCCGAACACCGTGCCCAGGTAGCTCGACCAGCCCTTGGCCACCACGGCGGCACCGATCGCCAATTCCAGCACCAGGTTCCAGCCGATGATCCAGGCCAAGAACTCCCCGAAGGTGGCATAGGAGAAGGTGTAGGCGCTACCGGCCACCGGCAACATCGAGGCGAACTCGGCGTAGCACAGCGCGGCCAGCGCGCAGGTGCCCGCCGCGATCACGAACGACACCCAGATGGCGGGGCCGGTGATGTCGCCGGTGGTGGACGCGGTGACCGTGAAGATGCCCGCCCCGATCACCACCGCGACACCGAAGACGACCAGGTCTCGCCAGGTCAGGTCCTTGCGCAGCTTGGTGTCCGGCTCGTCGGTGTCGGCGATTGATTGCTCGATCGACTTGGTCCGCCATCGATTGGCCATGCATGAGCCCTTTCCCAACGCTGGGAGCCATTTGGTCCGTCACAGTACTGGGTACTCTCCGCCAATGCCGGACAGCACAGCAACGGCCAGGGATCACGCCGTCGTCATCGGGGGAAGCATCGCGGGCCTTTGCGCCGCGCGGGTGCTCTCGCAGGCGTATTCGCGGGTGACGGTCTACGAGCGCGACGAATTGCCCACCGGACCGGCGAACCGGGCGGCGGTGCCCCAGGACCGGCACCTGCACATGCTGATGGCGCGCGGGGCGATGGAATTCGAGGACCTCTTCCCCGGGCTGCTCGACGACATGGTGGCCGCCGGCGTGCCCAAACTGGAAAACCGGCCCGACTGCATCCACCTGGGCGCCGCGGGCCACGTGCTGGGCACCGGCCACACGTTGCGCGACGAGTTCACCGCCTACGTGCCCAGCCGCCCCCACCTGGAGTGGCAGTTGCGCACCCGGGTGCGCGGCATCGACAACGTCACCCTGGCGCGGCGCTCGGTGGCCGAGCCGCGCTTCGACCCGGCGCGCCAGCGGGTGACCGGCGTGCTGCTGGATCCGGCCGACCCGGACGGCAACGAGCCGGAGTTCGTGGCCGCGGACCTCGTCGTCGACGCGGCGGGCCGGGGCACCCGGCTGCCGGTGTGGTTGACGCAGTGGGGATTTCAGCGCCCGGTCGAACAAGAGATGGACATCGGCATCCACTACGCCACCCAGCAGTTCCGCATCCCCGAGGGGCTGATCACGGAGAAGGTGGTGGTCGCCGGCGCCTCGCACGACGAGTCCCTGGGAATGGGCATGCTGTGCTACGAGGACGGCACCTGGGTGCTGACCACGTTCGGCGTGGCGAACGCCAAACCACCGAAGACCTTTCCCGAGATGCTGGAACTGGCGCACCGGCTGCTTCCGGAGCACTTCAACGCGGCGCTGACGCGGGCCGAACCGCTGGGCGACCCGGCGTTTCACGCCTTCCCGGCCAGCAGGTGGCGCCGCTACGACAAGCTGGAGCGCCTCCCGGCGGGCATCCTCGCCTTCGGTGACGCGGTGGCCAGCTTCAACCCCACCTTCGGGCAGGGCATGACGATGACGTCGCTGCAGGCCGGTCATCTGCGCCGCGCGCTGCAGCTGCCCGACGACCAGGTGGCCGCGGCACTGAACCGGGCCACCGCCAAGAGCACCTTCCCGGTGTGGACGATGAACGCCATCGGCGATGTCACGTTCCACCACGCCGGCACCAAGGGGACGATCCCGTGGTGGTGGCGTCCCTCAGGGGCGCTGTTCGATCAGTTCCTGGGCGCCGCCGAGACCGATCCCGTTCTGGCGGAATGGTTCCTGCGGCGCTTCTCCCTGCTGGACAGCCTCTACATGGTTCCGCCGCCGCGGATCGTCGGCCGCGCCATGGCGCACAACCTGCGGCTCTGGCTGGGTGAGCGGCGTCAGGCCGCCAAAGAGCGCGTGGCGATCGCGAGCGCGGCGCAGCCGGGCGAAGCGGGTCGCCACCATCGGGCCTAGGCCGCCGTCACAGCCCCACCGTCGCCCTGAACAGCTTGGTGGGTTCGTGCGCGACCAGCCGGATGGGGGCGTCGTCGGCCGCGACCCAGGCGGCCATCCCCCGCTTCAGCGTCAGCGAGCCGGACTTGCCGTGCACCGTCGTGCAGCCCTGGCTGCACAACAGGATCTGCGGACCGTCGTGGCTGCACGTCGCGTCCACCTCGTGGCCGACGTACTCGTCGTCGAGCTGCAGCAGCGCGACGGCGAACTCGTCGGTCGGCGTCTCATAGATCAGGCCGAAGCCCTCGCGGCGGATGGGCGGACGCAGCTGCTCCTCGGTGGTGGGCGCGAAGTCCAGCACGCGCAGCAGCTCCGGCACGTCGACGTGCTTGGGGGTCAGCCCACCGCGTAACACGTTGTCGGAGTTGGCCATCACCTCCACCGCGAAGCCGCGCAGGTAGGTGTGCAGGTTGCCGGCGGAGACGAAAATGGCCTCGCCCGGCGCCAGGGTGATGCGGTTGAGCAGCAGCGCCGCCAGCACCCCGGCGTCGCCGGGATAACGCTCGCCGAGCTCGAGCACGGTCTTGGCCTCGGCCGCGAATTCGGTCGCCCCCGAGCTGAGATACGCGATCGCGCCGTCGAGCACCGCGGTCACCAGCACGTCGATGTCGGGCTGCGGCGCGGTGATCCACGTGGTGAACAGCGCGCGCAGCCCGTCCGCGTCGGACTGGTCGTTGAGCAAGTCGATGTAGGGGTCCAGGTCGGAGACGGCCAGGGCCCGCAACAGTTCGACGGTGCGCGAGGCCTGCCGGAAGCCGGCCAGCGCCTCGAACGGGTGCAGCGCCACCAGCAATTCGGGCTTGTGCGACGTGTCGCGGTAGTTGCGCACCGGCGAGGTCAGCGGGATGCCCACCCGCTCCTCGCGCATGTAGCCCTCGGCTGCCTGCGCGGCGCTGGGGTGGGCCTGCAGGGACAGCGGCTCGTCGGCGGCCAGCACCTTGACCAGGAACGGCAGCACGTCGCCGAACCGGGCCCGTGACGCCGGCCCGAGCTGCCCTTCCGGGTCGTCGACCAACGCCTCGAGCAACGTGATTTCGCCGTTGTCCGTTTCCAGCCAGGCCGGATCGCCCGGGTGCGCCCCAAACCAGAGTTCCGCCTCGGGGTGCGCCGCCGGCACCGGACGCTCGGTGAATTCGGCGATGGCGGTACGCGAACCCCAGGCGTACGTTCTCAAGGCCCCGCGAAGCAGTTCCACTGTTGTATCTATCCCCGCACCAGTCGCATATAAACCGCGGCCATTTCCAGCCGGACGGCCAATACTGCCAGTTGCTGCTCGGGGCTACCGGGGCCCCCCAGTGCCGGCGAAACGCCGTAGCCGGCCGAGCCGCCGGGCCCGTCGGGCACATCCTCGGCGGCGAGCAGGTAGACGTTGTCGAGCCCGGCCGTCCGGGCGGCCACGCCCGGCTGCTCGTCGGCCAGGACCACGGCCAGCACCCGCAACCGGGGCGGCAGCGGCCCGTCGATCTCTTCGTCGTGGAACAAGGCGGCGTCGGGATCCACGATCCCGTCCGACGCGGCGGCGTGCAGGGCGACCAGGGCGTCCGCCAGCCCGGTCGCCGGGGTCACCTGGTTGGCGACCCGCAACAGCACCGAGCTGCCGTGCCGGGCCAGCGCCAGGGTCGCGGCGCCGTCGCCGGCCAGCGCGACCTGACGCTCGGCGACCCGCGCGGCCAGCAGCTTCGCCGGATTGGTGAACAGCTCGCGGGCGGCGCTGTTGCGCAGCGCCTCGGCGTCCAGCTCGTCGGCGAGCAAGCCCAGATCGACGTTCGGTCGCGGGTCCAGGGCGTGCATCACCGCCAGGCCGGCGGCCAGATACCGGCACAGCCCGAACTCGTCGGGAACCAAGAGCCGGGGCGCCAGCACCGCCGCGCGCCCGGCGGTGGCGTCGCGCAGCGGGCCCTCGTACGGCGCCGCCACCACCACCCGGGCGCCGCGGCGCAGCCCGGTGTCCGCCGCGGCGGCCAGCGCCGGGTCGCCGGGATCGCCGCCGGCGACGATCAGCACGTCGAGCGGACCCACCCACGGCGGCGCCTCGCCGGCCAGAACGAAGGGTTGCGACGCGGCTCCGCCCAGCGTCGCGGCCAGCATCGTCCCGGCGCTCTCGGCGGTGCCGCGGCCGGCCACCCAGACGACGCTGCGCGGGCGGTCGTCGGCGCGCAGCGGGTCCAGCGCGCCCTCCTCCACCGCCGTGGCGACCGCGCGCGCCTGGGCGCCGGCCGACGACGCGGCCCGCAGCAGGCCGTCGCGGTCCGCCGTCAGCAGGCCGTCGGTGTCCTCGAGGTCGACCGCCCGGGTGGCGTTCACGGCGCGGCCTTCGCGCCCGCCCCGTTGGCCGAGGCCGCGCTGATCTCGGCGCTGATCTGGGCGACCACCGCGGCCACGTCCTCGGCCGTGCGGGCCTCGACGTTGAGCCGCAGCAGCGGCTCGGTGTTGGAGCTGCGCAGGTTGAACCAGCTGCCGCCGCCCAGGTCGGCCGTCACCCCGTCCACGTGATCGAGGGAGTGGATCCGGGTGCCGAACGATTTGAGCACCGCTTCGGTGCAGCGCGCGGCGTCGGCGACCGTGAAGTTGATCTCGCCGGACGACTCGTAGCGCTGGTAGTCCGCGGTCAGCTCCGACAGCGGGCGGTCCTGCTCGCCGAGCGCGGCCAGCACGTACAGCGCCGCCAGCATGCCGGAGTCGGCGCCCCAGAAGTCGCGGAAGTAATAGTGCGCCGAATGCTCGCCGCCGAAGATCGCGCCGGTGTCGGCCATCAGCGCCTTGATATAGGAGTGCCCCACCCGGGACCGCAGCGGCGTGCCGCCGCGCTCGGCGACCAGTTCGGGCACCGCCCGCGAGGTGATCACGTTGTGGATGATCGTCGCGCCGATCTCGCGGCCCAGCTCGCGGGCGGCCACCAGGCTGGTGACCGTCGACGGCGACACGGGGTTGCCCTGCTCGTCGACCACGAAACAGCGGTCGGCGTCCCCGTCGAAGGCCAGCCCGATGTCGGCGCCGGTCTCGCGCACGAAGGCCTGCAGGTCCACCAGGTTGGCGGGGTCGAGCGGGTTGGCCTCGTGATTGGGGAAGGACCCGTCCAACTCGAAGTACAACGGCTGCAACGTGATCGAGCCGATCGGGCCGAGCACCGCGGGCGTGGTCAGACCGGCCATGCCGTTGCCCGCGTCCACGGCCACCCGCAGCGGGCGCAGCCCGGCGGTGTCCACCAGCGACCGGAGAAACTGCCCGTAGTCGGCTAGCACGTCGCGATCGCTGACGGTGCCGGGCTGTCCGTCGTAGGCGTCGACGCCGGCGATCACGTCGTCGGCGACCAGCCGCAGCCCGGTGTCGGCGCCGACCGGTTTGGCCCCCGCCCGGCACAGCTTGATGCCGTTGTAGGCCGCCGGGTTGTGGCTCGCGGTGAACATGGCGCCGGGGCAGTCCAGCTGCCCGGAGGCGAAGTAGAGCTGATCGGTGGACGCCAGGCCGATGCGCACCACGTCCAGCCCCTGGCTCGTCACGCCGGTGGCGAACGCTGCGGCCAGCGTGGGCGAGCTGTCGCGCATGTCGTGGCCGATCACGACCTGCCCGGCGCCCTCGGCGCGCATCAGTTTGGCGAAGGCTGCGCCGAGGTCGGTGACCAGCGGCTGGTCGAGCTCTTCGCCGACCAGCCCACGCACGTCGTACGCCTTGACGACACGGTGGACAGTCGCGGCGGGCCGAGACATGCGGGACTCCTGACGACGTGAACTCTTGGCCGTCAGCCTATCGGGCCGCGAAGAGCTGGAGCGGGGCTAGTGGCGATCGCAAGCGCGGCGGAGCCGGGCGCAGCGGGTCGCCACCATCGAGGCTAGTGGCGATCGCAAGCGCGGCGGAGCCGGGCGCAGCGGGTCGCCACCATCGAGGCTAGTGGCGATCGCAAGCGCGGCGGAGCCGGGCGCGGCGGATCGCCACCATCGGGGCTAGTCGCTCGGATCGGGCAACACGCGCAGATGCCCGCGGCGCCGTCCGGACCGATGCTCGGGCGGTGCCAGCACGCTGCTGCTGGGCGCGGTCGCCTGGGCGCCGCCGTGATGGAGGTGCGCATCGGCGAAGCCGTTCACCGGTGTCACGGCGCACGGCACGCCGCGATTGCCGCCCTCGCGCACCGCGTCCGCGAGAGCGACCAGGTCGTCCTCGTCGGGATGGGCGGGCTCGGAAAGGAGGGGTCCGGCGTGGCGCACCAGCTCCCATCCGCGGGGCGCGGTGATCCGGCCGGCATGATTGACGCACAAGTCCCAGGAATGCGGTTCCCGCGCGGTCGCCAACGGACCGACGACTGCCGTCGAGTCCGAATAGACGAACGTCAGGGTCGCCACGGCGTAGTGCGGGCACCCGGGCCGGCAACAGCGACGGGGAACGTTCACGAGCGAAAGGCTATCGTGCGCAAACGCCCCGGAAGCGCCGGACACGCGCAACTGGCCGGCCCTCGATGTGCAACCGTTACCATCGGCGCGTGGGCGATTCGCGCAGCTCCCCGCGAAGAGATCGGTTTCACGACGGATCGGCCCCGCGCCGAGCCGCCGGCCATCGACTCTTCCGCCGCGGCCGCGATATGCGCGGCCCGCTATTGCCGCCGACCGTGCCGGGCTGGCGCAGCCGCGCCGAGCGGTTCGACATGGCGGTGCTGGAAGCCTACGAACCCATCGAGCGGAGCTGGCAGGACCGGCTGAGCGAATTGGACGTGGCGGTCGACGAGATTCCGCGCATCTCGGCCAAGGACCCCGACAGCGTGCAGTGGCCACCCGAGGTGATCGCCGACGGGCCGATCCCGCTGGCGCGCTTGATCCCGGCCGGCGTCGACACCCGCGGTAACTCCACGCGGGCGCGAATTGTGTTGTTCCGCAAGCCGATTGAACGACGAGCGAAGGACACCATCGAGCTCGGCGACCTGCTGCACGAAATCCTAGTGGCTCAGGTCGCCATCTACCTCGACGTTGAGCCGTCGGTCATCGATCCGACGATCGACGACGAATAACTTTCCTGGCGCGCCGAGCGTTCGAGCGCTGCGCGCGCGGTGCGAGCAGCGTGCGTCAGATTATGCCGCGCTTGAGGCGGCGGCGCTCGCGTTCGGACAAACCGCCCCAGATTCCGAAGCGCTCGTCGTGCTCGAGGGCGTACTCGAGGCATTCATGACGGACCTCGCAACCCAGGCAGATTTTCTTTGCCTCGCGGGTGGAACCACCCTTTTCCGGGAAGAAGGCCTCGGGGTCGGTCTGGGCGCACAGCGCGCGGTCCTGCCACTGATCGGCGGCCGGCTCGGGCATGGGCTCGGGCTCGAAAGCGATTGGGGCGTCAGGGACCACGGTCAAATGGGGCCGAGCGGGGCGGTCCAGTGCCGGGTCGATGTCGGTGTGCGGCGTGCTCGCCATAGCGCTTCGAAACGTTTCGTAAGACATACGGTCGTCCGCCTCCTCAGCTGGATTGAGAGAGAGATTCATTGGTTTCCCACTGTTCTGATGTAACAGCCAATTCGAACAAGTGATCGAATCTCGGTCTGCGACACCGGAGTCGGCCGGCCAACCGGGAAATGACACTGTTGTGATTAGACACGGGTTGATCTGCCGGGTCAAGCACTTCGGCGCATTTCCATACCATCTCGTGATCGAATTTCGGCGTTTCTGTTGTTTTGGGCCTTCGGCGTGTTGATCACACAGCCCTCAACTTTCCCACGAGTTGCCACAAGCGGTGGGGAACCGCAACTTTGAGGCACCCCCGACGGGCCCGCCACGGCGCGCTCGCCGGGCAGTACTGTCGTGCAATGTGAAGGTCACCGTTCTGGTCGGTGGGGTTGGCGGCGCCCGCTTCCTGCTGGGTGTTCAACAGCTGTTCGGGCTCGGTCAGTTTCAAACGCAACGGCATCCGGACCCGGAACCCGGCAGCCACGAACTGAAGGCCATCGTCAACATTGGCGATGACGCCTGGATCCACGGACTGCGAGTCTGCCCCGATTTGGACACCTGCATGTACACCTTAGGTGGAGGTGTAGATCCGGAGCGAGGGTGGGGGCACCGCAACGAAACCTGGCACGCCAAAGAGGAATTGGCGCGCTACGGGGTGCAGCCGGACTGGTTCGGACTCGGCGACCGGGACCTGGGCACCCACCTGGTCCGCACCCAGATGCTTAACGCCGGCTATCCCCTCTCACAGATCACCACCGCGCTGTGCGACCGCTGGCAGCCCGGCGCGCGGCTGCTGCCCGCCAGCGACGACCGCTGCGAGACCCACGTGGTGATAACCGATCCCGACGACGGCAGCCGGCGGGCCATCCACTTTCAGGAGTGGTGGGTGCGCTACCGCGCCCAGGTGCCCACCCACAGCTTCGCGTTCGTCGGCGCCGAAAAGGCGGCCGCCACAACCGATGCCACGGCGGCCATCGCGGACGCCGACGTCATCCTGCTGGCGCCGTCGAACCCGGTCGTGAGCGTCGGCGCCATCCTGGCCGTCCCCGGCATCCGCGGCGCGTTGCGCGCCGCGCGCGCCCCGATCGTCGGCTACTCCCCGATCATCGGCGGAAAGCCCTTGCGCGGCATGGCCGATGCCTGCCTGTCGGTGATCGGGGTCGAATCCACCGCCGAAGCGGTCGGCCGCCATTACGGCGCGCGCCGCGACACCGGCATCCTGGACGGCTGGCTGGTGAGCGAGGACGACCGCGCCGACATCGACGGCGTGGCCGTGCGCTCGGTGCCGCTGGTGATGACCGACCCGAAGGCGACCGCCGAGATGGTCCGCGCCGGGCTGGACCTGGCGGGGGTGAGCCCGTGACGACACCGCCGGGCGAGCACGGCGCCGCCGCAGCGATCGAAATCCTGCCCGTGGCCGGGCTGCCCGAATTCCGGCCCGGCGACGATCTAGGTGCGGCCCTCGCCGCGGCCGCGCCGTGGCTGCGCGACGGCGACGTCGTGGTGGTCACCAGCAAGGCAGTGTCCAAATGCGAGGGCCGGCTGGTGCCGGCGCCGCGCGACCCCGAGGAGCGCGACCGACTGCGACGCAAGCTGGTCGACGACGAAGCCGTCCGGGTGCTGGCCCGCAAGGGCCGGACCCTGATCACCGAGAACCGGATCGGCCTGGTGCAGGCCGCCGCCGGCGTGGACGGATCCAACGTCGGGCGCGACGAACTCGCGCTGCTGCCGGTCGACCCCGACGGCAGCGCCGCGGCGCTGCGGACCGCGCTGCGCGAGCGGCTCGGGGTCGAGGTCGCCGTCGTCATCACCGACACGATGGGCCGCGCCTGGCGCAACGGCCAGACGGACGCGGCCGTGGGCGCGGCGGGACTGGCTGTGCTGCACGGCTATTCGGGGGCCGTCGACCAGCACGGCAACGAGCTGCTGGTCACCGAGGTGGCGATCGCCGACGAGATCGCCGCGGCCGCCGATCTGGTCAAGGGCAAACTGACCGCGATGCCCGTGGCGGTGGTGCGCGGCCTGGCGGTGACCGACGACGGGTCGACGGCGCGGCGGTTGTTGCGGCCGGGCACCGAGGACCTGTTCTGGCTCGGCACCGCCGAGGCCCTCGACATGGGCCGGCGCGAGGCGCAGCTGCTGCGCCGCTCGGTGCGCCGGTTCAGCGCCGAGCCGGTGCCGGCGGACCTGCTGGAGGCCGCCGTCGCCGAGGCCCTGACCGCGCCGGCTCCCCACCACACCCGCCCGGTGCGGTTCGTCTGGCTGCGGACCCCGGCCACCCGGACCCGGCTGCTGGACCGCATGAAGGACAAGTGGCGCGCCGACCTCGCCGGTGACGGCCGGCCCGCGGACTCGATCGATCGCCGGGTGGCGCGCGGCCAGATCCTCTACGACGCGCCCGAAGTCGTCATCCCGTTCCTGGTGCCCGACGGCGCCCACTCCTATCCCGACGCCGAGCGCACCGGCGCCGAGCACACCATGTTCACCGTGGCGGTCGGTGCGGCCGTGCAGGCCCTGCTGGTCGCCCTGGCGGTGCGCGGGGTGGGCAGCTGCTGGATCGGGTCGACGATCTTCGCCGCCGACCTGGTGCGCGCCGAACTCGACCTGCCCGCCGACTGGGAGCCCTTGGGCGCCATCGCCATCGGCTACGCCGCCGAACCGGCCGGGCCGCGCGATCCGGCGCAGATCGGTGATCTGCTGATCCACAAGTGATACTGAGCCCATGACGTTCGCGGGCAAGGCGGCGGCCACGGCCGACAAGGTCCGCGGCGGCTACTACACCCCCGCGCCGGTGGCCCGCTTCCTGGCCGGCTGGGTCCGCGCGGCCGGGCCCAGGATCGTCGAACCCTCCTGCGGCGACGGCGCCATCCTGCGCGAGCTGGCCCGCCGCAGCGACCAGGTCCGCGGCGTCGAGCTGATCGAGAGCGAGGCGGCCAAGTCGCGCCGGTTCGCGCCCGTCGACCACGCGAGCCTGTTCGCCTGGCTGGCCACCGCCGAGCCCGGCGGCTGGGACGGCGTCGCCGGCAACCCGCCCTACATCCGATTCGGCAACTGGCCCGCGCACCAGCGCGATCCGGCGCTGGAGCTGATGCGGCGCGAGGGGCTGCGCCCCACCCGGCTGACCAACGCCTGGGTGCCGTTCGTGGTCGCGAGCGCCGTGCTGGCGCGCGACGGCGGACGGGTGGGACTGGTGCTTCCTGCCGAACTGCTCCAGGTCAGCTACGCCGCCCAGCTGCGCGAGTTCCTGCTGAGCCGATTCCGCGAGATCACCCTGCTGACCTTCGAGCGCCTGGTGTTCGACGGCATCCTGCAGGAGGTCGTGTTGTTCTGCGGTGTGGTGGGCCCCGGGCCCGCGCGCATCCGCACCGTGCACCTGCCGGACGCCGACGCGCTGGCGCGCGCGGACCTGGACGGCGAATGGGCACCGGCGCTGCTGCACGAAAACGAGAAGTGGACCAAGTACTTCTTGGACCCCGCCGCGATCGGGCTGCTGCGCGCCCTCAAGGGATCCGGCGCCTTGCCCAGGCTCGGCTCCGTCGCCGAGGTGGACGTCGGCATCGTGACCGGGCGCAACGCCTTCTTCACCTTCACCGACGCCCGCGCCGGCGAGCTGGGGTTGCGGCCGCACTGCGTCCCGCTCGTCTCGCGCAGCGCCCAGCTGTCCGGACTGATCTACGACAACGATTGCCGGACAAGCGATGTCGCCGCCGGGCACCGCAGCTGGCTGCTCAACGCGCCGCGCGAGCCGGCCGACGCCGCGCTGAGCGCCCACATCCGCGCCGGCGAAGCCGCCGGGGTGCACCGCGGCTACAAGTGCTCGATCCGCAAGCCCTGGTGGCGCACGCCGTCGCTGTGGCAGCCCGACCTGTTCCTGCTGCGCCAGATCCACCGGGCGCCGCGGCTGACCGTCAACGCCGCCGCGGCCACGAGCACCGACACCGTGCACCGGGTGCGCCTGAGAACCGACGTCGCCCCGGCCGCGCTGGCCGCGGCCTTCCACAACAGCGTGACGTTCGCCTTCGCCGAGATCCTGGGCCGCAGCTACGGCGGGGGCGTTCTAGAGCTCGAGCCCCGCGAGGCCGAGGAGCTGCCCATCCCCCCGCCGGCGCTCGCCGATGCGGAGCTCGCCTGCGACGTGGACCTGTTGCTGAAGGCCAACGAGACCGACAAGGCGCTCGACGTCGTCGACCGGCGCGTGCTGATCGACGGGCTGGGACTGCCGGCCGAGGTGGTGGCCGGCTGCCGCGCGGCGTGGGCGTCGTTGCGGGACCGGCGCAACCGGCGGGGGTCGCGATGAGCGTTCGGGAGTCGGCGATCGCGCTGCTGTCCGGCTGGGAACCGCCCGACGCGGCCCAGGATTCGTTGCGGCACGCCGTGCTGGCCTTCGTGCACGCCCGCGGCGACGCCTGCCAGCGCGAGTGCGTGCCCGGCCACGTCACCGCGTCGGCGCTGGTGCTCGACCACTCCGGGGACCAGGTGCTGCTGACCCTGCATCGCCGGCTGGGCCGGTGGGTGCAGCTGGGCGGTCACTGCGATGACGACGACAGCGACATCGTCGCCGCGGCGCTGCGCGAGGCCACCGAGGAGTCCGGGATCGAGGGGCTGCGCATAGGACCCCGACTGGCCGCGGTGCACGTGCATCCGGTGGTCTGCTCGCTGGGCGTGCCCACCCGCCACCTGGATCTGCAGTTCGTCGCGCATGCGCCAGCCGGGGCGCGGATCGCGATCAGCGACGAGTCCGAGGACCTGCGGTGGTGGCCGGCCGGCGCCCTGCCGGACGGGACCGATTACGCGCTCGAGTATTTGGTCGCCCAGGCCACGCGCCCGTAGCCACCCACCGAGTGTGAAGTTAGTTTCACGCTGGCAGCCGAGCGTGAAATTAGTTTCACGCTCGGCACATCCCGCTCCCTCACACGTCGGACGAGTAGCGGATCCCGCCGTCGGGAATCGACACACCGGGCCACACCCGGGCCCCGCGCAACAGCTCGCAGCGCGCCCCGATGTCGGCGCCGTCGCCGATCACCCCGTCGCGGATCAGCGCCCGCGGGCCGATGCGCGCGCCGAACCCGATGATCGAGCGCTCGATCACGCTGCCCGCCTCGACCTTGACGCCGTCGAAGATCACCGCGCCGTCCAGCCGCACCCCCGGGCCGATCTCGGCGCCGCGCCCGACGACCGTCCCCCCGACCAGCACCGCGCCCGGCGACACGGCCGCGCCGTCGTGCACCAACTGCTCGCCGCGGTGGCCGTGCAGGGCCGGCGACGGCGCGATGCCGCGCACCAGATCCGCCGAACCGCGCACGAAGTCCTCCGGGGTGCCCATGTCGCGCCAGTAGCTGGCGTCGACATAGCCGCAGACCTTGACGCCGGGATCGGCGAGCAGCGCGGGAAACACCTCGCGTTCCACCGACACCTCCCGGCCGCGCGGGATCCGGTCGATCACCGCGCGCGAGAACACGTAGGTGCCGGCGTTGATCTGGTCGGTCGGCGGGTCCTGCGTCTTCTCCACGAAGGCGGTGACCCGGCCTGCGTCGTCGGTGGTCACGCAGCCGAACGCCCGCGGGTCACCGACCCGGACCAGGTGCAGGGTGACGTCGGATTCCTGGGCGGAGTGGAAGTCGAGCATCTGGCCCAGGTCGGCCCCGGACAGCACGTCGCCGTTGAACACCATCACCGTGTCGTGGCGCAGGTGCCCGGCGACGTTGGCGATGCCGCCGCCGGTGCCCAGCGGGTGCTCCTCGGTGACGTATTCGATCTGCAGGCCCAGCTTGGAGCCGTCGCCGAACTCCGCCTCGAACACCGCGGCCTGATACGACGTGCTGAGGATGACGTGCTCGATGCCCGCCGCCGCGACCCGCGACAGCAGATGCGTGAGGAACGGCAGCCCCGCGGTGGGCAGCATCGGCTTGGGCGCCGACAACGTCAGCGGCCGCAGCCGGGTGCCCTTGCCCCCGACCAGGATCACCACATCGACTTGCGGACCGCCCGCGGGATCTGCCACCTCAGTGTCGCCCTTCTAGGAGTTTCTGCCGCCCGGCCGCGCGCACCGCACTGCGCACCATCAGGCGGGACCGCACCGCCAGCGAGGCGCGCAGCGTCCAGCGCAGCGGAGCGCGCAACCAACCGGAATGCCGGTCGGCCAGGAACATATACGTGCTCTTGTGGTGCGCGGCCAGGTGGTTGGCGGGGTCCCCGCCGGTCGAGTGGCCCTTGTGGTGCAGCACCTCCGCCGACGGCACGTAGACGGACAGCCAGCCGGCCTTACCGAGCCGGTCGCCCAGGTCGACGTCCTCCATGTACATGAAGTAGCGCTCGTCGAACCCGCCGATCTGGCCGAACGCCGACCGGCGCACCAGCAGGCACGACCCCGACAGCCAGCCCACCGGCCGCTCGCTGGGCTCCAGGCGCTCCTGGCGGTATGCCGCCGACCACGGATTGCCCTTCCAGAACGGCCCGACGACCGCGTGCATGCCGCCGCGGATCAGGCTGGGCAGGTGGCGGGCCGACGGGTACACCGACCCGTCGGGATCGCGGACCAGCGGGCCCAGCGCCCCGGCGCGGGGCCAGCGCGACGCGGCGTCGAGCAACGCGTCGATGCTGCCCGGGCCCCACTGCACGTCGGGGTTGGCGACGATCACCCAGTCGGCGTCGCGGTCCAATTGCGCGACGGCGCGATTCACCGCCGTCCCGTAGCCCAGGTTGGCGCCGGTGTGGAACAGCCGGACGTTGGGGTAGCGCTCGACGGCCGCCTGCGGGGTGCCGTCGGTGGAGCCGTTGTCGGCCAGCAGCACGCACACCTCGCGCTCCGTGGCCAGCGACAGCGAGGCCAGGAAGCGCTCCAGGTGCGGGCCCGGTGAGTAGGTCACCGTCACGACCGGCAGGACGTCAGTCACGCGTAGAGGGTAACGGTCGATCGGCCGCGACAGCGCCGGCTGCGTCGGTTTGCGAGGCGGCCAGCGCCGCGACAAGCGCGGGGCGCCAGGGCCGCAGCGGCCGCAGGCCCGCCGCGACGGACTGACCGCTGCCCAGCGCCGAATAGACCGGCCGGGGGGCCGGCCGGGGGAAGCGGTCGGTGGAGACCGGTCGCACCCGCTGCGGGTCGGCGCCGCATTCCTCGAAGACCGCGCGGGCCTGGTCGAACCGCGAGCACGCGCCCTCGTTGGCGGCGTGCAGGATCGGCCCCGGCACGCGGTCGTCGACGATCTGCAACAGCGCGGCGGCCAGGTCACCCACGTAGGTCGGCGAACCGGTCTGGTCGTCGACCACGTCGATCGGTCCGTCCCCGGCGGCCAGCCGGCGCATGACCGCTACGAAGTCCTTGCCGGTGCCGCCGGTGTAGACCCAGGCGGTGCGGACGACGACCGCCTCGGGCAGGGCCGCGAGCACGGCGCGCTCCCCCGCGACCTTGCTGCGGGCATAGACGCCCTGCGGCGCGGTCTGGTCGGTGGGCTCGTACGGCCGGGGCGCGGCGCCGCCGAAATCCCCGTTGAACACGTAGTCGGTGGAGACATGGATCAGCTGGGCGCCGGCCTTCGCGCAGGCCACCGCGATGTGGCCGGGGCCGGCTTCGTTGACCGCGAACGCGCCGGCCTCGTCGGTCTCGGCGGCGTCGACGTTGGTGTAGGCCGCGCAGTTGATGACGACGTCGCCGCGCTGCACGATCCGCTCGGCGGCGTCGGGATCGGTGATGTCCCACTGCGACGACGTCAGCGCCAGCGTGTCGCGGCCCTGCCTCGCCGCCAACGAGGTCAAATAGCCGCCCAGCTGCCCACCGGCGCCGGCGATCACGAGTCTGGCTGACATGGTTCGAGTCTGGCATGGCCCGGAAGGCCGGGACGCAGCCCGGGGCACGCGGGGCGCCGGCTACCCGTGAAGCCCCTGTGTCGCAAGTAATGTAGTGGGATGCCTGTGCAACGTGTGGTTCGTGTGATTGCCACCGCGCTGACGCTCGCGGTCGTCCTCGGCACCGGGATCGCGTGGACCAACGTGCGGTCCTTCGAAGACGGCATCTTCCACATGTCCGCGCCCTCGCTGGGCAAGGGCGGCGACGACGGCGCCATCGACATCCTGCTGGTCGGCCTCGACAGCCGCACCGACGCGCACGGCAACCCGTTGTCCCAAGAGGAACTGGACACGCTCAAGGCCGGCGACGAGGAAGCCACCAACACCGACACGATCATCCTGATCCGCATCCCCAACAACGGGCGCTCGGCCACCGCGATCTCGATCCCGCGCGACTCCTACGTCGCCGCTCCGGGCCTGGGCAAGACCAAGATCAACGGCGTCTACGGCCAGACCCGGGAGGCCAAGCGCACCGCGCTGGTCCGGGCCGGGGCCTCCGCCACCGAGGCCGCCGCGCAGGGCACCGAGGCCGGCCGCGAGGCGCTGATCAAGACCGTCGCCGACCTCACCGGCGTCACCGTCGACCACTACGCCGAGATCGGCCTGCTGGGCTTCTCGCTGATCACCGACGCCCTCGGCGGCGTCGACGTCTGCCTCAAAGAGCCGGTCTTCGAACCGCTTTCGGGCGCCGACTTCCCGGCGGGCCCGCAACGACTCAGCGGCCCCGAAGCGCTCAGCTTCGTGCGTCAGCGCCACGAGCTGCCGCGCGGCGACTTGGACCGGGTGGTGCGCCAGCAGGTGGTGATGGCCTCGCTGGCCCACCGGGTCATCTCCGGCAAGACGCTGTCCAGCCCCAGCACGGTCAAGCGGCTCGAGGCCGCCGTCCAGCGCTCGGTGGTGATCTCGGCCGGCTGGGACGTGATGGATTTCGTGCAGCAGATGCAAAAGCTGGCCGGCGGCAACGTCGCCTTCGCCACCATCCCGGTGCTCGACGGCGCCGGCTGGAGCGATGACGGGATGCAGAGCGTGGTGCGGCTGGACCCGCATCAGGTCGCCGACTGGGTCGGTGGGCTGCTACACGAGCAGGAACAGGGCAAGACCGAGGAGATCGCGTACACCCCGGCCAAGACCACAGCCAGCGTCGTCAATGACACCGACATCAACGGATTGGCCGCCGCGGTGTCGGATGTGTTGAGCGCCAAGGGTTTTGCCGCCGGCACGGTGGGTAACAACGACGGCGGTCACGTCAAGGCCAGTCAGGTGCGCGCCGCCAAGAGCGACGACCTGGGGGCCAAGGAGGTCTCCAAGGAACTGGGCGGGCTGCCGGTGGTCGCCGACACCTCGCTGGCGCCGGGCTCGGTGCGGGTGGTGCTGGCCAACGACTACAGCGGTCCGGGTTCGGGCCTGTCGGGCGACGCGACGATCATGCCCGCGAAGGTGTCCACCGCCGGCGCGGTGGCGGCCGATCCCAAGGTTCCGGCGCCGTCGCCGATCCTGACCGCGGGCTCCGACAAGCCCGAGTGCATAAACTGACGACCTGTGCCGCAACCGATCACGCTGAGCGGGGCCATCCTCGATCCGATGCTGCGGGCCGATCCGGTGGGACCGCGCATCACCTACTACGACGACGCCACCGGCGAGCGCATCGAATTGTCCGGGGTGACGCTGGCCAACTGGGCCGCCAAGACCGCCAACCTGCTGCGCGACGAGCTGGGCGCCGGGCCGGCCAGCCGGGTGGCGATCCTGCTGCCCGCGCACTGGCAGACGGCGGCGGTGCTGTTCGGGGTCTGGTGGATCGGCGCCGAGGCGGTGCTGGCGGGCCCGGGCGACCTGGCCGCCGACCTCGCCCTGTGCACGGCCGAGCGACTCGACGAGGCGGATGAGGCGGTGGCCGGCGGCGAGGTGGCGGTGCTGTCGCTGGACCCGTTCGGCCGCCCGGCACCCGACCTGCCGATCGGGGTGACGGACTACGCCACCGCGGTGCGGGTGCACGGCGATCAGATCGTGCCCGAACCGCGGCCCGGCCCGGCGCTGGGTGGGCGATCGGTGGACGAGGTACTGGCCGATTGCCAAAGATCAGCCGCGGCAAGGGGTTTGACGTCCGGCGACCGGGTGCTCTCCGGCGCGTCGTGGCCCGGGCCCGCCGAGCTGGTGGATCACCTGCTGGCGATCCTGGCCGTCGGCGCCTCGCTGGTGCAGGTGGCCAACGCCGACCCGGCCGGACAACAGCGCCGCATCGGGACCGAAAAAGTCACCCGGGTGCTGTAGCGGTCCCGCGGCGCGGCGAGCCACGGCCGATACATATTGATATCGCTATATTTCGATGTTAACGTCGTGCAAGCATGGGCTAAACGCTGAGACGAAACAGGAGGGTTGCGGCGATGGCGGTGTACGGGCTCTTGGCGAAGGCGGCAGGCACGGTGGTCACCGGTTTGGTCGGCGTGACGGCCTACGAGGTGGTGCGCAAGGCCGTGGCCAAGGCGCCGCTGCACGAGACCGCGGTGAAGAGCGCCGAGCTCGGGCTGCGGGGCACCCGCAAGGCCGAGGAGGCCGCCGAGTCGGCGCGGCTGCGGCTCGCCGATGTCATGGCCGAGGCCCGCGAGCGCATCGGCGAAGAGGCCCCCACCCCGTCGGTCGCCGCCCCCCACGACCACGAGCACTGATCCCTTGACGCGGTCGAAAGACCCTGCGCTGCATGTTATTTCGGATGCAGCCGGACGCATGCGGGTGGCTGCCGGATGGGTGCGGGCCGACACCCGGCGCGCCGTCGCGGTCGAAGAGGCCGTCGCCAAGTGCGCGGGCGTGCGCGTGGTGCACGCCTACCCGCGCACCGGATCGGTGGTCGTCTGGTATTCGCCCCGGCGCTGCGACCGTTCCGCGGTGCTCGCCGCCATCGACGAGGCGGCGCACGTCGCCGCCGAACTGATCCCGACCCGCGCGCCGCACTCGGAGGAGATCCGCAACGCCGACGTGCTGCGCATGGTGATCGGCGGCGCCGCGCTGGCGTTGCTCGGGGTGCGCCGCTACGTCTTCGCGCGCCCGCCGCTGCTGGGCCCCAGCGGGCGGTTGTTCGCCGCCGGCGTCACCGTCTTCACCGGGTATCCCTTCCTGCGCGGCGCGCTGCGCTCGTTGCGCTCCGGCAGGGCCGGAACCGACGCGCTGGTCTCGGCGGCGACCGTGGCGAGCCTGGTGTTGCGG
This sequence comes from Mycobacterium sp. NGS33, assembly GCF_059812885.1. NCBI lineage: Bacteria > Bacillati > Actinomycetota > Actinomycetes > Mycobacteriales > Mycobacteriaceae > Mycobacterium > Mycobacterium sp. NGS33. The sequence continues at coordinate 37,458 of NZ_JCALDN010000019.1, read as the reverse complement.
GAGAACGTCGTCGCGCTGACCGTGCTGTGGCTGCTCAATATCGGTGAGTACCTTCAGGATCTGACGTTGCGGCGGACCCGCCGGGCCATCTCCGAACTGCTGCGCGGCAGCCAGGACACGGCGTGGATCCGCCTCGACGACGACAACGAAGTGCAGGTGCCGATCGACACCGTGCAGATCGGCGACGAGGTGGTGGTCCACGACCACGTGGCCATCCCGGTCGACGGCGAGGTGGTCGACGGCGAGGCGATCGTCAACCAGTCGGCGATCACCGGGGAGAACCTGCCGGTCAGTGTGGTGGTGGGCGCGCACGTGCACGCGGGTTCGGTGGTGGTGCGCGGACGCCTGGTGGTGCGCGCCAGCGCGGTCGGCAACCAGACCACCATCGGCCGCATCATCACCCGGGTCGAGGAGGCCCAGCACGACCGCGCGCCGATCCAGACGGTCGGCGAAAACTTCTCGCGCCGTTTCGTTCCCACGTCGTTCATCGTCTCGGCCCTCACGCTGGCGGTCACCGGTGACGTCCGGCGCGCGATGACCATGCTGCTGATCGCCTGCCCGTGCGCGGTGGGCCTGGCCACGCCGACCGCGATCAGCGCGGCGATCGGCAACGGCGCGCGGCGCGGCATCCTGATCAAGGGCGGCTCGCACCTCGAGCAGGCCGGCCGGGTGGACGCGATCGTGTTCGACAAGACCGGCACGCTGACGGTCGGTCGCCCGGTGGTGACCAATATCATTGCGCTGCACAAAGATTGGCAGCCCGAGCAGGTGCTGGCGTATGCGGCGAGCTCGGAGATCCACTCCCGGCATCCGCTGGCCGAGGCGGTGATCCGATCCACCGAGGAACGCCACATCACCATCCCGCCGCACGAGGAGTGCGAGGTCCTGGTGGGCCTGGGCATGCGGACCTGGGCCGACGGCCGCACCCTGCTACTGGGCAGCCCCGGGCTGCTGCGGGCCGAGAACGTGCGGGTGTCCAAGAAGGCCTCGGAGTGGGTGGACAGGCTGCGCCGTCAGGCCGAGACCCCGCTGCTGCTGGCCGTCGACGGCAAGCTGGTGGGGCTGATCAGCCTGCGCGACGAGGTGCGTCCCGAGGCCTCCGAGGTGCTGAAGAAGTTGCGCGCCAACGGTATTCGCCGCATCGTCATGCTCACCGGGGATCACCCGGACATCGCCGAGGTGGTCGCGGGCGAGCTCGGAATCGACGAGTGGCGCGCCGAGGTGATGCCGGAGGACAAGCTCGCGGCGGTGCGCGATCTGCAGGACGAGGGCTACACCGTCGGCATGGTCGGCGACGGCATCAACGACGCCCCCGCGCTGGCCGCCGCCGACATCGGGATCGCGATGGGGCTGGCCGGCACCGACGTTGCCGTGGAGACCGCCGACGTCGCGCTGGCCAACGACGACCTGCACCGGCTGCTCGACGTGGGTGACCTGGGCGCCCGCGCGGTCGACGTCATCCGGGAGAACTACGGCATGTCCATCGCCGTCAACGCCGCCGGGCTGATCATCGGCGCGGGCGGGGCGCTGTCCCCGGTGCTGGCCGCGATCCTGCACAACGCCTCGTCGGTGGCGGTGGTGGCCAACAGTTCCCGGCTGATCCGCTACCGGCTGGATGCGCCGCGCGGCGCGACGAACGGCGAACGCGCCGGCTAGGGGTTCAGCAGCCGCACTGCTCGCCGCGCCAGGCGCGCAGGCCCTGCCACAGCGCGACCCCGGCGATCGCCAGCCCGACGGCCGGGTCGATCCACCACGCGCCGGAGGTTAGCGCCGTCATCGCGAGGCCGATCAGCACCCCGGCGGCCTGCGCGGCGCACAGGTAGTTCTGGATGCCTTCGGCCTCGGTGGCCCCCGAGCCCAGCCGGGCGCCCAGCCGGTGGTTGGCCCGTCCCAGCACCGGCATGAGCACCAGCGCGAGGGCGGCCAGCGCGATGCCGATCACCGACGTCTCGGCGTGCTGTGCGCCGGCCAGCTCGCGGATCGACTCGGCGGCGATGTACGGGGCGGTCAGCCAGAACGATACCGCCACACCGCGTTGCGCGCGCCGTTCGGCGTTCTGGGACATAGCGCGCGTCCCGGTGAATCGCCACACCACCATGGCGCTGGCCAGCGCTTCCGACGCGCCGCCCAGGGCCCACCCGGTCAGGGCGACCGAGGACACCGACAGCCCCTGCAACAGCCCGACGACACCCTCGACGAGCACCACCGCCAGGCTGATCCAGGCCAACCGCCGGGCCCACGCGGCGCCGCGCCGCCAGTCGGCGTCGCGCGCCGCGACGCTGCCGCATTCTGCCGTGAGGGCAACCGAAGTGGTCATGGCGCGAGGTTAGCGGCGGCGCGGCCGCCCCCTCGGCCCGCAACGCCCGGCCGTGATCGATCTGTGTCGCACCTCGCGACCCGGTCCGCGGCGCCGGTAGTTATTGTGGCTAACCAGTAGATCGGAAGGGATTTCCTCGATGGCGCGCACCGACGACGACACCTGGGACCTGGCGACCAGCGTGGGAGCGACCGCCACCATGGTGGCCGCCGGGCGGGCCCGCGCCACCCTGGACGGGCTGATCGACGACCGGTTCGCCGAGCCGCTGGTGCGCGCGGTCGGGGTCGACTTCATGACCCGCTGGGCCGCCGGCGAACTGGACTCCGCCGACGTCGACGAGCCCGGCGCCCCGTGGGGCATGCAACGCATGACCGACATGCTCGCCGCGCGGACCCGTTACATCGACGCCTTCTTCGCCGAGGCAGGCGCGGCGGGCATCGACCAGGTGGTCATTCTGGCCTCCGGGCTGGACGCCCGCGCCTATCGGCTCGCGTGGGCGCCGGGCACCACGGTGTTCGAGATCGACCAGCCGCAGGTTCTCGAGTTCAAGGCCGCCACCATCGCCGAACTCGGCGCCGAACCCACCGCCGAGGTGCGCGCCGTTCCCATCGACCTGCGCCACGACTGGCCGGCGGCGCTGCGCCAGGCCGGCTTCGACACCGGGCGTCCCGCCGCCTGGGCGGCCGAGGGACTGGTCGGGTTCCTGCCGCCCGAGGCCCAGGATCGCCTGCTGGACAACATCACCGCCCTGTCCGCCGACGGCAGCCAACTGGTGGTCGAGGTCTTCGCGAACACGGGAATCAACGGGGACGCGCTGAACGCCGCGAGCGAGAAGTGGCGGCGCAACGGGCTGGACATCGCCCTGGGCGACCTCGGGTTCCCCGGCGAGCGCAACGACGTGGCGACCTATCTGCAGCACCGGGGCTGGCAGCCGGTCCGCACCCCGCTCAACCAGCTGCTGGCCAACACCGGCCTGCCGCTGCAGTCGACCGACCCCAATGCGCCCTTCGCCCAGAATCACTACTGCACCGCGGTGCTGAACAAGACGGGGTAGACGATGCCGAACAGCAAGCCCGCCAAGCCACTTGACGGATTCCGGGTACTCGACTTCACCCAGAACATCGCCGGCCCGATGGCCGGACAGGTGCTGGCCGACCTGGGCGCCGAAGTCATCAAGATCGAGGCGCCCGCCGGCGAGGCCGCCCGGCACATCACGGCGGTCCTGCCCGGGCGTCCCCCGCTGGCCACCCTGTTCCTCCCCCACAACCGGGGCAAGAAGTCGGTGATGGCCGACCTGCGCAGCGACGAGGCCAAGGAACGGATCCTGCGGCTGGTCGATACGGCCGACGTTGTGCTGGAAGGGTTTCGGCCCGGGGTGATGGAACGCATGGGCCTGGGCCCCGACGAGCTGCAGGCGCGCAACCGCAAGCTCATCTACGCGCGCCTCTCGGCGTACGGCGGCAACGGCCCGGAGGGCAGCAGGCCGGGCGTGGACCTGATGGTGGCCGCCGAGTCGGGCATGACCACCGGGATGCCCACGCCCACCGGCAAACCGCAGATCATCCCGTTCCAGCTCGTCGACGCCGCCAGCGGTCACGTGCTGGCCCAGGCCGTGCTGGCCGCGCTGCTCAACCGCGAGCGCCACGGCGTCGCCGACGTCGTGCGGGTCGCCATGTACGACGTCGCGGTCAGCCTGCAGGCCAGCCAGCTGACCATCCACCTGAACAAGCCGACCGAGGCCCCCACGCCGGATGCTGCACCGAAACCGAAGCGGCGCAAGGGAGTTGGCTTCGCCACCCAACCGTCGGACGCGTTCAAGGCCGCCGACGGCTACCTGGTGATCAGCGCGTACGTGCCCAAGCACTGGGACAAGCTGTGCGAGATCATCGGCCGCCCCGACATGCGCGACGACGAGCGGTTCATCGACCAGCGCGCGCGGGCGCTCAACTATCCCGAACTGACCGAGGAACTCGAAAAGGCGCTGGCCGCCAAGACCGCCGACGAATGGGTGCGCCTGCTCCAGGAGGGCGGCCTGATGGCCTGCCACGCCTACACCTGGAAGCAGGTGGTGAGCACCGCGCTGTTCGCCGAGAACGAGCTGGCCCTGCCGGTCGGCGAGGGCGCCGACGAAGTCACGGTAATCCGCACCCCGGCGCGCTATTCCAGCTTCGAGGCCGCATCGGCCGGCTGGGCCGCCGAGCCTCCCCCGGCCCTCGGCCAGCACACCGAGGAGTACCTGGGCGCGCCGCAGCCCGCGCCGTAGGCTTTCACGGCGTCAGCTTGACCACCCGGTCGTTGCCGCGGTCGGCGACGTAGACGCTCTGATCCTTGTCGACCGTCACCGCCAGCGGGGTGTTGAGTCCGGTGAAGCCGAGGACGGTCGCGGTCGTCGCCCCCGGCGGGTACTTCACCACGTCGCTCTTGTCGTGCTCGGTGACGTAGACGGTTCCGCTGTTGTCCACCGCGATGCCCCACGGCACGGACAGGTCATGAAATGGCAACTCCGACTGGGTGTTTGACGCCACGTCCAGCTTGACCACCCTGTTGTTGTCGGTGTCGGCGACGTAGACGTTGCCCGCCGGGTCGACGGCCACGCCGTCCGGATTGTTCAGCCCGTTGAACGGCAGCACGGTCTGGTTCTGCGACCCCGCGGCCAGCTTCACCACCCTGCTGTTGCCGCGGTCGGCGACGTACACCCCGCCCTGGCTGTCGACCGCCACACCCTCGGGATAGTTCAAACCGGTGAACGGTAGCGGCTTCTGATCGTTGGAGCCCGCCGCCATGCTGAGCACCCGGTTGTTGAAGTCGGCGACATACACCGTGCCCGCGCCGTCGACCGCCAGGCCCTGAGGCTGGTAGAGCCCGTTGAACGGCAGCACCGTGGTGGCGTCGGAACCGGCCGTCAGCTTCACCACCCGGCCGTACATGCCTTCGCTGGTGACGTAGACGTTGCCCGCGCCGTCCAGCGTCACCCCGCCCGGGGAGAGGCGGAAGTCAATCCCTTTGAACGGCAACACACTTTGGCCGCTGGCCTGCTTCGACGGTCCCGAGGATCCGGTGGACAGGTAGCCGACGACCGCCACCACGAAGGCGACCAGCGCGACCAGCGCGATGGCGCCGACGATGAGCCACTGCTTTCGCTTGTTGTCGGTCGGCGCGGCCGGGCGCCCGAAGTCCGGGGCGGGAACGTACGCGCGGCCGGAAGCCGTTGGGGCGGCGCGGATCAGCGACGGCCGAGGGCCGGACCGCTCGCCCCGGTTCGCGCCGCCGGCCGCCGGGGGCAGCGGTCCGGCCACGGTATCGGCGCTCGGCGACGAGGCGTACGAATCGTGGCCGTCGCGCAGGATCGTGCTGGCCTTGCGCTGCTCGGAGGTGGTCAGCGCGTCATGGGCGGCGGCGGCGAACTCGCCCGCGGTGCGATAGCGGTCCTCGGGGCGTTTGGCCATGCCCTTGGCGATCACCTGATCCAGGGCGGGCGGAAACGCGCCGGGGCGCAGCTGGCTGGGCGGCGGGGCCGTCTTGGTCAGATGCGCGGCGACCAGGCGTTCGACGGTGTCGGCCCGGTACGGCGGCGAGCCGGTCAAACACTCGCTCAACACGCATGCGAGCGAATAGATGTCGACGCTGTTGGTGACCTCGTCCTCGGTGAATCGTTCCGGGGCCATGTAGTAATACGTTCCGATCGCGGTCCCCACCTGGGTCAGCCCGGGATCGGACGCGGCGCGCGCGATGCCGAAGTCCGCCAGGTAGGCGAAGTCGCTGGGGGTGACCAGGATGTTGCCCGGCGTGACGTCGCGGTGCGTCACCCCGGCGGCGTGCGCCGCGTCCAGCGCGGCGGCGACCTGGCTGATGATCGCGATCGCCCGCGGCGCGGCCAGCGGCCCCTCCCGGTGCAACAGCGTGGCCAGATCGATGCCGTCGACGAGGCGCATCTCCACGTAGAATCGCCCGTCGATCTCGCCGTAGTCGTGGATCGGCACCACGTGCGGTTCGGTCAGCCGTCCCGCGATGTCGGCCTCGCGCTGCAGCCGGGCACTGAACTCCGCGTTGCCGGAGAACTGCTGCGAGATCAGCTTGAGGGCCACCAAGCGGCGCTTGCGGGCGTCCTCGGCCTCGTACACCTCACCCATGCCGCCCTGACGCAGAAGCCGCACCAGCCGGTAGGGGCCGAACCACGACCCACCCCTGGTGGCCGGCCCGCTATCGCTCACCGTCGAGCCTCCTTCGCTGGTCCGAGGCGTCGGTCAGGAAATCGCATTGACCGCGCTCGACAACTTCGCCGTGAACGAGCTGGGCAGCGGGATGGAACCGTACTGGTCCAGTCCGTCCTGGCCCGGCCCGATCGCGGCCTGCATGAACGCCTTCACCGCGGAGCCCGTCGCCGCGTCCGGATATTTCGAGCACACGATTTCGTAGGTCGCCAGCACGATCGGGTAGGCGCCCTGCTGGGTCGGCCTGTAGAACGACGAGGTGTCCAGCACCAGATCGTTGCCCTGCCCCTGGAAGGTGGCCCCGGCGATCGTCTTCTCGACGGAGTCCTTGGTGATGGGCACCGCGTCCGGTCCGGCCGACGTGATGATCGACGCCATGCTCAGCTGCTTGCCGACCGCGAACGACCACTCGTTGTAGGTGATCGACCCGTCGGTGTTCTGCAGCAGCGCCGACGTGCCGTTGTTCCCGCTGGCGCCCTGACCGACGCCGCCGGTGAACGTCTCGCTGGTGCCCTTGCCCCAGGCGCCGTTGGACGCGCCGTCGAGGTACTTCTGGAAGTTGGCGGTGGTACCGGACTTGTCGCTGCGGAAGATGACCGCGATGGGCGTCGAGGGCAGGTTCAGGCTCGGGTTGATGGCCTTGAGCGCCGGGTCGTCCCACTTGGTGATGGCGCCGTTGAAGATCTTCGCGACGGTGGGCCCGTCCAGTTTCAGCCCGTTGACCCCGGCGAGGTGGTAGGTCACCGCGATCGGCCCGAAGACCGTCGGCAGGTCCCAGGCCGGCGAATTGCACCGCGCCGCGGCCCGGTCGTTCTGGCCGGTGGTGGGATCCAGCGGCACATCCGAACCGGCAAGGTCGGTCTGATTGTTGACGAACTGCGTGACACCGGCGCCCGAGCCGTTGGCGTTGTAGTCCAGCGTGTAGCCCGGGCAGGCGCGGACGTAGGCGTAGACGAATTGCTCGATCGCGTTCTGCTGCGCGGTGGAGCCGGCGTCCTTGAGCACCTTTTTGCCGCCGCAGTCCACTGATGCCGGCTTGGCCCCGGAGCCCGACGAGTTCGAGTGGCCGCAGCCCGTCAGCGCCAGGGCGGTCGCGGTCGCCAGGATCAGCGGGGCGCCGTATCGAGCGAACCTCACGCAACTCCTTCGCACGTCGCGGCGGCGAACGCGCAGGCCTCACCGCCGGCTACTGCCCAGGGAACAACAAAAGTTAACCAACCGTGAATATACAAACCCTTGACATTCGATAAGAGGTCACTGTGTGCCCGCTGTTTGCAGCCCTAGCACGTAGCATCGATGGCTGATGAGAAGCCCAGGACACCGAGCGATTCCACGGTCCGTTTTCGGCACGGCCGGCTGACCGGCCGTGTTTGTCTTGCTGATCGTGCTCGGGTGGTTGATCGGCTGGCTATCGCGGCGGGCGCCGCGCGATCAGCTCCCGTTGCCGGGTAGCCGCACGACCTGAACGAAGAACTCGTCGATCTGGCGGACGGCCTTCATGAACTGATCGAGGTCGACGGGTTTGGTGACGTAGGCGTTCGCGTGCAGCTTGTAGCTCTTGAGGATGTCTTCCTCCGCCGAGGAGGTGGTGAGCACGACGACCGGGATGCGAGCCAGGTCGGGGTCGGACTTGATCTTCTCCAGCAGCTGGCGGCCGTCGTATTTGGGCAGATTCAGATCGAGCAGGATGAGGTCGGGCCGCGGCGCGTCGGCGTATTCACCGCGCCGGTAAAGGTAGTTGAGGCCTTCCTCCCCGTCGTGGGCGACGTGCAGCCGGTTCTTGAGCTTGTTGTGCTCGAAGGCTTCTCGCGTGATGAGCTCGTCACCCGGATCGTCCTCGACCAGCAGGATGTCGATGGCTCTGCCTTCGGGTGTCGTCATTGATGCGCTCCTTCCAAAGCGACCGGGTCTGCTTCGTCGTCGACGGATTCGGGCATGGGCAGGGTGAATTCGAATCGGGTCCCGTCGGTGTAGGACGTGTCGATCCGCACGGTGCCGCCGTGGTGCTCGATGATCTTCTTCACCAGCGCCAGGCCAACCCCGGTGCCGGCGTACACATCCCGGCCGTGCAGCCGCTGGAAGATCACGAAGACCTTGTCGGAGAACTCCTCCGGGATGCCGATGCCGTTGTCGGCCACGCTCAGCAACCACTGCCCGTCGTGAGTGCCGGTGCCCGGCGCGCAGTCGATGACGATGCGGGGCCGACGATCCTTGTGCCGGAACTTGATTGCGTTGCCGATCAGGTTCTGCCACAGCATGGTCAGCAGCATCGGATCCCCGACGATCTGCGGCAGCGGCTCGGCCGGGCGCACGATCTCGGCGTCGGATTCCTCGATCGCGACGGCCAGGTTGGCCAGCCCGGCGTCCACCGTCGCGTCGAGCGCCACCTCGGTCTCGGTGGTGCCCAGCCGGCCCACCCGGGAGAAGGTGAGCAGGTCGTTGATCAGCGCCTGCATCCGCTTGGCGCCGTCGACCGCGAAGCCGATGTATTCGATGCCGCGCTCGTCGAGCTGGTCGCCGTAGCGCTTTTCCAGCAGCTGACAGAACGACGCGACCTTGCGCAGCGGCTCCTGCAGGTCGTGGGAGGCGACGTAGGCGAACTGCTCGAGTTCGGTGTTGGACCGGCGCAACTCGGCGGCCTGTTCGTCCAGCTGCGCCTGGGCACCGTGCGACACCTCGAGTTCCTCGACGATGCGCTTGCGCATGTTCTCCACGCTGATCGCCATGTTGCGAATGTCCCTGGGCCGCTTGGGAGCCGAGATGGTTTCGTCGAAGCTGCCCTCGGCGATCCGCCGGCAGGCCGCGGCCAGCGCCGCGATCGGGCGGGTGATCGCGGCGCGGCTGAGCAACCCCAGCGCCAGGGCCGCCCCGATGACGATCAGCACCGTGGTGCCCAGCACCCAGTCGCGCCAGCCGTTGATCTCGTTGAGTTCGTCGCTGGCGGCCGCGGCGGCCACCGTCAGATGGGAGTTCTGGGTCTCGAAAAGCTCACGCAGACGGTCGAATTTCATCTTCCCCACGTCGGCCGTGCGGGGGCTGATGACGCTCGGTGTCTTGGGGGCGACGTTGGCGATAAGCGGCTCGGCGTAGCTGTTCCGCCAGTCGGCGGCGGCGGCCTCGACGGCGCCCAGATCGGCCATCAACTCCGCACGCCCGCCCACCAATTGGCGGATCTCGTCGGCGGCGGCCTGTTCGGCGCGTTGCCCGTCGTAATAGGGAGCCAGGAATTGCCGGTCGGCGGCGATCAGGTAGCCACGCATCCCGGTCTCCTGGTCCCGCAGGGCCGCCTGCAGCCGGGCCGCCGCGACCCGCGCCGGCTGGATCTGGGCGGCCACCTCGTGCGACACCTCGTCGGTGCGGTGCAGCAACGCCGCGCCGACCAGCGCCCCGACGAGGACCGTAGCGCCCATGATCCACAACACGAGCGCCAGCCACCCCCGCACGGTGAGTTCCCTCAACCGAAGCGGACGCGATTCCGTCACGGGGTCGTCCTCTCCAACCGCAGCACGGCGATGTCGTCGGTGAGGCCGCCGCGGGGCTGCGCGAGTTCCTGCGCCCCGTTGATCAGCGCGTCGACGAACGCGGGACCCGGCCGGTCGGCGTGCGTGCGGGCCAGGGCAAGCAGGCCGTCCTCGCCGAGCCGTTGCGTGCCTTCGCCCGAATATCCCTCGTAGAGCCCGTCGGTCAGCAACAGCAGGCCCTCACCCGCGCGCAGCTCCAGCTCTTCTCGCGGCCAGTCACCGGCGAGCAGACCCAGCGCCGGGCCGCCCGGCGGCTCCAACCACTCCACCGTTCCGCCGGCCTGCAGCAGCATCCCGGGATGCCCGGCGCGGACGACGCTCATCCCCGGACTGTCGGGCGAGATCTCCAGGCTGAGCACGGTCGCGAAAATCCCGGTGCCGGTGCGTTCCGAATACAAGACCCGCTCGAGCTGGCGCATCCGTTCGACGCCGTGCACCCCGGCGAAGGTAAGCGCGCGAAACGCGATCCGCAGGGCCGCGCCCAGCGCCGCCTCGTGTGGGCCGTGCCCGGCGACGTCGCCGATCAGCACGTGCACGACCCGGTCGGGCGTCTGGACCACGTCGTAGAAATCCCCGCACAGCAGCGCGTCCTCGCGGCTCGGCCGGTATCGGGCGACGATGTCGATGCCCGGGTTGTCCAGCAGCAGCGGCGACGGCAGCAGTCCGCGTTCCAGCAGCGCGTTCTCCCGGGCCCGCAGCTGCGTCGCGTGCAGATCGGCGGCGATGAGCTCGGCACGCTTGCGCTCGATCGCGTACAGCAGCGCGCGGCGCAGCATCTCCGGCTCGACCCGGCCCTTCACCAGGTAGTCCTGGGCACCGGCGGCGACGGCCGACGCCCCGAAGTACTCGTCGTTCAGCCCGGTCAGCACCACGATCGGAACGGTCGCGTCGAGGGTGGCGATGCGGTTCAACGCGTCGAACCCGCTGGCGTCGGGCAGGTGCAGATCCAGCAGCACGCAGTCGGGCCGCGAGGACGCCAGCTCGCGTTCGGCGTGCTCCATGGACTTCGCCCACACCACCCGGATGTCGGTGGCCGCGTCGGTGATCAGCTCTTCCACCAGCACCGCGTCGGCGCGGTCGTCCTCGACCAACAGCAACGACAACGACTGCCAACTCGCCGTCGGCGTGGCGACAGCGCGCGTCGGTATCAATTCCCGGCCATCTGTGAACGGGCTCGGGTAGTCACTTTCTGCACAGCAGACCCCCTTGCCGCGATACGACCCTTTGCTCCGTGAGGTGGTCGGACGTGAGTCGGTGGCTGTTTACCGACTGTCGGTGTGGACTTCACGCACCGAGTGGAGATCCTAAGCGGTGCGGTTCGGCTTTTCCCAGCAGCATCGCCGGAAGGCGATCAGCGCAGCAGCGCCCGCGACATCACGACGCGCTGAATCTGGTTGGTGCCCTCGTAGATCTGGGTGATCTTGGCGTCGCGCATCATCCGCTCGACGGGGAAGTCCACGGTGTAGCCGGCCCCGCCGAACAGCTGCACCGCGTCGGTGGTGACCTCCATCGCGACGTCGGAGGCCAGGCACTTCGAGGCGGCGGAGATGAAGCCCAGGTGGGATTCGCCACGCTCGGCGCGGGCGGCGGCGTGGTAGACCATCAGCCGCGCGGATTCCACCTTCATGGCCATGTCGGCGAGCATGAACTGCACGCCCTGGTTGTCGCTGACCGGATGGCCGAACTGCTTGCGGTCCTTGGTGTAGGCGATGGCGGCGTCCAGCGCGCCCTGGGCGATGCCGACCGCCTGGGCACCGATGGTGGGCCGGGTGTGGTCCAGCGTCGCCAGCGCGGTCTTGAAGCCGGTACCGGGCTCGCCGATGATCCGGTCGCCCGGGACGCGGCAGTTCTCGAAGTAGAGCTCGGTGGTCGGTGAGCCCTTGATGCCGAGCTTGCGCTCCTTGGGCCCCACCGAGAAGCCCTCGTCGTCGGCGTGCACCATGAACGACGAGATGCCGTTGGCGCCCTTGTCCGGGTCGGTCACGGCCATCACCGTGTACCAGCTCGACTTGCCGCCGTTGGTGATCCAGCACTTGGCGCCGTTGAGGATCCAGTCGTCCCCGTCGGCCTTGGCGCGGGTCCGCATCGAGGCCGCGTCGCTGCCGGCCTCGCGCTCGGACAGCGCGTAGGACGCCATCGCGGTGCCGTCGGCGATCGAGGGCAGCACCTGCTTCTTCAGCTCGTCGGAGCCGCGCAGGATCAGCCCCATGGTGCCCAGCTTGTTGACCGCCGGAATCAGCGACGCCGACGCGTCGACGCGGGCGACTTCCTCGATCACGATGCAGGCCGCCACCGAGTCCGCGCCCTGCCCGCCGTACTCCTCGGGCACGTGTACGGCGTTGAAACCGGACGCGTTCAGCGCCGCCAGCGCCTCCTCGGGGAACCGGGAGTTCTCGTCCACGTCGGCGGCGTGCGGGGCGATCTCCTTCTCCGCCAGCGCGCGGATCGCCGCCCGCAATTCCGTGTGCTCCTCGGGCAATTGGAACAAATCAAAGGTGGGGTTTCCGGCCCATCCAGCCATCTCGGCCTCCTATTGCTACTCGCCGGTAACTTTACCCTGACGCTGCTGGAGCGCCTCATCCTTGGCCCGCACGCTCGCGGCCAGCTGCTCCTGGAACTCCACGATCCGCGCCCGCAGCGCCGGGTCCGAGGAACCGAGGATGCGCACGGCCAGCAGGCCCGCGTTGCGGGCTCCCCCGATGGAGACCGTGGCCACCGGCACACCGGCGGGCATCTGCACGATCGACAGCAGCGAGTCCAGGCCGTCCAGGCGCGCCAGCGGCACCGGGACGCCGATCACCGGCAGCGGCGTCGCGGAGGCGACCATGCCCGGCAGGTGCGCGGCTCCCCCGGCCCCCGCGATGATCACCTCGATGCCGCGCCCGGCCGCGTCGCGCGCGTAGTCGAACATCACCTGCGGGGTGCGGTGCGCGGAGACGACCCGGACCTCGGCCGGCACGTCGAACTCGGCCAGCGCCGCCGCGGCGTCGGCCATCACCGACCAGTCGCTGTCGCTGCCCATGATCACGCCGACCCTCGGCTGCTTACTCATGGTCATTTATGCCGCTTCTCCCGCCATTGTCGATCGCACTGCCCTGTTCATCGTCGCCGGCATGTGGATCCCATCCGTCCGCCCACTGCCCGTGTGACAACCAGTGTGCCGCCAGCTCGGCGCGTTCCCGCAGCTTGGCGACGGTGTCACGATCCGCCGGCCCCGAGCGGACGAAGTTGATGTGGCCGACCTTGCGGCCGGGTCGTTCCTGTTTGCCGTACAGGTGCACGCGGGCGTCGGGCATCCGCGCGAACAGGTGGTGCAGCCGCTCGTCGACGCTCATCCGGGGGATCTCGGGGGCGCCCAGCACGTTGGCCATCACCGTCACCGCCGCCAGGGCGTCGGTGTCGCCCAGCGGGTAGTCCAGCACCGCGCGCAGATGCTGCTCGAACTGGCTGGTGCGCGAGCCGTCCATGGTCCAGTGCCCGGAGTTGTGCGGCCGCATCGCCAGCTCGTTGACCAGCAGGTCGCCGTCCACCGTCTCGAAGAGCTCGACGGCGAGCACCCCGACCACGCCCAGCTCGGCCGCCAGCCGCAGCGCCAGCTGTTGCGCGGCGGCGGCCCGTTCGCCGGACAGCTCCGGCGCGGGAGCGATCACCTGCACGCAGATCCCGTCCCGCTGCACGGTCTCGACGACCGGCCACGCGGCACCCTGGCCGAACGGCGACCGGGCCACCAGGGCGGAGAGTTCGCGGCGCAGGTTCACCTGCTCCTCGGCCATCACCGGCACCCCATCGGCCAGGAACGCGGTCGCGATCTCGCGGGCGTGCAGCGGGTCGCGCGCCATCCGCACCCCGCGCCCGTCGTAGCCGCCGCGGACCGCCTTGACGACCACCGGGCCGGCGATGCGCCGCGCGAAGGCGTCGAGTTCGTCGACGCTGCCGATCTCGGCGTAGCGGGGCACCGGGACGCCCAGGGCCTCCAGCCGGCGGCGCATGACGAGCTTGTCCTGCGCGTGCACCAGGGCCTGCGGCGGCGGGGCCACATTGACGCCCTCGGCGACCAGCTTGTCCAGCAGTTCGTTCGGCACGTGCTCGTGGTCGAACGTCAGCACGTCGGCACCCGCCGCCACCCGGCGCAGGTCGTCGATGTCGGTGTGCGATCCGAGGACGACGTCGGGCGCGACCAGCGCGGCCGGCTCGTCGGCGGCGGTGGCCAGCACCCGCAGCGTCTGCCCCAGGGCGATCGCCGCTTGGTGGGTCATTCGGGCAAGCTGGCCGCCGCCGACCATCGCGACGACGGGGACCGCGCGGGGGGCGGTCCGGGACGCTGCGGAGGGGGCGGCGCCCGGCGGGCGTGTACTCGGCACGGCCATCATGGTGTCACGGCGAAACTCCCCGGCGCTAAAGGCGTGTTGACCGGCGCCGACACCGAATTGTTACGTACAATTTTGCGTCGAATTTGTGTCCGTCCGTACACTGACGTGTTGTGTCCTTCGCCGAAGTCACGATTTCGCGTCTGCCTAGGGTTATGCAGCCCTATTTGCTACGCCACCACGAACTGATCAAATTCGCCATCGTCGGCGGAACCACATTCGTCATCGACTCGGCGATTTTCTACACGCTGAAGCTGACAATTCTCGAGTCCAAACCGGTGACGGCAAAGGTGATCGCCGGGATTGTCGCGGTGATCGCGTCCTATGTGCTGAACCGGGAATGGAGCTTCCGCAATCGCGGCGGGCGCGAGCGCCACCACGAGGCGCTGCTGTTCTTCGCGTTCAGCGGCGTGGGGGTGCTGCTGTCCATGGCGCCGCTGTGGTTCTCCAGCTACGTGCTGCAGCTGCGCGAGCCCACGGTGTCGCTGGCCGTCGAAAACGTCGCCGACTTCATCTCGGCCTACATCATCGGCAACCTGCTGCAGATGGCGTTCCGGTTCTGGGCGTTTCGGCGCTGGGTGTTTCCCGACCAGTTCGCCCGCGACCCGGAGAAGGCGCTGGAGTCCGCCCTTACCGCCGGCGGCATCGCCGAGGTCTTCGAGGACGAGATCGAAAACGACAACGTCACCCTGCTGCGCGCCTGGCGCAACCGGGCCGGCCGGCTGGGTCAGCTGGGCGATTCCTCCGAGCCCAGGGTGTCGAAGACTTCGTGATACAGCAGCGCGTGCACCTCGCGCAGCCGCGGAATGTCGTAGAACTCCAACGGATCTTGTGACGCCGATTCGATGATCAGCGTCCCGGTGCGGAACATCCGCTCGGTGATGCGGTCGCGGAATTCCACGCTGTTGATCCGGGCCAGCGGGATGTCGATTCCGGTGCGGGTGAGCACCCCGTGCCGAAACATCACCCGGCGGTTGGTCACCACGAAGTGGGTGGTCAGCCAGCTCAGAAACGGCCACAGCGTCAGCCAGCCGACGATCACCAGCCAGACGCCCCAGATGACGCCGTAGATGATGTTCTTGGCGAGCTGCTCCCAGTGCGTCGAGTTGAGGTAGCCGGAGCCGAACGCGGCCAGGCCGGTCACTCCGATCAGCACCAGCACCGGCCAGATCAGCCGCTTCCAGTGCGGGTGGCGGTGCACGATGACGTGTTCGCCGGCGGCCAAGACGTTATCCGGGTAGCCCATGACGCCGACATTAGCTGTGCGCCGCGCTTGCGATCGCCACTAGCGCAAGCCACTAGCGCAAGCCACTAGCGCAAATGGTGGCGACCCGCTGCGCCCGGCTTCACCGCGCTTGCGATCGCCACTAGCGCAAATGCACCACGTCACCGGCCGCGACGACGACGGTCTGCCCGCCGCTTTCCAGGCACAGCCTGCCCTGGTCGTCGATCGCGGTGGCGGTCCCGTCGACCTGTTTGCCGCCGGGCAGGTGCGCGCGCACCCGGTTGCCGATGGTCAGGCTGCGGGCCCGGTAGTCGGCGGCCAGGGCCCAGTCGGCCCCCCGCGCGGCGCGCCAGCCCACGATCCGGCGCCCCAGCTCGCGCAGCAGGGCCGACACCAGCTGGGTACGGTCGGGCGCGGCGACGCCCAGGTCCAGCAGCGACGTCGCGCCGGGGCCGTCGATCTCCTCGGCGGATTGAGTCACGTTGAGCCCCAAGCCGATTACCACGACGGGCTTCGCCACCTCGGCCAGGATCCCGGCCAGCTTGCCCGGTGAATCCGGCGGCCCGGCCAGCACGTCGTTGGGCCACTTGAGACCCGCCTGGGCCCCGGTGCCCGCCAGCAGTGGCGTCACGGTGTCGACCACCGCCACCCCGGTGGCCAGCGGCAGCCAGCCCCATCCGGTGGTGGGGACGTCGACCACGCTGACCCCCACCGACATGGTGATCTGGGCCCGCGGCGTGGCCGACCAGCCGCGGCCGTGCCGGCCGCGCCCGGCGGTCTGGTGCTCGGCGATCAGCACGGCGCCGGCGACGTCGTCGCCCGCCGCCGCGCGGGCCAGCAGGTCGGCGTTGGTGGAGCCGGTCTGCTCGACGACCTCGAGCTTGCGCCAACCCAGCCCGGTGCCGATCAACTCGGCGCGCAAGGCGCCCTCGTCCAGCGGTGCTCGAAGCCGATCTCGTTCCGTCACCGCACCCAGCCTAGAACTCAGGGCTGACGGTCGCGCATGTCCAGCACGGCCAAATGGCTGAACAGCATGCTGGTTCCGATCGGGTTGCCGCCGCCGGGATACGCCGTGCCGCTGGGCGCGGCCATGGTGTTTCCCGCCGCGTACAGCCCGGGGATCGGGTGACCGGCGCGGTCGAGCACCCGCGCCGCGGTGTCGGTGCGCAGACCCCCCTTGGTGCCCAGATCGGAGAGGCCGAACGCGGCGGCGTGATACGGCGGGAAGTCGATGGGCACCAGCGGAGAGGCGCCCGCCGAGAAGGCGCGGTCGAAGGCCTCGTCGCCGCGGCCGAAGTCCTCGTCGACGCCGGCGGCGGCGAAGGCGTTGAACCGCGCGACCGTCGCCGCCAGCCGCTCACCCGGCACGCCGATTTTCGCGGCGAGTTCCTCGAGGGTGTCCGCGGTGTGCCACAGGCCCGCGGCGACGTATTTTTCGGTCTCGACGATGGCGACGTTGGCCGCCTTGACCGGCGGCACCTCGCCCTCCTTGTCGTCGTAGATCATCCAGTACGGCAACGTCATTGACCCGTCGGCCACCTGCGCGATGATCTCGCGGCCGGCGCGGTCGTAGGCCCGGGACTCGTTGACGAAGCGGTTGCCGTCCTGGTTGACGAAGATGCCGCCGGTGAACCACAGCGCGAACGCGGACCGGCCGTCGGGATGCGTCATGCCCGGCGACCACCAGGCCTGGTCCAGCAGGTCGGTGTCGGCGCCCGCGGCGATGCCGGCCTGCAGCGCCAGGCCGCGACTTCCGGGGCCCCCCATGGTGTCTCGCGACGTTCCCGGCACTCCGTACCGGCGACGCAGCTCCTCGTTGGCCTCGAAGCCGCCGGCGGCCAGCAGCACGCCCCGGCGGGCGCGGATGGCGCGGCGCTCGCCGCCGGTCTCGACGATGGCGCCCGTGACGCGGCCGTCGGTCACCACCAGCTCCACCAGCGCGGCGTCGCGGCGCAGCGACGCGCTCGGGTATTGCCCGATGGCCTTGAGGAACCGCGCGATCAGGGCGCGGCCCCCGAGGTAGTAGTCCGACGGGGGTTCGGCGCCGAGCCGGTCGGTGTCCAGCGGCCCGCGGATCGCCTCGCGGAATTCCGGGGCGGCGGCCACCGCCAGCGGCTTGGCCGCGATATGGCGCTGACCGTCCAGGCGCGCCTTGGGCGCCTTGCCGTAGTAGTCGGGCCAGGGCAACGGCACGAACTTCAGGTTCGGGTCGGCTTCCAGGTATTCGATCAGCGGCGCGCCGCCGCGGACGAAGGTTTCCTGCAGGTCGCGCGCCGTGCGGTCACCGACCACGGCGCGGTAATAGGTCAGCGCGTCCTCGATGGTGTCGTCGGTTCCGGCGCGCAGCAGCACCGGATTGCACGGGAACCAGACGCCGCCGCCGCCGGAGTAGGCGGTGGTGCCACCGAATTTCGACGTCGCCTCGACGAGCAGCACGTCGAGGCCCTCGCGCGCCGCGGTGTAGGCACCGGTCATGCCGCCGCCGCCCGAGCCGGCAACCAGTACGTCGCATTCCTGCGCCCAGTCGACCATCGCCACTCCTGCGCTGCCGTGATTAGGTTCTCAAAACCGCCGGTGCCACCCGATTGTCCGACGACGATACCGAGCGACATCGGCGACGCGACGATTACTTAAGGGCTGCTTAAGGGAGACCGGTGGGGCTGCCGATACCATCGCACCCATGACGAGCGTTACCGACCACACTGCGGAACCCGCTGCCGAGCACACCATCGACATCCACACCACCGCGGGCAAGCTGGCCGAGCTGCACAAGCGCCGGGAAGAGTCGCTGCACCCGGTGGGCGAAGAGGCTGTCGAGAAGGTGCACGCCAAGGGCAAGCTGACCGCCCGCGAGCGCATTCTCGCCCTGCTCGACGAGGACTCGTTCGTCGAGCTCGACGCCCTGGCCCGGCACCGCAGCAAGAACTTCGGCCTGGAGAACAACCGCCCGCTGGGCGACGGTGTGATCACCGGCTACGGCACCATCGACGGCCGCGACGTGTGCATCTTCAGCCAGGACGCCACGGTGTTCGGCGGCAGCCTCGGCGAGGTGTACGGCGAGAAGATCGTCAAGGTCCAGGAGCTGGCGATCAAGACCGGCCGTCCCTTGATCGGCATCAACGACGGCGCCGGCGCGCGGATCCAGGAGGGCGTCGTCTCGCTGGGCCTGTACAGCAAGATCTTCCGCAACAACATCCTGGCCTCCGGCGTCATCCCGCAGATCTCGCTGATCATGGGCGCCGCCGCGGGCGGGCACGTCTACTCCCCCGCCCTGACCGACTTCGTGGTGATGGTCGACCAGACCAGCCAGATGTTCATCACCGGGCCCGACGTCATCAAGACCGTCACGGGTGAGGACGTCACCATGGAGGAGCTGGGCGGCGCCCACACCCACATGGCCAAGTCGGGCACCCTGCACTACGTGGCCTCCGGCGAGCAGGACGCCTTCGACTGGGTGCGCGACCTGCTGAGCTACCTGCCGCCCAACAACGCCACCGACGCGCCGCGCTACGCCGAGCCGCATCCCCCCGGCGCCATCGAGGACAACCTCACCGAGGAGGACCTCGAGCTGGACACGCTGATCCCGGACTCGCCCAACCAGCCCTACGACATGCACGAGGTGATCACCCGAATCCTCGACGACGACGAGTTCCTGGAGGTCCAGGGCGGCTACGCGCAGAACATCGTCGTCGGGTTCGGCCGCATCGAGGGCCGCCCGGTCGGGATCGTGGCCAATCAGCCCACCCAGTTCGCCGGCTGCCTGGACATCAACGCCTCGGAGAAGGCGGCCCGGTTCGTGCGGACCTGCGACTGCTTCAACATCCCGATCATCATGCTGGTGGACGTCCCGGGCTTCCTGCCGGGCACCGGCCAGGAGTACAACGGCATCATCCGCCGCGGCGCCAAGCTGCTGTTCGCCTACGGCGAGGCCACGGTCCCCAAGATCACGGTGATCACCCGCAAGGCCTACGGCGGCGCGTACTGCGTGATGGGCTCCAAGGACATGGGCTGCGACGTCAACCTGGCGTGGCCGTCGGCGCAGATCGCCGTGATGGGAGCGTCGGGCGCCGTCGGGTTCGTCTACCGCAAGCAGCTGAGCGAGGCGGCCAAGGAGGGCCGCGACGTCGACGCGCTGCGCCTGGAATTGCAGCAGGAGTATGAGGACACGCTGGTCAACCCCTACGTCGCCGCCGAGCGGGGCTACGTCGACGCGGTGATCCCGCCGTCGCACACCCGCGGCTACATCGGCACCGCGCTGCGCCTGCTGGAACGCAAGATCTCCCACCTGCCCCCCAAGAAGCACGGGAACATCCCGCTATGACCGAGACGAACGGTTCGGGCCCTGTGGCCGACGAAAACGGTTCTGCGCCAACCGAAGACGCGGCGCACACGCACGAGCCGCACATCCAGATCCTGCGGGGCGAGCCCACCGCCGAGGAGCTGGCCGCCCTGGTCGCGGTGCTCGGTTGCGCCGGCGGCGCCCCGGAGCCCGAACAGCCCGAGCGGACCCGCTGGGGCCTGCCGGTGGACCGGCTGCGGTTCGCGATGACCAACTATCAGCGGCTCACGTTCCAGCAGATGACCCACATGCGGCATTGACCCGCCTGGTGCTGGCGTCGGCGTCGACCGGCCGCCTCAAGGTGCTGCGCCAGGCCGGCGTCGATCCGCTGGTGGTGGTCTCCGGCGTCGACGAGGACGCCGTCGCCGCCGCGCTGGGCCCGGACGCGTCGGCGGACGAGGTGGTGTGCGCCCTGGCCGAGGCCAAGGCCGACCAGGTGGCCGGCACACTGGACGGTGACGTCGCGGCCAATTGCGTTGTCATCGGCTGTGATTCGATGCTGTCGATCGACGGCCGGCTGTGCGGCAAGCCCGGTACGGTCGAGGCCGCCGCGGGCCAGTGGCGCCTGATGGCCGGCCGCTCCGGCGAGTTGCACACCGGGCACTGCCTGCTGCGGCTGCGCGACGGGGACATCACCCACCGTGAAGTCGAATCACGTTGCACCACAGTGCATTTCGCCAGTCCATCGGCAGCGGATCTGGACGCCTACGTGGCCCACGGGGAACCGCGGCACGTGGCGGGCGGCTTCACCCTGGACGGCCTGGGCGGCTGGTTCGTCGACGGCATCGACGGCGACCCGTCGAACGTGATCGGCGTCAGCCTGCCGCTGCTGCGGTCGATGCTGGAGCGGGTCGGGCTGTCGGTATCCGCGCTGTGGGCCGCCGACTGACCCTGGCGGTAGGCTCGGCAGCGTGGCATTACCCCCCGATCCAAGCCCGACACTGTCGGCCTACGCCCACCCGGAGCGCCTGGTGACCGCCGACTGGCTGTCCGCCAACCAAGGCACCCCCGGCCTGGCGATCGTCGAATCCGACGAGGACGTGCTGCTCTACGACGTCGGCCATATCCCCGGCGCGGTGAAGGTCGACTGGCACACCGACCTCAACGACCCCCACGTCCGCGACTACATCGACGGCGCGCAGTTCGCGGAGCTGATGGATCGCAAGGGCATCGCCCGCGACGACACCGTGGTGATCTACGGCGACAAGAGCAACTGGTGGGCCGCCTACGCGCTGTGGGTGTTCACGCTGTTCGGCCACCCCGACGTGCGGCTGCTCAACGGCGGGCGCGACCTGTGGCTGGCCGAACGCCGGGAGACCACGCTGGACGTCCCCACCAAGACCTCCAGCGGCTATCCCGTAGTCACCCGCAACGACGCACCCATCCGCGCCTTCAAGGACGACGTGCTGGCCATTCTCGGCAGCCAGCCGCTGATCGACGTGCGCTCGCCGGACGAGTACACCGGCAAGCGCACCCACATGCCCGAATACCCGGAGGAGGGCGTGCTGCGCGGCGGCCACATCCCCACCGCGCGGTCGATCCCGTGGGCCAGGGCCGTCGACGAGAGCGGGCGGTTCCGCAGCCGCGAGGAGCTCGAGGAGCTGTACGGCTTCATCGAGCCGGACGACAAGACCGTGGTGTACTGCCGCATCGGCGAGCGGTCCAGCCACACCTGGTTCGTGCTGACGCATCTGCTGGGCAAGCCCGGGGTGCGCAACTACGACGGATCATGGACCGAGTGGGGCAACACCGTGCGCACGCCGATCGTGGCGGGTGAAGAGCCGGGCGCCGTCCCGGTCTGAATGGCGGCGCCGCGATTGACTGTCCGATGAGCCTGCCCGCCCCCTTAGCCGAAGTGGTGTCCGACTTCGCCGAAGTCGAGGGCCAGGACAAGCTGGCGCTGCTGCTGGAATTCGCCAACGACCTGCCAGCGCTGCCTCCCGACCTGCAAGAGGCGGCCATGGAGCCGGTGCCCGAGTGTCAGACGCCCCTGTTTTTGCATGTGGACGCCAGCGACCCCGACCGGGTGCGGCTGCACTTCAGCGCGCCCGCCGAATCGCCCACCACGCGCGGGTTCGCGTCGATTCTGGCGACCGGCCTGGACGAACAGCCCGCGGCCGCCATTCTGGCCGTGCCCGAGGATTTCTACGCCGACCTCGGGCTGGCCGCCCTGATCAGCCCGCTGCGGTTGCGCGGCCTGTCGGCGATGCTGGCCCGGATCAAGCGCAGGCTGCGCGAGTCGTCCTGAAAAAAGGTGGGCCGCCTCGTCGGGCCCAACGGCGCGGCGCTTAGACTTCCCGAGAACTCGTTGTAAGAAATTCTCTTAGAGAAGCCCGCAGAAATACGTCTGCGGTTATGCCAAACAGGAGGCGCTGTGGCTAGTCACGCCAGCTCGAGGATCTCCAAAGTGCTCGTCGCCAACCGCGGCGAGATCGCTGTCCGGGTGATTCGCGCGGCCCGCGATGCGGGCCTGTCCAGCGTGGCGGTGTACGCCGAGCCCGACGCCGACGCGCCGCACGTGCGTCTGGCCGACGAGGCGTTCGCGTTGGGTGGTCA
Organism: Mycobacterium sp. NGS33; assembly: GCF_059812885.1. NCBI lineage: Bacteria > Bacillati > Actinomycetota > Actinomycetes > Mycobacteriales > Mycobacteriaceae > Mycobacterium > Mycobacterium sp. NGS33. Next base: position 14,922 of record NZ_JCALDN010000019.1, on the reverse strand, counting down.
GACGTCGGCCGAGTCCTACCTGGACTTCGACAAGCTCCTCGACGCGGCCGCGAAGTCCGGCGCCAACGCCGTGCACCCCGGTTACGGATTCCTCTCGGAGAACGCCGATTTCGCCCAGGCGGTCCTGGACGCGAACCTCATCTGGATCGGCCCCAGCCCGCAGTCCATCCGCGACCTCGGCGACAAGGTCACCGCCCGCCACATCGCCGCCCGCGCGCAGGCCCCGCTGGTCCCCGGGACCCCCGACCCGGTCAAGGACGCCGACGAGGTGGTGGCCTTCGCCAAGGAGTACGGCGTACCGATCGCCATCAAGGCGGCGTTCGGCGGCGGCGGCCGCGGCATGAAGGTGGCCCGCACCATCGAGGAGATCCCCGAGCTGTTCGAGTCGGCCACCCGTGAGGCCGTCGCCGCGTTCGGCCGCGGCGAGTGCTTCGTCGAGCGCTACCTGGACAAGCCGCGCCACGTCGAGGCGCAGGTGATCGCCGACCAGCACGGCAACGTCATCGTCGCCGGCACCCGGGACTGCTCGCTGCAGCGCCGGTTCCAGAAGCTGGTGGAGGAGGCGCCCGCGCCCTTCCTGACCGACGCGCAGCGCAAGGAGATCCACGAGTCCGCCAAGCGGATCTGCAAGGAGGCGCACTACTACGGCGCCGGGACCGTCGAGTACCTGGTCGGCCAGGACGGCCTGATCTCCTTCCTGGAGGTCAACACCCGGCTGCAGGTCGAGCACCCGGTCACCGAGGAGACCGCCGGCATCGACCTGGTGCTGCAGCAGTTCAAGATCGCCAACGGCGAGAAGCTGGACCTCACCGAGGACCCCACGCCGCGCGGGCACGCCATCGAGTTCCGGATCAACGGCGAGGACGCCGGGCGCGGTTTCCTGCCCGCCCCCGGTCCCGTCACCCGCTACGACATCCCGACCGGGCCCGGCGTCCGGCTGGACTCGGGTGTCGAGGCCGGTTCGGTCATCGGCGGCCAGTTCGACTCGATGCTGTCCAAGCTGATCGTGTACGGCGCCACCCGCGAGGAGGCGCTCGCCCGCTCGCGGCGGGCGCTGGACGAATTCCACGTCGAGGGCCTGGCCACCGTCATCCCGTTCCACCGCGCCGTCGTGTCCGACCCGGCGTTCATCGGTGACGGCGAGAGTTTCTCGGTGCACACCCGGTGGATCGAGACCGAGTGGAACAACACCATCGAACCGTTCACCGGCGGCGAGCCCCTGGACGACGAGGACGCCCGGCCGCGCCAGAAGGTGGTCGTGGAGGTCGGTGGCCGCCGGCTCGAGGTGTCGCTGCCCGGCGACCTGGCGCTGTCCAACGGCGGCGCCGCCGACCCGGCCGGTGTCATCCGCAAGAAGCCCAAGGCGCGCAAGCGCGGGGCGCACGCCGGTGCGGCCGCCTCCGGCGACGCGGTCACCGCGCCCATGCAGGGCACCGTGGTCAAGGTCGCGGTCGAGGAGGGCCAGGAGGTTGCCGCGGGCGACCTGGTCGTCGTGCTCGAGGCGATGAAGATGGAGAACCCGGTCACCGCCCACAAGGACGGTGTCATCACCGGACTGGCCGTCGAGGCCGGCGCCGCCATCACCCAGGGCACGGTGCTCGCCGAGATCAAGTAACGGTTGCTGAGAGTTTTCCCAGACAACGTTGTAGGGCCTGGCCACCGCGAGTAGGGTTGCGCGCAAGGTTGAGTTCACAGCCGCCCGGGATACGTTCATGACGTGGGATTAGGCGGCGTTCGTTTCTTCTCCGACCCCTCTTCGCACGGCTGGCGTATCGAGCACGAATCCCCTCAAGGGATGGAGTCAGCGATGTCTGTGGCGCAATCTTGGCAACAAAGCCGCACAGCACAATTCACCGCCCGTTGGGGCCCGACGGGCGCCCTGATCACCGTGGACGGGGAGCTCGACGCGGCCAACGCCGATCAGCTCGCCGCCTACGTGCGGCAGAGCACCAACCGGTCGCGGCGGGTGATCCTGGACCTGCGCGGCCTGAAATTCATTGGTACTGCGGGCTTTTCGGCACTGCACCGGATCAACGTGGCGTGCTCGGCCGCCCAGGTGTCCTGGGCCATGGCCCCCAGTCCGGCGGTGGCGAGGTTGTTGCGGGTCTGCGACCCCGACGCCACGCTTCCGGTGACCACGCCGCGGGCCGAGCCGCTGCTGGAGCCGCTGTGGGTGGACGACGACGAAGAGCCGCGGCCGCTACTGCAACTGGTCCCGGAGCCGCGTTAGCGACTTCGCCAGCAGTCGCGACACGTGCATCTGGGAGATGCCGACCCGTTCGGCGATCTGGGTCTGGGTCATCGACTCGAAGAACCGCAGCACCAACACCGTTCGTTCCCGCTCGGGCAGCGCCTCGAGCAACGGACGTAGCGACTCCTGATCCTCGATGCGGTCCAGGCCGGTGTCGACGTCACCCAGCGTGTCCGCGATGGCGCGGGCTTCCTCTTCCTCGCTGCCGCCGCCGCTGTCGATGGACAAGGTGTTGTAGGAGCTGCCGGCGACCAGGCCCTCGACCACCTCTTCGCGATCCATTTCGAGCTCGGCGGCGAGTTCGGTCGCCGTCGGCGCCCGGCCCAGCCGCTGCGACAAATCGGCGGTGGCGGTGCCCAGCCGCAGGTGCAGTTCCTTGAGCCGCCGCGGAACCTTGACCGACCAGCTGTTGTCGCGGAAGTGCCGGCGAACCTCGCCCATGATGGTCGGCACGGCGAAGGACACGAAGTCCGAGCCGGCGTCGACGTCGAAGCGAACCACGGCATTGACCAATCCGACGCGCGCCACCTGCACGAGGTCGTCGCGCGGTTCGCCGCGGCCCTCGAAGCGGCGCGCGATGTGGTCGGCTAGCGGCAGGCAGCGCTCGACGATCTTGTCCCGTTGACGTTGGAATTCCATGGAGTCGGGCGTGACGTTGGCCAACTCACGGAACATGTCCGGAACATCGGCGTATTCGTTCGGACGCGAAACCGAACCGCCGGCAGCTCGCGCTGTCACCTGCTGGAGGCCGCCCGTCGCGCCGTCAGCGTGATGCCGAAAACGCTGCCGGTTTCATTGGGTTCGCGACCGTCATGGAAGGTCTGGACGTCGTCGGCCAACGACGTCAGCACGTGCCAACTGAAGCTGCCGGGGGCCACCACGTCGTGGGTGTCGCAGGCCGCGGACGCTTCCACCACCAATTGGTCGTCTTGCGGGTCGACCACGACGATCAGGGTCGCGTCGGGGGTGGCCGAACGAATCAACCGGGTGCACACTTCGTCGACCGCGAGCCGCAGGTCTGCCACCGCGTCGAAGTCCAAGTCCTCGAAGGTGCCGATCGCACCGACGAGGGTGCGCAGCATCGCGAGGTTCTCCAGTCGCGCAGCGACATGAAGTTCGACGGCGCGGTGGCCGCGCGGACGCTTGTTAGCGTGCAATCCAGCATCGTTCATATGGTCTCCCGGCAATGTTTGACTGACACTACTACTGCTTCGCAGCCCGCCGTGGACGTCGCGCTCGAGCCGGTTAGTCATGACCGCCGCCGGGTATTCGGCCCGATGTGCACGGGCCTGACACGACAGACGCGACGCGCCGGTAGGGGCGCGTCGCGGTGATCGCCGGGGTCACGCTGGTCGTCTTGATCCTGGTCGCAGTAGGCATTGATGTCGGTGTGTTCGTGATGTTGTCCCCCATGATGGGGTGACCACGCAAACGCAACCGTTCCGGCACTCATCATGGTGCAGACCTGATACCCACAAGTTCGCGGCCGTAACCGCGGATTCGGCTTTCATGCGGTATTTCACACGGCTCGGCGTCGGGGCAGGTCACCGGGGGGAAAACGCGCCGGATGGTCGTCAGCCGGCCGGCCCTAGCTGGCCGGCCACTGCCGGTGCACCTCGGGGTGTTCGGTGTACCAGCGGTCGGCGATCCGGCGAATCCTGCGGTGCTCCACCGCCAGCCACGCCAGCCCCAGCACCGCGGCGATGACCGCGATGATGCCGGCGGTCATGCCCTCGTGGTGATGTCCGCTGCCGAAGGCCGCGATGCTGCCGCAGGCCCCGATCACGCTCGCGACGACCAAGAGGTACCCGGGCCAGTGCAGGACGTCGATCAGCGACTCGCCGGCGAGCGGCCGCGTCGTCCTCAGATGGTCGACGGGGTCATGGTAGGTGTCTCCCATAGCTGCTCCTCACCGCACCATCAACGTTAGATCGCGGGAGAGCAAACCTAAAGAGCCAGCACAGGCCCCGCGATCGGAGCAACACCCATGGCGACCATCAACGCCATCGCGGTCAGCAGGAACCACCCCGCGCCGTGCCAACCCCACCAGGTCCCCTCGGCCTTCCACACCAGATAGGTGCGCACAAACGCCCAGATTCCGCCCACCAAGGCGATCAGCGGGCCCCCGAACGCCAACAGGGTGCGCTGGGGAGGACCGCATGCCACGGTGTCCACACTCACTCCCGGGCACGTACTCACCCAGACCGCCGCGACCAACAGGAAGCCGACGGCAGCGAGCGTGGCCAGAACGGTGAACCGGACGGCGGCCAGCACCTCACCGTCCTCCTGCCCCAAGCGATCGCCACCTGATCGCGCATCCGCTTTCTGCATCGTCGTCACCTCCCCTTCGGGCTTCACGCTCATTTTTTATCGTTCGCCGCGTCGCATTGGTTACCGCGCTAGCTTGTGGGCCGCAGTCCCGCGCTGGTACCAGCGGAAGGCGCACGGGATCAGATACCCCGCGGCAAACCGGGGTAAACCGCTCGACGCGAGGTCAGCGCCTAGATCAGGACCCTCAGCGCACCGCGGACGGCGCGGATCGCGGCGTCGATCTCCGCGCGCGAGACAGACCGGCGGCGGACGGGAATCCGGCACCGACTCGTGGAAGGCCTTCATGCGCCAAAGTGCCGATACCGTCAATTATTCCGGCGAGTTAGCGCTGGCCCAGGGCGTGAAGTCCGGATGAATCCAAAGTGGCCGGGGTCTGATGTCGTATGAGTACTATCTGTCACATGCCGACAGCCCGCAGGCGGTTATCCCCCGAGGATCGACGCGCTGAGCTGCTCGCTTTAGGGGCAGAGGTCTTTGGGAAGCGGCCCTACGACGAGGTCCGCATCGACGAGATCGCGGAACGCGCCGGGGTGTCGCGGGCCCTGATGTACCACTACTTTCCCGACAAGCGGGCATTCTTCGCGGCGGTGGTCAAGGACGAGGCCGACCGCTTGTACGAGAACACCAACATGGACGACGCCACCGGCCTGACCATGTACGAAGAGGTCCGGACCGGCGTGATGGCCTACATGGCCTACCACGAGCAGAACCCCGAGGCGGCGTGGGCCGCCTACGTCGGCCTGGGCCGTTCGGATCCGGTTCTGCTGGGCGTCGACGACGAAGCCAAGAACCGCCAGCTCGAGCACATCATGAGCCGGATCAGTGACCTCGTGGCCAAGACCCCTGCGGGGAAGCTCGAACCCGACGTCGAGCGGGACCTCCGGGTGATCTGCCATGGCTGGCTGGCGTTCACCTTCGAGCTGTGCCGGCAGCGCATCATCGACCCCACCATCAACGCCGATCGCCTCGCCGACGCCTGCGCGCACTCGCTGTTCGACGCCATCGCCCGCGTCCCCGAGATCCCCGAGGAACTGTCCCACGCGATGGCGACCGCACGGATCGAGCAGCGCTAACCCCGACGCCTTGTCGGTGCCCGTTGGCACGATGGTCAGGTGAGCACTCGCGCCGATTCCGGGCCGCCCGGCCGCGCCGACCCGCTGGGCCGGTTCAGCGCGATCACCCGTGAGTGGTTCACCAGCACCTTCGACGCACCCACCACCGCGCAGGCCGAGGCCTGGAACGCCATCGCCGACGGCCACAACACCCTGGTGATCGCCCCCACCGGTTCGGGTAAGACGCTGGCGGCGTTCCTGTGGGCGCTGGACAGCCTCGCCGCCTCGGCCGAGCGTCCGCCCGGCACCCGGGTGCTCTACGTGTCCCCGCTCAAGGCGCTGGCCGTCGACGTCGAACGCAACCTGCGCACTCCCCTGGCCGGGCTGACCCGCATCGCCGACCGCCGCGGCCTGCCCGCCCCCGACATCAGCGTGGGGGTCCGTTCCGGCGACACCCCGCCCGCCACCCGCCGCCAACTGATCACCCGCCCGCCCGACGTGCTGATCACCACGCCCGAGTCGCTGTTTTTGATGCTCACCTCGGCCGCCCGCGAGACGCTGGCCGGCGTGCAGACGGTGATCGTCGACGAGATCCACGCCATCGCCGCAGGCAAGCGCGGTGCGCACCTGGCGGTGTCGCTGGAGCGCCTCGACGCCCTGCGGGAGGGCGCACCCGCGCAGCGCATCGGGTTGTCGGCCACGGTGCGCCCGCCCGAGGAGCTCGCGCGGTTCCTGTCCGGGCAGGCGCCGACGACCATCGTGGCCCCGCCGTCGGCCAAGACGGTCGAGCTCACCGTGGCTGTGCCGGTGCCGGACATGGCCAACCTGGCGAACAACACCATCTGGCCCGACGTGGAGAACCGCCTGGTCGACCTGATCGAATCGCACAACTCGACCATCGTCTTCGCCAACTCGCGGCGGCTGGCCGAGCGACTTACCGCTCGGCTCAACGAGATTCACGCCGAGCGCAGCGGCGTGGAATTGTCCAGCGACGCCAACCCGAAGGTGGCCGGCGGCGCCCCGGCGCACATCATGGGCAGCGGGCAGACCTACGGCGCCGACCCGATCCTGGCGCGCGCCCACCACGGCTCGGTCAGCAAGGAACAGCGCGCCCTGGTCGAAGAGGACCTCAAGCGCGGGCTGCTCAAGGCGGTGGTGGCCACGTCGAGCCTGGAGCTGGGCATCGACATGGGCGCGGTCGATCTGGTGATCCAGGTGGAGGCGCCGCCGTCGGTGGCCAGCGGCCTGCAGCGCATCGGCCGGGCCGGCCACCAGGTCGGCGAAGTCTCGCAGGGCGTGCTGTTTCCCAAGCACCGCACCGACCTGATCGGCTGCGCGGTCAGCGTGCAGCGCATGCTGACCGGCCAGATCGAAACCATGCGGGTGCCCGCCAATCCGCTCGACATCCTGGCGCAGCAGACCGTGGCGGCGGCCGCGCTGGAACCGCTGGACGCCGATCGGTGGTTCGACACCGTCCGGCGGGCCGCCCCGTTCGCGACGCTGCCGCGCAGCGTGTACGAGGCCACCCTGGACCTGTTGAGCGGCAAGTACCCGTCCACCGAATTCGCCGAGCTGCGACCGCGATTGGTCTACGACCGCGACACCGGCACGCTGACCGCCCGGCCCGGGGCGCAGCGGCTGGCCGTGACGTCCGGCGGCGCCATCCCCGATCGCGGGCTGTTCACGGTCTATTTGGCCTCCGAAGCCGACAAGCCTTCGCGGGTAGGCGAACTCGAAGAGGAGATGGTCTACGAGTCGCGTCCGGGCGACGTCATCTCGCTGGGCGCCACCAGCTGGCGGATCACCGAGATCACCCACGACCGGGTGCTGGTGATCCCGGCCCCCGGGCAGCCCGCCCGGCTGCCCTTCTGGCGCGGCGACGGCCTGGGCCGCCCGGCCGAGCTGGGCGCCGCGCTCGGCGCCTTCACCGGCGAGCTGGCCGGCCTCAAGCGCGCGGCCTTCGACACCCGCTGCGCCGAACTGGGTTTCGACGCGTACGCGACCGACAACTTGTGGGGCCTGCTCGAGGAGCAGCGCGAGGCCGCCGGGGTGGTGCCCACCGACACCACGCTGCTGGTCGAGCGGTTCCGTGACGAGCTGGGCGATTGGCGGGTGATCCTGCACTCGCCGTACGGACTGCCGGTGAACGGTCCGCTGGCGCTGGCGGTGGCCCGCCGGCTGCGCGAGCGTTACGGCATCGACGAGAAGCCCACCGCCTCCGACGACGGTGTCGTGGTGCGGCTGCCCGACACCCTTTCGGATACCGGTGAAACCCCGCCCGGGGCAGACCTTTTCGTCTTCGACGCCGAGGAAATCGACCCGATCGTGACCGCCGAGGTGGGCGGCTCGGCGCTGTTCGCGTCGCGGTTTCGCGAGTGCGCGGCCCGCGCCCTGCTGTTGCCGCGGCGCCACCCCGGCCGCCGCTCGCCGCTGTGGCAGCAGCGCCAGCGCGCCGCCCAGTTGCTGGAAGTGGCCCGCAAATACCCCGACTTCCCGGTGGTGCTGGAGACCATCCGCGAATGCCTGCAGGACGTCTACGACGTCCCGGCGCTGACCCTGCTGATGACCGGCATCGCGCAGCGGCGGGTGCGGGTGCTCGAGGTCGAGACGCAGCGGCCGTCGCCGTTCGCGGCGTCGCTGCTGTTCGGCTACGTCGGCGCGTTCATGTACGAGGGCGACAGCCCGCTGGCCGAGCGGCGGGCCGCCGCGCTCTCGCTGGACAGCACGCTGCTGGCCGAGCTGCTGGGCCGGGTGGAGCTGCGTGACCTGCTCGATCCCGAGGTCATCGCCGCCACCGGCCGCCAGCTCCAGCACCTCGCGCCGGACCGCGCCGCCCGCGACGCCGAGGCCGTGGCCGACCTGCTGCGGCTGCTGGGCCCGCTGACCGAGGACGAGGTGGCCGCCCGCGCGGGCGTCGCCGACGTGGGCGGCTGGCTGGAGGGGCTGCGCGCGGCCCGGCGCGCGCTGACGGTGTCGTTCGCCGGCCGCAGCTGGTGGGTGGCCGTCGAGGACATCGGCCGCCTGCGCGACGGCATCGGCATCGCGGTTCCGCTCGGCGTGCCGGCCGCCTTCACCGAGGAGGTGGCCGACCCGCTGGGCGAACTGCTGGGCCGCTACGCGCGCACCCACACCCCGTTCACCACGGCCGAGGCCGCCGCCCGGTTCGGGCTGGGGCTGCGGGTGACCGCCGACATCCTCGGCCGGCTGGCCGGGGATGGCCGGCTGGTGCGCGGCGACTTCGTCGCCGCGGCCGAGGTGCCGGGGGCGCCCGTGGCCGGCGGCGAGCAGTGGTGTGACGCCGACGTGCTGCGCATCCTGCGGCGGCGGTCGCTGGCGGCGTTGCGGGCCCAGGTCGAGCCCGTCAGCACCGCCGCCTACGGCCGGTTCCTGCCGGCCTGGCATCGCGTGGGTGCGGCCGAATCATCGCGCTCCCCAGGCCATTCCGGGCTGGACGGCCTGATGTCGGTGATCGATCAGCTGGCCGGCGTGCGGATGCCCGCCTCGGCGATCGAGCCGCTGGTGCTGGCCCCCCGGGTCCGCGACTACTCCCCCGCGCTGCTCGACGAGCTGCTCGCCTCCGGTGAGGTCACCTGGTCGGGGGCCGGGTCGATCTCGAGCGGTGACGGCTGGATCGCGTTGCACCCCAGCGAATCCGCGCCGCTGACGCTGGCCGGGCCCGCCGACATCGAGTTGGGCGACGCCCACCGCGCCGTGCTGGACACGCTGGCCCCGGGCGGCGCCTACTTCTTCCGCCAGCTCACGCAGAGCGGGTTCGGCGAGTCCGAGCTCAAAGCCGCGCTGTGGGAACTGATCTGGGCCGGCTGGATCACCGGCGACACCTTCGCCCCGGTGCGCGCCCTGCTCGGTGGCACCGGAACCCGCAAGCGCTCGGCGCCAGCGCACCGGTCGCACCGGCCGCCGCGGCTGAGCCGCTACAGCGTCGCGCATCCACACTCCCGGCCCGCCGACCCGACCGTGGCCGGCCGGTGGTCGATCCTGCCGGCCCCGGAGCTGGATTCCACACTGCGCGCCCACTATCAAGCCGAACTCCTGCTGGGCCGTCACGGCGTGCTGACCCGCGGCGCGGTGTCCGCCGAGGGCGTGCCCGGCGGATTCGCCACGCTGTACAAGGTGCTGAGCACGTTCGAGGACGCGGGCCGGTGCCAGCGCGGCTACTTCATCGAGTCGCTGGGCGGGGCGCAGTTCGCCGTCGCGTCGACCGTCGACCGGCTGCGCGCCTACTCCGACGGGGTCGACCCCGAGCGGCCCGAATACCGGGCGGTCGCGCTGGCCGCGGCGGATCCGGCCAACCCCTACGGCGCCGCGCTGCCCTGGCCGGCCGCCCGCGGCGACGGGGGCGGACCCGCCGCCCGCGGCGAGGGCGCCGGACCGGGCGCCCGCCCGGGCCGCAAGGCCGGCGCGCTGGTGGTGCTGGTGGACGGCGAGCTGGCCTGGTTCCTCGAACGCGGCGGCCGATCGCTGCTCACCTTCACCGACGACCCGGCCGCCCATCACGCCGCGGCGACGGCGCTGGCCGACCTGGTCGCCGCCCGCCGCGTCGCCTCGATCCTGGTCGAACGCATCGACGGGGCGCCGGCGCTGCAGTCCCGCGCCGACGGGCCCGGCCCGGTCGACGCCCTGTCCGACGCCGGCTTCGCCCGCACGCCGCGCGGGATGCGGCTGCGCTGACATGCCCGAGGGCGACACCGTCTGGCACACCGCCGCCGTGCTGCGCGAGCACCTGGCCGGGGGCACGCTGACCCGCTGCGACATCCGGGTACCGCGGTTCGCCACCGTCGACCTCACCGGGCAGGTCGTCGACGAGGTGCTCAGCCGCGGGAAGCATTTGTTCATCCGGGTGGGGCCGGCCAGCATTCACTCGCACCTGAAGATGGACGGCAGCTGGCGGGTCGGCAACCGGCCGATGCGCGTCGACCACCGGGCGCGCATCATCCTGGAAACCGGCACCGCCCGGGCCGTCGGCGTCGACCTGGGCATGCTGGAGATCCTGGAGCGTGACCGGGACGGCGACGCCGTCGCGCACCTGGGGCCCGATCTGCTGGGCGAGGACTGGGATCCGAAACTCGCCGCCGCCAACCTGACGACCGACCCGGACCGGCCGATCGCCGAGACGCTCCTGGACCAGCGGGTGCTGGCCGGGGTCGGCAACGTCTACAGCAACGAATTGTGTTTCCTCACCGGGCATCTGCCCACCGCGCCGGTGCGCGACATCGCCGATCCCCTCCGGCTGGTCTCGCGCGCGCGGGACATGTTGTGGCTCAACCGGTTCCGCTGGAACCGGTGCACCACCGGCGACACCAGGACGGGGCGCCAGCTGTGGGTCTACGGGCGATCGGGGCAGCCTTGCCGCCGCTGCGGCACACCGATCAAGTTCGACGACGCGACCGAACGGGTGACCTACTGGTGTCCGTCGTGTCAGCGCTGAGGCTAGTCCTGATGGCGGCGACCCGTCCCCCCGCACGCGGGAGGCACCCCCGGCGCCCGGGCTCGCCGCGCTTGCGATCGCCGCTAGTCCTGATGGCGGCGACCCCCGGCGCCCGGCTTCGCCGCGCTTGCGATCGCCGCTAGTCGCGGGCGTGCGCCAGGAAGAACTGGGCGATGGCCTCGGACCCGTCGAGCGCGCGGGTGGTGGGGCCGATGACGGCCGCCGGCAGGTACTGCTTGCCGCCCGGCCAGGTGTGCCCGCCCCGGTCGATCTTGTAGAACACCACCTCGGTGTTGGCCGCGCACCCCGTCGACTCGTAGCGGTGCACGACCGTGCCGTCGCGGACGTCGGGCAGCGCCTCCATGGCCGGGTCACCCTGGCAGCGGTCGGCCGAGCGCCACTTGTCCACCATGGCGTCCGCTGAGACGGAGTGGCTCAGCCCGCCGCGCCCGCGCACCGCCCCACCCTTGAAGGGCACCAGCGGGTCGGCGGTGCCGTGGGCCGCCCAGACCGACACCGGCTGTGACGGGTTGCAGGCCACCCCGACGCCCAAGGTGCCGGCCACCGGCGCGACGGCGGCGAAGACGTCGGCCCGGTCGCAGGCCAGCCGGTTGCTCATGAAGCCCCCGTTGGACATCCCGGTGACGAACACGTGCCCGGGTGCGATGCCGTAGTCGTGCTGCAGCTTGGTCACCAGCCCGACCAGAAACGCCACATCGTTGATGTGGCGGCGATCGGCGGGTGCGGCGCCGCGACCGTCGGCCCAGCTCTTCTCGTAACCGTCGGGGTAGACCACCAACAGGTCGTGGGCGTCAGCAACGGAGTCGAAACCCGTCAGGGCGCGCTGCGAGATCCCGGTACCGCCGCCGCCGTGCAAACTGAGCACCAGCCCGACGGGGTCGCCCGCCGGCACGTGCAACATGTAGGTTCGGTCCATGCCGTTGGATCGAAAGGTGCCCGGAATGTCTCGAGCGCTCGCCGCCGACACGTGCCGCACGCCGCAGCCGACCACGCATATCGCCACCACAGCGAGCCACAGCCACCGCACATATGCCATGTCGTCAGATCACCGGCAGCGCGCCCGCACGGGCTCGCCGGTAACGCGCTTGCGACGCGGGAGCAAACCCTTGTGTGGCACACACCGCATTATCGGCGATACCGCACCGGGCCGTTCCGCGACATGCAAGCATGCGAACTAGCCCCGCCTTCAGCAAGCAACGGCACTTCTGTTCCACGGGAGTATCAGAAATGACGACCACCCAGATGCGCAAGCCCAGCCGGGCGCGCTCGCTCCTGGCGATCGGCGCCGCGCCGGTCGCCGGGCTGCTCGGCGTGCTGGCCGCAGCCGCGACCGCGAACGCCACCTCCGCCGACGATGCGTTTCTGGCCGCGCTGAAGGCCAAGGGCATCAACTACGAGTCGCCCGACGCCGCGGTCAACTCCGGGCACACCGTGTGCCACGAACTCGACATGGGCCAGTCACCGGAACAGGTCGCCAACAACGTGTTGTCCAGCAGCACGCTGGACAGCTACCACGCCGGCTATTTCGTCGGGGTCAGCATCAAGGCGTACTGCCCCAAATACGCGGATTCGGCCGCTTCTTCCGGGTCCTGAAATTTACCGCCGGTTGACAGGCTCGTGATGCAACCGCGGATAAAATTCGAGGTATCCACAACCAAGAAGCTCGGGGCCGACAATGATTCCGAAACTTTTGGTCGGTGTGGCCGGCATTGCGATCGCCTTCGGCGCGTCGGCCGCGGCGGCGGCCAGCACCGACCCCAACCCCTTCAGCCATCTCAGTTGCGCCTGCCAGGATTCGGATCCACCGGGTAGCCCCGCCCTGCGGGACAAGATCAATCAAGGTGTCCACCAAGGGATTTCGGCCCCGTCCGTGGCGCGGTAGTCCGGTAGGCTACAGCCAGTCGCGGCGCCTGAACATCACGTAGAACTCGATGCCGTCCTGCGCCATGCCGCCGCGCCACACCCGACCGGAAACGTTCGAAGCGATCTGTACCCCGGCATCTTCTCAACCGTTGTTCACGATCGGTAAACCCGCCGGCCACTCGCCCGCGCCGCGGTCGCCGACTAGCCGTGCTGATCTTATCCAATGGAGCGATCAAACCGGTTGCAACTCAAGCCTTATCGGGCCGTGTCCGAGCACATCGACGGCGCCTGGTGGCCGCGGTCGACCAACCTGGTCGACGAGGTGGCGGGCCTGGCGGCGTCGCTGGCCGACCGGCTGGGGCGGATCGTCATGGTGGGCTATCACCGCAACGACTGGCACAACACGCCGGCGCTGGCGCAAACCGACGACCACACAATCGAATTGCTGGGCTTCACCAGCAACGAGCCGGCCAGCGTCATCGTGATGGGCGAGAACGGCCGCCACATCACCCTGCAAGTCATCCGGCCGGACACCGAGGAGGACGCCGCCCGTCGGGCACTCGAGGCCGTGCGCGCGCCCGCCGACGAGGCGGCCCCTCCGGCCGTCCCGGGCGCGGTTGGCCGGTCGGTGACCGACGTCGCCGACAAGCTGGCCCGTCACGAGGGGTTCGGCGATGAACGGCGCACCGCTCAGATCAGGCGCTGGTGCGACGAGACGGCGCAACGATTCATCGACGCACCGGTGCAGACCTTCGTCCCCATCCTGGTCGAGCACATCGTCCGCAACCGCATGATGGAGTCGCGCAGCCCGCGCTATCCCGCCGACGGCGGCCTGTGCATCACGGTGCCCGGAAGCTCGGCGCCGTACTCGATATCGTCGTAGTCGCGTCCCTTGCGCCGCCGGCCGCTCGCCGAGCCGCGGCCCGGACGCACCGGGGCCATCGGGAGCATGGGGGTCTGTCCGGGTCCCGCGGGCAGCGCGGAGGCCGCCGACGTCAGTTGCACCGGCGCCGAAGATTCCAGCATGCCCACCGTCGCCGGCGGCATGGTCAGGTTGCCGAGCGAGACGCCGATGCCCAAAGTCGCGCGGGGCGCCATGGAGGATCCAACGGCACCGACCAGGCTGGCGTCCGCCGAGGACAGCGCGGCGGCGTCTTCGGACAGGCCGCCGAAGATGTCGGCGGCCACGCCGCCCTGCAGGCTTTGGGCGGCGTTGACCTGGGCGATATAGCTGAGCAGGTTGATGGGAAAACCGCCCGCGATGAACTGATTTCCCCAGGTGCTGAAGTACTTGAACCAGCCGGAGTCCGGATCGAGGCCGAAGGCGCTCGAGGCGGCGAGGTCTTCGCTGGCCCCGGAGATGTCGGCCGCCGTCATGATCCCGGAGTCGGTCGTGGTCGTGGCGGGGACCATCGCGGTTTGCATCGTCACGCCCGACGGACTGGTCACCGGCGGCGGCGGTGTGAAGGTCGGCGGTTGGACGGCGCTCGCCGAGGTAGCGGCGTAACGGACCATCGCCGCGGAGTTGTTCACCCACATGGTCTGATATTCAGCCTCGGTTTCGGCGATGGCCGGGTAGTTGATCCCGAAGAAGTTGGTGGCCAACAACATCGCCAGCCGCGCCCGGTTGGCAGCGACCAACGAAGGATGCACCACGGTCCAGTGCGTCAACTCGAAGGCCGTGGTCATGACCTGAACCGAGGTGGCGACCTGCTGGCACTGCTGGGCGGTGACGCGCAACCAGTCGAGGTAGGGCTCGAGCGCCTGGGCCATCGCCAGGGCGGACGGGCCGTGCCACGTCGTCATCAGCCCCAACAACTCCGCGGTGTAGCTGCTGGCGGATTGCTCGAGCTCGGCGCTGAGCTCCTGCCAGACGCCGGCGGCTTCGATCCATGACCAAGCGCCGGGTCCAGAGTGGATCAGCGCCGAAGTGATCTCCGGCGGCAGTATCCCGAAAT
>NZ_JCALDN010000018.1:0-90468 GCF_059812885.1 Mycobacterium sp. NGS33 | reverse complement strand
CACCGGGTCGCCGTACGCCATCGAATACGTCTGGGGCCGCCAGGTCGGCGACAACACCATCAACCCCTAAGTGGTGCACGCCGGCCCACGCCGGGATCGAGAATGCTTAGCCGGCAATCCCTTCGGCCGCTTCAGGCCTGGGTGGCCGCGGCGGGTCGAGAGCTGGATTTCACGTCGCGACCCGCGCCGGCCGACATGGAGGCGGCCTCACCGCGAGCCAACCCGACCGTCGCGACGATCACCACGACGAGCGTCCCCGCCAGGACAAACCATTCCCAGCCGCCGGCTGCCAACGTTTCTTGAAGGACGATGATGCCCAGGATCCCGCCCACCACCGGCTTCGCCACGATGATCGTCGGCAGCGAGGCGGTGAGCGCGCCGGCTCGATACGCCGACTGGTGATAGATCATCCCGGCCGCGCCGCAGAACACCAGCGCGTACAGCTCGAATGACATCCATACCTGGCCGGGGTGGTGTTCCAGGACGTCGACCACGCCCTTCATCAGGACCGCGAACACCGCGAGCAGCGTTCCGGCGACGGCCGCCAGCAGCAGCGCCGCGACCGGGCGATCCGCCCAGATCCGCGCTCCCAGCAGCCCGAGCAACAACAGCGGGCCGATCACCACGGCGACCACGACCCAGATGTGCAGCGGCGCCCGTTGCTGGCCGCCGGTCGGGTCCCCGATCGCGATCAGCACCGCCAGCGCCACCGCCAGCACCAGCGCCCAGGTCCACTCTCGGCGGGTGATCCGGTTACCGGTCATCCGCGAGTAGATCGGCAGGGCGAACAGCAGCGCGGTCACCTGCAACGACATCACCAACAACACCGAGCCCTTGTCGAGCGCGGCGGCCAGCAGCACGTAACTGCCGATGTCCCCCAAACCGCCCATCCACCAACGCTTGTCGCGCAACAACATGCCGAACAACGTGAGGTGGCCCACCCGTTTGTCGGTGACCTCCTGCGCGGAGCGCTGCCGCACCACGTTGCCGATCGCGGACGCCAACGCGGCGCACAGGGCGATAATGGCCGCCAGATGCGCGTCCGACATGGCATTACCTCCTCGCTGGGTGCGGTGGCGCTACCCATCCAATCTAGTCACGGCCCGGGCGACCGGCGCGTCGAAGGTCGCCCGGCCAGCGAAGACGGCATCAGAGCGGGAACTTCGTGTCGGTGAGCCGCTCGGACAGCTCCCACAGGGCGGCGGCGGTGCCCGCGCGCTTTGCCGGCCAGTTCCGCCACGTGGGCTGCGTGCGGCCGTACAACCCGAAGCGCGGGCCGACGAAGGTGTCGCCCGGCAAATCCTGCGAGGCTGCGTACAGCGTCTGGCGGGCGCCGAAGTCGGCATCGGTGGACACGATCCGGTCGACCGCCAGCACCGCCGCGTCGCCCCATTTGCGGCCGGAGTTCCCTTGCAGGTTCGTGTGCGACCAGCCGGGGTGGGCGGCCAGGGCCCGCAGCGACGTGGGGACGTCGTTCAGCCGCCGCTGCAGCTCCTTGGTGAACAACAGGTTGGCCAGCTTCGATTGGCTGTACGCCAGCCAGGCCGAATACGGCCGGGACTGAAAGTTCACGTCCTTGAGGCTGATGTAGCCGAAGTGGTGCATCAGCGAGGACACCGTCACCACGCGGTCGGTCAGCTTGGGCAACAGCAGGTTGGTCAACGCGAAATGGCCGAGGTGGTTGGTGCCGATCTGACCCTCGAAACCGTCGACGGTCACCGCGTGCTTGGTGGCCATGATGCCGGCGTTGTTGATCAGCACGTCGACCCTGTCGATGCCCTCGGCAAAGCGCCGCACCGAGGACAGGTCTTGCAGGTCGAGCGGGCGCACCTCGACTTTCCCGGTCGCGGGGCCGGTTGCCGAGCCGGTCATGCGCGCGGCGGCCGCGTCGCCCTTGTCGGTGTTGCGGACGGCCAGGATGACGTGGCCGCCCACCCGGAGCAACTCGCGGGCGGTGACCTCGCCCAGCCCGGCGTTGGCCCCGGTGATGACGACGGTCCGTCCGGCGAACGAGGGCAGCTGTGCTGCGGTCCAATCGGCCATGGCAGCCACCCTAACTTCGCACGTGCGGTCCCGGCCGGTGGCCCGAGGGGCCCGCGGCGGCCGGCGCAGCGATGTCGGTCACCCGGTCCGCCCGGTATCGTGCCTGGGATGGCCAGCGACATCCCACTTGACGCGGGGATCGCCGGATGCATCTAGGCGTCATCGTCAATCCGAAAGCGCGGAAAAATCGGTCCGCTTCCCGCGATCGCATCGCCGAACTGCGTCGCATCGTCGGCCCGTGGGGCGAGGTGCACGAGACCAACTCGATCGACCAACTGCGCGACACCATCGCGCAGCTCGCGCCGCGGGTCACCCATCTGGTGGGCGACGGCGGCGACGGCGCACTGCACTGGTTGATCAACGAGATCGAGCACTGCATCGGTGACCCACAACGCTGGCCCGCATTCGTCCCGTCCAATGGCGGCAGCGTCAACGCCGTCGCCCGCAAGGCCCGGGTGCGCGGGCGCCCCGAGGCGATCATCCGCGCGCTGACGGCGGCCGCCGAAGCGAATCGACCTCCGCCCGAGGTGAACCTGGACACGTTGGTGCTCGACGGCGCCACGGCCGAGGGCGCGCCGTTTCATCGGCTCTGCTTCGGGCTGGCCGCCGGCGGCGTCGGAAACCGTTTCTACGACCGGTATTACGACTCACCCGACCACGGCCGGCTGGCCGTCGCGCGAGTGATCGCCCGCAGCTTCGGCGACTACATCACCTCCAAGGTCGCCCCCGGCCGTGTGAAGACGCCGAACTATGCGTCCATCCTGTTCACCCCGACGCAGGCGCGCGTGGTGATCGACGGCGACGAGGTCCCGTCGCGCACGCACAGCCTGCTGCACGCCGGCGCGATCGACCTGCGCATCGGTGGCCCACTTCGGTTGTTCCCCAAGGCGTCCGAGCCCGGCGCGCTGCATTTTCAGGCCGGATACCTGCGGCCGTCGAGGATCGTCGCCCAGCTTCCGACGGCCCTGACCAACGGCATGCTCCGCGGCGACGGGCTCCGCGATGTCAACGGCCGCGAAATGGTCATCGAGGCCGAGGGCGAACCACTGTCGCCCATCATCGACGGCGAGCGATTCCCGGGCATCGTGAGACTGGTGGCCCGCTCGGGCCCGCGGATCCGCATCGCAGTGCCCTCCTAGCCGGCCACGCAGGCAGTTCGGCGGCGCGGCCGCGATCATTGCCGTTGGGGGGCGAATCGAATTGCGGTTTTCGATTTGCAATTTCGCCATTTGGCGTGACGAAGGTAATAGCATTTCGCGTCCGATTGTGCGTTGGGGGGCGAAATAGAAAATGCGCGAATTCGTAGATACGCACTTCAGTATCTCAGGCGGCTCAGCTGGGATAATTCCTGGTCGCCCCCGCCTGACATACTGAAGTCCGTATGTGCGCAGATCAGCATTCGCGCATTAGATTCCATCGGTTAAGTTTCACCTGTGAATGTGGTGTGCGACGGCCATTAACGCGGCTTCACGCTTTGCTCAGGACGGGCTCGCGGCGCTACATTGGTCTTTATATTCACGACGGAAGTCGTTCTCGGGCTAAGCCAACCTGGAAGGGGGATCACTCCTACGATGGAGACGCTGATCGATTACCTGCAGATGTGGGAAACGCAGAAGCCGGATCAGACCCTCTTCCGGTTCGTCGATGGGGACGGCCGCGAACTCGAGCACTACACCTACCAGGCCTTCGCCGAACGCACCCGCGAGCTGGCCGCATACCTGTCCAAAGAGGCCGGTCTGAAGTCGGGCGATCGTGCGCTGCTGGTCTACCCGCCCGGTCTGGAGATGATCGCGGCGCTGTATGCGTGCGCGCGCATCGGGGTGATCGCCGTTCCGGTCAGCCCGCCCCTGCCGATGTCCTTCGATTCCGGGTTGGCCAAGCTGAGCTTCATCGCCCGCGATTGCCAGGCGGCGGCGGTGCTGTCGACCAAACAGTTCGAGTACGACTTCCGCCTGCTGCTCGGTCAACGCCGCGGCGAGCGGGTCTGGACAGACGAGGCCGACGCCGGCCTGCCGGAGCTGCCCTGGTTCGCGACCGACGGCGCGCAGGAATTCGGCGGCGCCCCGGTCGCCGACACCCCCGGCGACGTGTTGTTCCTGCAGTACACCTCCGGCTCGACCAGCAACCCCAAGGGTGTCATCGTCACCCACGCCAACGTCATCGCCAACGGCTCGGCCTTCACGGGCGACGTGGTGTTGGCCTCGTGGCTGCCGCAACACCACGACATGGGCCTGATCTCGGCCTACATGTTCATCGTGCTGCTGGGCGGGTCCACCCACGCGATGTCGCCGCTGGACTTCCTCGCCCGGCCGTCGTCCTGGCTTCGGCTCATCAGCG
This sequence comes from Mycobacterium sp. NGS33, assembly GCF_059812885.1. NCBI lineage: Bacteria > Bacillati > Actinomycetota > Actinomycetes > Mycobacteriales > Mycobacteriaceae > Mycobacterium > Mycobacterium sp. NGS33. The sequence continues at coordinate 86,088 of NZ_JCALDN010000018.1, read as the reverse complement.
ACGTGCGCGCCACTCACACCCCGGAGCCGAACTTCGCGCTCGAATACTGCCTGCGCGAGGACAAGCTGCCCGCCGCGGAATTGGCCGGCGTCGACCTGAGCAGCCTGGAATGCATCGTCGTGGGCGCGGAACCGCTGCGCGCCAACACCTTCGCTCGCTTCCGGCAGCGGTTCGCCGAGTACGGGCTGCGGCCCGAGGCGCTGACCGGCGCCTACGGCATGGCCGAATCCACCCTGATCGTGTCGATCCGCGGCCGCCAGACCATCGCGGTCAACAAGCGCGGGCTGGAGCGCAACGTGGCGCGCGTGGAAAAGGCGCTGCCGGAGAACAGCAACCAGGTCGCGTTGGTCAGCTGCGGCAAGCCCATCGAGGAGACGCTGGTTCGCATCGTCGATCCCGAATCGCGCCAGGCGCTGCCCGACGGGCGGGTCGGCGAGGTCTGGCTGGCCGGGCCCTCCAAGGGTGCCGGCTACTGGAACCGCCCGGAGCTCACCGCGGAAATGTTCGGTGCCCACATCGCCGGCGATGACGAGCACTCCTTCCTGCGTACCGGCGATCTCGGCTTCCTCTACGAGGGTGAGCTTTTCGTCTGCGGCCGCAGCAAGGACCTGATCATCGTCCGCGGCGTCAACTGCTACCCCTCCGACATCGAGGCCGTCGTCGAGCGCACGGCCGCGCACGTCCGGAGCGGCTGTGTCGCCGCCTTCTCCGTCGAACACGATGAGACCGAAGCGCTGATCGTCGTCGCCGAGGTGCGCGACGAGCACAACCTTCCCGACGCCAAGTCGGTGGCCCGCGCGATCCGCCGGCACTGCCACATCGATCCACACGCGATCGTTTTCGCGCCGCCGCGCAGCATCCCCAAGACCACGTCGGGCAAGATCCGGCGCGCTTCGACACGCCAGCTGTGGCTGGACGACAAGCTGCCCGCCTTCGCCACCTGGATCAACCAGTCGGCCAACCGGACTCACGGCGAACTGGGTGCGGGCGCCGGTCCGCTGGAGCGCTTCCGCAACCTCATCGAGAGCTACGACCTCACCGGTGACGAGGACTGCTCGTTCGCCGACCTCGGCATCGACTCGCTGGCGCTGGCCGAACTGCGCACGGACCTGCAGGCCCTGCTGGAGGACAACGGCGCCGGCGAGCTGGCCGACGAGGTCAACACGCGGCTCCTCCAGCGACTAACGGTGTCCGAATTCTTCGGACTGATAAGGCAATTCGGCGACGATTCCGGCCGGCCGCTCGACGCGCTGCGCGGGGCGCTGGACAAGATCTCCGCCGAATACGAGGCCCACGAGGCCGCCCAGATGCGGGCCGACGCGGCTCTGCCGCTGCCGGAGCTCGCGCCCGCGCGGCCGGGCGAGCCCACCGACCTGCTGCTGACGGGCGCGACCGGGTTCCTCGGGCCGTTCCTGGTGAGCAGCCTGCTGGCGCGGACCACCTACACGGTGCACGCACTGGTACGCGCCACCGATCCCGCGCACGGCCTTGACCGCATCGTCGCGTCGTTGCGCCGCGCCCAGCTCTGGACGCCGGCGCTGGAAGCCGACGTCCGCGCCCGGGTTCGCGTCGTCTGCGGCGATCTCGCCCAGCCCGCGCTGGGCATCGGCGAGGCGGCCTTCCAGCAATTGGCGCAGGACGTCGACGTCGTCGTGCACAACGGCGCCCTGGTCAACTACGTGCGCACCTACGACGCGCTGCGGCCCGCCAACGTGGAGGGTACGCGCGAGCTGTTACGGCTGGCGATGATCAGCCACCGCAAGGCTTTCCACCTCGTCTCCAGCACGTTCATCTACGGCTGGAGCACCGAGCCGGTGGTCGGGGAGTGGGACGCCAACGAGAAGATGGCCGGCCTGGACTTCGGTTACTCGCAGACCAAGTGGGTCGGCGAGCAGCTGGCGCTGGCCGCGCAGCGCAAGGGACTCGACGTCCGCATCTACCGGCCCTCGCTCATCTCGCCGACCCGGGCGGGATTCGGCAGCCAGGACGACATCCTGGTGCGCCTGACGGCGTTCATGATCGAGCACGGCGTCGCCGTCAACGCGCTCAACCAGATCAGCCTGCTGCCGGCGGACTTGATCGCGGATCACATCGTCACGCTGATGGGCCTGCCCAAAGATGACAGCGTGGGCAGCGTCTTCAACATGACCGCGGACGACTACTACAACCTCACCGACGTCACCCGCATCCTGTCCGAGCGCTACGGGTATCGCTTTGAGTACCACGACATCCCGTCGTTCACCGAGCAGCTCAACCGCCGCTGCACGCCGAACGACCAGATGTACCCGTTGGTCGATTTCCTCACCCGGTCGGCGGACAAGATCGCGGCGATGCGCGACAAGCGCTACGACAACACCCAGTACCGTCACCGGCGGGGCCTGGCCAAGGTCCGCTTGCGCGAGCCGGCCCTGACCGAGACGGTCGATCATCTGGTCCGGTTCTTGCGCAGCGAGCGTCTGATCACTGAGGTAGAGGACGAGGCACAACGCAGCGCCTAGCCTAAAGACGTTGCACGGCGGAAAGGGGTGGCGACGATGTTCACCGTCGATGACAAGGCAACGGGCCCGCACGATGCCTCGCTCGACCACGAGCGGATCGTCCTGCAGGCGCGTGACGTCGACTTCGACTGGTCGACGCTGCCGTTCTATTACGTGCCCAACGAACCCTTCACCACCCACTTCTGCAATGTGCTGCACTTGTTGCTGCCCGCGGGTGAGGAATTCATCGTCGACGCCTTCAAGGACACCTTGCCGCTGATCAAAGACGATCAACTGCGCCGCGATGTGCAGGGATTCATCAGCCAGGAGGCGATGCACTCCCAGGCGCACGCGGGGGTGCTCGGGCACTTCGCGGCCAAAGGCATCGACGTGACGCCGTTTACCGACCAAATGCGTTGGCTATTCACCCAACTCATCGGTGACCGGCCGCGGTGGAGCAGTCGCCGGCGGCAGAGCTGGTTGCTCGAGCGGGTGTCGATGGTCGCCGCCCTCGAGCACTACACCGCCATCCTCGGCGAATGGATTCTCGACACCCCGCAACACGACGCGATGGGCACCGACCCCGTGATGCTCGACCTGCTGCGCTGGCACGGCGCCGAGGAGGTCGAGCACAAGGCGGTCGCGTTCGACACCATGAAGCACCTGCGCGGCGGGTACTGGCGGCAGGTGCGCACCCAGCTGCTGATCACGCCCGCGCTGCTGTGGTTGTTCATCCGCGGTGTGCGGTTCATGTATTCGGTCGACCCCTACCTGCCGCCCGGCACCAAGCCGCGTTGGCGGGACTACTTCCGCGCGGCGCGGCGCGGTTTGGTGCCCGGGCCGTTCCAGTTCCTCCGGGTCATCGGGGCTTACTACACGCCGAGTTTCCATCCGTCCCAGCTGGGCGGGGTGGGGCGCGCCGTCGATTACCTGGCCCGCTCACCCGCCGCCCGGGCCTCGCACTGAAACGGCACTGACGATGACGACCGAAGTGGCGTCAACCACGGTCGACGCCTCCGACGGCGTGCGACTGGCGGTGCACGCCTACACCGACATCGAACCGGGACGCCCGACCGTCCTGGCCATCCACGGCTACCCGGACAACCACCACGTGTGGGACGGGGTGGCCGAGATACTGGGCCGCCGCTTCAACGTCGTGGCCTACGACGTGCGCGGCGCCGGCGACTCGTCGAAGCCGCCTAGACGGGCGGGATACCGCTTTCCGCAGCTGGTTTCGGACATCGATGCGGTGATCGAGAGCCTCGGGGTGAACCAGGTTCATTTGTTGGCCCACGACTGGGGCTCGATCCAGGCCTGGGCGGCGGTCACCGACGACGCGGTGATGGACAAGGTTGCCTCGTTCACGTCCATCTCGGGCCCGCACCTGAACTACGCGGGCCGATTCCTGCGGTCCGCGCGCTCGCCGCGTGGCGTCCTCGACGTCCTCAAGCAGGCGCTCGCCTCCACCTACATCTGGTTCTTTCTGTGCCCCGGCGTGCCCGAGCTGGCGATCTGGTCGCGGGCGACAGTGGCGGTCTTCGCTGGCGTGGAACTCATCGGCCGGCCGCGGGGCGCGCAGCGGCGCGCGGCGACGAGCCGCTCGATCCGTGACTACCTCAACGGGCTCAACCTGTACCGGGCCAACATGCCCAAACCGATGCTCGCGCCCGGCGAGCGGCTGCCGCAGACCGCCGTGCCGGTGCAGGTACTCGTCGCACGCCAGGACTATTTCGTATCGCCTGCGCTGCAACGGTTCACCGGCTCCATCCCGGAGGGTGGCAGGGTCGTCCCGATCGAGGGCGGCCATTGGGTGGTCAGCGCATACCCCGAGGTCATCGCCCGGCTCACCGGCGAGTGGGTCGACCTGATCGCCCAGTCCGCAGACCGCCGCGACACCGGCCAGATGTGAGGTTCGTTGTGGGACAGGCCATTTGGGATAGCATTCCGGCTGATCTCTACGGCCGCCGCAAACGCGACCGCATGTACACGGCGTTGTACGGGGTGGGCTCGCTGTTCGGCGGCCTGGCGTCGGCGTCGCGGTGGACATCCTCGCGCGTGCAGCCGGTGCGGCGCACCACCACCGCGGTGGTGGTCAACCGCGAGCTGCTCGCCCCCGACGTGGTCGCGCTGACGGTGGCCGACCCGGCCGGTGGATTGTTGCCGTCCTGGACACCCGGCGCGCACATCGACGTTCGACTGCCGTCGGGCCGTCGCCGGCAGTACTCGCTGTGTGGTCCGCCCGGCCGGCGCACCGACTATCGCATCGCGGTGCGCCGCATCGCCGAGGGCGGCGGCGGCTCGATCGAAATGCACGACGCGTTCACGGTGGGGGACAGGTTCGAGTTCGAGGGGCCCCGCAACGCGTTCTATCTCGTCACCGACGAGCGCGAAGTGTTGTTCGTGATCGGCGGCATCGGCGTGACACCCATTCTGCCGATGATCCAGAGGGCTCAGCAGCGCGGAATCGATTGGCGCGCCGTGTATGCCGGCCGCACCCGCGATTACATGCCGCTGTTGGACGAGGTGCTGGCGGTCGCCCCGGACCGGGTGACGGTGTGGGCCGACGACGAGCGGGGCCGGATCCCCACCGCGTCGGACTTGCTTGCCGGCGCCGGGCCGGCGACGGCCGTCTACGTGTGTGGCCCCACCGCCATGCTGGAGTCGGTGCGCGCCGCCAGCAACGAACACGCGAACGCGCCGCTGCACTACGAACGCTTCGGCCCTCCACCGGTTGTCGACGGGGTGGCCTTCGAGCTGGAACTCGCCCGCTCGCGGCGGGTCCTCGAGGTACCGGCGAACCGGTCGGCGCTCGACGTCATGCTCGATCGCGATGCGACCACCGCGTACTCCTGTCAGCAGGGGTTTTGCGGCACGTGCAAGGTGAAAGTGCTTGGCGGGCAGGTCGATCGCCGCGGGCGCACCGCCGAAGGCGACGACGAGATGCTGGTCTGCGTATCCCGCGCGAAATCCGGGCGCGTGGTCATCGACGCCTGAGCGCTTCTATAGGGGCCCGGGGACTTCCCCCAAGCTCGACAGCTCTGCGTGCACGGATTGGATGGCGGCCTGGTATTGCTCGTCGCTGAGGGTTTTTGTGTAGTAGCGGTTCATGCGGAGCTGATATTGCTGATCGCGCAGTTGGCGGATGCGCTCGAGTCTGGTGGTATCGGCCGCAGAAAATTTGAGCTGCTCGATGCTGATGTGGCCGGCCATGACGTGTTCGATCGGTGAGAGCGGATAACCGCAGTGGGCGAGTAGCTCCAGATAGGCCTTGAGGTAGGGCCGTTCACCGACTCGCCAGGTTTCGCGTTCTGCTCCCCACTCGAACGCCGCCAGCACCATCGCCAGGATCATGACATCGGCGCGCACGTCGACGTTGGCCCGCGCCGTCAACTGTTCTTCACGGGTCTCCTCGAGCCCCAGCAGGTTTGCCGCGAGCGTCATGCTGGCCGGGCAGTGCAGGTCGGCCAGGTAGTGGAAGTTGCGGGCGATGAAGACGTCGATCCACGGCGGCGGGGCCGATAGCAGGTTGGCCCGAACCCAGTCGCGCCGCGCGCTCGCCACCGCCTTAGCCAGTCGGTCGAGTTCGCGCATCATCACCCAGTCACGCTTGGCGTCGGCCGCCGCCTCGGATTCCAGCTTGACCGGTCGGCTGCCCGTGCAAGTGGGGCCGCCCGTCACCTCGTCCAGTGCCATGGGCCGGGCCTGGTCATAGGTCAGGTACGACGCGTAGACCTCCAACTCCGGCAATCCCGTCCAACGGGCCAGCTCGCCCAGAGTTCTCTCGCCCGGGTACAACCTGCAGATCTGATCCTGCTGGTTGAGGTCATCGCGGGTGTAGATGAGGCCGATTTCCTGTTGCTCGTCGCGGCGCGTCCCGAGACAGATGCGCCACCCGGCCGGGCCGGCAACTCCGGGCACAAAGCGCGAAGAGATTTCGACCAGCAGGTCATCGATCGTGGCCGAGGCAGGGAAAACCCAGAACTCGCGGTGGGACTCGGTATCGTCGCCCATGGCGACCGAGCTGCGATCGATAGTCACCGTCACCGTGTCAGACATATTTCGAGCCCTCACTGCCGTTGGGCCTACAAAACTAACGAAGCCGGGTCACGTTCAGCGATCAATTCACCCCGGCTGCGTCATGCTTAGGCGATGCCGAAGAAATCGCTGCCCGCGCCGGCGCGGCGGGAAACGGGGTCGGGGGAGCCGGGGCTGGGGAGCTGGCGGGCCGCCGCGCTGAGCATGGCCGTGATCGCGTCCGCGGCGTGGTACGGGTTGGGCGCGCTGCTCGGCGCCGTGGTCATGATGCCGGTGATCTACGCGCTGGCACGGCTGCGCGGCCATGCGCCGGACGCGCGCAGCACCGCCGAGCTGATCGGCGCCACGCTGGGCCGCACGGCGGGGATGGCGGCGGGAATCGTTCAGTTGCTCGCCTACCTGGTGCTGGCGGCGCAATTCGCCGCCACGCTCGGATTGCAACTGCTGCAGTCGCTTTGGCCCGATCAAGACCCCGTCAAGACCCTGTCGTGGTTGCCGGCCGGCGCCGCGATTGTCGCCGTTGTCGTTGGCGCCGCCGCGTGTTGGGCGTCGACGCGCGCCGTGGCGTCACTGGCGCTGCCGCTCGTCCTCGCGGGCCTGCTCCTCTACGTCTGCCTCGCGGTGGCGGTGACGGCCCTCGTCGCGCTGAGCACCGACCCCGTCGTCATCGGGACGGCCGCGACACCGCGCCCGCTGTCCGGCCAGCTCGTCGGCTTCGGCCTGGGGATGGTGGGCGTCGAACTCCTCACCGTCCGCGTCCCGCGCGTCGCCCGGCCGGGGCGATCCATGTCGCTGGCCGTCGGTCTGGTGGCCGCGGCCGCGGTGATGTTGTGGGCTGGCGATCACCGGGGCGTGGTGGGCCCGTGGCGATGGAGCGCCACGATGCTGGCCGAGGCGGTGCCCGAGTTCTACGCCGACGACGGCCGGCGGTGGCTCGCGGTGGCCGGCATCGCGTTGGCCGTGGCCGCCGCGTTGGTGTGCGCCTGGGCCGCGGTGCGCGCCGCCGCGGGCCTGGCGGTCATGCGCGGGGCGACATCCGGCGCAGGCCTGCGGCTGGGGGTGGTCGCGCTCGTCGCGCTGGTTGCCGCCGTCGTCTCGGCTCACGGAGCGCGACTGATCGGCCTGGCGATCCTGGGCGCGGCGCCCCTGCTGCTGATGGCACTGTATGTGTTTGTCACAGAGGCGAATTCGCGGATACCCGGTGACAGCGCGATGGCCTGGTGGGTCAGGCTGGTGATGCCCGCGCTGGGCGTGGCGGCCGTGGTCAAACCGCTCGCGGACTCCGGGTTCGCTTCGGTGGAGGTGGCGACGGTGATTGCCGCCGCGATCGGCGTCAGCACCGCCGGTGCCGCGGCGGTGCTGCTGGCGACGACTCGCGGTCGCACCGCCAAATCTGAGTAGTCTTACGGATCCTCGCCAACGCTGCGCTGCCGCAGTCTTATTGGCATGACCATTCCCAACGGCACGTCGAAAACCACCGCCGCCTTCTTCGTCCAGGCCGCCGTCGCGTTCGCGATCAGCTTCGTCGCCGCGCTCGGCGGAATCTACTTCCTGCCGCTTGACCCCTGGCCGCGATTGTTCCTCGGCGTCACCTTCCTCTTCCTGGTGTCGAGCGCGTTCACCCTGGCCAAGGTGATCCGCGACCAGCAGGAGGCCGCAACCGTTCGCGTGCGGCTCGATGAGGCCCGCGTCGAAAAGATGCTGGCCGACTACGACCCGCTCAATGCCGCGGGCTGAGTAGAACTACTCAGCCCCGACGCGTAGAAGTGCGCAGGCCCGCAACCGCGCGACCGGCGATGCTTGTGTCAAACGCATGACTCCTGCTTGACCACAACGGTTCCCATTCACAGCACAGAAGGGCAGTTCCGCTCCCATGACCACTCTTGTCAGGTTTCCCGACGTCGCCGAGGTGGCCGCGAGTACGCCGGCCGATCGCGATCGCGTCCTGGACGTCATCCGCATCACCTCGCTGGTCGGTGTGGTGCTCGGCCATACCGTGATGGCGGCCAGCATCATCCGCAACCACGTGCTGATCTGGGACAACCTGCTCACCACCTCGGCGCTGTTTCAGGCGATGACGTGGTTGCTGCAGATCATGCCGCTGTTCTTCTTCGCCGGCGCGGCGGCCTGCGTGTCCTCCTGGGTCCCGGGCACCAACTGGGGTGCCTGGCTGATGAAGCGATGCACCCGGCTGTTCCGGCCGGTGTTCTACTACCTGGCATTCTGGGCCGTGGCGCTGACCGTGCTGTACCGGGCACTGCCACAGCACATCTACGAGCCGATCGCCGGCGTCAGCACGCAGCTGCTGTGGTTCCTGGGGGCTTACGTCCTGGTGCTGGCCGCGATGCCGGTGCTGTATCGCATCACCACGGCAGGTCGCCTGGCCGCCGGGGTGGCGCCGGTCTACGGGGCGATCGCGCTGATCGACGTGATCCGGCTGCACTGGCCGGCAATGATGCCGCTCGGCTACGTCAACCTGGCCGTCTGGCTCATTCCCGCGATGTTCGGCGTGGCTTACCGTCGCCGGCTGCTCGGCGGCCGCGCCGCGCTGGCCGTCGCGGCCATCTTCTTCGCCGTCGACGTCGCGCTGGTGCACTGGGGGCCATATCAGATCAGCATGGTCGGCACCGGTGACCACCACCTGTCGAACACCAGCCCGCCGTCGCTGCTGCTGGCCGGACACGCAATCATCCTGAGCGCGTTGGCCATCGCCGCCGCGCCGGCGATCGCACGCTGGGCGCAGCGGCCCCGCGTGTGGTGGTGGACCGCCATCGGCAACTCGGGCGCGATGACCCTGTATCTGTGGCACATGCCGGTGCTGCTGGGTGTGCATCTGGCCTTCGATCTCCTTGGCTGCCCGCGCTTTCCGGGTGCGCAGGACTTCCTGGCCATCAGCCTCGCGCAGGTGCTCATCGTGGTCGTCGCGGTGGCGGTGCTGTTCGTAGCGCTGCGGCCGCTGGAGAACAACCCGCTGTCCGGGTGGGACGGTGCGCCGGCGGTGACGTCGCGGGGGCGCAGCGCGGCCATGGGCACCCTGCTGTGCGCGGCCGGCGTGGCGCTGCTCGCGGCGATCAGGTGGGGGCTGAAAGACGACGGGCTGGTGTGCATGGGCGTGGTGGTGACCGCGCTGGTGACCGCCCGAGTCGTGGCCACACTGCCGGTGGGGCGCCGGGTCGCGGCGCCATAGACCTGAGCCGGTGGCCCGCGGGGTAGGGGCGTTATCCGCCCGCCCCGCGGGTCACGGCTCGTCGTCCAGGCCGTGCTCGATGGCGTAGCGTGCCAGTTCCACCCGATTGACGACCTGGAGCTTGCGGAATGTCGCCTGCACATGGTTTTCCACCGTACGGTGGCTCAACGACAGCTTCTCGGCGATCTGCTTGGCGGACAGCCCTTTTGCCACGTAACGCAACACCTCAGTTTCGCGTTCGGTGAGGCTGGGGCGGGCGGGCCCGTCATCCTTGGTCTGCGCGATACGCCGGTATTCGCCCAGCACCAGCCCCGCCAGGCTCGGGGTGAACACGGCCCGACCGGCGGCGGTGGCCGATACCGCCTGTGCCAGTTCGGCTTTCGAGGCGCTCTTGACCAGGTATCCCGTCGCGCCGGCTTTGACCGCGTCCAGCACGTCATCGCGTTCATCGGAGGCCGACAGCACCAGCACCCGCGTCGATGGTGAGACCGCGAGCACCGCGGCGGTCGCCTGTGCACCGTCGCCATCGGTCAGCTGCATGTCCATCACCACCACGTCGGGTTTGACCACGGCGGCCCGCCGCCCTGCGACCGCCACACCGTCGGCCGTGGCGACCACCGTGAAGCCTTCCTCGGTCAAATCGCGGGCGACCGCGTCACGCCAGATCGGATGGTCGTCGACGACCATCACCGTCGTCGGCTTCTCGTCATCCGTCATGGCGTTCCTCCCGGCGTGGCACGCACAGTTCCCACTCGGCGCCTTCCCCAGGGGCGCTGCGCAATTCGGCGCTGCCGCCCAGCGCCGTCAACCGTCCCACGATCGATTGGGCGATGCCGAGGCGTCCCTGACGAGACGCCTCCTCGAGCCGGCCGGCGGCAATCCCCACTCCGTCGTCGCGGACACTGACCACGACGGAATCGCCGAGGTCCTCCACGAGCACGAACGCGTGCGCATCCGGGCCGGCGTGGGCGGCCACGTTGTCCAGCGCGTTGCCCACCGCGGCGTCGAGTTCGGTTGCGGCCCAACGGCCCAACGGCACCGGGGTGCCCGGCAGGCTGAACGACACCCGATCGGACTCCCGGCAGCGCAGCAGCGTGCGCAGGTCGAGCGTCGTGCCGTCGGCGTCGGCATCGACGTCCGTACACGCCAGCCAGCGCCGCAACGCGCGCTCCTGCTCGCTGGCCAGATCGGCGAGTTCTGCTGTGGCGCCGCCGATCTCGTGACCCTTCTTGGCGACCAGCGCCAGCACCTGAATGGCTCCGTCGTGGACCTGCCGGGACAGCCGGTCGCGTTCGGCGACCGCGGCCGCCAGTTGGGCCGCTCGTTGCAGCTCGTCGTGGGCGCGCCGCGCGGTCTGCGCGGCCATCCCGATCGCCATCCCGATCGCCAGTTCGATGATGAGGGTCGCGTTGTGCCCGAGGTTGAGCGCAAAGTAGTTCTTGACGGCGAAATTGGTGGCCATCACCGCCAGGCCCGTCAGCATTCCGCCCGCGGGGCCGAACTGGATGGCCGCGGAAATGGTGGGGTTGCTCGCCCACAACGTCGTCGGCCAGGTCTGGTTCTCGGCCGCCCAGTGCGGGCTCGCGACGAGGCTGTTCGACCACATGAGCATCACGGCGATCACCAGCTCGGCCAGCACCCACGCCGGCCGGCGCCCGAACCCGCGCAGGTAGGCGACCGCGCACGCCGCGCTCCAGCCGATCAGCCCACCGAAAAGCACCCAACCCAGCACCGGCCGAACCAGATCCGGATTGATCGCGATCTGAAAGCCGGTGGCATAGATGCAACTCAGCAGCCGGAACACCTGGGCAGCGCGCCACAGCGGCGTCGTGGGATCGGGGCCGTGATTCGCCATCGTCGTCAGCATAAGGGCGAAGACCCCGCGGCGCGGCGACCTCGGATATTGGCCGAAAGTCCCTCGGGTTAGAGCCGTCGTGCCCTCGTGATGCCGAGGAGGAGGCGCGATCGTGGAGACCGACAAGGCAATGGGAGGGAAGGGACCATGGCATGAACGCCCACTTTCCGGACGCTGGAACGATACGGACGGCCCTGACGCTGGCATCGCGCGCCCCGTCGGTGCACAACACCCAACCGTGGCGGTGGCGCGTCGAGGCGACCGGCCTGCAGCTGTACGCCGACGCCGGGCGGCAGCTGCCCAATGCCGACCCCGACGGCCGCGATTTGATTCTGAGTTGCGGCACGGCGCTGCATCACTGCGTGGTCGCGTTCGCCGCGGTGGGATGGCGATCGCGGGTGCGCCGGCTGCCGAGCCCCGACGACCCCGCACACCTCGCCACGATCGAGCTTTCCCCGCAGCCCGCCGATTACGTCGACATCGCGCTCGCGGCCGCCATCCCCCGGCGGCGGACCGATCGGCGCCACTACAGCTCGTGGCCGGTGCCGGTGGGCGACATCGCGCTCATGGCGGCGCGCGCCGCCCGCGCCGGCGTCACGCTGTGCCAGGTGGAAGACGTCGACACGCTGCACGACATCGTCGCCGAGTCCGTCCGCGATCACCTGACCCAGGACTATCTCGCCGAGCTTACGACGTGGAGCGGGCGCTACTTCTCGGTCGCGGGCGTTCCCGCCCACAACACGCCGATATCGGATCCGGACGCGAAAATCCCGAGTCGGCTGTTCGCCGGTGCGGCGCTGCCGATGGCCCCCAATTCGTCCGCGGCCGACGACAACGCCGTGGTGCTTGCGCTGGGCACCCGCCACGACGACCGGCTGGCGCAGCTGCGCGCCGGTGAGGCCACCAGCGTCGCGCTGCTCACCGCGACATCGGCGGGCCTGGCCAGTTGCCCGGTCACCGAACCGCTGGAGACGGCCGACACCCGCCAAGCCGTCCGCTGCGACATCTTCGGCGACAGCAACTATCCGCAGATGCTGCTGCGGGTGGGCTGGGCGCCCATCAACGCCGATCCGTTGCCGGCGACGCCGCGGCGCGACCTCGGCGACTTCGTCGAGTGGGCGATCTGATCGCGGGGACTACACATCACCCGGTGGCGAGCCGAACTGGAACCGGCGGCCGGTAATGCTTTCCGGAACGATGCGCACGTAGTGCGTCTTCTCCGGCCTGGTCCACGGCAACACCTGCGCGCGTTCGGCCTCCTCGAGTTCCTCGGGGGTGCGTAGCGACCGCGCCCTGCCCCGGACGATCACGCTCCATGCCTCGGCGACGTTGTGGTCGTCGACCTCGAACAGCACCCGGTTGTCGATCGCGGAACTGACCAGCTTGGTGCCCGCCGCGGTGCGGAACAGCACCGTGCGGCGCTGGACGACGTAGTTGACCGGGAAGATGTCGGGCTGGCCGTCGGCGTAGGTCACCAGCCGGCCCAGCGCCAGGCTGCCGAGCAGCTCCCAGCATTCGTGCACCGGCAGGATGGCGACTCCGTCGTCGGTCATCGAGATTCCCTTCCCGCGTATGCGGCCGCTGTCCTCAATGGGCCACTACCGCAATGGGCCACTGCCGCAAGGATATTGACGCACCATCGCTCAGAGCGGCGGCCGAAGGTCCTCACCCGTGGGGACCAAAGTCGTTGAAGCCGTTGCTTCTCGATGGTTCCCGTCGAGAATATGGGATATTGGGTTGGTCTGCCGCGAATCTTTCCAGTTGCGAGACCGGCAGGAAAGGGCCCGCCATGGTCAAGGTATTCCTGGTCGACGACCACGAGGTTGTTCGCCGCGGTCTTTCCGATCTGCTCGCGTCGGATCCCGATCTGCAGATCGTCGGCGAGGCCGGCACGGTGGCGGAGGCGAAAGCACGGATCCCGGCGTTGCAACCCGACGTCGCCGTGCTCGATGTCCGCCTGCCCGATGGCAACGGCATCGAATTGTGCCGTGACCTGGTGTCGGATCACCCTGACCTGCGCTGCCTGATGTTGACGTCCTTCACCTCCGACGAGGCGATGCTCGAGGCAATCCTGGCCGGCGCCAGCGGATTCGTGGTCAAGGACATCAAGGGCATGGAGCTGGCCCACGCGATCAAAGAGGTGGGCGCCGGTAAATCGCTGCTGGACAACCGGGCCGCGGCCGCGCTGATGTCCAAGCTGCGCGGCGCGACCACGCGCGAGGACCCGCTCTCCGGATTGACCGAGCAGGAACGCACGCTGCTCGGACTGCTCAGCGAGGGACTGACCAACAGGCAGATCGCCGCGCGCATGTTCCTCGCGGAGAAGACGGTGAAGAACTACGTATCTCGGTTACTGGCCAAGCTCGGCATGGAGCGCCGCACCCAGGCGGCGGTGTTCGCGTCGAAACTGAATCAGCGGTCCGGCCCACCGTCGACCGCGCCGGACTGGTCGGGGTGACCGGCGACGAACAGGGCTCGGCATTCGCCGGACTCGGGCAGCGCGGGCTGGTCAGCCAGATGCATGCCCAGCTCGACGAGCTGCTGGCCTCGCGCGACCAGATGGAGCGGTTGCTGCGGGTCATCGTCGAGATCGGCGCGGGGCTCGATCTGGACGCCACGCTGCACCGGATCATCAGCGCGGCAAGGGAATTGACCTCCGCCCCCTACGGCGCGCTTGCCATCCGCGATCGTGACGGCAACCTGATCTCGTTCGTCCACGAGGGCATGGACGCCGAGACCGTCCGGCGCATCGGGCCCCTGCCGGTCGGCAAGGGCCTGCTGAGTTTGTCGATGCTGGACACCCCCGCGCTGCGGATGGACGATCTGACCACCCACCACGCCGCGGTCGGCTTTCCCGAACACCATCCCCGGATGCGCGCCTTCCTCGCGGTCCCGATCACCATCCGCGACACCGTATTCGGCAACCTGTACCTGACCCACGTCGATCCGGCGCGGGTGTTCTCCGAGTCCGACGAGGTCGCCGCGCGGGCGTTGGCGTTCGGGGCCGCCGTCGCCATCGACAACGCACAGGTCTTCGAACGGGAGCGGACGTCGGTGAAGTGGATGGAGGCCAGCCGCGAGATCACCACCGCGCTGCTGGCGCGCCCCGAACCGCACCGGCGCCCCCTGCAACTGATCGCCGAGCGCGCGCGCCTGCTGACCGACGCCGAACAGGCCATCGTGCTGGTGCCGGCCGACGCCGACGCGCCCGACGACGAGGTCGACACGCTGGTGGTGTCCGCCGCGGTGGGGTTGCACGCCTCCGAGGTGCTCGGGCAGCGAGTTCCGGTGCAGGGCTCCACCACCGGCGCGGTGTTTAAGTCCGGGGAACCGCTGATCACCGAGGAGCTGCGCTACCCGATCCAGTCCTTCACCGACGTCGGGCAGCGCCCGGCGATCCTGATGCCGCTGCGCGCCCGCGACGAGGTCGTCGGGGTGATCGCCATCGCCCGCGGCGCCGACCAACCGCCGTTCAACGAGAGCTATCTGGACCTCGTCAGCGACTTCGCCACGCACGCCGCGATCGCGCTGGTCCTGGCGTCGGCGCGCGAGGACGCCCGGCAGCTGGCCATTCTGGCCGAGCGGGAACGCATCGCGCACGACCTGCACGACCACGTCATCCAGCGGCTGTTCGCGGCCGGCATGAACCTGCAGGGCACCCTGGCCCGGGCGCGTTCACCGGAAGTGGCCGACCGGCTCAACCGCACGCTCGACGATCTGCAGACCATCATCGAGGAAATCCGCACCACGATCTTCGCGCTCAAGTCGCCGGTGGCCGCCAGTGCCGATTTCCGGCAGCGCATCGCGCGGGTGGTCGCCGACCTGACCGGAAACCGTGACCTCGTCACCACCGTGCGCGTCGACGGGCCGATGAGCGCCGTGGGTGCCGAGCTTGCCGATCACGCCGAAGCGGTCACCACCGAAGCGGTCAGCAATGCCCTGCGTCATTCTGGGGCGTCACGGCTGACCGTGGAGATCAGTGTCGCGGACGTGTTCATCCTCAACGTCATCGACGACGGATGTGGCATACCGGCCGGCAACACCCGATACAGCGGCCTGGCCAATATGAAGCGGCGCGCCGAGCAACTCGGCGGCACGTGTGAGATCACCGCTGGGCCCGCGGGCGGCACCCGGGTGCACTGGGTCGCCCCGCTGCTCGACAGCTGAGCGCCGAAACGCCTTGGTCTGCACGCCTATTGGTGATTACTGCGGACGCGTTCGTGCGCGGTCAACAGCAGATGATCGAAGTCCGACAGGGTGTTCAGTGACAGGCCGGCACCGCGGAAGTCTTGCGCGATCTGCTCGGCGAGCGGGCGCAGTTTGACGTTCGCCTCCTGGGACAACCACTTGAGCAACTCGAACGCCGCGGTATCGCTGATGCCATAGATCAGCATGAGCATGCCCTTGGCCTGCTCGATGCCGGCCCGGTTCTCGCTGATCTCAGCAACTTTCGCGCTCATGGCGTCCTCGCGCGCCTGTTCGTAGGGCGCGGAGACCTCGATGTAGAACCCGTGCGTGCCGATCACGTCACCGTCGTCGTCGAAGATCCGGTCACCGACGACGACGACGTGGTGCACCTGTCCCCGGGTATCGACGATGCGGTGGCGCGTGCTGAACGCCTGTCGCGTGTGGACGATTTGGTCGATGGTGGCCACGACCTGTCCGCGGTCCTCGGGATGCTTGTGGGACAGCACCAGTTCGGTGGTCGGCGTGATGCTGCCGGCCTCGTAGCCGTGCATGCGTTGCACTTGTTCCGACCATTCCCAGCGCTGGTCGGCGAAGTAGAACCGAAACCACCCCGCCGGTTGCGCAGCGCCGCCCGCCAACGCCTGTTCGACGTTGGCGGTCTGGCCGTCGAGTTCCCATTTCATCGTGTGTCCGTTTCCCACCGCAGGCGGTGCGCCGTTCGCCCGGGCGGCCAGAAGCCGGGGCATGCGGCGGCCGCACACATGTGCGGTCAGTGCGGCCGCCGCCCGGCCCGCCGGTCGGTCAGGCGTTGATCACCTCGCGTTCCGAGGCCTTGTCGTTGATCGCCTTGTGACCGTCGCCGCGGCCGACCGTGATCTTGCGCGGCTTGGCCTTTTCGGCCACCGGGATGTGCAGGCGCAGAACGCCTTCGGAATAGGAGGCCTCGATCTTGTCGGTATCGAGGTTTTCGCCGAGCACCAGTTGGCGGCTGAACACGCCGCGCGGCCGCTCGGTGGCGAGCATCTCGCGGTTGGGGTCGACGGCCGGCCGTTCGGCGCGCACCGTCACCACATTGCGCTCGATGTCGATGTCCAGGGAGTCGGCGTCGATGCCGGGCAGGTCGAACTCGACGACGAAGTTCTCGCCTTCGCGCCAGGCGTCCATCGGCATCACCGCCGGCCGGGCGGCGGTACCCAGGACCTGGTGGGCGAAGCGGTCGAGTTCACGGAAGGGGTCTGAACGCATCAGCATGGTGGTCACCTCTCACTCCAATCTAGGCTGTGGGTCGGCAATTTCCTATGTCCAATGACATAGATTTTGTATAGCACCATCGACAGAAGTGCGCAAGTGTGCTAAACAGATTTTCTAAGCGAGAAGCTAAGGGGAGGCGCAATGGTCGACTACCGCGGAAACGCGGATACTCCGGCGTCCGACCATGGGGTGTATGGCATCTCGGTGGCCGCCGAACTCTCCGGGACTGCGGTGCAGACGCTGCGGCTTTACGAACGCTACGGCCTGATCACGCCGTCGCGCAGCCAAGGCGGCACGCGCCGGTACAGCGCCGACGATCTGGCCAGGATCAAGCGCATCACTGCGCTGGTCGATTCCGGGGTCAACCTGGCCGGCGTCGCGCGCATCCTCGATCTCGAGGACCATAACGCCACGCTATCCGCGGCCAACACCGATCTGCGCTCCACCAACCGCACCTTGCGAGAAGCCGCGAAAACGGCGAAGTACGCCGAGCCGGACACCGTCTGAGCCCCTCGCGGGTTGCGCTGACCCACGCCGGGTATCCGTCCCGCTATGCCGTTAAGGAGAAGCGATGGGTGAGTTGACGGAAACCGGTGCGCAGTTCGTCGATGGCGCACGACAGGAAGCGGACGCCTACCGGGGCGACCACGATCGGCCGCTGGGCGGCTACCTGGCCGTCATGGCCGTCTATGGCGTGGTGGTGGTGGCCGCGGTGCTGGCCGCGCTGGCCACCGGCCGCACGCTGCCGACCAGATGGCGGGTCCAAGACCTGCTGATCCTCACCCTGGGCACCCACAAGCTGTCGCGAACCCTGACCAAGGACGCCGTGACCAGCCCGCTGCGCGCGCCCTTCACCCGCTACGCCGGCACCGGCGGCCCCGCCGAGGTGCAGGAAGAGGTCCGCGAGCACAGCCAGCTCCGGCACAGCCTCGGGGAGTTGCTGACCTGCCCGTTCTGCCTGGACATGTGGGTGGCCACCGGGTTCGCGATCGGCCTGGTGTTCGCGCCACGGTTCACGCGGCTGATTGCCGGTGTGTTCACCGCGCTGGCGGGCGCGGACTTCCTTCAGCTCGCCTACGCGATGGCCCAGCAGTCGGCCGAGGGCTGAGGCTCGAAACCCGGCGCGTCAGCTCGTCTTCGGCATGGGTATGCCTTCGCTGGCCGTGAATTGCGCGTCGTCCCCGGAGGTCAACCCGATCGAGACGACCGAGCGGGCGAACAGGGCGTCGGTCAGGTAGGCCAGCGACACCGCCCACCGGTTGACACCGCGCGGAATCGCATACAGGTGGTAGGACCTGGTGACGGCCTTGGCGGCCAGCCCGGACAGGTGGATGTTGAGCGGATTGGCCACCGCATAGCGCGGCCCGAGGTCGACCACCAGACCCAGGTTGCGGTGTTTGTATTCCTTACTGCTGCCGTAGCCCAGGCTGGCGGCGACATTGCGGGCCAGGGCCTTGCCTTGCCGGGTCGCGTGCTGGGCCGTGGGCGGGGTGATCTTGCCCGGTTGCGTCAGGTCGGGCACCGCGGCCGCGTCACCGGCCGCGAACACCTCCGGGTGATCCGGCACCTGCAGGTCGGCCCGCACCGTGACTCGGCCCTTTTCGGTCGGCAGTCCCAGGTCCTGGATCAGCGGTGCGCCGGTCACCCCCGTCACCCACGCGATCGTGCGCGTGTCGATCCGCGAATCATCGCTGAGCACAACGTGATCGGCGTGCGCCTCCTTGAGGGTGATGCCGAGCCGGACGTCGATTCCGCGCTTGCGTAGCACCTTGAGCGCGGCGTCGCCCAGTCGCTTGCCGACCTCGGGCATCACCTGGTCGGCCAGGTCCAGCAACAGGAACCGCACGTCGGCGCGGTTGAAGCCCATCTGTTTGGCCGCCGCGTCGGCCAGCGCCCGCAGCTGCGCGACCAGTTCGGTGCCCGAATACGACGCGCCGACCACCACGACGGTGCGACGGGCGGCGGCGGCCCGCGGATCGTCCTCGAGGTTAGCCAACTCCAGTTGCTCGACGAAGTGGTCGCGCAGGTAGAGGGCCTCGGCGGTGGTCTTCAAACCGCGCGCGTGCCTGGCGAGGCCGGGAACGTCGAACAACCGTGTGACCGAGCCGGGCGTCAGCACCAGCCGGTCCCAGGACATCGAATGGCTGCGCTCTTCGGGATCGCAATAGGTCAGCGTGCGCTGGGTGAAATCCACGGCGTCCACGCGGCCTCGCACGGCGCGGACCCCCTTGAGCGAATTGGCCAGGGGGACAGCCACAAAGCGGGCGTCGACGACGCCGCCGGCGACGTCGGGCAACAACGGCGTGTACAGCATGTAGTCGACGGGGGAGATGATCGTGATGTCGACGGGTGCGCGCCGTCGGCGCATGATTCGGGCCAGGCGACGGGCGCAGGTGAATCCGGTGAAGCCGCTTCCCACGATCACAATGGAGGTCACCGACCCGAGTGTAGGCGCGCGGCGCGGACGGGTCGCGGGTCCCCGTCGCGCTGCGTGTTCGGGTGTCGTGAAAGGCGTTGGCAGTCAAGCTTTTAAGCGGCCGGGGTCGGGACGGAGGCTACGGACCTTCTGCCGCGCCCCATCTCCTGCGCCGGGCGACGGGCCGGTACCGCTCGCGCCCGTCCGTTATCTGGCCTTGCACTTCGTTTTCTGGCCCATAGACTTCTCCTTGGGCGTTCGTGTTCGTGTGAATGGCACCATGGCGACGGCGGGAAAGGGCTCTGCGGGCCACGGCGGCTCCGGGGGGTGATCGTATGCGGGATGGCAATGCCACGATCGTCGCTCAGCTCGTCGAGCTGGTGGGCAATCTGCAGCGCGAACAAGGCGATACCGCTTCCGGGTTGCACGAGCTCATCGATAGCGGGACCGATCACGTGACAGGCTCGCAGTACGCCGGTATCACCCTGGCCGAGAAGGACAGGTCGGTCAGCAGCGTGGTCGCCACGCATCGTTACCCGATGGTGCTTGACGCGATCCAGAACAGCTGCGGCGAGGGGCCGTGCCTGACGGCCGCCTGGGAGCACCACATCATGCACATCGCCGACCTGAACGCCGAACAACGCTGGTTGCGCTACCGGCGGCTTGCGCTCGAGCAGACGCCGATCCGCTCGATCCTGTCGTACGAATTGTTCATCGACGGCACCAGCATGGCCGCGCTCACCTTCTATGCCGACCGCCCGCAGGCGTTCAGCGAGGAGTCGGTAGAACTCGGCGCGGTGTTCGCCACGCACATCGCCCTGGCGTGGTCGATGATGCGCCGCCAGGACCAATTTCGCAGCGCCTTGGCCTCGCGCGACATCATCGGGCAGGCCAAGGGCGTGGTCATGGAGCGCTTCAACCTCGACGCCGTCGAAGCGTTCGAACTGCTCACCCGGGTTTCGCAGAAATCCAACGTCAGGCTGATCGACATCGCGGCGGCGCTGATAGACAGTGAACACCCGCTCAAGCAGCGGCGGCACTGACCGCGGCTCGGCGCGACACCAAACACTAACGTTCCCATCATCTTTCGTCAGATCGCCGACTGCGCGCCCCGGCCCGGCCGTCGCCGACCGTGATCACTCCCGCCGGTTCCATGCCTGCGGTGCGGTTTCGACGAGTGTGAGACGGGTATGTGCCACCCATATGAAGGCTGTTACCTGGCAGGGCAAGCGCGATGTGCGGGTGGACTCGGTGCCCGACCCGAAGATCGAGCGACCGACCGATGCCATCGTGGAAGTCACCTCGACCAACATCTGCGGCTCCGACCTGCACCTCTACGAGATCCTCGGGGCGTTCATGAACCCCGGGGACATCCTCGGGCACGAAGCCATGGGCATCGTGCGGGAGGTCGGCACCGAAACGGGCGACCTGCGGGTAGGGGACCGGGTCGTCATCCCGTTCCAAATCTCCTGCGGCAGTTGCCACATGTGCTCTCAGCAGCTCTACACCCAATGCGAGACCACTCAGGTGCGCGACCAGGGCATGGGGGCGGCGCTGTTCGGTTATTCGGAGCTCTACGGTGAAGTCCCGGGTGGCCAGGCCGAGCTGTTACGCGTGCCCCAGGCGCAATTCACTCACATCAAAGTGCCTGTGGGACCGCCGGATTCGCGGTTCGTCTACCTGTCGGACGTGCTGCCCACCGCGTGGCAGGCGGTCGCCTACGCCGACATCCCGGACGGTGGCTCGGTGACCGTGCTCGGGCTGGGTCCCATCGGGGACATGGCCGCCCGCATCGCCGATCACCTGGGCTACCGCGTCATCGCCGTCGACCTGGTGCCCGAGCGGCTGGGGCGCGCGGCGAAACGCGGCATCCATACCATCGATCTGGGCCGGCTCGACTCCTCGCTTGGTGACGCGATCCGCGACCTGACCGACGGACGCGGAACCGACTCGGTGATCGACGCCGTGGGCATGGAGGCGCACGGCTCACCGGCCGCCAAATTGGCGCAGCAGGTCGCCGGGGTGCTGCCGGATGCGTTGGGCAAGCGGCTGATGCAGACCGCAGGCGTGGATCGCCTCAACGCCCTGTACTCCGCCATCGACATCGTGCGGCGCGGCGGAACGATCTCCCTCAGCGGCGTGTACGGCGGTATGGCCGACCCGCTCCCGATGCTGACCCTGTTCGACAAGCAGCTGACCCTGCGGATGGGGCAGGCCAACGTCAAGCGCTGGGTCGACGACATTATGCCGCTGCTGACCGATGACGACCCACTCGGCGTCGACACCTTCGCCACCCACGTGCTGCCGCTGGACCAGGCCCCGCACGCCTACGAGATCTTCCAGAAGAAGCAGGATGGTGCGGTCAAGGTCATACTGAAGCCGTGATCGCCCATGCCGCAAGGCTTTCCGAACAGTCACCGCGCCGCGAGGGGCGGCCCGCAGTTTGACCGCCATGACGGCAGGGTATTGACAGCGCCATGACCACCGCAGACGCCGCCGCTCCCACGCCCACCGGAGAGGTGTGGCCGGGCCGGGCCTACCCGCTGGGCGCCACATACGACGGGGCGGGCACCAACTTCGCCGTGTTCAGCGAGGTGGCCGAGCGGGTGGAGCTGTGCCTGTTCGACGCCGAGGGCACCGAGAGCCGCATCACCCTGCCCGAGATCGACGGCTTCATCTGGCACGCCTACATCCCCAACATCGAACCGGGCCAGCGCTACGGCTACCGCGTCTACGGCCCATACGACCCGCAGGCGGGGCTGCGCTGCAACCCCAACAAGCTACTGGTGGACCCCTACTCCAAGGCCATCGACGGCTCCTTCGAATGGAACCAGTCGCTGTTCAGCTACAACTTCGGCGACCCCGACAGCCGCAACGACGACGACTCGGCCGAAAGCATGCCCAAGTCGGTGGTGATCAACCCCTACTTCGACTGGGGCAACGACCGTCCACCGGATCACCAGTACGCCGACACGGTGATCTACGAGGCGCACGTCAAGGGGCTGACCCAGACCCACCCCGATATCCCCGAACCGCTGCGCGGCACCTACGCCGCGGTCGCGCACCCGGTGATCATCGAGCACCTCAAGGAACTCGGTGTCACGGCCATCGAATTGATGCCGGTGCATCACTTCGCCAACGACTCCACCCTGGTCGACAAGGGACTGTCGAACTACTGGGGCTACAACACGATCGGATTCTTCGCGCCCGACTTCAAGTACTCCAGCGCCACCACCCCGGGCGGGCAGGTCCAGGAGTTCAAGGCCATGGTGCGCTCGCTGCACGAGGCCGGCATCGAGGTCATCCTCGACGTCGTCTACAACCACACGGCCGAGGGCAACCACCTGGGCCCGACCCTGTCGATGCGCGGCATCGACAACGCCGCGTACTACCGGCTGGTCGATGACGACAAGCAGTACTACATGGACTACACGGGCACCGGCAACAGCCTCAACGTCGGGCATCCGCATGCGCTGCAGCTGATCATGGACTCGCTGCGCTACTGGGTCACCGAGATGCATGTCGACGGGTTCCGCTTCGACCTGGCCTCGACGCTGGCCCGCGAGTTCTACGACGTCGACCGCCTGGCGACGTTTTTCGAACTCGTGCAACAGGATCCGACCGTCAGCCAGGTCAAGCTGATCGCCGAGCCGTGGGATGTCGGGCCGGGCGGCTATCAGGTGGGCAACTTCCCGCCGCAGTGGACTGAGTGGAACGGCAAGTACCGCGACACCGTCCGCGACTTCTGGCGCGGCGAGCCCGCAACCCTCGACGAGTTCGCCTATCGGCTCTCCGGATCGGCGGATCTCTACGAGCACACCGCGCGCCGGCCGGTGGCCTCGATCAACTTCGTCATCGCCCACGACGGGTTCACGCTGCGCGACCTGGTGTCCTACAACGAAAAGCACAACGAGGCCAACGGCGAGGACAACAACGACGGCGAAAGCCACAACCGGTCGTGGAACTGCGGCGTGGAGGGGCCCACCGACGACGAGCAGATCAACGCGCTGCGCGCCCGCCAGCAGCGCAACTTCCTGACCACGCTGCTGCTGTCCCAGGGCGTGCCGATGATCTGTCACGGCGACGAACTCGGGCGCACCCAGAACGGCAACAACAACGGCTATTGCCAGGACAACGAGCTCACCTGGATCGACTGGGACAACGCCGACGCCGGATTGCTGGAGTTCACCCGGACGGTCTCGGCGCTGCGGGCCGGGCACCCCGTGTTCCGCAGGCGCCGATTCTTCTCGGGAAAACCGGTGGGCCGGCGCGGGCGGGACGGCCTGGCGGACATCGCCTGGTTCACCCCCGAGGGCACCGAGATGACCGACGAGGACTGGGGTGCCAGCTTCGCCAAGTCCGTCGCGGTGTTCCTCAACGGTCACGGCATTCCCGACCGCGACGCCCGCGGTCAGCGGGTACTGGACGACTCGTTCCTGTTGTGCTTCAACGCCCACTACGAGCCGATCGAATTCACCTTGCCGCCAAAGGAATTCGGCGCCGCCTGGGAGGTCGTGGTGTACACCGGTCCCGACGAGACGACGCCGGCCGACGAGGTGCCCGGCGGCGGCGGGCTCAACGTGGAAGCGCACACCGCCGTGGTGCTGCGCGCCCTGCCCTCGGACTAGCCTTCGCGACACCCGTTCGCGACACCCTTTCGCGACGCGCACAGCCGCGTCCCCCGGGTTGCACCCACCGTTTCTGCGGATCGAGCGGGCCGCTCGCGCCGAATAGGCGACATCGGTTAACTTTGGCGCAAAGTATTGCTGCCGCCGACGCCGCGGCCGCGCCCCGAGTGCCGGAAACGAAGGGACAGCCGATGGACAGGGCCGGCCTCGACAGCCGCATGACGAGAGCGTTGGCCTGGGGCGGCCGCGCGGCCGTAGTCGTCGTCCTCATGGTCGCCGGGTTGACGTGGCTGGGCTGGACGGCCGGTATCGAGCGGCTGACGCGGATCTATCCCACCTGGCCGCAGATGATGCCGTGGACAGCCCTGTGGCTGGCCGCGCTGGGCCTGGCGATCCTGGCGCAATCCGGCCACGCGTCGACCAATCGCATCTGGGTGGGACGCGCTCTGGCGCTTCTCGTGGGTGTGCTGGCCGTGGTAATCCTGCTGGAGTACACCCCGATCGGGTCGCTCGGCGTCGACCAGGTTCTGTTCGGGGACGCGGTGCGCGGGCGGCAAACCTCATGGCCGGGGCGTCCCAGCCCCCAGACCGCGGCGCCGGTCCTCATGCTGGCCGTCGCAGTCGCGCTGATCCGGGTTGATCGCGGCACCCGCGTGATCTGGCCGGCGTGCCTGGCAGGCAGTGGGGCCATCCCGCTCGTGACCGTCGGGGCCTATTTGTTCGATGCGTTGGCGTTGGTCGGTGTCTCGCCCTCGACGGGGCAGGCACTCTCGACCGCGTCGGCCCTGCTGGTGCTCATCGCCGCGACGTCGCTGGCGCGCCCCGACCGGTTCCCGCTCGCCTGGCTGTACGCGCGGCCCGACCGGCGGTCGCTGGTCCGCCTGGTCGCCATCCTCGCGGGTTTCCCGTTGGTGGTGGCCCTGGCGAGGCCGATCTTTCTGCAGCTCGGGCTGGGCGAGCACGCCGAGTGGACCTTCTCGATCCTGTTGGGCACCACGGTCGTTGGCGCGATCACCTTCTACTTCAGTCAGCGCGAACAGAAGCTGCTGATCGCCAAGGAGTTGGCCAGCAAGGAACGCGCCGAGGCCGAGGCGCGCTACCGCCTCCTCGCCGACAACGCGGTCGACATCATCGTGCACCTCCGCGACGGCGAGGTGGTGTGGATTTCGCCCTCCGCGGAAGCTGCGTTGGGCGGGCCGCTGCAGCGATGGACGCGCTCGGGTCTCGCCCGTCGCATCCATCCCGACGACCGCGACGGACTCGTCGCCGCCGTGCGCCGCATCGCCGGCGGTGAACAGGTTCTGCAGCGGTTCCGGGTGTGCGCGGTCGACGGCGATTACCACTGGGTCGACGGTCACGGAAAGCCCTACACCGACGCGGAGGGCAACACCGATGGGCTGATCGCGGCGCTACGCGTCGTCGACGATCAGGTCGAGGCCGAGCAGCGGCTGGAACGGTTGGCGCGCTTCGACACCCTCACCGGCCTGGTGAACCGGGCCGAGGCGCTCGGCCGGCTGGAGTCCGCACTGGCGCAGCCGCAACCCGCCGGAACGCACGTCGGCGTCCTGTTCTGCGACGTCGACCACTTCAAGGCGATCAACGACACGTGGGGGCACGGCATGGGGGACTTCGTGCTGGCCACCCTGGCGGCGCGGATCCGGGCGAGCGTTCGCCGCGGGGACACGGTCGGGCGCACGGGGGGCGACGAGATACTGGTCCTGTTGCCCGGCGTCCGCAGCGCCGACGAGCTCGCGCAGATCGCGG
Source organism: Mycobacterium sp. NGS33 (assembly GCF_059812885.1). NCBI lineage: Bacteria > Bacillati > Actinomycetota > Actinomycetes > Mycobacteriales > Mycobacteriaceae > Mycobacterium > Mycobacterium sp. NGS33. The sequence continues at coordinate 60,287 of NZ_JCALDN010000018.1, read as the reverse complement.
AAAAGATTCGCAGCCGGGTCGCCGAGCCGATCCACCTGTCCGGCAACATGATTCGCGCGACCCTGAGCATCGGTGCCACGCTGGCCCGTTTCGCCGAGTCCGTTGACACCGTGACCGCGCGAGCCGACGAGGCCATGTACCGGGCCAAATCGGGCGACCGCAACACCGTCGTTCCCAACTAAGCGGCCCAGTGATCACCACGCGGCGCGTCGGATCCGGTAGGTTTCTCGCGACGGCGTCTTGCGTTACAAGAGAGGGCGAATATGTCAAGGACAGTGGTGGTCGGCGCCTCCAGCGGGCTGGGGCGTTGCATAGGTGTCGGTCTGGCGCAGCGCGGTGATCAGGTCGCGTTGCTTGCCCGGCGGCGCGAACGCATCGAGGCCGCGGCCAAGGACGCCGGCCCGAACGCCGTCGCCATCGAATGCGATGTCACCGACCAGGCGTCCTGCCGCGCGGCCATCGACCGCGCCGCCGATGCGCTCGGCGGCATCGACAACATGGTCTACACGCCGGCCGTCGGGCCGCTGGTCCGCATGGTCGACACCGACGCCGACACCTGGCGGCGCATCTTCGACACCAACGTCATCGGCGCCTCGCTGGTGACGGCCGCGGCGGTGCCGCACCTGACGGCCTCGGCGGGCAAGGCCGTGTACCTGTCCTCCGACGCCGGAACCTTCGGGCCGCCGTGGCCCGGCCTGGGCGCCTACGGGGTCAGCAAGGCGGCCCTGGAGCGGCTGGTGGAGGCGTGGCGCGCGGAGCATTCCGACATCGGCTTCACCAACCTGATCGTCGGGGAGTGCGCGGGTGGCGAGGGCGACGGGCAGACCGGCATGAACGAAGGCTGGGACATGGACCTCGCGATGAAGGCCGTCCCGCTGTGGTCCTCGCGCGGCTGCATGCCCGGCAAGTTGATGCCCGTCGAGGACCTGATCGACGTGGTGCACACGATCCTGCGGACCAACGCCTCGACGTCGATGCCGCTGGTGGTGGCCCGCGGCGCGCCAGCCAGCCCCGCCGCGTTCGCCGAGGCCAACCAGTCGTAGGCCGGCCGCTCAGCGGCGGCCGAGCTTCTCCTTGGCCAGGTCGGTCAGGAAGCGCGCCGCCGATGTCGGCCGGAAGGCCAGGGCCGCGTCGGTGAGCGCGTCACGGGATGCGGTGGGCAGCTCGATGTCGGCGGCGGCGACGTTGAACTCCAGCTGCTCGACGGACGAGGCGCCGGGGATGGCGACCACGCCCGGATAGCTGATCAGCCAGGCCAGGGCCACCTGCGCCGGCTTGGCGTCGACGTCCTTGGCGACATCGCGCAACAGCTGCAGCAGCGGCTCGACGCGGCGCAGGTTCTCGGTGCCGAACAGGGAGTTCACCGCGCGCACGCCCCCCGGACGGTTGTCGACACCGTATTTGCCGCCCAGCAGCCCCTGTTCCAGCGGGCTGTAGGCGATCACGATGCGGTTCTCCCGCTCGGCGAACGGCACCAGGTTCTTCAGCGCCTTCGGGTAGGCGAGCGAGAAGTGCACCTGGTTGCTGATTACCGGGCGGCCCAGCGCGGCGTCGGCCTTCTGCCAGCGCTGCAGCGAATAGTTCGAGACGCCGGCGGCGCCGATCTTGCCGCGCTCGAGCAGGTCACGCATGCCCGGCATGATCACCGAATCGGGGAACACCGGGTTGGGCTGGTGGATCTGGTACAGCGGGATGCGGTCCAGCCCCAGTCGCTGCGCGCTGGCGCGGGCGCGCTGCTTGACCACCGCGGGGAAGGGCGCGACCGGCATGATCTTGCTGGCCACCACCACCTCGGCGCGCTCGTCGCCGAGCGCCTCGCCCAGGATCCGTTCGCTTTTGCCCAGGCCGTACACCTCGGCGGTATCGAAGAGCGTCACCCCGAGGGCAAGGGCGCGGCGCACGATGTCACCCGCGGCCCCGGCCGCGTAGCTGTCCCCGTAACCCCACTCGCGTGAACCGAACTGCCAGGTGCCCAAGCCGATTCGGCTGACCCGGCCGACCCCGTCGACGTCGACAAACTTCATGCGGTCAGCGTACTCAGCCGGGGATCTTGCCGAGGATGTAGTTCGCGATGCTGACGGCGGCCGCGCGGGGCGACGCGCTGTCCGTGGTCCCGCTGGCGGATACGTTCAGGTCGATGACGACGTTCGCCTTGGCCGCGATCGCCCGCGCCGAGCGCACCTGGATGCCCTTGGGGGTCAGGTCCAGCGTGGTGATCCCGTTGCCGGCGTCGACGGGGGCGCTCACCGACATCGGGATCGGCTGCCCACCGGGAGCGGACACGGTGACGGTCGATTCGCCGCATTTGTGCCATCCCGACAGCAGCGTGGCCAGCTGAGCCTGGGCCGCACCCGGATCGCGGAACGCCGCGACGCCCTGGATGACCTGCATGGACTTCAGCATGCTACGGGTGTCGGTGAATTCTCCGGCGTGGTATCCGGCCAGCGTCCCGGGGGCGTAGGCGTCGGGGCTGCCGGCGGCGATGCTTTCCCAGCACTCCGGGCGGTCGATGCTGCCGTCATCCGGGGAGCGGCCGGGGCTGTTCCAGGTCGGGCCGACGTCGAGGTTCGCATCGCCGGTGATGTTGCGCAGCGCGTCCAGCCCGGGCAGCAGGGTGGCGATGGTCTCCGGCGGGACCGTGGGCGGTGGCGGCCCGGCGGCCGTGCTGGAGGCGGGGGATGTCCGGTGCGGCGAGGTGGAACCGGCCAGCGTGGCCCACCCGGCCAGGGCGACGACCGCCAACGAGATGAAGATGTACGACAGGGTCACACCCACCAGCGCACGGTCGCGCCCGAGTTCACCGGTGCGGCGGATCTGCGCCAGCCCGAGGTGGCCCAGGATTGCCCCCGCGGGGGCGAACAGGAACGCGAACACCAGCGACAGCGTCGCCAACGTGTTGACGGGCGGCCGGTAGGGCGGGGGTGCGGGCGGCGGCGTGTATGGCGGTGTGTGCGGCGGTGGCTGCGCGGGAAGCGGCTCCACGTCGGGGGGCGGGACGCGGCCCAGCGGGTCGTAGCTCAGCGGGTTCTGCCAATACGGGTCCTGCGGGTTGGTCACGCAGCGCCTCCTTCGTGGGGAGAACCTGCCCGAAATGTAGCCGACGAGGGCGCAGGGCTAAACCAGGACGTCACAGGCGCGGTTTGGCGATGCCGACCACGTAGGGCACCCCGGCGAAGGTCAGGTAGACCCGGTGCGGCCCGACGGCCATGCCCGAAAGGTGGGCCGTTTGCGCGGCCGCGGGCAGGCCCGACCGGTAGCCGATGGTGCGCAGCACGGGAATGCGCCCGTCCGGAAAGCCGGTGAAGCTTGCGGTTTCGAGGGTCACCAGTTCGTGGTCGGTGGCGGCGTAGATCCTCGTGTCGTCGGTGCCGAGTTCGCGGATCGGCGCCGGCAGCCGGGTGGTGGCCAGCACCTCCATTCCCTTTCCACCCCGGCGCGAGTCGACGGCGCGCAGGGTGTCATCGTCGTGCCCGGCGACATAGCTTCGGGTCACCGCGGTGCCGTCACCCGCCGAGACCGCGACGTCGATGGTCAGCGAGCCGCGTTGCGCCGGCGGTGACGAGGTGCCCTTGAAGTGCCGGATGCCCGACGATCCGTACAGGTGGTAGTCGAGTTCGCGGCCCCGGTTGGTGCCGTCGATGGTGTCGGCGCTGGTATCGGTGGTCGCCGTGGGCAGCTTGCGGTAGCCGTACTGATCCACCGGGGTCACCGCCATCCCATCGGCCGACAATGCCAGCAGCATGCGCAATCCCGCGTCTTCCGCCAGGTAAGCCGGCGCCGGCCCGGCGTCGAAATCATCGACCTGGCGCAGGGTTTCCACATCGACGGCGGCGACCCTGTCGCGGTCGGGTTGCGGCACGAAGACCAGCCGTTCGTCCTTCTGGCTGATCTGCAGGTTGCGTCCTGAGGCCATCGGTGCGGAGAAGCGCGTCGTGGCATCGCCGCCGTGTTCGCCCGCGGTGGCCTCGGCCACCCGGTGATCGTCGGTCAGCGCGACCAGGGCGCCCGCGGCGTACGACCACACCGGTTCGTGCAATGGCGCGGCCACCCGCCACACCTCGACGGCGGGTGCGCCCTCCAGCGACGCCCCGGGCCGCGAACAGGCTGTGGTCAGCGACGCCGCAGCCACCGCGCCGACGACTGCGCAGCGCACCAACGCCCGGATGCGCTGGCCCGTGGGGGAACCCGTTTCGGCGCCCATCGACCACCCGCTCCTTTCCGCTGTTTGTCCAGGACATACCCCACACGCGGGGCGCCACACCCCGTTTGGCGGTCTGATTGGTCGGGTAGCCGGATCCAGGAGCGCGCACAGCCCGCGCGCCCAACCGAAGATGGGAGGGACACTGTGGCACCGAACGCCATCCAGTCGCCCACCGACGTGGTCGACTTTCTCGTCAGTCAGCATCAGCAGATCAAGGCGATGTTCGCCGAAACCCTGGCGGCGTCCGGAAAGGCCCGCGAGAAGGCCTTTGTCGAGCTGCGGCGACTGCTCGCCGTGCACGAAACCGCCGAGGAAGAGATCGTTCACCCGCGCGCCAAGCGCAAGATCTCGGGCGGCGCCACCGTCGTCGACGAACGGCTGCACGAAGAGCACGAGGCCAAGACCGTTCTGCAGAAGCTGGAAAAGCTCGACGTCGACAGCGAGGAGTTCACCCGCGAATTGACGAAGCTGCGCGACGCGGTCATCGAGCACGCCGAGCATGAGGAGCACGACGAATTCTCCAAGCTCGGCGAGGAATTGAGCGGCGACGAGCTGGAACGGATGGGCCGCGCCGCCAAGCTCGCCGAGGCGATTGCCCCCACCCGCCCGCACGCCGGCGTGGAATCCCAGGCGGCCAACCTGGCCGCGGGGCCGTTCGCCGCGATGCTCGACCGCGCCCGCGACGCCATCAGCGGCAAGGGCTGAGGAGAGCCGCCCCCGGCGTGGTACCCCCGCTCGGTGGGGGAGCGGGGGTACCCACGCCCCTGGTGAGAAAAGATCATGGCCGCAACGTCGAAAGCCCCCGGTGCCGACCGCTACCTCCCGGAGGAGCGGGGCCTAGATTCGCTGCGGACGGCGGCCGAAACATGCCATGGCTGTTCGCTTTTCGAAGACGCCACCCAGACCGTGTTCGGCAATGGACACCCCGGTGCGCCGATCATGCTGGTGGGCGAGCAGCCCGGCGATCAGGAGGACCGCGCCGGTGAGCCGTTCGTCGGCCCGGCCGGGCGCCTGCTGGCCCGTGCTCTCGAGGACGCCGGCATCGAGCCTGCGCTGGTCTATGAGACCAACGCGGTCAAGCATTTCAAGTTCACCCGCAAGGGCGGCAAGCGACGCATCCACCAGAAGCCGGGCCGCACCGAGGTCGTCGCCTGCCGGCCCTGGCTGATCGCCGAAATCGAAGCGGTGCGCCCGCAGGTCATCGTGTGCCTGGGCGCCACGGCCGCACAGTCGTTGCTGGGGAACAGTTTTCGGGTGTCCACGCAGCGCGGCCAGCAGTTGCGCCTGCCCTCATCGGTCGACGTGCACATCGAGCCCGAGCCGACCGTGGTCGCCACGGTTCATCCCTCGTCGGTGTTGCGCGACCGCAGTGACCGGCATGACGAAATCTACAAGGCGTTCGTCGACGATCTGCGCACCGCGGGGTCGGGCGTCACCAAGCGCAGGTGAGGCCCGACCCCGCTGCCCGTCAACTCTTCTTGTGCGGCAAGAACTCCTGGGCCTTGGTCTTCAGGCCCACCTTGACGAAGCCGACCCGGTCCTCGTCACCGGAGAGCACCGCCGTGGTCGCCGACTTGAACTGCTCCCATGTCGCGTGCGGCGGGATCGGCGGCATGTCCGGGTCGGTGTGAACGTCCAGCACGGTGGGACGGTCCGCGGACAGCGCGTTGCGCCAGGCGTCCGACAGTTCTTCCGGATCCTTGATCGCCATCGCGTTCAGCCCCAGGCTCGCGGCGAATGCGGCGAAATCGATGTCCGGAAGGTTCTGGGACTCCGCGAATTTCGGCGCGCCGGCCATGGCGCGCATTTCCCAGGTCACCTGGTTGAGGTCGTTGTTGTGGAGGATCGCGATGATCAGGCGGGGATCCTTCCATTCGTTCCAGTACCGCTTGATCGTGATCAGTTCGGCCATGCCGTTCATCTGCATGGCGCCGTCACCGGCGAACACGATGACGGGGCGGTCCGGGTGGCCGAACTTGGCGCCGATGCCGTACGGAACCCCGGGGCCCATGGTGGCCAGCGTGCCCGACAGCGAGCCCCGCATGTCGCCGCGGAAGCGCAGGTTGCGCGCGTACCAGTTGGCGGACGAGCCGGAATCGGCTGCGACGATAGCGTTTTCGGGCAGTTGGGGGGACAGCTCGGAGAACAACCGCAGCGGGTTGATGGGGTTCGCGCTGACCATCGCCTCCTTGTCCATGGTCTCCCACCAGCGGGCCACCGTCTTCTCGATGCCCTCGCGCCACGACCGGTCCTCCTTGCGGCGCAGGTGCGGGATCAGCGCCCGCAGCGCGGTCTTGGCGTCGGCGACCAGGTTGACCTCGTACGGGTAGCGCATGCCGATCATCCGGCCGTCGACGTCGATCTGCACCGCGCGCGCTTGACCGAATTCGGGCAGGAACTGCGTGTAGGGGAAGCTGGACCCGACCGTCAGCAGCGTGTCGCAGTCGCGCATCATCTCGTAGCTCGGCCGCGTCCCGAGCAGCCCGATCGAGCCGGTGACCCAGGGCAATTCGTCCGACAGGACGTCCTTGCCCAACAGAGCCTTGGCCGCTCCCGCGCCAAGCAGGTCGGCGACCTCGGCCAGCTCTTCGTGAGCCCCGCGCGCGCCGGTACCCACCAGGATGGCGACCTTCTTGCCGGCGTTGAGCACGTCGGCCGCCCGCGCGATCGCGGTGTCGTCGGGGGCGATGTCCGGGTACTCGATGCCGAGGCTGGAGGGCACCATCTTGAACGCGTGCTCGGGCGGGGAGTACGGCAGTTCCTGCACATCGCTGGGGATGATCAACGCCGTCGGCGCCCGCTGGGTCATCGCTATGCGGATGGCGCGATCCAGCACGTTGGGCAATTGCTCGGGGACGGTGACCATTTGGACGTAGTCACTGGCGACGTCTTTGAAGAGGTTCAGCAGGTCGACCTCCTGCTGGTAGTTGCCGCCCATGGCGCTGCGGTTGGTCTGACCGACGATGGCCACCACCGGGACGTGGTCGAGCTTGGCGTCGTAGAGGCCGTTGAGCAGATGGATCGCGCCGGGGCCCGACGTGGCCGCGCAGATCCCGACCCGGCCGGTGAATTTCGCGTAGCCCACCGCCTCGAAGGCGCTCATCTCCTCGTGGCGCGACTGGATGAACTTGGGCTTGTTGTCGGCGCGGCCCCACGCGGCCAGCAGCCCGTTGATGCCGTCGCCGGGATACCCGAATACATGTTCAACGCCCCACGCCCGCAAGCGCTCCAGCAAATAATCGGAAACCTCTTTTTTGGACATGTTTCCCTCCTCGACAGACGGTTCTACAGTGCTGGCGGATGGGCGTGTGTGGCTATTGTTTGAACCACCTGCATGGCGCCGCCGGCGATGCGCGCGCTAACCGAGCGCGGCTCCCGCTGACGGGCGTGACGTATGCAGGCTGCCACCGCATGGGCGGCTTCGGCACTTCCCACCCGGGCGGTATTACCCGGATTGGCCGCCGTTATTCGCCGAAACCGCAACGGCGGGCCGACTCTCAGCCAGTTTTCAGCTGGCGATTGTGCAACGGCGCCCCGCGATGCGCAGGAGACGCGGGGGCGCCGCGTCGAAAGCCTTGTGGCACAACGTGTCCAGCCAAGCGAGGCCCGCTTCACGCACGGTGGCCGTATCGAGCGAATTTGCGGCATCGATGACGGCGGCCGGGGCGGCCTTTTTCGGTCAGCACCACGATCGCGTCGGCGGCCGTCACCCCCGCTTAGCTGCGGCACAGCGGGGACAGGGTCGGGCGATTGCGGCTCATAACCCGCCACCTGGCCGGCACACAACGGTGTGGTGAGAAGTAGGCCCCATCGCCGGCCGGCCGAGCCCGCGCTCTTTGCTCAGGCGCTCTTGGCCAGCGACGATCCCGACGCGCTGTTGCCCTTGGCGACCCGCCGGATCAGCATCCGGGTCGCCTTGTCCAGGATTTCCTGCGCCACATCCGGCTTGCGGGCGCGCTCGGCACGGCGCACCGCCGCGGCGATGGTCAGTCCCTGCTCGTAACCGGTGACGACGCGGGGGTCGACGTAGGAACCGCGCGCCACCGCCGGGGTGTTGCCCAGTTCCTCGGCGACTTCTTTCATCACCGCGGATTCGACGCGCTTGGCGACCCGCTGCGAGACCGCCGGGTCCGCATCGGCGAACGCCGCCGCCGCGAGCACCGTCCCGTGCCACGTCCGCAGATCTTTGACGGTGTACTCCTCGCCCACCAGCTCCTTGAACCGGGCGTTCAGGTCGTCGGCGCGCACATCGAGCCACCCGGATGCATTGCGGCACACCAACAGTCGCTCGGTGCGGTTGGGGCGGCGCATCAGGGCGCGCACCGCGCGGACCACTTCGGGATCCTCGATTTCCACGGTGCGCCGCACCCCGCTCTTGGCCGGGAAATCGAACTCGACGGCGTTGCGCCGCACCACCACATGCTCACACAGCAGGGTAGACAGGCCGTAGGACTCGTGCTCCTCGGCGTACTGTTCGCCGCCGGCGCGGAAGTAGCCGCGATCCAGCAGCCGCAGCGCGAGCGCCAAGACCCGCCTGCGGGTCAAGCCCTGTCGGGCCAGATCTTTGGCGATCTGGGCGCGCCACACGGGCAGCCGTGTGGACAGTTCCAGCACCCGGTCGAACTTTTCCTCGGCCCGCTCCTGTTGCCAGGCGGCGTGATACAGGTACTGCCGGCGACCGGCCGCATCGACGCCGACGGCCTGAATGTGGCCATTGGCGTGCGGCGAAATCCATACCTTTTTCCAAGCCGGCGGAATGACCAGATCCTTGATGCGCTGCAAGGTTTCCGGGTCCGACAGCGGCGTGCCATCCGGTTGGTAATAGGCGAAGCCTCTGCCGCGACGCTTGCGCGCGATTCCCGGGTGGCTCAGCACGCTACGGCGCAACCGCATTGTCGTCTCCTCGGAGTTCTGGTAGCTGACTGCACAATTACCCGTCCGAGGAGTTGTTCACACGGTAGGCAAACGCGCGCGGAACGGAAACGACCCGCCACGGCGTTGTGACGGGTCGTCTCGGAATCCGATCAGCCGGCCATGAACTCCTGGTAAGCCGACTCGAGGTACGGCGGCAGGGCCGTGACATTGCACTGCCGTTCGGTGTCGCCGATCGGTGCCAGGATGCCGCGCAGGTCGTTGTATTCCTGCGGGTGGCCGGTGAAGTAGCCGCGCAGGCTTGCCTCAGCCTCCGGCCGCGGCTGCCCGTAGGCGGCCGTCACCACCTGGTTGGCGCCCGGGTGCGCGGCCAGATACTGCTCGGCCGAGCCTTGCACCGCGGACACGGTGTTGTTCACACCGCCCGGACTGCAGTCGGGTGCTGCCGCCGCCGACGGTGCGCCGACGATGCCCATGGCCATTCCCCCGAGCAGACAGCCGACACTGATTCCCGCCACTTTCCGGCGCGCGACAATGCTGCTGATTTTCATGATTGTGATGTCCTTCGAAAACGAAATGATTTTTCTGCAGAGAGGCTCCCGATCCTCGAAATCCAAAGTAGCGGAAGCGAACAGTGCGGGCGTTCGCCGCCGACGAGCGCCGGGGCCGTCGGGGCCGCTTCAGGGGTCGTTTTGCTGTGCGAACGATGAAGCGAGCCGGGGGTTTTTAAGAAACGGGGCCGGTTCTTACGAAATCGTAATCGGGATCGTGACGCAATCGTTATCTGAAGCTCGGGCCGATGCCATTGCTGGAGCCGTCGCCGTCTGTGCGGTGATGTCCGTCGGTGCAGGGCGGTGCCAGGGTGTGTAACCAGGTGTCGACGTCGGGGCCGACGACCACCGCACGGTCACCAGCCAGCAGCGCCCCGGCGCCCAGCGCGGCGACCGCAGGTTCCACCGCGCGGACCTGTCGGGGATCACCTTGCTGGATCAGCAGTTTGGACGTCAGCTCCGGTAACCGGATGGGGTCCGGCCCGGTGATCGTGCGCGGCGTGTGTGTCTGACCCAGGGCCGCCTCGACCAACACGTCGGCGACGGTGTCGGCCGCGATGGGTTGAATCAGCCAGTCCTCGACGACCACCTCGTTGTCGTCGCAGCTGACCGCGTCGTGGTTGGTGGCGAATTCGTACCAGTGGGTCGACTTGACGATGGTGGTCGGCACCGGGCCGTCGAGCAAGATGTCCTTCGCCTGGCGTTTGGCCTGGTAGTACGGGAAACCGTCGAACACCGGGTCTTCGATTCCGGCGATCGTCGACACCACCAGACGGTGCACGTCCTGCGTCACGCACGCGCCCACGATGTTGTGGGAAGCGGTAGGTGAGGGTCTGGCCGATGTCGGACCGCCCGTCGGGCGGGACGGGGTTCGACACGTCGATGGCGACGTCGACGCCCTGGAGCGCCCGCGACAGATCGGCTCCGTTGAACAGATCGATGTTGTGCTGCCGCGAAATCTCGACCACTGCGACGCCGCGCGCCCTCAACCGGGCGACAACCCGCGAACCCGCTGTGCCGGTCGCCCCGATCACGGCGATGGTCGTCGTCACTACACCTCACCCCCGGGCGTTCGTCGTCGAGAGGTACCCAGGTCTACCCGTTTCAAACCGGTTGGCTAGCAGAGGGGACGTGACGCTCGGGCCCGAACACCCCGATGAGTGATCACGCGCACACACCGTCGCGCCTGTCCAGGGCCAACGGGGTGGGGGCGTTTGACGCCCCGCGCGGCGGGAACGCCCTAGATGCCATTCGAGCGAACGTCCACAACCACGAGAAGGAGGTCGACGCATGGGAGACCAGAACAGCGGACCGCAGGAAGCGGTCAAGGGCGCTGTCGAAGGCGTGAAGGGCAAGGCCAAGGAGGTCGGCGGGACGATACTCGGCCGCGACGACCTGACCGAAGAGGGCCAGGCCCAGCAGGACAAGGCTGACGCCCAGCGCGACGCTGGCAAGAAGGAAGCCGAAGCCGAGTCGGCGCGGGCCGGCGCGGACGCTGCCGAAGAGCGCCAGAAGAAGAACCAATAGTCCACCCGCAAGGGGGCCCGGCCCGACCATCGGGCCGGGCCCCTTTCGCCCGTAGGGTATGCCGGCGACGTCGATCGCCCATCGATGGTTTCAACCCGCCCCGCCGGGCTATTCCCCGGCTTGAGTCGCGTTGGCGGGTGGCGTGCGGACGAAGGGGTGGTAGATGAGCCTGGGACAGCGGGTAGTCGGCATGATCGCGTTTTTGCGTGCGGGCCGCCCCCGGGGCGCACCCGACCTCGGTTACGCACCGCTGTTGGCGTTGTTGCCGCGCCGCGTGACCGACGAAGAAATCACCGCCATCGCCCGCAGGCTGCTCAGGTCCAATCGCCGCGCGATCGACCACGCCGATGTCGACCACGCCGATGTCGGAGTGGCCATCATCGGGGTTACCGACGCGATGCCCAGCACGACCGACGTCGAACGCGTGCTGGTCGGGATGAGATCGGCTGGCAGGCAAGGAGACTGAACGGGATTCAGTCCCGGTGCAGGTCCACCACCAGCGGCCGGTGGTCGGAAATGGTCATCAGATCCGCCTCGACGGCGCCCCCGCGCAGCCGGGGATCGTCGGTCAGGATGTGGTCGAGCTGACGGTTGGGCGTGTCCGCGGGAAACGTCTGCGCCGCGGCCAGCGCCCGCATGCCGGACCAGCGGCGCACCGCCTTGGGGGTCATGTTCAGGTCGCCGGTCAACAGCCGCGGGCCCGGGAAGCCGCGCAGGTCTCGCATCAGCCGGCTCAGCTGGCGCCGATTCCATCCCGGAACGAACGACAGGTGCGTGTTGGCCACCGTCAGCCCGCCCATCGGGGTGCGCAACTGCGCGATGACCGCCGCCCGCGGCTCTTCGTCGACGACCATCACCCGGTTGGGGCCGGGAAGGTACATGGGAAAGCGCATGGGAATCCGCGGTAAGCGCAACACCTGCCAACTGGTCACCGGGTACCGGGACAGCAACGCAATCCCGTAGGCCGCGGTGCCCGGCTGTTCGCGGCCGGTGGCGGCCATCCAGGTCGCCCCAGGTGTGCCGGAAATGGCCGCCACGAACCGGTGTTCGACCGCTCCCATGGCATCGGCCGCCGCGGCGGTCAGATCGGCGCGCTCGGAGCGCGGCTGATCGCAGTCGACCTCCTGCAGGCTCAGCACGTCGGGATCGAGACGGCGCACGCAGTCACGCAGCCGGTCGACCACCACGCCATCGCCGACGGTGCGGCCGTGCAGAATGTTGAAGGTCGCCACGCGCATAGGTTTTCACCTACCCACTTTCGCGGTGATGCAGTCACCGGGGCGACACGGTCACCGAAAAACGACCTCGCCCACCGTGAGCAGTCGCGAAAGCACGAAGCCCGGCAGTATGGGCCCTGACTCAGCTGTACTGGAATCGAATTGGCTACGATAGCATTGCGCGGCGCGACGTTTGCGCTCCATCGCCCACCCGGGCGTGCGCACCGAGTGGGCCCGGTCCCAGGGCACCGCCGCGTCGGCCGGAATTGCCCAGTGCCACATCCAGATCGGATATTCCAGCAGCGTGGCTCCAGTGCGCTCGCATGCGGCCGAGGCCGCACGCCCCACCGCCTCGTGATCGGGATGGCCGTCACCCCGCCACGTCGCCGCACACCAGGTCGCGGGGCCGGCGGCTTCGAGGACCTCGGTCAGTGTTTCGGTGAGGTTGTCCTCGTGTTCCGGCAGCTCGCAGTCGGGCAAGCCCATCAACACCGGGGGAGGGACGTTCAAAAGATTTGTCGCCCTACGCGATTCGTACCGAAGGATGGTTTCCATCCGAAGCCGCTCCGAGGCCGACGCGCCGGGACGTGCGGCACCCCCATCGCTGGCGCAGACCACTCGGACTCCCACCCCGCCGCGGCGAGCTGGGTGATCATGGCGCCCAGGCCGAGGGTTTCGTCGTCGGGGTGAGGGGCCACGACGACCAGTTCCGTGCACTCCGTGAGATCCAGCGCCGGCAGGGACCGCTCCTGAAACTCGGCCAGCCACAACGGCGCTGGGGTGCCGCTGTGCGTCACCGGCTTGACCGCGAATCTGGCGCAGTTGCCCGCCGGCAGGGTTGTCATGGGTCCCTCGTCGCCTGCCGGCCCGCCAGCCGTCCGAGCTCCGCAAGGTCTCGCTCGGCGTGGCTTTGCCGGATGTAGATGCTCAGATCGGCGACCCGTTGCGCGTGCCGGCCGTCCTGGCACAGAGGGCCCGGGCCCAGCGCACGCCCGGTGCGGGTGATGGCCTCGTCGACCGCATGCTCCACCACCGTGCGCACGCGGCGGGCCAACAGCTGCGCGGTGCCGGCCCGGTCGAACGGATCGTCATCGATCTGACTCGCCGCCGCGGCCAGGATCGCGTCACCGGCGGCCAGCGCGGCGTCGACCGCACCCAGGTGTGCCAGCGAATACGCGTCGGCGGATTGGCTTGCGGCGCAGCGGTACAGCGGATCGGCGACCCTGCGCGCGCCACCCAGCCAGCAGGCGGCGACACCGATGGCGCCGTGCCAGAACCCGGGCCGGTTCAGATAGGCCCCCGGGTCGCCCACGGCGACGGCTTGAGCGTTGGTGAACTGAACCGGCCTGGTGTCACTGCCCGCCATTCCGGCGTTCCACCACGTGCTGGGCAACGCCTTGACGGTCGGGTCGGTAGCGGCGACCGCGAACAGCCCGCGGGTCCCGTCTACCAGTCGCGCGGTCACCAGCGCGTGGGTGCAGAACCCCGCCCCCGCGCACCACACCTTGGTGCCGCTCAGGGTGAAGGCGCCGTCGACGTCGGTCGCCGTCAGTACGGCGTCTGGGGCTTCAGCCGCCCACACGCCCCATAGTTGACCCGGTTCGGGCGGCTTGCCGCCCAGCTCGTGCAGTATCGCCACCGCGTCGACATGGGCCTCGGCGATCCTGGCGGCCACTATGTTCTCCTCGGCCAGTCGCGCCAGCCGTTGCCAGCGTTCGGCCGTGCGGCCGGAGGCGGGCAGAGGTAGCTCGAGTCGCCCGGACTCCAGCCAGTGCTCAACCAGACCCGCCGTCACACGCAATCACCCGCCGCCGATCTCCCCAACTGCCTGAGGCGGGCGAAGCCGTCAAGGGCCCGAGCCTGGGTCCGCGCCGGTGTGATCACAGACAGTTCGGTGTGTCGATGTATGCGGTGGCCCGCGGCCTCGAACCGCTCGACCAGGTCGATTTTTGCGCCGGTCGGCAGGGTGCGAAAGCCGCCGACGTGCCAATATGCCCGCGCGTCGAAGCCCATGTCGCCGTCGACGAGTTCGTGATGGCTTTCCGGGCGGCCCGGGCTGGCCTCGTAGTACCGGACGACGCCCACGACCATGTCCGCGCCGGATTCCAGCTGATGAACCAACCAGCGCGGGTCCACCCGGCTATCGGCGTCGGTGGTGGCAAACCAGCATTTGGCGTCGTCGCGCAGTAATGAGCGCGCGTAACCGAACCCGACGGCCCGGGCCGTGCCAGCGTTGTGCGCGTCGACCTTGATGAAATGCACGTCGGGCCCGTACTTGCCGGCCAGCTCGTCGCTGCCGTCGTCGCAATCGTCGAGGACCACCACGATCCGCACCGGGATCGGCGCACACAGGGCGGACGTCAGCACCGCACGCAGACACGCAGGCAGCTTCGCTCGCTCGTTGCGGACGGGGATCACGACGGCTGCAGCGTCATATGCGCATGGCACGGCGGTTGACATAACCCCAAGATTTCCCAATTGGCCGCAAGTTAAACGGCTTTAGCACCACGTCAGGTTGCCCCGCGCGCTCGCCGGGTATGACGTAAACACCATGGCCGCGACCGACGCCCACACCGAGGGATCCGCCTGCACCACGCCCTTGCGAGAAGCGCTGCGGGGCGCGGCGTCGGCGCTCAAGGAGAAGGGTCCGCGCTTCGCCTTGGCCGGTAGTTACGCGCTATGGGCTTACGGCGCACCGGAACCCAGCCACGACGTGGACCTGGTGGTCAGCGAGACCGACGTCGACGCCGCCGTGGCCGCGTTGGCCGACGCCGGGTTCGTCATCGAACGCCCGCCGGAGGATTGGTTGTTCAAGGCCCGCACCGCCGGCGTGCTGGTGGATATCCTGCACCGCATCAACGGGGTCCCCGTCGACGCGGACACCCTGGACCACGCCGCGGAGCTGGACGTGCTGGCAATTCGCATGCCGGTGCTGCCCCCCACCATGGTGCTGGTGCAGCAGCTGCGTGCCCTGCACGAACACCACTGCGACTTCGCCAAATTACTGCCGGCGGTGCGTGCGGTGCGCGAACGCCTGGACTGGGAAGCCATCCGGGCGCAGACCGCCGACAACGATTATGCGGCGGCGTTCTTGGTGCTGTCAGACCGACTCGGCCTGACCGGCTAGTGATTACGCAGTTTGGCGACCAGTTTGTCTTTGCTCAGGCTCGAATAGCCGGACATGCCAAGCTCTTTGGCGCGCTTCTTGAGTTCTGGAACCGTCCAGTCCTGGTATGAGCCTGACCGCCCGCCCTCGCGGGCGACCTTCGACTTGCCCTGTCCCGCGGCGGCGTTCGAGATGCGCGCGGCCTTTTCCTTGGAGTCGCCCTTCTTGCGCAAGTCCTGGTACATCTTTTCGTTCTTGATCGACGAACGTGGCATGGTAATCCTCCTGTCCACGGTGAGACATTTGTCGTCAGTAGTGCCCGCCGCGGCCGCGTCAAAAACCTCATCCTCAGGCCGGCACCGGGTCCGTGCGCCGGTCCCAGCAGCGGTGCCGCGCCAGGGCGGCGGCGAATTCCTCGGCGAAGCGGTCGGGCAGCTCGTCGGCAGCGGCGGTAGTCGTGATGACGGCCTGGTCGTTGAGCACGTCGGTGTCCTCGGCCAGACGGTTGGTGACGCGGGCGGTGCGCAGCAGGTCGACGCCCGCTCCGTAGGCGCCGATCGGTTTCAGGTGTTTGTAGGCCTCGGTCACGAAGTGCACGGCATAGCCATCCTCGGACAGCGTCGATACCGACCGCGGCCCGCACGCCACCACGACGGCGTCGTAAAGCACCGAGGCCATGGTCGTGAACGATCGGTCGACGGGAAGCTCGCCGCCGGATCCGCCCTCGAGCGTGCCGCCGGCGACCGGCGCCAGCACCTCGACCACCGCGCCGCGTTCGCCCATCTGCTCGATGAAGCGCTGCGTTCCCACCACGTCGACACCGTCGGCGGCCAGCACGGCGATCTTGCGCGAGGCGATGGTGTCGCTCACACCGATCTGGGACAGCGCCGGTGACGCGGCCACATTCGCATCGACCGGTTCCTCGGCTGGCTCGGGCAAACCTAGCTTGGCAGCCACCTGGGCGGCCAGCCCGCCATCCACCCGTGCGAGTTGACCCACTACGGCCGAACGGATCTCGAGCACTTCGACCTTGCCGAGCTCGAAGGCGAACGCGGCCACGATGTGCTCGGCCTCGACCGGCGACATGCTCCGCCAGAACATTCGCGCCTGGCTGTAGTGGTTCTCAAAGGCCTTGGCGCGCTTGCGCATCGTCTGCCCGTCCACTCGTTCGGTGTAGTGGCGGAAGACGTCCTCGTCGGCCAGCGCCGGACAGCCACCGCCGATGCTGTTCTTGAAGTAGCTGGTGCGACCCTGTGGGATGGTGTGCTGCCCATAGCCGTCGTGTTGGTTGGTCCGGACCTCGGCCACCGGCCGGTTGACCGGCAGCTGAGCGAAGTTGGGGCCACCCAGCCGGATCAGCTGGGTGTCCAGATAGGAGAAATTGCGGAACTGCAGCAGCGGGTCGTTGGTGAAATCGATGCCGGGCACCACGTTCGCCGTGTGAAACGCCACCTGTTCGGTTTCGGCAAAGAAGTTGTCCGGGTTGCGGTTCAACACCATCTTGCCGACCGGACGAACCGGAACCTGCTCCTCGGGAATGATTTTCGTCGCGTCGAGCAGGTCGAAATCGAACTTGAACTCGTCCGCCTCGGCGACGAGCTGCACGCCCAGCTCCCACTCCGGGTACTGGCCCGACTCGATCGCCTCCCAGAGATCGCGGCGGTTGTAATCGGGATCCTTGCCGGCGATCTTCTGGCACTCGTCCCAGATCAGTGAGTGCACGCCCAGGCGCGGCTTCCAGTGGAACTTTACGAATGTTCCTTCGCCGCTACGGTTTACCAACCGGAAGGTGTGCACGCCGAAGCCCTGCATCATGCGGTAGCTGCGCGGCAAGGCCCGGTCCGACATCAGCCACATGATGGTGTGCAGGGTCTCGGGCTGCAAGGCCACGAAGTCCCACAGCGTGTCGTGCGCCGACTGGGCCTGCGGAATCTCGTTGTGCGGTTCGGGCTTCACCGCGTGCACGAAGTCGGGGAACTTGATGCCGTCCTGAATGAAGAACACCGGGAAGTTGTTGCCCACCAGGTCGTAATTGCCTTGTTCGGTATAGAACTTGGTGGCGAAGCCGCGTACGTCTCGCACGGTGTCGGCCGAGCCGCGCGAGCCGGCGACCGTGGAGAACCGAACGAACACCGGCGTCTGGACACCAGGGCTGGTCAAAAATTTCGCCGCCGTGTAGTCCGCCAGCCAGTCGTCGTAGGGCTCGAAATAGCCGTAGGCGCCGGCGCCGCGCGCGTGCACCACGCGCTCCGGGATGCGTTCATGGTCGAAGTGGGTGATCTTCTCGCGGGCATGAAAGTCCTCCAGCAGGGTGGGACCCCGCTCGCCGACGGTCAGCGAATCGTCGGTGTGGTCGACGCGGACGCCCTGTTGAGTGGTGAGGTAACCCGTATCGCGACGGAACCGGGCCGGCTCCAGATCGCGCTGCTTGGGATTCTGGTCGGTGGCCATGCCGGTGGGGTTACCACCGGTCAACCGGGTGCAAACGGCCACGAATGCGCAGCTATTCAACTTCGGCCGGATTACCTCGCGTCGATGGGGGTAGTCGAAAGTGGTGATTCACACGGCCGAGGTCGGCGCCCTGCAAGGCGTGGTCGGGATCGGTGCATCGGCCGGCATTCCAGGCTTTGCTGCGATCGGTGGCAATGGCGCTCGCCCCCCCGCGACCGGGGTTATCAACCACCACGGCGTCTCGAGGTGAAGCACGTGGCTGAGAAGCACGCGCTCGTCCTGGTCGAGCGGGAATCTCGTCGGGATGTGCCGATGCTGACGATGCAGGGCGTCCTGGACAGCTCGACCTATCGAACCATCCGCGACACGGTGATCAAGGTTGCCATCGACGAGCCCCGCGCGGTGATTGTGGACGTCGACCGTCTGCATGCACCATCCGCTTCGGCATGGACGGTGTTCAGCAGCGCTCGCTGGCACGTCAGCGTGTGGCCCGATGTGCCGATCCTGCTGGTGTGCGCCGCGCCGCAGGTGCGGCACGCCATCAGCGCGGCCGGCGTCACCCGGTATGTGCCGATTCATTCCACACGGGAACTTGCCCTGGCGGCCCTGCAGCACCAGTCTCTTCACGACCGGCGGCGCGCGCGCAGCGACCTGGCGCGAAACATCAGCAGCGTCGATGTGGCGCGCGGTGTGATCGCCGAATGGCTCACCCGGTGGGACATCGGTGAGGTGATCCCGGTGGCGGCCACGGTGGCCACCGTTTTGATCGAGAATGTCCTTGACCACACCGAGAGCGCGCCGGTGCTGATTGTCGAGGGTTACCACGACACCGTCACGGTCGCGGTCGAAGACAGGAGCTCTCAGCTGCCCGGGCGGCACGAAGATGCCGACGTGGGGGCGGACATCGTCTCGGGGCTGGCCATCGTCGCCGCGCTGTGCCGGGCATGGGGCGCCACGCCGACGACTTCGGGCAAGACCGTCTGGGCGCTGATCGGTCGCGAAGACCAGTTCTGACCTGCTCGCGGCGAAATACGTTGGGGCGCTTTGCGTTGCCCTGCGGACGCAGGGCGCGGTGTTGGTCGGGCACGCCGAGATGCCGTCCCCCCGCGGTCCAGCAGACGAAACGGCTGGCCACCACGCGAAGAGGTCCCGGCGGCCGTTTCCCGACTACTGCGCAGGGTATGCCACCTGATGTTGACATAAGGACGGTCGCGCGGAGGGATTTGCGGGTTGAGGGTGGCAATTGTCAGTGGCGACGACGTCGTCGGGGAGGACCCGGAACGGCTGTGCGCCGCGCTGGCGGCCCAGGGCCACGACGCCACTGTCTACCTGCGGCGGGCCAGTCGTCGCTCCGGGCAGGCGGCCAGCGAGGCCCATTATCACCGCGTCTCGGTTCCCGTCGGTCCACGCAAAGCGGCGTCACCGGTCGGCGTGCTGCCCTATGTGGGCGAGTGGGCGGTGACGCTCGACCGGATCTGGTCGACCGACCCACCCGATGTCGTGCACGCATACGGCTGGCTGGGCGGGCTGGCCGCTCAATTGGCCGCGGGCCGCCGGCGCATTCCGACCGTGCAGACATTCTTGGGATTGGCCGCGACATCGCGCGGTCACGCCGGTGCGGACCGAGACGAACTGGAGCGCATCGAGCCGCTGCTGGCCCGCAGCGCGGCGTGGGTGACCGGTGAGAGCAGCGACGATGTCGATGCGCTGGCCCGACTGCGCCATCGCCGGGCACGGGTGTCCACCTTGACGTGCGGGGTCGATGCTGGGCGCTTCACACCCGCGGGTCCGGCGGTCCCCCGCAACGGCCTGCACCGCATTCTGGCCGTGGCCCCGAGTCCGTTGTGGTGCAACGGACTCGATATTCCCATCCGCGCTTTGCCCAAGGTACGTGGCGCCGAATTGGTGATCGCGGAAAACGGCGCGACGAACAACGGTCACGACCATGCCCGGGCCAAGCTGCAACGGCTCGCATCGGACCTGGGTGTGGACGACCGCGTGCGCTTCGCCGGGCAGGTCACCGACGGCGAACTGCCGAAATTCATCAGGTCCGCCGACGTGGTGGCGTGCACGCCTCGCCAACCACCGCGGGCCAGCACCGTGTTGCAGGCCATGTCCAGCGGGGTCGCGGTGGTCGCGGCCAGCGTGGGAGTCCTGGCCGACGTGGTACTCGACGACATCACCGGGCTCGTGGTGCCGCCGGAGAATCCCGCCGGCCTGGCCGCGGCAACGAGAAGACTTCTCGCCCAGCGCTTTCAGTCCAAGAGTATGGGTTCGTCGGGTCGCAGCCGCGCCGTGTCGCGCTTCGCCTGGCAGCGAATCGCCCTCGATGCCCTGAACATCTATGCCGACGTCGGGGCGCATGATCGGGCACCGACGGGTTCGTCATCGACGCCACGATGAGGCAATGATGCGGGGCCAGAACGCAATGCATTCGGGTCGGCCATGACCACCGTGACGAGTGGGGCCGGGCGCAAGCCATCCAAGGCCCCAGTGGGACCGGTCGGCGAACCGGCCGAAGTGCCCGGGTCGGGTTTTTGTCCCGCGCGCCCGGTGCTCGGCCGTGACTCCGAAGCGGCCTTCCACCCGGCCGCCGTGCAATGCAAGCAATTTCGCACCATCGATGCGCAGGCCACGCGGCGGTTCTTCGCGCGTGCCTATCAACCGGGATGGCGGATCTGCGGGCTGGCGGGCCACACCGCGATCTCACATCGGCGCAGCGATGCCGGCTCCATGACGGTCGATGAGGTGATGATCCAGGGACGGCTGACTTTCGAGATCCCGGCGTCGGACACCATCCTGGTGGTCCAGCCGCGGGCGGGATCATTGAGCGTCGCGGGTGGTCCGTTGGCGACAACGGACTTCCCGATTCTGGTCGCCCATGGTATGTCGTGCGTAATACACTGCAGCGGAGCTCGTTTCGACGTGATCACCATCGAGGAGGACGTACTGCAGAAAGTCGCCGCCGACTGGCATACGTCGCCGGGGCAGCAGACCCAGTTCGTCGATTGGCGCCCTCGTTCCCGTGCCGCCGTGCGGGCGTGGCACCGTGCCCTGGACTATGTGGTGGCGACGTTGGCGTCCGCCGACACCGCTGCGCAGCCGCTGATCGCCGCGGGTTTGGCCAACCTGCTGGCCGGTGCGCTGCTCGAGTGCTATCCGTCCAACCTCACCGAGCAGGACCCGGGCAGTGATCTCGCCCTGCCCGAAACCCTCAAGGAGGCGGTGACTTTCATCCACCGCCACACTGCCGAAGACATCGGCATCAACGAGGTCGCCGCCGCGGTGCACCTGACCCCCAGGGCGATCCAGTACCTCTTCCGGCGACAGCTAGACACGACACCGACCGAATACATGCGCCGCGTCCGGCTCAGCCGCGCCCATCAAGAGCTGATGACAGCGACGGCCCCCGCCTCGACCGTCACCGAAATCGCCCAACGGTGGGGTTTCGCGCACACCGGTCGGTTCGCGGTGCTCTATCGGCAGACCTATGGCCAAAGCCCACATACCACGCTGAGACAACACGCCACACCGTCCTGATCGCCACGCGGGCAGGTCAGCCGTTCAGCCGATGCAGCAGCTGGTTCGCGGCGTAGCGGCCGCTGGCCAGGGCGCCCGTCGCGGTGGCCGGATTGTCAACGCCGACAGCCTCACCCGCCAGATAGAGCCGGTCGCCGATCGGCTGCTGTAGCCGGCGCCGGTCGTCGAGGCCGGAGCCGGGCGCATGGAACGAATAGG
Organism: Mycobacterium sp. NGS33; assembly: GCF_059812885.1. Lineage (NCBI taxonomy): Bacteria > Bacillati > Actinomycetota > Actinomycetes > Mycobacteriales > Mycobacteriaceae > Mycobacterium > Mycobacterium sp. NGS33. Next base: position 38,624 of record NZ_JCALDN010000018.1, on the reverse strand, counting down.
CGCCGAGGGCGTACGGGTCGACGGTCCAATTCGAGGTCCGCACATCCGTCAGCGAAATGTTGTCACCGAAGAGCCGCCGTGCGACGGGCAGCGCGCTGGTCAGCTGATCCTTGGGCTGGCGCGATTCCACGAATCGCCCGCGCTCGCCGCCGTTGAAGGCCACCACGATTGGACCCGCATCGCCGGGCAGGGTGAACCATTGCGACCACAGCCCGCCTTCGGGCCCGAGGTATTGGTAGAAAGCGTTGTCCACCTTCCACGTTCGCTGATCGGCGCGAAAGAAGCTCTTGGACAACGCCCCGAAGCCCAGGGCCGTCACGGCCCGGGCATGCTCATCGGGCAGCGGCGGATCGAAGGTGATTGCGCCGGATTTCAGCACGCCCAGCGGAACGGTGACGATCGCGGCCGGACCCCGAAACGACTTCTCGCCCGCCCGCACGATGACGGCGTCGTCGCGTTGCACGATCGCGGTGACCGGCGTGTTGAGCTCGATGGCCAGCCCGTCGGCGAGCGATTTGGGCAGGGCGTCATAGCCGTTGGTGATGACGTCCTGGTCGCCGCCGGTGTACTCGCCCTTGTCGAACGTGCTCGCCGAAAGCTGGTTCGCATCGGCCGCGTATTCGTCCTCGATCTCGGTGGCCAGGTAGAAGGCCAGCTGCGCGCGGTCGGACGCGGACAGCCGTGCGCCGTCGGCGGCGGCCTGCACCGCGGCGCCCAGGTTTGCCGCCCCGCCTTGAGTTCGCGCCCGTTCGACGAACGATCGCCAGGTCGCACTGCGGTAATCCAGCGGCTGTAACCCGGGATCGACCGCGAGCTTGACCCACCCGTAATAGTCGGTGCTGACCAACTGCGACCGCGCCCGCTGGGCGAGCTCGGTCAGGGGGTTGTCCGCGGTGCCGTGGATCCATGAGGCGCCCAGCTCCAGGGGCGTGCCCCAGCCGCGGTCGGTGCAGACTCGGCCGCCGATGCGGTCGCGGGCCTCGATGACCCGCACCGGCCGGCCGGCCTCGGCAAGGCTGCGGGCGGCGGACAGACCCGCCATTCCCGCGCCGACGACGAGGATCGAGGTGGTGTCCGGTGCCGGTGGGTCGGACGGGCGCACCGTAGCGCGTGTCGGTTGGTTCGACGCGCACGCGGCGGCCAGCGCGCCACCGGCCACGCCGGTCGCGGCCGCGAAAAATGCCCGGCGCGACAACCCCGACACGAGTCTAAGCGTCTCATAAGAATCGTTTGCCGGATTTACCAAAAGCGAACCGAACTTAGGGATAAGATCGTCCCATCCTTAGCTGCGGCAACGGCGCCGCGTTGGAGGGGGGAGCGGTGATGAGTGCGCGACGAACGGCCCGCCCGGTTGACCCCTTCCCCGAGCAGCTGCCGCCGAGTGAGATCGTGACGGTCCGGGCGGCCGACGGAACCCGGTTGCACGCGGAGGTGTTCGGGCCGCCCGACGGCTACCCGATCGTCTTGGCGCACGGCATCACCTGCGCCATCCGGGCGTGGGCATATCAGATCGCCGACCTGTCCCACGACTACCGGGTGATCGCCTTCGATCATCGCGGCCACGGCCGCAGCGGCTTGCCGCGAGCCAAGAACTACGGCCTCAAACACCTTGCGTCCGACCTGGATTCGGTGCTGGACGCGACCTTGGCGCCGCACGAGCGCGCCGTGGTGGCCGGGCACTCGATGGGCGGCATCACCATCGCCGCATGGTCGGAGCGCTACCGCCACAAGGTCCCGCGGCGCGCGGACGCGGTCGCGCTGATCAACACCACCACCGGCGATCTGATCCGCAGGGTGCAGCTGTTGCCGGCGCCCTATGGGCTCGCGCCGGCCCGAGTCCTGGCCGGGCGCGCCCTGATCAACGCGTTCGGAGGATTCGCGGTGCCCGGTGCCGCCCGCATCCCGAGCCGCTATGTGGTCGCGATGCTGGCCACCGGACGAGACGCCGATCCGGGTGTCGCCAGCTTGGTCTACGAGCTCTTCGAGAGCACGTCACCGGCGGGACGGGCCGGTTGCGCGAGGGCGCTGGTCGCGTCGCTGGGGTCTCGCCACCTCAACCTCGACGGGTTGACCGTGCCCACCTTGGTGATCGGCAGCGAGCGCGACCGGTTGACCCCGATCAGCCAGTCCCGCAGGATCGCGCGCACCGTTCCCAACCTGATCGAACTGGTCGAACTGCCCGGCGGGCACTGCTCGATGCTGGAACACCCGCGCGAGGTGAACCGCCAGCTGCGCGGGCTCGCCGAAATGGCGATCCACAACGCGGCCACCCGCCGGATCAGCTCATAGCAGGGCGGTGATCTCGGCGGCCGCGCGCTGCCCGGAGCGGATCGCTCCGTCGAGGAATCCGGTCCACTCGTCGGCGGTTTCGGTTCCGGCCCAATGGATCGGCCCGACCGGTTCCCGCAGCCACGGCCCGAACCGCGTCCACGACCCCGGCGGCACCGCGGCGGTGGGGCCGCCGGGCGCGAATTCCTCTGCGCCCCAACGGTGATCGACATAGTCCAGGGGCTTGAGCGCGTCGTCGCCGAACAGCGTTGCGAAGCAGCGCAACGCGTCGCGGCGTCGCTGGTCGCTGGGTAGCGAGTCGAACGCGCGGGCGTCGACGAAACCCATCAGGATGCCGGGCCCGTCCGGGTGCGGACTGACGTCGAACGTGATGAAAACCGGGCCCTCGTCGGACAGGGCCTGCCCGGAGAACCCATTGGTCCGCCAGAACGGCGTCGAGTAGGCCGCATACGCCTTGCTGAGCTGGCCCTGCGGCCAGTGCCGGGCGAGCTGCTCGTACTCGGCGGGCAGCGGGGGAGTGAACTCGATGGAGGCGCGGTGGGCCGGCGGGATGGCGACGATGACGAACCCGGCCTCGGTCTCACCGAGGTCGGTCGTGACGGTGACGCCCGCGCCGTGGCGCTCGATCCGCCGCACCGGGGCGTTGAGCACCACCCGGGTGCCCAGTTCGGCGGCCGCCGCCTCGGCGATCTGTTGGGTGCCACCGGGGAAGCGGTCCTGTTGGGCGCCGTGCTCGACGTCGAGCAACCGGTCCAGGCCGCCGGCGGCGTGCGCGTAACGGGCGGCGTGCAGCATCGACACGTCGTCGGGTTCGCATCCCCAGGTCACCCGCGCCACGATCGCCAGCAGGTCGTGCGAGGATGCGGTCGCACGCACCGAGCGCAACCAGCCGCCGAGCGATAGGCCGTCGAGTTCACCCGCGCGCCGGGCATCCCACGGCGCGGCCAGCGGGATGCTGCGGGCGATCCTGTCGAATTGCCAGCGCAGCCGACCGATGTCCAGCAGGCCGGTCAGCGAAAGCTTGGGGATGGTGCCGCGATACGCGTGCGTCCACCCGCGCCAATGGATCAGGTTTTTGCCGTCGTGATGCGTCGGGGTGGTCGGGACGTCGAGTTCGGCGGCCATCGCCAACACGGCGTCTTGGGTCGGCCCCACGAACGTGCCGCCCAGATCGGCCGGCAATCCGGCGACGCTGCCGGTCAGGGACCGTCCGCCGACCCGGTCGCGGCCCTCGAACACCACGACGTCATGGCCCTGCTGTGCCAGCTCGCGCGCCGCGGCGAGTCCGGCGAAGCCCGCACCGACGACGACGACGTCGACGATGCGCGGCGGATTTGGCACGCGGTCCAGTGAACCGCATTTCCGCGCTTTTTACGGCACTTTCTGCAAGCTGATTGCGCGACGTTCGCCTCGTGGCGATGGCAAACGTATGCCGAGCTCGCTATGTTAATTGCGCTGCCACCACGTGCTTTCCGCAAGTCATGTCCTCCGCCCCGCCGTCCCGGCGCGGCTACCGGCGCTGGACTACAGCGCCGAACTACGCCGCCGGACTACGGCGCCGGACTACGGCGCGACCGTCAGCCAATCCTTGAACCCGGACGGGTCGTGGCGCCCCAGCGCGCCGTGCTCGTACAGGCCCCAGCCCTCGACCGGCTCGCCGTCGCCGTCGCGGCAGACCGCGCGGCCGACATGGTCGATCACGCCGAAGCCCGCGCGGCCGACGATGGCCGGGTCGGTCATGTCGTAAGTCAGCCGCTCGGTGAACTTTTCGCCCTTCCACGTGCCGTGAATCCAGTCGGAGTCGCCGCCGTACCCGCCGCCGACGTGAATGGGCACCGGCAGCTTGGACTCCACGTCGAAGTGGACGGGGGTCCCGTCCGGAGCGGTGGCGTCGATGGTCGCGCCGGTGGGGATGCGGGTGCCGGAGCGGTAGTGGATCTTGACCCGCGGCCAGCCCAGCTGCTCGACGCGTCCGTCGCGCCAGATGCGGGTGCAGTCGTTGAGCGAACGGAACCCGTTGGGCTCCTCCTGGATGATCAGCACGATGGCGAAATCGTCGAACGCCATGGGTATATAGAGCCACCACATGCCCTCGAAGGGCGGATCGGCCGGCCGGCCCGCGGGCTCGGCCTCGCCGATCGGACGGATGCCCCAGGACCGGTCGCGGCTGCCCAGCCAGGTGTTGGGGTCGACGGCGATCTCCTCGCCGTCGATGACGATGTGCCCGCTCCAGCTGCCCAGCTGCGCGAAGCGCTGCGCGTCCAGGGTGACGCGGGTGCCCGAGCGCAGGATGTGCGGCTGCTCCTGGACGACGTCGAACAGGCCCTTCCAGGTGAGATCGGCTGCGATGCCTTCGGTTTCGTCGAGCACGATGCGCAGCCTGCGCAGCGGTTCGATGACCTCGACGCGATAGCCGTTGACGTGCTGGTTGAGCCGGTCTTGATCGATGGCGTCCGAAAGGTGAACGGCGGTCTGGGTATCGCCGCGCCGGATGAGCAGGAACGCATCCTTGACGCCGAGGTTGGGGTAGTAGCCGATGCCGCTGATCACGAAGATGTTGCCGGTGCGGTCGTGGGCGTTGAAGTAGGAGCGGTCGTAGAAGTTGCGGTCCGAGGAGCCCGGCCAGGCGATGGGCTGGGGGATCTGGTGTACGGGGAACTCGTCGAGCGGTCCGAGCATTACTGGTCCTCTCCGATCAAACCCTCACCGATTAGCCTCCGCATCAATCCGGCGTGGTAGAACAGCGATTCGACATCGTCGGGCTTTTCGGTCTCGCCGAAGTGGACCCGCCGGGCGCCGGTGCGCATGAACACACACGCCCACATCACGCCGGAGTACACGTAGAACCAATGCAGGTCACCGACTTCGACGCCGGCCAGCCGCGCGTAGGTGGCGCGCACGTCCTCCTCGCGCATCACCCCGGGTAGCCCCGGCAGGCCGGCCAGGCCGGCGAGCTCCTGAAAGACCATGTGCGCGAATATCATCCACGCCACATCCAGCTCGCGCGGTCCCAACGTCACCATCTCCCAGTCCAGCACCGCGACCGGCCGGAAGTCGTTGTACAGCACGTTGCCGACCCGGGCGTCGCCCCACAGCAGCACCGGCTCGGCGGCGGCCGCCTCGGCCGGCCAGTTGGCCTCCAGCCACTCGAAGGTCCGCTCCAGCAGCGGCGATCGCCCGATGTCGGGTACCGCGAAGTCATACCAGGATCGCACCCAGTTGAAGTGCTTGCGCATCGCGGTGTCGCCGGACTGGCCCTCGGTGAGGAAGCCAAATGTGCTCTGCGCGTTCGCGATCGAGTGCAATGCGGCCAGGACGCCGACGGTGGCGTCCTGCAGCTCGCGCTGCCGCTCGGCGGGCGCGTCGGCAAACCAGTTGCCCCCGAAGGTGTACGGCATGACGTCGGGCGGCACCTCACCCTCGACGTAGTCCATCACGAAAAACGGTGTGCCCAGGACGTCGCCGGTGTTCTCCAGCCAGCGCACCCGGGGCACGGGCACGTCGGTCAGCTCGCCCACTTTGCGGATGACGTCGAATTGGTGGTCGAGCCGGTAGGTCGGGAAGACCTGCACATCCTCGGCGGTGGGCGCCACCCGGGCCACCAGCTTCTGCTCGGTCGGCTGCCCGTCCTGCTGCCAGCGGGTGGTCAGGATGATCGTCTCCGACGACATGCCCGTCGAGTCCACGCCGCTTTCCACGGTCACCTCGGGATTTGCGGCCTCCGGCAGTACGGTGGAGAGCCAGCGTGACATGACCGTCGGCAAGGTGGTGACGTCGCGGCTGGAGCGCTGGAGCCGGTCGACGTTGTCGACCGCCGGTTCTGTGGCCATAAGGTGCCTCCTTCGTTGAGGCAATTACGATACGGTAGGTAGCGTTATGAAAGCAGACCCGTCCGGCCTTGACAAGGCCTCCGGCGCCGGCCGCCCGCGCGATCCGCGTATCGACTCCGCGATCCTGTCGGCGACCGCGGAACTGCTTGTCCAAACGGGCTATTCCAACATCAGCCTGGCCGCGGTCGCCGAGCGCGCCGGCACCACGAAATCCGCGCTGTATCGGCGGTGGTCGAGCAAGGCCGAGCTGGTGCACGAGGCCGCCTTCCCGACGGCCCCGACCGCGCTGGAGTCGCCGGCCGGGGACATCGCCGCCGACATGCGGATGATGATCGAGGCCACCCGCGACGTGTTCACCACCCCGGTGGTGCGTGCCGCGCTGCCCGGTCTGGTTGCCGACATGACGGCCGATCCCGCGCTCAACGCGCGGGTGATGGCGCGGTTCGTGGACCTGTTCACCGCGGTGCGGGTGCGGCTGCGGGAGGCGGTTGACCGGGGCGAAGCCCATCCCGATGTGGATCCCGACCGTTTGATCGAGTTGATCGGGGGAGCGACGATGCTGCGGATGCTGCTGCGTCCGGAAGAGGTACTCGGCGACGCGTGGGTGGAGCAGACCACCGCCATCGTCGTGCACGGGGTGCGCCGGTGACGGGGCGGCTCGCCGGCCGCGCCGCGATCGTCACCGGCGGCAGCCGCGGTCTGGGCCGGGCCATCGCGTTGGCACTGGCTGCCGAGGGGGCGGCGGTGGCGGTGGCCGGGCGTACCGAAGAAGTGTGGGACGACCGGTTGCCCGGAACCATCGGAGAGACCGTCGCCGACATCGAGGCGGCCGGCGGGCGCGCCGTGCCGGTCCGGGCGGATCTGACCGACCGCGAGCACATCGCCCGGCTGGTCGAGTCGGCGCGAGAAGCGCTGGGCCCCATCGAGATTCTGGTCAACAATGCGGCCTTCACCGCGCCCGGGCGCCCGCCGGCACCGGGCGCGCCGCCGCGCGCCGCCAAGCCAGCCCGCGCCGCCGACCCGGCGAGTGCCGCCAAGCCGGCCGGTGCCGCCAAGCCCGGCTGGCCGGGATTCGTCAGCACGCCCCTGCACGCGTATCGCCGGCACTTCGAGATCGCGGTGTTCGCGGCCTACGAACTGATGCAAATGGTGTGCCCCGACATGATCGAGGCGGGCGGCGGCTCGATCATCAACATCACCTCGGTCGCGTCGCGACTGCCCGGTGATGGCCCGTACGCCGACCGCAGCGGTGGCGTGCTGCCCGGGTATGGCGGATCCAAGGCCGCGCTCGAGCACCTGACCCAGTGCGCCGCTTTCGATCTGGCCGACCACCACATCGCGGTCAATGCGCTGTCACCGTCCAAGCCGATCCTCACCCCGGGGCTGTCCTACTATGCCCGCGCCTTCGATCACACCTGCTCGGAGGACGAATTCGCCCGTGCGGCAGTCGAACTGGCCCTGGTCGATCCGAGCAAGGTCACCGGCCGCACCATCGGTCACCTCCAGGTCCTCGAGGGCAGTTTCCGGCCCTTCACGCCTGACTAAACCCACTCGCCTTCAGGCGGGTCGGGGTCGCCGCGCAGCAGCTCGTCGGGATGGTGCGCGTGGTTCACCTCGGGCGGACCCTTGCCGTCGGTCCAGCCGAGTCGCCCGTTGCCGGCCACCGTGGTGCGCCATTCGCCTCGGCCCACCGCGCCGTGGTCGGATCCGCAGGCGAAGAACAGGTTGTCGGCATCGGTCGGGCCCCCGTCTGCCCATTCGCGCGCATGGTGGACCTCGCAGTGATAGCCGGGTTCGAGACAGTTGGGGTGGGTGCAGCCGCGGTCACGGGCGTAGCACACCAGCCGTTGATCCGCCGATGCGACGCGCTTTTGGCGCCCTAGGTACAACGGCCGGCCGGTGTGGTCATCGAACACCGCGAGGTAGTGAATTGCCTTGGCGGCCATGCGGATCAGATCCGGCATCGGCAGCCGTGAACCGCCGCCGGTGGGTGCCGGCGCGGGCATCGGGACCGACGAGTCGACGGCTGCGTGCGCGGCTCGGTCGAGTTCGGCCAGCGTGGTCGTGGCGATCACCGTTACGGGCAGCCCGCGGTGCGCCCCGAGACCGCCGGAGGCGATGGCGATTTCGAGACCCAGCTTGAGCGCGTCGTGGCAGCGTTGGGCCGGCGTGCGGTCATCGCGCGCCTCGGGATCGGTGTCGGGGCTCTGATGGCGACCGGGCCGGACCGCAGCTTCGAGGGCTTCGAAGTACGCCCGGGCCTCGGGATCCAGTAGGCCGGAGAGCCGCGACATCCCGTCGGGCCCCTGCGGGCCCAGCCGCACACCGCGGCGGCGGGCCCGATCGACGTCGGTGAAGCGGCCGTCGGGATTGAGATAGTCGGCAATCCGGTGGCCCAGCTTGGTGACCACCGCGGCGTCGAGCTTGGTCGCGTGCCGTACCAGCGTGCGCTCGGCGTCCGCGACATCGACGGGCGAAACGCAAGAGGGCAACATGTCGACGGCGGCGCACACGGCGCGAATGTGGTCCTCACCCACCGCACCGGCGGCCACCGCCTCCGCCAGGGCCGGCAGTTCGGGTCCCAGGACCGCCCCGGTCAGCGCGCGGCGCGGCCGGAGGCGTGCGGCGAGCCGAAAGCGGCGCGCGACTTCCTTCGGGGTGATGCGTAGTCGCGCCCACAGCGTGGCGCGCACCGCGGGCACGCACGCCACGCCGCCCGGCGGGTCGGCGATTTCGCCGAAAATCCGGTACATCATGCCGCGATTGGCGCGGTCCTGGGCCTCGAGGCGGTCGGCGACGTCGACCCGAAAGGCGTTGGTGACCGCGTCCGACGGGGTCTGGCGCAACACCTCGTGGGCAGCGTCGATCGCGTCGAGCGCCGAGCGGATTCGCTGCCGCGCCTGTTCCGCATTCACCAGAGGTCCCACACCCGCCACGGTATCGAACCTGTGTTCGAATCAGCAGCGCCGCGTGGCATTTGTGGATGAACTGCCGACTGTGGATAAGCGGCCACGCCAGTCCTGGCCTGGGGCCGCTTGACGTGCAAGTATGAGGAAAGCCAGTGCCGCAACAACCAATCGAGCGGTGTGCCAATGCCTGGTATAGACAAGCCGACAGGGCGAGTCGTCGCCCTGATCGTCCTGCTGCTCGTGGTCGCCGCCGCCCTGCACGGCTACCTTCCCGCTCGCCACGACGCGGTGCGCAGCGAGTCGGGCGGGCGGGGGGCGCTGGCCCTCGTGGTAGCGACCCTGGCCGTGTCGCTCGCCCTGATCGCGATCGCGGTCGTCGCGCGGTTGCGAGACCCGCGCGCCGCCGCGCCGACCGCCGGTGCGGTGTCCGACATGTTGGGCACCGGTCGGGGGCGGCCGAGCTGGCGCGTGTTGCTGATCGGGCTCGCCGTGATCGTGGCCTGGCTGCTGGCCGTGATGCTGCTGGCCCGGCTCCTGGGTCACAGCGTCGCTCCCGCCCCCTCACCACCCGATAGCGGCGCGGCGCCGCCGGCGAATCCGTCCGCACCGCCCCCGCCGCAGCAACGTCAGCACCGACCGCGCGACGGCTCGCAGAACATGCTGGGGATCCTGCTCGCCTGCACGGTCGCGATGCTGGTGCTGTTCGTCGCCGGTACCGTCGCCACGGCACGGCGGCGTTGGCGTCCGGCGGTGCCCGGCGTCGCCGACGAACCGGCGGAGCCCGCGCCGGCGCCGGCGCGTTCGGAGTCACTGGCGCGGGCGGCCGAACGAGGTCTGGCCGAGATGACCGACCTGAGCCGCGAACCGCGCGAGGCGATCATCGCCTGCTACGCCGCGATGGAACGTGAACTCGCACATGTTCCCGGCGCCGTCCCCCAGGAATTCGATACCCCGACCGAGGTGCTGGCCCGCGCGGTCGAGCACCACGCCCTGCACGCCGACAACGCCGTCCAATTGGTGAACCTGTTCGCCGAGGCGCGGTTCAGCCCGCACGTGATGAACGAGGGCCACCGCGACGTCGCCGTGGGCGTCCTCCGGTTGGTCCTCGACGAGCTGGGTTCGCGGAGTCCCGCATGAAAAAGACTACGACGCTGGGCATTTGGTTTATCATCGGCATCGAACTGTTGGCGCTGACGCAGCATGATCGGCGCTTGGTGCTGGCGGCGTCCGGTGCGGGGCTGGCGCTGGTGTTGCTGACCCTGCGTCGTGCGCTGGGGCGGGGTTTCGATGCCGAGGGGGAGGCGGACGCCGACGATCTCGGGGATTCGTTGCGGCGCTGGCTCGCCACTACCGAGACGACGATCCGGTGGTCGGAGTCGACCCGGGCCGACTGGGACCGCCATCTGCGCCCGATGCTCGCCCGCCGGTACGAGATGACAACGGGCCAAAGGCAATCCAAGGACTCCGCGGCGTACCACGCAACCGGGCGCATGATCTTCGGTGTGGAGCTGTGGGAATGGGTCAATCCCAACAACGTCACGCGCGGCGGTGATCGCCAACCCGGCCCGGGCCGTGCGGCGCTGCAAGAGATTCTGCAAAAGCTCGAGCAGGTATGACAGGAGGCGCGATCCGAACATGACCCTGCCGGCCGCCACCACGACCGCCCACTGCGAAGCGATTCTCGACGAGATAGAACGCGTGGTGGTGGGGAAGCGAGCCGCGCTGCGGCTCATCCTCACCACGGTGCTGGCTCGCGGTCACATTCTCATCGAAGACCTGCCCGGCCTGGGCAAGACGCTGATCGCGAGATCCTTTGCCGCGGCGCTGGGGCTGCAATTCACCCGGGTGCAGTTCACGCCGGACCTGCTGCCCGCGGACCTGCTGGGCTCGACGATCTACGACATGCAGTCCGGCCGCTTCGCGTTCCGGCCCGGCCCCATCTTCACCAACTTGTTGCTGGCCGATGAGATCAATCGCACGCCGCCGAAAACCCAGGCGGCCCTGCTGGAGGCGATGGCCGAAGGGCAAGTGAGCATCGACGGCGAAACACACCAGCTGCCAAAGCCTTTCATCGTCCTGGCCACCGACAACCCGATCGAGTACGAGGGCACTTATCCGCTGCCCGAGGCGCAACTCGACCGGTTCGCGATCCGGCTGGAGCTGCGGTATCTCAACGAGCGGGACGAGACGTCGATGCTGCGCCGCCGCCTCGAACGCGGTTCGGCCGAGCCGACGGTCAACCAGGTGGTGGACGCCCACGACCTGCTGGCCATGCGCGAATCGGTCGAGCAGGTGACCGTGCACGAAGACGTCCTGCACTACGTGGTGTCGCTGGCCAACGCCACGCGGCACCATCCGCAGGTCGCGGTCGGGGCCAGCCCCCGCGCCGAACTCGATCTGGTTCAGCTCGCCCGCGCCCGCGCGCTGCTGCTCGGCCGCGACTACGTCATCCCCGAGGACGTGAAGGCGCTTGCCATCGCGGCGGTCTCGCACCGCATCACCTTGCGCCCCGAGATGTGGGTGCGCAAAATCCAGGGCGCCGACGTCATCGCGGAACTGCTGCACCGGCTGCCGGTGCCCCGTACCGGTGCCAGTGCCGGCGAGAGCGGATGAGCCCCGCGTGACCCACGGCGGCGGGGTCGAGTTTCGCTGGCGGGCATCGGAATTGACGCGAGCGATCGCCACCTGCGCGGGATTCGCGATGGCCGCGGCCGTGATCGGCGGCCGGTGGCAGCTGATCGCGTTCGCGGCGCCGCTGCTGGGCGTGCTGTGCTCGATCAGCTGGCAGCGGCCGGTTCCGACGGTTCGGGTGCACGGTGAACCCGACACCCAGCGGTGCTTCGAAACCGAGCAGGCGCGCATCAGGGTGTGGTTGACGGACGACGACGGGGCCGCGGCGGTGCGGCTGACGATCCCGGACATAGCGGGGATGGAGCTCGACGTCGCGGAATCCGATGGGGATCAAGCGAAAACGGTCACGTCGACCGCGCGGCGCTGGGGGCGGTATTCGATCGGGGTCCGCATCGATGTCGTCGCCCGCGGTGGGCTGCTCACCGGAACGGCCGTCGTCGGGGCCGCCGAGGTCATCGTGTTCCCGCTGACGCCGCCGCAGCCGACGCCCATCCCGCAGACCGAGCTGCTCGACCGCCTGGGTGCCCACCTGACCCGCCACATCGGTCCGGGAGTGGAATACGCCGACATTCGTCCCTACGTGCCCGGCGACCAACTGCGCGCGGTGAATTGGCCGGTGAGTGCGCGCCGCGGCCAACTACACGTGACGCAGCGGTTGACCGACCGCGCCGCCGACGTGGTGGTGCTGATCGACGGCTACCGGCAGCCGGCGGGGCCGGCCACCGAGGCCACCGAACGCGTCGCTCGCGGTGCGGCGCAAGTGGTGCAAACCGCGCTGCGCCACGGTGACCGGGCCGGCATCGTGGCCCTCGGCGGCAACCACCCGCGTTGGCTGGGAGCCGACATCGGGCAGCGCCAGTTCTATCGGGTGCTCGACACCGTGCTTCGCGCCGGTGACCAATTCGAACACACCACGGGCACGTTGGCGCCGCGCGCGGCGGTTCCCGCCGGGGCAATCGTCATCGCGTTCTCCACGCTGCTCGACACCGAATTCGCCTTGGCCCTGATCAATCTGCGCAAGCGGGGCCATGTGGTGCTGGCCGTCGACATCCTGGACAGTTCGCCGTTCGAAGACGAACAGGATCCCTTGGTGGATCGGATGTGGGCGTTGCAGCGCTCCGCGATGTATCGCGACATGGCCACCATCGGCGTGGATATCGTGTCCTGGCCCGCCGCGAGTGGTCTGGAGCAGTCGATGGGTGTGTTGCCGGATCGGCGGCGGCGGGTGCGCGGGAAGCTCCGTGGCTGACGGCGACGCCGGGGTGCTGGCACGGGCGGGCGCGCCTGCGTTCGCGACGGCCTTCGGACTGCTCATGGTGGGGCTGGCCGCCGACGGCTGGCACGAACCCGCGATCGCCGCATGGGTGGCGGCCCTCATCGCGGTCGCGGCTGGCATCGTATTCCGCCGCGCCGCCACGGTTGCCGTGGTGTTGGCGGCCGTCACCGTCGTGGTGTCCGGCCCGCCGGTGATACTCGTCGCGCTGTCCGGTCTGTGCGCCGCCGCCTACCTGGTATGCCGCCATGCGGCCGGCACGTCCGCGCTGGTGGTGCTGGACAGCTGGCCGACCGCGCTTGGCGCCGTGGGGTTTACGATCGCCGGATTGGTGGCGACGTCGTTCCCCCTGCAATTGCCGTGGTTGCCGTTGCTCGCCCCGCTGGCGGCGCTGCTGATCTACCTACTGGCCGTCCGGCCGTTCATGAACTAAACCGCTGCCGACGGGCGCCGGGTCAGTGCAGCAGCTGGGCGGCCTGGTCGGCCAGGTCGAGCAGCGGCTGCGGGAAGATGCCCAGCGCCACGGTGATCGCGGCGCACACCGCGATCGCGGCCTTGCTCAAGATGCCCGGCGCCACCACGTGCGGCGTGTCCTCGGTCGCTTCGGTGAAGAACATCGACACGATCACCCGCACGTAGAAGTACGCGGCCACCCCGCTCGCGACCACACCGACGATCACCAGCGGCGCGGCACCACCCTGGGCGGCGGCCTTGAACACGGCGAGCTTGCTGACGAATCCGCTCGTCAGGGGGATCCCGGCGAAGGCCAATAGGAACATCGAAAACATCACGCCCACAATGGGTGAGCGCTGCCCCAGTCCCGCCCAGTGCGAGAGCGTGGCGTCCTCGACGCCGTCGGCGTCGCGGATCAGGCCGACGATGGCGAACGCGCCGACGGTGCTGAAGCTGTACGCCAGCAGATAGAACAGCGTGGCGGACAGGCCCGTGTGGTTGTCGGCGATGACGCCGGTCAGGATGAATCCGACGTGGGCGACCGACGAGTAGGCCAGCATGCGTTTGACGTCGGTCTGGTTCACCGCGGTGATGGTGCCCACCGCCATCGTCAAAATGGAGATGGCCCACAGCACCGGGCGCCACTGATCGTGCAGGGGCGGTAGTGCGACGTAGATAACCCGAAGCAGCGCACCGAAAGCCGCGACCTTGGTGGCGGCCGCCATGAACCCGGTGATGGGGGTGGGCGCGCCCTGATACACGTCGGGAATCCACGAATGGAAGGGAACGGCGCCGACCTTGAACAGCAGACCGACCGCCAGCAGCGCCACACCGACCAGCGCCATCGACGTATCGCCTTGGGTGGCAAGCGCATCGCGGATGCCGGTCAACAGCAGCGTGCCGGTGGCGCCGTAGAGCAGCGCCACGCCGTAGAGGAAGAACGCCGACGAAAACGCGCCCAGCAGAAAGTACTTCATCGCGGCTTCCTGCGACAGCAGGCGGCGATGACGGGCCAGACCGCACATCAGGTACAGCGGCAACGACAACACTTCCAGCGCGACGAACATGGTCAACAGGTCGTTGGACGCGGGGAAGACCATCATGCCGCCGACCGACAGCAGCGCCAGCGGGAACAGCTCCGTCTGGGCGGCTCCGGCCCGCTCGGCCTCCCGCTCGGCATCGCTGTCGGGCACCGCCGACGCCTGCGGGGTAATGGAGTCCAGGCCGCCCGAACCGGCCGTGCCGACGCCCACGGAAACCTTGCTGTCCGCCCGGGCCTGTGTGCGTTCGGCGATGAAGATGACCGCCATCACCGCGACCAGCAGCACGGTGCCCTGCAGGTACAGCGTCGGGCGGTCAATGGCCATGGCGCCCAACACGGCGGCGCGTCCCGAGGCCGGGATCGAGCGGCTCACGGCGATGACGGCGACGAACGCCGCGACCAAGCCGCCCAGCGCGAGCGCCACCTGTGCCGCGTAGCGAATTCGCCTCGGCACGAACGCCTCTGCGAGGACGGCCACCACGGCGACGCCGAACACGATGAGCGTCGGGCACAGCAGGAAGTACTGGATGCTCGGGGTAGGGAGGGTCATCGCGGTCCTTCGGCGGTCCGGGGTAGGTCGGCCGGCCGCGGTGTTGCCACCGGGACGGTGGGCTTGGGGTCGTGCTGGCCGATAGTGGTCATGGTGTTCTCGACGGCGGGGTTGATGATGTCGAGCACCGGCTTGGGATAGATGCCGAGCACCAGCAGCAGCGCGATCAACGGTGCGACGACGATCAATTCGCGGGCGCGCAGATCGCCGATCTTCTCGTTGCCCGTGGCGACCGGGCCGGTCATCACCCGCTGGTAGAGCCACAGCATGTAGACGGCGGAGAGCACCAGCGCGGTGACCCCGAATGCGGCCGCCAGCCAGTACCGGTTGAAAGTTCCCAACAGGACCAGGAATTCGCTGATGAACGGGGCCAGACCCGGCAGTGACAGGGTGGCCATGGCCGACACCAGGAAGGTGCCCGCCAGTACGGGCGCCACCTTCTGCACGCCGCCGTAGTCGGCTATCGCGCGGCTGCCGTGCCTCGATATCAGGAACCCGGCGATCAGGAAGACCGCCGCCGTGGACAGGCCGTGGTTGAGCATGTACAGCGTCGACCCGCTCTGCCCCTGGCTGGTCATCACGAAGATGCCCAGGATGATGAATCCGAAGTGCGAGATCGAGGTGTAGGCGATCAGCCGCATGATGTCGGTCTGGCCGATGGCGACGATCGCGCCGTAGATCACCCCGATGACCGCCAGCACGACGATCAACGGCCGGAAATACGTTGAGGCGCCGGGGAACAGCTGCAGGCAGTACCGCAGCATGCCGAAGGTGCCGACCTTGTCCATCACCGCCATCATCAGCACGGCCGTCGCCGGGGTGGCCTCGACGGCGGCGTCGGGCAGCCAACGGTGGAACGGCCAGAGCGGCGCCTTGATCGCGAACGCGAACATGAAGCCTCCGAACAGCGCCTTGAACACCGCGGAATCCGCGCCGTAGCGGCCGGAGGCGACGCCGGCCACGATCTCGCGGAAGTCGAAGGTGCCCGAACCGTGCTGCGAGGTCACCACGTACAGCCCGATCACCGCGGCCAGCATGATCAGCCCGCCGAACAGGTTGTACAACAAGAACTTCACGGCCGCGCGCGAGCGGCCGGTTCCGCCGCCGAAACCGCCGATCAGGAAGTACATCGGGATGAGCATCGCCTCGAAGAAGACGTAGAACAGCAACACGTCGAGCGCGACGACTGAGATCAGCACCATGGATTCGATGGCCAGCGTGAGCGCGACGTACGCGTGTACACCGCGGGGGTTGCTTTCGCCAACGTCGTTCCAGCCGGCCACCTGTAGCACCGGGATCAGCACCGCGGTCAACAGCACCAGCACCACCGCGATGCCGTCGACGCCCAGGGTGTAGCCGGCGCCGAACGCCGGGATCCACTGATGGCTTTCGACGAATTGATAGGGCGCGCCACCGGATTTGAACCCGGCGGTGACGACGATCGCCACGGCCAGGGTCGCGACGCCGAAGACCAGACCCGTCCATTTGACGAGCTGTCGCAGGCCCGGCGGCGTGAGGATGATCAGTACGGAGCCAGCCAGCGGCACCAGCCACAGCACGCTCAACCATGGAACGTTATTCACCAGCGCCGCTCCTCGTCATCGCTTCTGGCTGCATGGTCGCGGGCCGGTTCACCACAGCCGCACCGCCAGGATCAGCGCGACCACCAGCACGGCGCCCGTCAGCATCGACAGTGCATAGTTGCGGGCGAAGCCGGTTTGCAACCCCCGCAGCCGATTTGACGTCGCACTCACCAGCGCCGCCAGCCCGTTGACCGAGCCGTCGACACCGGCGTTGTCCACGTCGACGAGCGCCTGGGTCAGTGCCGCACCGGGGCGCATGAACACCTCTTCGTTGAAGGCATCGCCGTAGAAGTCGTTGCGTACCGCCGTCGTCAGGGCCGAGACCGAGAGCGGAGCCACCCGGGGGATCGGGGCCTTCGCATACAACCGGTAGGCCACCGCGATGCCGATGACCACGACGCCCAGCGCCAGCGCGGAGCTGACCCACACCGGGTACGCGTGGGTCACTTCCTCGTGCTTTCCGACGACCGGCTCGAGCCAGCGCTGCAGGGTGCCGCCCACCGCCAGCAGTCCACCGGAGAACACCGAGCCGACGGCCAGCAGGATCATCGGCCACGTCATCAGGCCGGGCGCCTCACGCGGATGGGCGCCGGGACCCCAGCGCTTCTTGCCGAAGAACGTCATCAGCATCACGCGGGTCATGTAGAACGCGGTGACGCCGGCGCCCAGCAGCGCGGCGCCGCCCAGCAGGTAACCCTGCATGCCACCGGAGGCCAGCGCCGCCTCGATGATGGCGTCCTTGGAGAAGTAGCCCGCGAAGGGTGGCACGCCGATGATCGCGAGGTAGCCCAGGCCGAAGGTGACGAACGTGATGGGCAGCGCCGCACGCAGTCCCCCGTAGCGGCGCATGTCCTGCTCTTCGTGCATCGCGTGAATCACCGCGCCGGAGCCGAGGAACAACCCGGCCTTGAAGAAGCCGTGGGTGAGCAGGTGCATGATCGCGAAGGCGTAGCCGGCCGGGCCGAGGCCGGCCGCGAGCACCATGTAGCCGATCTGGCTCATCGTCGAGGCCGCCAACGCCCGCTTGATGTCGTCCTTGGCGCACCCGATGAACGCCCCGAGCAGCAGCGTGACCGCGCCCACGATGACCACGGCCAGTCGCGCGTCGGGTGACAGGTTGTACAGCGGGTTGGACCGCACGATCAGATACACGCCGGCGGTCACCATGGTGGCGGCGTGGATCAGCGCGGACACCGGGGTGGGGCCCTCCATGGCGTCACCCAGCCACGCCTGCAGGGGGACCTGGGCGGACTTGGCGCAGGCGCCCAGCAGCAACAGCAATCCCATGGCTGTCAGCGCACCGCGGCTGGCCCCCGGCGCGCCGGCGAAGACCCCGGCGTAGGACAGCGTGCCGAAAGTGCTGAACATCAAGAACATTCCCAGGGCCAGCCCGGCGTCGCCGACCCGGTTCATCACGAACGCCTTCTTGGCCGCGGTGGCCGCCGTCGGCTTGTGGTACCAGAACCCGATCAGCAGGTAGGACGCAAGGCCGACGCCTTCCCAGCCGACATAGAGCACCACGTAGTTGTCGGCGACGACCAGCAGCAGCATCGACGCCAGAAACAGGTTGAGGTAGCCGAAAAACCTTCGGCGGTCGGTGTCTTCGGCCATGTAGGCCACCGAATAAATGTGAATCAGTGAGCCGACGCCGGAAATCAACAGGACGAAACACACCGACAGCTGGTCGATTTGCAGCCCGAGGTCCACCTGGAGTCCGCCGACGGGGATCCAGCTGAACACCTTCTGGTGGATGACGCGGTCGTCGGCGGCGCGGCCGAGCAGCTCGCTCAGCAGGCTCAGGCCCACCCCGAATGCCGCGAGGGCGGTGGCGCAGCCCAACCAATGACCCCACCGGTCGGTGCGTCGCCCGCCGAAGAGCAGGATTGCGGCGCCCGCCAATGGCAGCGCCACCAGCAGCGGAGTGTATTGAGTCATGTTGGCGTCTTCAGCCTTTGAGTAGATTCGCGTCGTCGACGGACGCCGATTTGCGGGTACGGAAGATGGTCATGATGATGGCCAGGCCGATAACCACTTCGCAGGCGGCGACCACCATCGTGAAGAACGCGATCATCTGCCCGTCCAGGTGGCCGTGCATTCGCGCGAACGTGACGAACGCGAGATTGACCGCGTTGAGCATCAGCTCCACGCACATGAACATCACGATGGCGTTGCGGCGCAACAGCACGCCGGAGGCGCCGATGGTGAACAGCAGGGCCGAAAGATACAGGTAATTGGCCGGATTCACGACGTACCGCCTTGGGAGAGACTCGGGCTCGGCTCGGTGGACGGGGTCTTCTTGCCGTCGGCGCCGCGGCTTTGCAGTATCGGCGACACCGAAAGCTTCGAGTACGACCCGTCCGGCAGCATCGCGGCCACGTCGACCGCGTTGTGGCGGGCGTAGACGCCGGGGCTCGGCATCGGCGTGGGATGTCCACCCGGCCGGAACCGTTCCTGGGACAGCTCGCGCTGCGTCTTGCGGCGCTCGAAGCGCTCGCGGTGCGCCAGCACCATGGCGCCGACGGCCGCGGTGATCAGCAGCGCGCTGGTCAACTCGAACGCCCACAGGTACCGCGAAAAGATCAGCGCCGCCAGCCCTTCCACGTTGCCGTTGGCATTCGCAGTGGTCAGGCCGGCGAAACTGCCGGTCGCGATGTTGCCGATGGTGGCGATGAGCAGGATGCCGAACCCGATACCGGCCGCCACTCCGGCGACGCGCTGACCGCGCAGCGTCTCCTTGAGCGACTCCGCGGAATCCACACCGATGAGCATCAGTACGAATAGGAACAGCATCATCACCGCGCCGGTGTAAACCACGACTTGAACCACACCCAGGAACAGGGCGTCCTGGATCATGTAGAAGACCGCCAGGATGATCATGGTCATCGCCAAGAACATGGCCGAGTACACGGCGTTGACGGCGGTGACCACCCCGATCGCGCCGAGCACGGCCAGGACGCCCAGCACCCAGAAGGCGACCGCTTCGCCGGTGGAGGTTCGCACGATGGTGTCGTTGGCAAAACTGGACGCTACGGCGACGGCGTGGCCGGTCAATCCGCTCACCGCGAGTCTCCGGCCTGCTCGGTCTCACGCAACCCGTGGGCGGTCACATTGCCCTGGTAGTAGTCCTTGTCGGTGGCGCCGGCGGTCCTCGGGTGGGGCGGCGCGAGCATGTCCTGCAGCAGCGGCGCCAGCAGCCGGTCCTTCTCGTAGATCAGGTCGGCGCGGTTGTCGTCGGCCATCTCATAGTCGTTGGTCATCGTCAGCGCCCGTGTCGGGCAGGCCTCGATGCACAGGCCGCAGCCGATGCACCGCAGATAGTTGATCTGGTAGACCCGGCCGTAGCGTTCGCCGGGCGAATACCTGAGTTCCTCGGTGTTGTCCGCGCCCTCGACGTAGATCGCGTCGGCCGGGCAGGCCCAGGCGCACAGTTCGCACCCGATGCACTTCTCCAGGCCGTCGGGGTAGCGGTTGAGCTGGTGGCGGCCGTGATAGCGCGGCGAGACGGGGCCCGGTTTCTCCGGGTACTCCTCGGTGACATTCTTTTTGAACATCGATCCGAACGTCACGCCGAATCCGGCCACGGCGTCCAAGAATTTAGCCACGTGCTTCCTCCTTGCTCGCAGCCGCCAGGGACTTCTGGGTTTGCCCCGGCAGCGGCGGTGTCGGGAATACCGGTGCGGGGATCGCTGCGGATGGCAGTTTCTTCGCCTCGCGGCGCAGCTGTTTCTCCAGCGCGCGAATACCCGGCGCGCTGAACGGTTTTCGCAGCAACAGCACGAGCGCCGTGGCGAACACGACGCTGCTGGCCACCAGTATCGGGGTCCAGTGCGCGTAGCCCTGGTTCTGCAGCGTGCGGATCACGGCGGCGATCAGCACCCACACCAGCGAAGCGGGGATCAGCAGCTTCCAGCCCAGCCCCATGAACTGGTCGTAGCGCAGCCGGGGCAACGAGGCCCGCAGCCAGAAATAGACGAACAGGAAGGTCCACATCTTCGCGGTGAACCACAGCACCGGCCACCATCCGGTGTTGGCGCCGGCCCACATGTTCAACGGCCACGGCGCGTGCCAGCCACCGAAGAACAGGACGGTGGCCAGCGACGAGACCGTCATCATGTTGACGTACTCGGCGAGCATGAACATCGCGAACTTCAGCGACGAGTACTCGGTGTGGAAGCCGGCGACCAGTTCACCCTCGGCCTCGGGCAAATCGAAAGGCGCCCGGTTGGTTTCACCGACCATCGAGATCAGGTAGATCACGAACGACGGCAGCAGCAGGAACACGTACCAGACCCGGTCCTGCCCGGCGACGATCTGTGACGTCGACATGGAGCCCGCGTAGAGGAAGACCGCCGCGAACGACAGGCCCATCGCCACCTCGTAGGAGATGACCTGGGCGGTGGAGCGCACCCCGCCCAGCAGCGGGTAGGTGGACCCGGAAGCCCAACCGCCCAAGACGATTCCGTACACGCCGATCGCCGACAGACCGAGGATGAACAGCACCGCGACGGGCAGGTCGGTCAGCTGAAGCGGCGTGCGGTGGCCGAACACCGACACCACCGGACCGAACGGGATGAACGCGAAAGCGGTGAACGCCGGGATCGTGGAGATGACCGGCGCCGCGAAGTAGACGAACTTGTCGACCCCACCCGGGGTGATGGTCTCCTTGAGCGCCAACTTGATTCCGTCGGCCAGGCTCTGCAGAACCCCCCACGGCCCCGCCCGGTTGGGGCCGGGCCGCAGCTGCATCCAGCCCAGGATCTTGCGTTCGAGCAGGATCGCCACCAGCACGTTGAGCATGAGGAACACGAAGATCGCCAGTGCCTTGCCGAGCACCAGCCACCAGGTGTCGTGCCCGAATGCGGTCAACCCGGTCATGAGCCAACTCCGATCTTGACTGTGCTGCCGACCGATACGCCGAGTTGGCGGTGCACCGCCGAGCCGGGCGAGTTCACCGGCAGCCACACCACCCGGTCGGGCATGTCGGTGATCACCAGCGGCAGGCTGACGGACCCGTGTGACGTGCTGACCGTGACCGCGTCGCCGTCTGCGGCGCCGATCTCGGCGGCCGTGTCGGCCGACAGCCGAGCCACGGGCTTGCGCGCGGTGCCCGCCAGATGCGGCTCGCCGTCCTGCATTCGGCCGTTGTCCAGCAACGCCCGCCAGCCGGCCAATACCGCCTCACCCGCGGCGGGCTGGGCGGGCTGCGGGGCGGCGACGTCCGGGTTCGCGGTGCGCTTGCCGTCCCAGTTCCGCAGGGCGGCAAGTTCTTCGCGGGCCGTCTCGAGGCTGGACATTCCCAGATAGACGCCCATTTCGTCGGCGAGCGTGTCGAGCACCTGGTGGTCGGATTGGCTGGCGTCCTGAGTGTTGCGCAGCGCCGCTGCGAACGGCCGGAAGCGGCCCTCCCAGTTGACGAATGCGCCCGCCTTCTGCGTCGTCGGCGCGACCGGGAAGACCACGTCGGCGCGTGCGGTGACGGCGCTGTGCCGCAGCTCCAAACTGACCACGAAGTCGACGCCGTCCAGCGCCGCCAGCACCGCTGCGGGATCGGTGAAGTCGTCGGGCTCGACACCGCCGACCAGCAACGCGCCCAGCGTTCCGTCGGCGGCGGCGGCCAGCATCGCGTCCGCGTCACGTCCAGTGCCGGAGGGCAATTCGGACACGTTCCATGCCTGGGCAACCTGGGCCCGGGCGGTCTCGTCGTCGACCGGGCGGCCACCGGGTAACAGCCCCGGCAGCGCCCCGGCCTCCAGCGCGCCCCGCTCACCGGCGCGGCGCGGCACCCAGGCCAGGCGGGCGCCGGTGGTGTCGGCGAGCCGGGCAGCGGCCGACAATCCGCCCGGCACCGAGGCAAGCCGTTCGCCGACCATGATGACCGCGCCCGGGGTGGAGAGCAGGTCGCCCACCTCACCGGTGGCCAACCCGTCCAGCGCCGAAGCCTCGGCGCCCGGAACGGTTTTGATCAAGCGGCCGGACATCTTGGTCAGCGCGCGGGTGGCGAACGGCGCGATCGCGTACACCGGCAGGCCGTGCTTGCGGGCCGCCTTGCGCAACCGCAGGAACACGATGGGTGATTCGTCTTCGGGCTCGAAGCCGGCCAGCACGACGACCGGCGCCGATTCCAGTTCGGCGTAGCTGACGGTGATCGGCGTCCCGGCGATCCGGGCGGCCAGGAAGTCGGCCTCCTCGGCCGAACTCGGGCGGGCGCGGAAGTCGATATCGTTGGTATCCAGCACGATTCGCGCGAACTTGGAGTAGGCGTAGGCGTCTTCCAACGTCGCCCTGCCGCCCACCAGCACTCCCGTGCGGCCGCGCGCGGCCTCGAGGCCCTTCGTCGCGACGGCGATCGCGTGCGACCAGGAGGCTGGTTGCAGCGAGCCGTCGGCGTCGCGGATCAGGGGAGTGGTGAGCACGTCGGCCTGGGTTGCGTAGGTGAACGCCCACCGGCCCTTGTCGCAGTTCCACTCCTCGTTGACTTCGGGATCGTCGCCGGCCAGCCGGCGCAGCACCTTGCCGCGGCGGTGGTCGGTGCGCTGGGCGCACCCGGATGCGCAGTGCTCGCAGACGCTGGGACTGGAAACCAAGTCGAAGGGACGGGCCCGGAACCGGTACGAGGTTCCGGTGAGCGCGCCTACCGGGCAGATTTGCACGGTGTTGCCCGAGAAGTAGGACTCGAACGGTTCGTTGGCGTAGATGCCGACCTGCTGCAGGGCGCCCCGTTCCTGCATGTCGATGAAGATGTCGCCGGCGATCTGCTCGGAGAATCGCGTGCAGCGCGCGCACAGGATGCAGCGCTCGCGGTCCAGCAGGACCTGCGAGGAGATGTTGATCGGCTTGGCGAAGGTGCGCTTGACGTCGGTGAAACGAGAATCGGTGCGGCCGTTGGACATTGCCTGGTTCTGCAGCGGGCATTCGCCGCCCTTGTCGCACATCGGGCAGTCCAGCGGGTGGTTGATCAGCAGCAGCTCCATCACGCCGTGCTGGGCCTTGTCGGCGGCCTCCGACGTGAGCTGGGTGCGCACCACCATGTCGTCGGTGGCGGCCGTGGTGCACGACGCCATCGGCTTACGCTGCCCCTCGACCTCGACCAGACACTGCCGGCACGCGCCGACCGGCTCGAGCAGCGGGTGGTCGCAGAACCGCGGGATCTGGATGCCCATCAGTTCCGCAGCGCGGATCACCAAAGTTCCCTTGGGAACGCTGATCTCGTTGCCGTCGATGGTCAGCGTCACCATGTCCGGCGGACGGACCTCGTCACCGGTCTCGGTCTTGGCCGCACTAGTCATGAGCGCCGCTCCTCTCCCCCCGCAAGCGGGAGGGACCCCCGCATCGCTTCGTCCCCCGCAAGCGGGTGGTGCCCCCGCTGCATCGTCGCGTCGCTGGTCATCGAGCCCTAACCTTTCGCGCCGTTGCGCTCCGGCGTCAGCATGGAATCTCGGGGGTCGAAGGGGCATCCGCCGCCCTCGACGTGCGCGACGTACTCGTCGCGGAAGAACTTGATCGACGACATCACCGGGCTTGCCGCACCATCCCCCAAGGCGCAGAACGACTTTCCAAGAATGGTGTCGGAGATGTCGAGCAGCTTGCCGATGTCCTCGCTGGTGCCCTTGCCGGTCTCCAGCCGCTCGTAGATCTGGTCCAGCCAGAAGGTGCCCTCGCGGCACGGTGTGCATTTTCCGCAGGATTCGTGCTTGTAGAAGTACGTCCAGCGCCGCACGGCACGCACCACGCAGGTGGTCTCGTCGAAGATCTCCAGCGCCTTGGTGCCCAGCATCGAGCCGACCCCGCCTACGCCCTCGTAGTCCAGCGGCACGTCGAGGTGCTCGTCGGTGAGCAGCGGCGTCGACGAGCCCCCGGGTGTCCAGAACTTCAGCCGGTGTCCGGCCCGGACCCCGCCGGCGTAGGCGAGCAACTCGCGCAACGTGATTCCCAGCGGCGCCTCGTACTGGCCGGGGCGGGTGACGTGACCGGACAGCGAATACAGCGTGAAGCCTGGGGACTTCTCGCTGCCCATCGAACGGAACCAGTCCACACCGTTGCCGATGATCGACGGCACGCTCGCGATGGTCTCGACGTTGTTGATCACGGTGGGGCAGCCGTACAGGCCGGCCACGGCGGGGAACGGCGGGCGCAACCGGGGCTGGCCGCGCCGGCCCTCCAGAGAGTCCAGCAGCGCGGTCTCCTCGCCGCAGATGTAGGCGCCGGCGCCGGCGTGCACCACCAGCTCGAGATCGAAGCCGGAGCCGTTGATGTCGCGGCCCAGGTAGCCTGCGGCGTAGGCCTCGGCCACCGCGTTCTGCAGGCGGCGCAGGACCGGCAGCACCTCTCCGCGCACATAGATGAACGCGTGGCTGGCCCGGATCGCGTAGGCGGCGATGATGACGCCCTCGACGAGGACGTGCGGTGTCGCCAGCATCAGCGGAATGTCTTTGCACGTCCCGGGTTCCGACTCGTCGGCGTTGACCACCAGGTAATGCGGCTTGGCCGCCGCGCCGGTGTCGCCCTGCGGGATGAACGACCACTTCGTGCCGGTCGAGAAGCCCGCGCCGCCGCGCCCGCGTAACCCGGAGTCCTTCACCAGCCCGATCACGTCGTCGGGCGCCATCGCCAGGGCCTTCTTCATCGCCTCGTAACCACCGTGGCGGTGATAGGTCTGCAGGGTCCAGGATTCGGGATCGTCCCAGAAGCGGCTGATGACCGGCGTGAGCGGCGTCGCCTGCGAGGTATCAGAAGTCGTTGTCATTACTGGCCTTCCGGCGCGCTGGGCGCTTCCATGCCGTGTTCCCTGGCGACCTTCAGGCCGGCCAGCGTGGCGGCGCCGGCGCCACCCTGCCCCTGGTCGGGGCGCTCGTCGGGCAGCCCGGCCAGGATGCGCGACGTCTCGCGGAAGGCGCACAGGGGAGCGCCGCGGGTGGGCGGCTTGGGCTCGCCGGCGCGCAGCGAGTCGACGAGTTCGCGCGCCGAGTCCGGCGTCTGGTTGTCGAAGAACTCCCAGTTCACCATCACCACCGGTGCGTAATCGCAGGCGGCGTTGCATTCGATGTGTTGCAAGGTGACCGACCCGTCGGCGGTGGTCTCGTCGTTGCCGACGCCCAGGTGTTCTTTCAACGCATCGAAGATGGCGTCGCCACCCATGATGGCGCACAACGTGTTTGTGCAGACACCCACCAGATAATCACCGGTGGGACCGCGCCGATACATGGTGTAAAAGCTCGCCACCGCGGACACTTCCGCCCCGGTGAGGCCCAGTTGCTCACCGCAGAACTCCAGCCCCGCCGGCGTCAGGTAGGAATCCTCCGCCTGCACCAGGTGCAGCAGCGGCAACAGCGCCGACCGCTTGCTGGGGTAGCGGCCGATGATCTCCTTGGCGTCGACCTCCAGCCGGGCCCGCACCTCGGGCGGGTACGTCTTGGGCGCACCCTCGACGACGAACGCGTTGGGCTCGTCCGGCGGCGGGCCGAGCCGGAGGAAGACCGGCTGTCCCTGCGGCCCGGTCACCGGTCCACCCCGCCCATGACCGGGTCGATGCTGGCGACGGCGGTGATCAGATCGGCGACCATGCCGCCTTCGCACATCGCCGCCACCGACTGCAGATTGGTGAACGAGGGGTCTCGATAATGCACCCGGTAAGGCCGGGTGCCGCCGTCGCTGACCATGTGGACGCCCAGCTCCCCGCGCGGCGATTCGACCGCCGTGTACACCTGGCCGGCCGGCACCCTGATGCCCTCGGTGACCAGTTTGAAGTGGTGGATCAACGCCTCCATCGAGCCGCCCATGATCTTGGCGATGTGCTCCTGTGAGTTGCCCATGCCGTCGGGCCCCACCTTCAGGTCGGCCGGCCAGGCGATCTTGCGGTCCTCGACCATGATCGGGCCGGGCTTCAGCTTGTCCAGACACTGCTCGACGATCTTGATCGACTCCCACATCTCGTTGACGCGAATCATGTAGCGCCCGTAAGCATCACACGTGTCTTCGGTGATTACGTCGAATTCGTAGTTTTCATATCCGCAGTACGGTTCGCTCTTGCGCAGATCGTGCGGCAACCCGGTGGCGCGCAGGATGGGTCCGGTGATGCCCAGCGCCATGCACCCGGTCAGATCCAGGTAACCGACGCCCTGGGTGCGGGCTTTCCAGATGGCGTTCTCGTTGAGCAGACCGCTCATTTCGCGCAGCACCTGCCGGAGCCCCTTGAGGCCCTCGACGATCTCGGTTTCCGCGTTGGGCGGCAAGTCCTGCGCCACACCGCCGGGCCGGACGTAGGCGCTGTTCATCCGCAGGCCGGTGATCGATTCGAACAGGGTCAGCACGATCTCGCGTCCCCGGAAGCCGACGAACATCGGGGTCATGGCGCCCAATTCCATGCCGCCGGTGGCCAGGGCGACCAGGTGCGACGAGATCCGGTTGAGCTCCATCATCATCACCCGGATGACGTTGACCCGCTCCGGTATCTGATCGGTGATGCCGAGCAGCTTCTCCACGCCCAGGCAGTACGCCGTCTCGTTGAAAAATGGTGCGAGGTAATCCATCCGGGTCACGAACGTGACGCCTTGGGTCCAGTAGCGGTATTCGAGGTTCTTCTCGATGCCGGTGTGCAGATAGCCGATGCCGCAACGGGCGTCGGTCACCGTCTCGCCCTCGATTTCCAGGATCAGGCGCAGCACGCCGTGGGTGGACGGGTGCTGGGGACCCATGTTGACGATGATGCGTTCGCCGGGATCGGCGCCGCGGGCGGCTTCGACGACCTTGTCCCAGTCCTGGCCGCCGGCGACCACGAACCTCTCGCCGGCGCCGTCGTGCGTCGCTTCGGTGGTAGTGCTCATCAGTTGTACGCTCTCCGCTCGTCGGGCGGGGGTATTTGTGCGCCTTTGTATTCGACGGGAATGCCGCCGAGGGGGTAGTCCTTGCGCTGGGGGTGTCCGTGCCAGTCGTCGGGCATCTCGATGCGGGTCAGCGACGGGTGCCCATCGAAGATGATGCCGAAGAAGTCGTAGGTCTCCCGCTCGTGCCAGTCGGTGGTCGGATAGATCCCGAACAGCGAGGGGATGTGTGGATCACTGTCGGGCGCAGACACTTCCAGGCGGATACGGCGATTGTGCGTGATCGACTGCAGTGGGTACACGGCGTGCAGTTCGCGACCCGTCTCGTGCGGGTAGTGCACCCCGCTGACGCCCAGGCACATTTCGAAACGCAGTTGCGGGTCGTCACGCAGCCGATGAGCGACCTGCACCAACGCGTCGCGGCGGACGTGCAGGGTCAGCTCGTCGCGGTACACCACGACTTTTTCGATGGCCTCGGTGAATTCGACGTCGTCCCGGTTCAGCGCCGCGGCCAGGCCGTCGACCACCTCGTCGAAATAGCCGCCGTAGGGCCGCGGGCTGCTGCCCGGCAGCAGGACCTCGCGCACCAGCCGTCCGTAACCGGACGTGTCACCCGTGCCCTTGGCGCCGAACATGCCGCGGCGCACGTCGATTACCTCTTCGTCGGCGCGGCTGATTGCTTCCTGGGGATCTTGGTCCGGTGTGCTCATCGCAGCAGTCCGCGCATCTCGATCGTGGGCCGGGCCGACAAGGCCGCCTGCTCGGCCTCGGCGATAGCGGTCTCCCGGTTGACGCCCAGCGGCATCTCCTGAATCTTCTCGTGCAGCTTCAGGATTGCGTACAACAGCATCTCCGGCCGCGGCGGGCAGCCGGGCAGGTAGATGTCCACCGGGACCACGTGGTCGACGCCCTGCACCACCGCGTAGTTGTTGAACATTCCGCCGGATGATGCGCAGACGCCCATGGCCAGCACCCATTTCGGTTCGGCCATCTGGTCATAGATCTGCCGCAGCACGGGGGCCATCTTCTGGCTGACCCGCCCGGCGACGATCATCAGATCGGCCTGCCGCGGGGTGGCCGAGAAGCGCTCCATGCCGAACCGGGCGATGTCGAATCTTGGCCCGGCCGTTGCCATCATCTCGATGGCGCAGCAGGCCAACCCGAATGTCGCCGGCCACAGTGAGTTCTTGCGGACGTAGCCCGCGACCTTCTCGACCGTGGACAGCAGAATCCCGCCGGGCAGCTGTTCCTCAAGACCCACGTCTTACCTCAATCCCACGTCAGGCCGCCGCGGCGCCACACGTAGGCGTAGGCCACGAAAACCGTCAGCATGAAAATGACCATTTCGACCAGAGCGAAGGTGCCCAGCGCGTCGTAGCTGACCGCCCACGGGTACAGGAACACGATTTCGATGTCGAAGACGATGAAGAGCATCGCGGTGAGGTAGTACTTCACCGGAAAGCGCTGCCCGGCCGTCGCATGCGGGCCGCTCACCGAGGTCTCGGTGGGTTCGATTCCGCACTCGTAGGCCGACATCTTCGACTTGTTGAAACGTGACGGGCCGGCCAGGCTCGCGATCGCCACCGAGCCCACGGCGAAGGCGGTGGCGATGGCGCCTAGCACCAGGATGGGTATGTAGACGTTCAACTCGCTCCATGATCCGTCGTACGAGCCGCCTGCAGCGGCCAGGCGGTAACCGGGCTGCTGTGACGAACTGGGTCGCAAGCCCGCCACAGTGATTTACAACATAGCGTCGCGGCGCGCGGCGTGCTTGCCCGGGGTGGGCGTTGGGCGGGATCGGCGGCGCCATGCAGCGCTGTGCTGCGCAAACTCGATAGGCGGTGAAAGCAACGCCCGTCGCCGGACGTGATCCGCCGCGTCGGCTACGCGGGCAGCACCAGCAAAGGCGCTGCTGTGCAGATCGGTGCGGCGGTAGAGATCAACGGCGTCGCCAGGGCCGACAGCCCCTCATCCGATGTCCCGCTAGGAGTGGTCGCAGCAAAGTGCGATGAGTCAGCGAACGGGTGCCCGGAGCAGGTTGAGCACCGTGCGCCCCAGCACGATGGGGTCAATGGGGTGCGGCACCGCGCCCTCGGCGCGCGACCAGGCGGCCAGCCAGGCATCGTCGGGCCGCCCCGTCAAGACGACCAGGGGCGGGCAGTTCTCGAGTTCGTCTTTGAGCTGCTTTGCGATTCCCATTCCACCGGTCGGGGTGGCCTCGCCGTCCAGGATGGCCAAGTCGATGCCGCCCTTGTCCATCGTCGCCACCACCATGGGCCCGGTTGCCACCTCGACATAGCTCAGTTCGGGCAGATCGGGATGCAGCTGCTTGCCCAGCGCCCGCATCACCCGTTCGCGGGTTTGGACGTTGCTGCTGTAGACGAGGATCCGCAGGGCGACGCTGGATTGGGGGGTGGAGTCGGGCACGGTGCAGATGCTACTGGTGTCGACCCGCGTGAAGCGGGGTGCCCGCGGAAATCCTCATTGCGATACCCGCACGAAGTGGGCGTCCGCGGCGACCGTCGCCGTGGAGCTCATCATGCCGAGCCGGTTCCAACCCAGGTTGAACCGGTCGCGATCGAGCTTGGTCTCGCCGGTGATTCGGATCGAGCCGTCCTCGAGCTCAAAGATCGTGACCGGCAGCGTTACCTCCTCGGTGACGCCTTTGATGGTGAAGGTGGTCCGCAGGTCGGCGGCCTTGCCTTTCGTCGGGTGCACCGCTGTCACGATGACGCTGATCTCCCCGAAGCGGTCGACGTCGAAGAAGTCGGCCGAGCGCAGGTGCGTGTCGCGACGCCCGATGCCGGTGTCCAGCGAGGCGGCCCGAATGTCGACGCGGCCGAAAACCGCTCCCGTGCCGGTCAGTTGGCCGTCGCCGGTGAAGTCGGTGAAGCGGCCCTTGACGTTCAGTAGGCCCCACATGTTGCGGATCTTGAACGTGATGGCCGAGCGATCCCGAACCAGGTTCCACGCGCCGGCCATGTCGGGATCGTGAAGCAGTGTCTCCAAAGTCGTCATCGTCACCCCCAGTGTGTCGTGGCGAATCTAGCGCTAGTTGAGCAACGGCGCGATCCCTGCGGGATCGAAATATTCTTCGATGCGCTCGATCAGGCCGTCGGTATCCACCCTGATCACGATGCAGACCCGTAGCGAGATCGACTGTCCGGCATGCCCGGTGGCGTGCAAGATGTGCTGCTGGACGAAGCCCCGCGCGGCGCCGTCGTCGAAAAACTGCCGGTCGAGGATTTCGTAGCGGCGTTGCGTGGTCGCGCCGATGAACCAATCGATGACCCGCATCGCGCGAGCCTTGTCGTCTGTTGTGACGGGGTCGCGGCGCGAGTCGGAGCGCCACACCGCGATGTCCTTGCTCCACATCGCGTCAACCGCGGCGGTGTCGCTGCGTTCGATCGCGGCGAACAGGCGGTTGGCCGTCTCGACGACCGTCGCGGTGCCGGAAGCGGACATGTCGGGCTCCTCTCTCGATCGCCGGGCTACTCGGTGTCGTATCCCGGATGGGCGACGGCCAATCGGCGTCGTACCAGGGTGCGCAGGCAGGCGGTGACCTGGTCCGCCTGCCCGTCCAGCTCGCCCGACCGTATCGCGGCGGCCAGCTGTTCCTCGTCGGCGAAGCCCAGGCCGGCCAGCGCCGCGCGGGACTCCGCGTCACTGTCGTCGAGCAGTTCCCGTTCGACGATGCGCAGCGCATTGGCGGCGACGCGGGCGTGGAAGTTGACCTGTCCTTCGGTCGCCCCGCGCACGTCGCTTTCCAGGAATTCGGCGACCGCGGCGACGAGTTCGACGGCCAACGGGCGGCCGTACGCGCCGGTCACGGCCGCGCCCGGCCCCGATTGCCCGCCTCCTCCTCGCGCCGCGGCGCGGCGCGCATCGTCGGCGGGCGCGAGCAGGTTGAGCAGGTCCCACTCGGTTTCGCAGACTCGACGCCCGATGGTGGCCAACTCGACCGAGCGGTGCTGCCCGCTCAGGTGCCGTTCGGCCTGGAAGCGGCAGATGACGCCCCAGCGCAAGGTGGCCAGCACGAGCCACCAGTGAAACGCCACCCGGTCGACGGTAGTCCCGCTGGCCTGCTCGTAGGCCCGCACGAAGCTTTCGATGCTGCCCAGGCCGCCGGCGCCGAGACCGGCCGGGGCGCCGAATCGCCAGGCCCGGATGCAGAACCAGGCCAGGTCTTCGTACGCCTGCCCGACGTGCACGAGTTCCCAGTCCAGCACCGCCGCAAGGTCAGCCCCGTCCACGATGAGGTTGCCCATCCGAAAATCGCCGTGCACCAACACCGCCGGCGACGGTGGCGGACGGTGGGCGGCCAGCCAACGAAACCCCCATTCGAAGGTTGCGGTGGTGTCACCCATCTCATCGAGACGCTGCCGCCACTCGGCGAGCTGGTCCTCGTGGGTCAGGTCCGGAACGTCCGGGTCGGCGCGGTGGATGGCGGCCACCGCCTGCGCGCACTGCTGCAGCAATCGCATGCGCTTGTCGTCGTCGAGCTGGCGCTGGATGCGCGGCACGATGGTCTCGCCCTTGATCTCGTCACAGATCAGAAACGGATTGCCCAGCGCGGCAGGGGAATTGTCGGCGATCAACACGTGGGGGACGGGCGCGCCCGCGGCGCACGCGGCGGCCTGCGTCTTGGCTTCCAACTCCATGCCGGCATGCACGTCGTCGGGTGGGCCGGTGCGCAGGATCAGCGCACGACGCTGCGCGCCCGTCACGGCCTCGAACGCCCAGGTCGTCCTGCTGGCGCCACCGGTCAACGCGCGCAGGTTCTCCACCGCGGTGTCGGCGCCGAGGGCCGCCGTGAGCACGCCGGCCAGCTTGGTGCCCAGCTCCGCCGGCTCCACGCTGTCCATCACTTCGTGCCGAATTTGAACAGCCGCTGCGCCACCCGGCGGATCTGAATTTCCTCGGCGCCCTCGGTGATGCGATAGCGACGGTGGTGGCGGTAGATGTGTTCGAACGGCTCGTGGCGGCTGTAACCGAGGCCGCCGAAGATCTGCATGGCGCGGTCGGCGGCGTCGCACACCAGCCGGTTGGCGCGGTAGTTCGCCATCGACACCTTGTCCGAGACCTCCATATGGTGGTCGCGATCGAGATGCCAGGCGGCGTAATGCACCAGCAGCCGCACCATCTGCGCTTCGGTCGCCAACTCGGCCAGCGGCCACTGGACGGCCTGGTTGACCGACAGCGGCTTGCCGAAAACCGTTCGGGTGCCGGCATATTCGGCGGCACGGTCGATGCAGTACTGCGCCGCGCCCAGGCTACTGGCGGCTTGCCGAATTCGATTCTCGTGCAGGAACGTTTGCGCGACTTCCAGCCCGCGGTCCACCTCGCCGAGCACCGCATCGGCGGGAATCCGCACATCGGTGAGCTCGACCTCGCCGTGGTCGGTCGGCATGTTGAACGTCCACCAGTAGTAGGGCACGGTGAACCCGGGCGTGTCTGTCGGCACCAGGAACGCGGTGATGCCCCGCGCGCTGCCGGGCTCCCCGGAGGTGCGGGCGAAGACCAGATCGTGGGTCGCGCGGTGCACGCCCGTGTTGAACCGCTTGGAGCCGTTGATCACCCAACTGTCGCCGTCGCGTTCGGCGCGCGTTTCCAGCCAGGTGGCATCCGATCCGTGCTTGGGCTCGGTCAGCCCGAAAGCCATGGACCGTTCCCCGGTGATCAACGCCTCCGACCACACCTTGCGCTGTTCCTCGGTGCCGAACCGTTCCATCATGATCACCTGCGGAAAGTTGCCGACGATCGACGACTCGTTCTGCAGGTCGTTGTGCAGGCCAAGGCCCTTGTGCGCCAGGTGCTCCCGGATGACCGCCATGTCGACGTTGCTGCCGTCGCGACCGCCCAGCGAGGCCGGCAGTCCGTAGCGCAGCCAGCCCGCCTTGTCGGCGCGGCGGCGCATCTCGGAGAGCAGGTCCTCCCACTCGCGCGTCGGGATTCCGTCGTTGTCCCAATCGGTGCGCGCGTGTTCGCGGCGCTGGTCGAAGTACTGGATGTTTTCCCGTTCCAGCGGCTTGATCTCGGTCTCGATGAACTCGTCCATCTCGGCGAGCACGCCCGGCAGGTGTTCTGGCAGGGTGAAATCCACGGTTATCTCCTCGCGATTCTCGCGTTACGCGCCATAGAGAGTCTTCTTCCACACCGTCGACAGCGTCGCGATGGCATCCTCGTCGCTGATCTGGATTCCGAGACCCGACTGCCCGACGAAGACGGTGGTGAAGTTCTCGAACAGCAGCGCGATGGCCGCCGCCGTGTGCTGCGGGTTGAGCTCGGCGCCGTAACCCTGCTCCTGCGCGCGCCGAACCGATGCCGCCACGATGTCCATGCCGAAGCGGCGAAACTCGTTCTGCACGGCGGCAAACCGCTGTTGGGTGGCGGCCAGCTGGGCCACGGCGATCATGATCCCGATGTTCTGCTTGAACATGTTCCAGTAGCCGGTGACCACCGAGGCGAAGAAGGCGTCGTCGTCCGGAGAGTCCGGAAGGTGAACGCTCAGCCCCGACGGCGTCACCACCTCGTGCAGGAATGACTCCGCGAGACCGGCAAGCAGGTCCTCCTTGTCGGTGAAGTATCGGTAGAACACCGCCGGCGATTTCCCCGCGGCCGACGTGATGTCGGCCAGGGTGGTGCCGTGAAAACCCCGTTCGGCAAACAATTTCCGGGCGGCCTGTTCGATGGCCTGCCTGGTTTGGCGACCTTTGGCGGTCAGCTCGCGGGCTGCCTCCGGGGCTGACATCTAGTCTCGAATCCGGTCGCCGGCGCGCAACAGGGCGCTCGGCAGGTCGTGGCCGACCAGCGATCTCGCCACATCGGCGGCGGCGATGGCGGCCTGCAGGTCGATGTCGACGTCGATGCCGCTGTCGCCCAACAGGTACACCAGATCCTCGGTGGCGATGTTGCCGGTCGCACCCGGGGCGAAGGGGCAGCCACCCAGCCCGCCCACCGAGGCGTCCAGCCGGGTCACACCGGAGCTGACCGCGGCATAGGCGCTGGCCAGTCCGGAGCCGCGGGTGTTGTGGAAATGCCCGCCCAGGGGGAGATCGCCGATCACCGGAAGTAATTGCGCGATAAGCGAACTCACCCGACCCGGGGTGACGGTGCCGATGGTGTCGGCGATGGACAGGCGGTCGGCGCCACGCTCGCGGGCGGCCGCCGCTATCTCGAGCACCCGCTGGGGCGGGGTGGGACCTTCGAAGGGTGAATCCCAGGCGGTGGCGATCACGACTTCGACAGTGACGTTGCTGTCGTGCGCGATCGCGACGATCTCGTCGATCGCCGCGGTGGCCTCGGCGCTGGTGCGTCCGACGTTGGCCTTGCTGAAGGTGTCATCGGCGGCGACCACATACTCGACGGAGCGCAAGCCCGCGGCGACGGCCCGCTTGGCGCCGTTGGGACTGGCCACCAGGGCCGAGAATTCGATGTCGGGGTAGTCGTGCAGATGTGTGGCCAGTTCAGCGGCGTCGGCCATCGACGGCACCTTCGTCGGGGAGACGAACGCGGTGACCTCGACCTCGCGGACCCCGGTGGCCGCCACCGCGGCCAGCAGTTCCAGCTTGGCCGACAACGGGATTGGCCTTTCGATCTGCAGACCGTCGCGCAGCGCCACCTCGCGAATGTCGACGTGTGTCACAGCACCTCCTCGGAGCGCAGCTTCTCGAGCTCCTCGGCCGTCATGCCCAGCAGCCCGGTGAAGACCTCGTCGTTGTGCTGGCCCGGTCGCGCGGGGCCGGCGTTGCGCAGGCGGCCCGGCGATTCCGAGAGCACCGGCACGATGCCCGGGCCCAGCACGTTGCGCTGCAGCCGCTCGTCGTAGTGCTCGATCAGCATGTCGCGGGCGCGCAGCTGCGGGTCGTTGACCACCTCGGCGACGGTGTTGATCGGGCCGGCGATCACCCCTGCGGCGGAAAGGGTTTCGATGATGTCACCGGGCTGGCGTTCGGCCGCCCAGCTGCCGATGATGTGGTCGAGTTCGTCCTGGTTGCGGCCGCGCGCCCCGTGTGTGGCGAATCGCTCGTCGGTGGCCAGCTCCGGACGGCCCATCGCCTTGCACAGCCGCGCGAACACGGTGTCCTGGTTGGCGGCGATCACCACCCACGAGCCGTCGGCGCTGCGGTAGATGTTCGAGGGCGCGATGCCGTCGAGCCGGGTGCCCGACGGTCCGCGCACCACACCGCCGACGTCGTAGTCGGGAATGGTGGATTCCTGGACGGCCAAACATGATTCGGTCAAGGCGACGTCGACCACCTGGCCGCGTCCTGTGACGCTGCGTCGATACAGCGCGGCCAGCGCGCCCTGCGCGCCGAACATCCCCGCCAGGCTGTCACCGAGCGAGAGCGCCAGCCGCGGCGGCGGCCCGCCGGGGAAACCGTTGAGGTGCCGCAGTCCGCTGGCCGCTTCGGCGACCGAGGCGTAGCCGACCTTGGCGGCGTCGGGTCCGGTCTGCCCGTAGCCGGACACCCGCACCAGGATGATGCCCGGATTGCGTTCGCTCAGCACCTCGTAGCCCAGGTTCCATTTTTCCAGGGTGCCCGGTCGGAAGTTTTCCACCACGATGTCGGACTTTTCGACGAGGTCGCAGAACAGCTCCCGGCCACGGGGGTGGCGCAGGTCCAGGGTGATCGCCTTCTTGTTGCGCGCGTGCACCGTCCAGAAGACGTGTTGGCCGTCGAGTTCGGCCTGGCCCCAGGTGCGCAGCGGGTCCGGGGCGTTGGGCAGTTCCACCTTGATCACGTCGGCGCCCAGGTCGCCGAGCAGCCGGCCGGCGAAGGGGCCGGCGATCAGGGTGCCCAGCTCGAGCACCCGAATGCCGTCCAGGGGCCCGGTCACCGTCATCCGGCGCTCGCGAAGTCGTGCCGCACCAGCCAGTCGGTGACGATGGTGACCGCGGCCCGCAGCGCGTCGCGCTGGTCGGGCCCGGCGTAATAGTGTGTGGCACCGGGGATTTCGTGCATTTCCTTGTCCTCGTGTCCGATCGCCTGGAACAGCCGCCGGGTGTGGCTGGGCGTACAGGCGTCATCGGCAAGATTACCGATCACCAGCGCCGGGATCGCGATGTCGGGCCCGCAGGCCACCGCGTCGCCGCGCGCGTCGTCATAGCTCCACTGCGACAGCCAGCCGCGCAGGGTGGAGAACCGGGCCAGCCCGACGGGGCTCATGTTCACCACCTGAGGATCCCCCAGGTAGCAGGTGCCCGGGGCCCGTTCGTTGGCATCGACGGCCGGGTCCAGCCAGCGCGGGTCGGCCATGGTGCCGTGCACGACGAAGCAGAACTCGGCAACATCGGCGTCGGGGCGCCCCGACGCTTTCAGCTCGGCCAGCTTGTCCTTGACCCATGCGGTGATGCGGCGGTTGCGGTCGATTTGCGCCTGCCGGTAGCGATCCAGGAATTCTTGGCTGTAGGGCGGCTGATTGGGGTTGTCGGGGTTGTACAGGTCCAGCTCGGGATCGCGCTTGGTGGGGTCGGATTCGTCGAGGATCGACGCGTCCAGCCATTCGGTCAGCGTGCCGTGCCGGCTGATGTGCGCCGCGAGCAGCATGATGCCGTCGGCGGCGGGCAGGTCGAGCTTGGTCAGGTCGGGGCCGTCACCGGTCGGGCTGGACGTGATGGTCGGATTCTGCGCCTGCTGCTGGTAGAACACCGACAGCGAGCCGCCGCCGCTCCATCCGGCCAGCACCACCTTGGAGTAGCCCAGTCGCTTTTTGGCGTCCTTGATGCACTCGCCGAGATCCTCGACCACCTTCTCCATCAGCAGCGCCGAGTCGGTGCCACGGAAGCGGCTGTTGCAGTAGATGACGTGGTGGCCGGCTCGGGCCAGCGCATTGATCATCGGTAGGTAGGCGCCGCCACCGATCGGATGCATGAACACCAGCACCGTGTCCGACGGCTTGTCCTTCGGCTTGAGCAGATAGCTCTCCAGCACGGTGATCTCGGCCAGGCCGCCGTAGACGTCGCGTACCCCGGAATTGTTCTGGAACGCAACGAGATAGGGGATCCGGTCGTACTCGTGTTTCATCAATGTTGTCCTAGGTCGTGGGCCAGTACTTCGGCCGACGGGGTCAGCCGGCGGCGGGTGTCGACGGCGATCACCTGCCAGTCGACGCGGGAGTAGTCGTCGAATTTGCGCCGCGCGCGTTCCCGGGCCTTTTCCGGCGCGCCGTGGTGAACGCCTTGTGGCGCATGCGAAATCAAGCCCGGCGGCATCGGGATGCCATACAGCGAGCCGCCGTGGAAGAAGGCGATCTCGTCGTAGTCGACGTTGCGGTGATACCACGGGGTGCGTTCGGTGCCCGGGATCCCTTCGGCGGGCTTGGGCAGGAAGTTCATCACGTAGACGCCGGTGGCCTGCATGAACAGGTGCACGGTCGGGGGGAGGTGGACGCTGTCGGAGGTGACCACGTTGTAATCGGCGATGTTGAAGGTGAACGCGAAGTTGTCCCCACGCCAGCCCTCGACGTCGAGCGGATTGTGTTGGTAGAACAGCGTTGTCGGGCCGCCCTGGTGGATCAACCGGACCTCGAATTCGCCGTCGGTTGCGCCCTCGTCGGCCGGCGCCGGCTCGGGGATGACGACCTGCGACGGGTCGAACGGGAAGTGGCGGCCCAACGCTCCGGGCGGTGGCACCCGGAACTCGTCGGTGGCCTCGATCATCAGCATCGTGGTCGGGCTGTCGGGGCTCTGGCGCCAGGTGCACGCCTTCGGGATGTAGAGCCAGTCGCCCTCCCGATAGCGCAGTGGCCCGAACTCGGTCTCGGCCAGGCCGCTGCCCTCGTGGACGAAGCACAGCAGGTCCCCATCGACATGGCGGACGAAGAACGGCATCGGCTCGAGTCGTCGGCTCAACAGAATTCGGCAGTCGTCGTTGCTGAACATCAGCAGGGGCCCACCGTCGGCGTCGGTGGCATCGCTGGGCTTGAGCTCGCTGGACAGCACGTCGATGGGCCGCAGCGGGCCGACCGACCGGTAGGCGGTGGGGTCGTGGCGCCGGTAGAGATTGGCGGTGCGGCCGGTGAATCCGCCCCGGCCCAACTCGTCGTCCTTGAGGCCCTCGAGGTCGGCGTGCAGGCGGCGCGGTGTTCTGCCTTTGCGTAGGTGGACAAAGGATTCCATGGACGGCTCCTCCGACGGGCGACCAGCGGGCTGGCGATCAGGACCGGAAAACTGAAAGTGACATTACTTTCTCTTTTTGCGCGGCACAAGGGCCCCGGTATTCACCGAGACTTAAACCGTTGCGG